>MEPB01000068.1 GCA_001769385.1 Bacteroidetes bacterium RIFCSPLOWO2_12_FULL_35_15 | reverse complement strand
ATGACATTGCCCTTCAAAGGGGGACATAATCCTGTAAGCAATGAAATAGACGTCATTTTATATTGCTTTTTTTGAAAAAAAATTACCCCTCGAAGTGACATCGTGTAGTCAGTTCGAGTGTTTTTCTTTTTTGAAAAACTTATCGAGAACTTATGAAGTCAATGGAGTGCATCTGTTAATTACTTCTCGATACTCTCCCGGAGTTTATCCAGAGCAAAGTCGAAGGGGTCGAACTCGAAGAGACTTGGCCTTTCCTTTTTCATTCCCTATCTTTGAATACGATAAATAAAAAAAATGAAAAAATATTTTGTTTCCAGTTTAACAATACTTCTTGCAACAGCTTCATTTGGGCAATTTCAAAATATAATGATCAGTAATACAAATGATCCGGAAGAAGTTTCTATTTGTATTAACCCAAAGAACACCAATCAAATTGTTGCAGGGGCTAACATCGATAATGTTTTCTTTTCAAACGATGCCGGCCTTACCTGGAATATAAATATTTTATCAGACACAACTAATGGAGTTTGGGGGGATCCAATAGTTTTTTGCGATACAACAGGAGCATTCTTTTTTTCACATTTAGCAGATCCTTCCCATGATGGATGGGGGAGCCCAAACTTTCTGGATAGAATAGTAATTCAAAAATCAACTGATGGAGGTGCAAACTGGAACGCTGGCACCTATCCATTACCAAATAATCCCAAAATTCAAGATAAAGAAGGTGTTGCTGTTAATCACCTTACAAACGAAATTTACATTACCTGGACACAATTTGATAATTACGGGACAACTGTTCCTACAGACAGTACAGTTATTTTATTTTCAAAATCAGCGGATGGCGGATTAACCTGGAGCATGCCAAAACGAATAAGTGCTCAAGCCGGAGATTGTGTTGACAGTGATAATACGGTAGAAGGTGCCGTTCCAACTGTTGGGCCGAATGGAGAAATTTATGTTGCATGGGCCGGACCCAATGGAATTGTATTTAATAAAAGTTTAGATGATGGAAATACATGGTTGCCTCAGGAAACCTTAGTAACAAGTATGCCCGGAGGTTGGGACTATAACATTACCGGATTGGATAGGTGCAACGGCTTACCTGCCACATCATGTGATATAAGTGGCGGTCCGAATAACGGAACTATATATATCAACTGGACCGATCAACGCAATGGAACCGGTGATACCGATGTTTGGTTAATAAAATCAACTGATGAAGGACTAACATGGAGCATACCCATGCGGGTAAATAATGACGCTCCCGGCAAACAACAGTTTTTAACCTGGATGTGCATCGACCAGACAACAGGATCTGTATATTTTATTTTTTATGACAGGAGAAATTATTCCTCTTCCAGTCTCCAAACAGATGTTTACTTAGCCCGAACCATTGATGGCGGAAATTCATTTACTAATTATAAAATAAACCAAACAGCATTTGTTCCCAGCTCTTCCGTTTTCTTTGGCGATTACATAGGGATCTCCGTAACCAATAATGTTATACGGCCAATCTGGATGGCATTTTCGAGTGGTACATTAAGCGTTTGGACAGCCATTGTAAATGGAACCACATTGGGGATTGACGAATCGAGCCTTACCTCCTATTCACCTTTGGAATTAAAGCAAAACTATCCAAATCCATTTAAAGAAAATACATGGATTAAATTTAATTTGAAAAAATCAACAAAAGTAAATTTGTTTGTTTATGATATACTGGGGCATAAAGTTGCCACATTGTATGAGAATGAACAATTTAACGAAGGTAATTATGATTATATTTTCAATGCATCTTCTTTCAGCTTAAGCTCCGGGATCTACTATTATTCTTTAAGTTGTAATGAATATGAACAAACTAAAAAAATGATCGTTCATTAATTTTTTTTATTGAAAAACAACCTTGATGATAGTCATTTCAAAGTACTTTTCTGATCTATACCTTTAGAGCTTTAAATGTCAATTTCGAGCGAAATGAAAAGCAAAAGAAATCCGTTTATCGAAAATGAGATATTTCTCTCTTTGGTCGAAATGATATTAAAGAAGTTATTACGACCTGACATAGGAATCTTACTATTTATTTTCAAAATTACGAACGCGAAAAAATTCTCAAAATAAGTCGAAATGAAATTGAAAAATTCAACTAAAAATTAAACTTTATCTAAAATAAAAAATGATACATAAATATATTGCACACCCCTGGCATGGTATAAACATAGGTGATGGAGCACCGAACCTTGTAACTGCTTATATTGAAATTGTCCCAACAGATACCGTAAAATACGAGATCGATAAAGAAAGTGGTCATTTAAAAATTGATCGTCCGCAAAAATTTTCGAATGTTGTTCCGAGTCTTTATGGATTTATTCCACAAACCTATTGTGATATAAAAATTGCAGAATATGCGGCATTAAAATCGGGAAGAGTTGTTACAAAAGGAGATGGCGATCCTTTAGATATTTGTGTGTTGAGTGAACGCTCTGTCATCCAGGGCGGCATTATGTGTCAGGCATATCCTATTGGAGGGTTGCGATTGCTTGACAAAGGAGAAGCAGATGATAAAATAATTGCCATAATGAAAGATGATGAAGTTTTTGAGCAATGGAAAGATATTACTGATTGTACCGAAGCAGTAATTAATCGTTTAAAACATTATTTTTTAACCTATAAAAATATTCCCGGACAAGAAAAACCAACTTGTGAAATCACGAATGTTTACGGCCGTGAAGAGGCGTTTGAAGTGATCAATAAAAGCAGAGAAGATTATACTAATAAATTTCTGAAATAATATTTTTTGAAATACTTCGTTTTTAGGTCATAGTTTCACCAAACCTCACCTGCCATGAAACACCTAAAAATGATCTCCGCAATTATAGTGATTTCAGTATTCTTCATCACTTGTAAAAAAGAAGAAAGCCTTCAAGAAAGTTTACTAAATCCAAATCGCAAACAAACATTAATTGATATGCGTTATGGAGAAAGCTTTCGAAATTATTTCGATATCGCTTTACCAAAAAACAGAACAACAAATACACCTGTTGTAATCCTCATCCATGGAGGTGCCTGGGTGATGGGGAATAAAAATTATTTCGCAAAGGACATTCAGAATTTTGCAGATGAAGGTATTGCTTGTGTTACTTTGAATTACAGATATGCTTCCGATATAAGTGCGGTGCATCATCCTGATCTGCCATTGGACATTCGCAAAGCGATCGATTTCATTTGCTCCAAATCAGAAAAATGGCAGATCTCTACAACACGTTTTGGTTTGGCCGGACATAGTGCAGGAGGACATATTGCAATGCTAACTTCTTACCTTTACAATGAAGATGGGAAAATAAAAGCCTGTGCTTCCTGGGCCGGGCTTACAAATTTGATCGATCACGATCAATTGAATATCACATTGTCGGAGCAGCTTTTTAAAATTTATACCGGCTGTGCACTTAATAATTCAGATGATACACTACGTTATAAAGCAGCATCCCCCTTTTGGAATTTAAAAAACACTTCGGTGCCCACATTACTGATTCACGGAACAGAAGATCCCGGGGTGCCTTATTGCAATGCAGAACGTATGAAAGCTAAGTTAGATAATTTAGGAGTTTCAAATAAATTGGTCACCATGCAAGGCGCTTATCATATATGGACAGGTGAACATCATGAGGAGGCAAGAAGAGAAACGCTGGATTGGTTTAAAGAACGATTGTAAGTATCTTTGTGGTATGCTAAACGTTTATTGTATTCCAGGAATGGGTGTAGATGGAAGATTATTCAAGAATCTTAAACTGAATAATTGTATGATCCATCATATCAAATGGGAAACACCACATAGAAACGAATCCCTGGCAAGTTATGCCATGCGATTAACAAATCAGATAGATACATCTCAACCTTTTGCATTGATAGGAGTTTCATTTGGTGGAATGTGTTGTATGGAGATCGCGAAAAAATTAGACCCGGTTAAAACATTTATTGTTTCAAGCAGTAAGACACGTTCTGAAGTTCCTCAAAAAATTAAAATGTGGAAACGAATCCCAATGTATAAATACATTAGTGATAGAATGTATAAAAAAGCTGCATTTTTATTAAAAAAACAATTTGGAGTTACAACAGAAGATCAGGCAAAAAAATTTTTGGAAATGCTGGAAACAGCTCCTAAAAACTATTTCAAAGGAGCTGTACATTGTATCATGCAATGGAACAACACAGAATGTCCTGAAAGCGTTGTTCATATTCATGGAACAGCAGATCAGGTTTTACCACATAAATTAATAGCAAATTGTGATTACACAATAAAAAACGGAACGCATTTTATGATGATCAGCAAAGCAGATGAAATAAATAAAATCATAAATAAAGAACTGGAAAGTGCCCAAAAATAAAATGCATTGATCAGAGTTTTTTTTCCATCAAATAATGCTGAATTTGGTCCCACATTAAATAGCTCTTTTCAACGATCCTATATCCACATTTTTCATAAAAACCAATCGCTATCTCCCGGGATTGTAAGATCATTTTTTCAGCGCTTTTCTCTTTTGCTTTCTGCTCGGCAAATTCGATTAATTTTTTTCCGATGCCTAAACCTTGTGTACCTTCTTTTACAGCCATATAACGTAACTGGGCTTCAATTGAGGAATTGAACTGTAATCGGCAAACACCTAAAATGTTTCTATTTTCATCACAGGCCATCAAATGAATACTTTCATTTTCCTGATCATCTTTTTCGCTTCCTGAAGGTTTGTTCCAGGGCTTACGCAATGTTTGGTAACGTAACAAATAATAAGCCTCAAACTCTTTTTGGGTTTGAGGCTCAAGCAGTATAATATTTTTAAGTTTCAAAATTAGAATTTCGAGCGGGTTCTGCGCTTGTAAGGCATTTTGTATGATATGGTTATATTAATAAACATATAAGCATCTTTATCTTTTGGGTTTCCACGTTGTTGTCCTGGTGCCGATTGCCATGAATCTGTATTGTCGCCACCCAGTTCAGGGGGCATTTTATAAAGTGAAGGATCAGCCAGATCAGCCGCCATTTGTCCATTAGCAGTCTTTATAGCAGCATTATCATAATAATTTGAACTAACATCATCAATGTAATCAGAAAAGGTATAACGCATACCAACTTCCAATCCTATGCTCCAATCCTTATTCAATCCTTCTTTAACACCTAAACCGTAAGGGATACACGCAGTAATTCGTTTATATTTTTTGGGACCACCGGGTAATCCTTGTCCTTCTGTACCTAAAGGTTGCAAAGCCTCCCATCTACCATTATAGTTTGCTTTCGGGTTAAAATACAAGCCACCGAAACCAAGAAAAATATAACCCTGAAAGTCATAACTTTTCATTCCTTTTGCATTCTTAATTTTATATAAATGTCCTTGCTGTTCTTTTGTAAAATAGAATTCTGCTTGTACCGAAAGTTCATATAAACTTGAACGAAAGGCTAAATTTCGATTCATTCGAAATTGCTCCTTTGTTAATTTATCATATCCGCTAACTAATTGGTAATAAAAACCACCTTTTACAGCCATGCGTTTATTAAATTTATAACGCATACCTATTGCCACAGATGGGCGAGTCATGGAAAGTTCAAGATCTTTTACAAAATGGGTACCTATTTGATTCGCTCCGCCCAGGTCGCCCAAAAAGTTAGCTACTCCAATTCCTACTACATACTCTTTTCGTGGTTTTTTTTTGCCTGTGGAAAATCCTCCGCCCTTTTTACGGGAAGTTTTTCCTTTCATTGCCTGGCCGGAAGCAAAGAATGGGATTGTCAATAAAATAAATAGTAGTGTTTTAAATTTCATCTTTGAAAAAGTTTGCACTTTTAGTTTATTAAAACAAATATAAAATAAAAAACTGTATTAAAAAAATTATTCACCAAAAAAAAGGAGGAATTGAAAACCTGAGAGTCAATCAGAAAAGGAAAAAGCAAGAGTTTTTACTCTTTTTGAATCGTTATCAACATCATTATTTTTAGTTATAATTAATGAATTTATCTCCGAATCTTCAAAAACTTCTTTTATAGATTTTATCAATCCGGCAGGAATATCAGTTAATATGAATGTTTTCATTAATTCAGCGGAAAGATGTTTTTCGAAAATTGGTTGAAGCAAAACGAATAATTCGTTCCTGTTTTTCACCCTCTCCGAATTCGTTACGAATTTTGGATTTTTAACAAAATCTTCTGCTTTTAATTCTATACATAATTTTTCAAACTGTTTATCAGTGCCTATAGCCAGTACAATTTGCTTTTTATCTTTTGTCGTAAATATTTCGCCATAAGGAGCAATATTGGGATGTAAAGAACCTATTGGCTGAGGGTTAAATTTTGTCATCAGCCAATTACTTGCCTGATTTGCAAGTGAGGCTATTGCCGAATCAAATAAAGAAACATGAATAGCTGATCCTTTTCCTGTTTTTAATCTTTTTATCAAGGCTATCAAAATTGCCTCTTTCATCTGATGAGCTGCCAGAATATCAATGAGTGCAACAGGCAATTTTAATGGTCCGCTTTCAGGTGTTCCATTCATATACATAAAACCTGTTTCTGCCTGTAAAACAATATCATACGCAGTTCGTTTGTTGGTTTTCCCAAATCCGGTAAGATGTGCATATATAATGGTTGAATTTATTTTTTTTAATGTTTCATAATCCATATTTAATTTCAGGTCATCCCCCGGTTTATAATTTGAAATGACTATATCTGCATCTTTGATAAAATTATAAACCTGTTGCTTATCCTCTGGTCTATTCAAATCAAGAAATATGCTTTTCTTGTTCCAATTGACAGATGCATAATATGCAGAAATTGCTGTTTCTTTGTTTTCAGAAGCTAATTTCCAGGTACGTGTTACATCACCATTTGTTAATTTATTTTCTATTTTTATTACTTCGGCACCTAGTTCTGAAAAAAACATACCCACTGCAGGACCAGCTAAAACATTGGCTAATTCGACAACTTTTAAATCTTTAAAAAATGAATCCATCTTTTTTTAAGTTTTCTCAAAGATAAATTTTTCTGCCGAATATCATATTCGATTCAATTCATTTTTCATATGTTTACGAAATGATCTCCGAAAGTAATTTGTTCAAAATTAAGACCATGCGCATGATGCTGATTTTTAGCATTTTGTTAATGGGAATTAAGTTTACTGCCTATGTCATCACCCATTCAAATGCTATTTTAACTGATGCTTTAGAAAGTATCATTAATGTTGTTGCCGGAAGTTTTGCGTTGTTTAGCATTTATTATGCTTCGCAACCAAAAGATGAAAATCATCCATATGGACATGGGAAAATTGAATACTTATCAGTAGGAATTGAGGGAGGTTTAATAATTATTGCCGGTAGTGGAATTTTAATCAAATCTGTACTGGCTTTTTTTCATCCTGCTGAGATCAGTTCATTAGATATTGGTGTTTATATTTCGGTATTTGCAGGTGCCGCCAATTATTTTATGGGTGCTTATCTACTAAAACAAGGTAAGGCTCGTAATTCATCATTAATGGTAGCAGATGGTAAACATTTACTTTCAGATACAATTTCAAGCGTAGGATTAGTAATAGGTTTGTTGGTCATTTATTTTACAAAACTGAACTGGCTGGATAATGTTATTGCCATACTCTTCGGCTTATATATTTTCGTTACCGGGTATAAATTAATTAAAGAATCTGTAAATAGTTTATTGGATGAGGCTGATTATGAAAAACTAAATCAGGTAGTAGAAATTTTAAATACCAACAGAAGAGAAAAGTGGATCGATATGCACAATTTACGCGTTTTAAAATATGGTCCGCATTTACATATTGATTCACATATTACCTTGCCATGGTACGACACATTGGAAGATTCGCATAAGGAAGTAACCGCTGTTGAAAATCTAATAAAAGAAAAACTAGAGGGGGATGTAGAATTTTTTATTCATGCTGACCCTTGTCTGCCCAGCTCCTGCCCTATTTGTTCCGTAAAAAATTGTCCTCCCCGTAAAGCAGAATTGGTAAAACAATTAGACTGGACATTAGAAAATATGTTGCCTGATGCTAAACATACGCTTTAATATTTTTTGAATAAAAAACAAACCCAATTTTTATTCCTGGTTCTTCTTTTTTACCATTGTTAAGATGGTAGCAATGGCAACTGTTTCACCTGTTTCATCATACACATCAACCAACCATTTTACAATTCCTTTTGCAATATCTTCATCTGATTTTTTTTCCTGCGCAATTTTTTCTTTGCATGTAAAACGCACTCCAATTTCAGCTCCGGGATAAACAGGTTTGGTGAATCGACATTCATCAATCCCGTAATTCAGTAATACAGGACCTTTTGGTGCATCCACAAATAAACCTGCTGCTCTGGACAAAATGTAATAACCATGTGCCACTCGTCCGGTAAATATTGTTCCATCCAGGGAATTGGCATCCATGTGTGCATAAAATTTATCCCCGCTTAATTCAGCGAATGCTTCAATATTTTCTAATGTTACCTTATGTTTTTCGGTGATCAGTGTTTCACCAATTTCCAGTTCTTCGAAATATCGTTTGAATGGATGGATATCTTTTACTATATATTTTCCCCCATATTGATAATTGTTCGTGATATTACTTAAAGTAGTTGGTGAGCCTTGAATAGCTGTACGTTGCAAATAATGGAACACGCCTCGTTTTCCTCCCATTTCTTCTCCTCCACCTGCACGACCCGGACCACCATGTGTTAACAAAGGCATTGGCGAACCATGCCCGGTACTTTCTTTGGCGCAATCAGCATTTAAAACTAAGATACGACCATGCATACAAGCAGCACCGATTACAAATTCTTTTGCAATTTTATCATTGCCTGTAACAATGGAACATACTAATGACCCTTTTCCCATCTTTGCCAATTCAATGGCTTCATCAATTGTTTTGTAAGGCAAGATTGTACTTACCGGTCCGAAGGCTTCTATATTATGGCAATCAAGGTATTTAAATGGTTCTTTATTTAAGAATAATATTGGCGACATGAAAGAACCTTTATTTTTATCGGCACCTGTAACATTAAAATTTTTCAAATCACCAAAAACGATCTCCTGTGTTTTTGCCAATAGCATTACTTTTTCTGCAACTTCTTTTTGTTGTGACTTACCCGCCAATGCCCCCATACGAACACCTTCCAGTTGAGGGTCACCAATTACAGTTTGGGCCAAACGCTTTCCTAATGCTATCTGAACATCCTCTACTAAATTTTCAGGAACAATAATTCTACGAATAGCAGTACATTTTTGTCCTGCCTTGGTTGTCATTTCACGTTGCACTTCTTTGATAAAAATATCAAATTCAGAAGTACCCGGAACAGCATCTGTACCCAATACACAACAGTTCAATGAATCAGCTTCCATGTTAAATGGAACAGCTTCCTGAATTAAACGAGGATGTGATTTCAGCATCATTCCGGTGCTGGCAGAACCGGTAAACGTAACAATATCCTGCGATTCAACATGATCTAAAATTCCGTTTGCGCTACCACAAATTAATTGCAAAGCTCCTTCAGGTAAAATTTTTGATGCAGCAATTTCCCGAACAACAGCTTCCGTTAAAAATGAGGTGACCGTTGCAGGCTTAACAATTGCAGGAACCCCGGCTAATAAATTAACAGCAATTTTTTCTAACATTCCCCAAACCGGGAAATTAAAAGCATTGATATGAATAGCAACCCCTTCTTTTGGAACACAAATATGGTGACCGATGAATGTGCCATTTTTACTGAGCTTTGCGGCATCGCCATCCAGACAAAATGTTTCGTCAGGAAAAGATCTGCGTAAACTTGCATAGGTAAATAAATTACCAATACCACCTTCAATATCCACCCAACTATCATTTCGTGTAGCACCGGTGGCCCAACTCACTTTATAAAAATTTTCTTTATTCTCTTGAAGATGCATCGCGAGTGCTTTCAACATTCTGCCACGATCCTGAAAAGTCATTTTGCGCAATGCCGGTCCGCCCACTTTACGTGCATACTCCATCATGGCAGAAAAATCAAGTCCTTTGCTACTTGCAGTTGTTATTTGTTCCCCGGTAATAGCATTGAATAGTGCCTGACCTTCACCTTCCCCGGAAATCCATTTTCCGGATGCATAATTTTGTAATTTCATCATTTAAAATGTTTTACAATGTTTTTATGATATTAGTCTGCAATAATGCAAAAAAATAACAAGAAAAAATATTTTTTTTCTTGTTATAAAATTACACAATTAAGTATTACCCTTCCAACATTACTGTCGCAATGGCTGTTTCCTTAATATGAGAAAGAGAAACATGAATCGATTTAATATTTCTTTTTTCAATGATCCTTGCAGTTTCGCCAATTAACTGAATACTAGGTTTGCCAAGTTCATCATTAACTACTTCCACTTCGTTAAAAGCAAGTCCGCCACGCCACCCTGTTCCCAATGCTTTGAATAAAGCTTCTTTTGCCGCAAAACGCGCAGCATAATTTTCTGCTTTATTTGTTTTTGTTTCGCAATAAATTATTTCGTTCCTGGAAAACACTTTCTCCCGAAAGCCTTTTTTTTCAAGACTTTTAGCGATACGTAAAACTTCAGCAATGTCAGTACCAATTCCAATGATCATTTTACAATTTAATTAATACGCATAATCGCTTAAATATTCAAAAGCCGGCATCAATTTTCCATCTTTGCAAATAGAAGCTCTCTCAATCACTTTATCATTATCTTCAGAAATGATACAATTTAAAACCCTCTCCATGAGGTCCTTTCCGAAATCATCACTTGAATCGCGAGGCAGCTCGCAAGGCAAATTATCAACGGCCATAATGCAAATTGTATCTTTATTAAATGGAAGATCTTCTTTATTTTCTTTAATGTTATAGCCATAAAAAGGACTATCAATAGAGGTTGACCGAATTGTTGTAGGTACAGAACCATTGATATCGCATGTAATATCTGCAATCACGCTAATATGAAATTTAGGATCTTTAATATCTGAAAGTTCAAACATTTTTGGTGCTCTGGGATCCCAGAAATGAGCCGAAATATAAATATCAGTCACCTTTGCATATTGCTGAAAAACGGAAACAAAATGCTCAGGGTGTTTGAAAAAATCATGTAAATCAAAATTGTGATCATCTTTACGTTCCACATAATCACGCGGATTCAATTGGCAATAAACAGGTTCCCGAAAGGAAGCCATTAAAAATTCTTCAGGAGTAACTTTACGGATTCGCAAGGCACTTAATGTTTCTATAACCCCATTAGCAACACGTCCTCCCCCTGTCAGGGCAATTTTTATGTTAGGAAGTTTTACACGTTTTAATTCATCTTCCATTTCAGCTCTATCCCGGCATTTATTTGCAGGCTTCAGCTGAAAAAGATCGTATTTTTTTCCGTAGCCTAATAATCCATTGTATGCACCTACAATACCTGCATATCTTCCGAAACCAATGATCCTGTTATTATTTTTATCAGTAAGTGTTTCATAATCTATCATCTGAATTTTCTTTTCGATCAAAGCCTTCATCAGTTTTTGGTTATGAGGTTGTTTTTTGAGAGTATGAGAAAAGAAAAAATATTTTTTACCCGGAATTAATAGATCTTTTGGTACTTCTTTCACTCCCATTAACACATCACAATCACTTAGATCTTCCTGCAAAGGCACACCAAAAGCGGTATATTCAGCATCTTCGTAACAACGGATTTTACTTGGCTGAACAACAATTTCGATATGAGGATATTTTCGGATCAATTCAGCACAGATCAATGGCGTTAGAGGAACACGTTTATCAGGAGGAGTTTTTTCTTCGCGCAGAACGCCAATTTTCAATTTATTCATACAACAGTTTTTTTATATTTTGGTTGCCAAAGATAAGTTTTATTGCCTAAAGAGAAAATGACTTGTACTAATGAGTAACAGACAGTGTTTTAACATTCTTTAGTATTAATTCTTGATTTTCTGTCGTATCTTTGTACCAGTTCTTTAAATATTACGGGGTCGTACGGTTTTGACAGCGGGTGCGATTTTTATGTAAGCATGTCGTGTGTTGTGAATATGACACGTTAATCCTAATCCTCAAAATTCTAACTAGCGAGTCTAACTACGCTATGGCTGCTTAATACCAAGTATTAAGTGCCTTTGTTTCCGGAGAAGCTCTGATCTTCTGCGTCTCCATCGAAGCATAACAAATGAAGAAATAGTTGCGGAGCGCTTTGATCCGTGATGAGATAAAGAAGCTAAGTAAACCTTATGGCTCGCAGATTTGCCTAAGTTTATCGAAAATCAAAAGTTTGCTACACATGTAGAAAGCATATTAATTCCTTGTTTGGACGAGGGTTCGAATCCCTCCGACTCCACAACCACGAAATCAAAAGAACTTAATCCCTTACAAACTTAATGTTTGTGAGGGATTTTTCTTTAAAGTCCTATCTGATTATTCAATTATTCTCAATATAAAGGTGTCCTATTCGGTGTCCTGAATGAAAATTCATAATAGGACACCTATTTCTCTTAAAACAATTGATAATATTGAATAAAATATATTAAATATTATTTTGCAATTCATACAATTTATTTACTTTTGTGTCGAATCGGTGTCCTAATTTTCAAATCTCAAAACAATGGAAAATAAAAAACAAACCTTCGCAATCCTTTTCTTCATTGTAAATTCAAAGAAAAACAAAGATGGAGAAACTCCTATTTATGCAAGAATTACAGTAGATGGTTTCAGAAGTGAATTATCCATTAACAGAGTAATTGATTGTAACAGGTGGGATAGTTCAGCCGGAAAGGTGAAAGGAAATAAAGAAGATGCGAGAGAAATCAATGACCACATTGATACCATTAGAACTAAATTAAGTGACCATCAAAATACATTGATTAAAAACAATAAACTTGTTACCTCCAATGCTGTAAAAAACGCATATTTGGGAATCTCAGAGAGGAAATCGACAATCATAGAGCTATTCAAGTATCACAACAAACAAATGGCTGAGAAGGTTGATATTGACTATTCAAATTCAACTGTTACCCGCTATACCACAACGTTGAGCCATGTTACAGATTTTATTAAGCTGAATTACAATACTAATGATATGTTCCTTACAGAGCTTAATTATAAGTTCATCACCGAATTTGAACATTACTTAAAAACAGTTCGCAAATGCAATCATAACAGTACTATTAAATATATCCGTAATGTGCGTAAGGTTGTGAATATTGCACTTGCAAACGAATGGCTTAATAAAGATCCGTTTTTGAAGTTTAAAGGATCTATAAAGGAAGTAGAACGGGATTTTTTAAGTACAGAAGAACTCCAAACGGTTGAAAATAAAGTGTTCACAATTACCCGATTGGATGAAGTGAGAGATATGTTTGTTTTTTCATGTTATACCGGATTGGCATATGCAGATATTGCGAAACTGACAAAAGATGAAATCGAAATAGGAATTGATAAACAGAAATGGATATACACACACAGGGAAAAAACAGAAACGAAATCGAATATTCCTCTGTTACCTAAAGCGCTTGAAATTATTGAGAAATACAAAAAACACCCTGAATGTATAATATCCGGTAAATTATTACCTGTAAGGAGCAATCAAAAAATGAATGCTTATTTAAAAGAAGTTGCAACCCTATGCGGAATTGCTAAAAACCTCACCTTCCACTCCGCCAGACATACTTTTGCCACTACAGTAACTTTAACTAATGGTGTTCCAATTGAAACTGTTAGTTCTATGCTGGGGCATAAAAATATTCGCACTACCCAAATATATGCGAAAGTAGTTGAGAAAAAAGTCAGCGAGGATATGAAAAATTTGAAAAATCGTTTAATAAAAAACGAACATAAAAATGACAAAAAACACTATCGTCAAGCCTAACACTGAATTGATAATAAAACATTTTTCTGAATATGGTTATTGGGCAAAATTTTATTTTGAATATTTCCCTGAAATATCATTTGATCCTGAAATTATTGATTCAAATCATAAAAAGGGATTCCAAATTAATACAACCGAGTATATTGCTATAAAAGAATTCTCCAAAAAGTACGACATTTTTGATTCTGAAATAATTGACAAACTGTCTTTGTTAGTTTTAATAATTCAATCAACTGTTAAGGGTCTTGGGGGATATAGTTGGGCAAATCAATTAAATGATAAGAAAAATCACCTCAAGGATCTAGAACAAATTGAAGATCTTATTTTTAAACATGAGCAATTCACTTCCCCTATAATTTTTGAAAACAAATTAGTTAAAAATTATGATAGTAAAGTTGAAACAGTTGTGAATTTAATTAATAAAGGTAGAAATTATAAGTATAATTTTAATAGTGCTGAAGTTAATATGGTCATACTCAGAGCCCTTAAGCAACACTATAAAGAGAACGCATTTTTTATTAATCTATATAAAAACGACAAAACTTCTCCTTCAATAAGTGATTTAACGAAACAAAATAAAATAAACTCACTAAAAAAGGATAATATTTTACTTACGCACCAAAGGCGTCTTGCCAAAGCTACCAGTGATACTATTTCTGAATTAAAAATTAATCTCACTCAAAACGAAAAGTGTATAATTGTTGGAAGATTATTTGAATTAGGTGAATTGATTGAAAGCGAAAATTATTTTTTAGAAAATATTTACCCTTCCTCCGGTAGTTACATTGTAGGATCTAAAAGCAAAATTAGTTCTTATGAAAAATTTCTCCAACAAAATATAAAAAAATTTCTCAAAGAATTTAATCAAACATAAACTGGAACGAAACTGGTTATTATTATTCAACTTTGTTCCAACCTCCTTTGATTATCCTAGCCATATCGGTATTTACATTTGTGTATTGAATTTTTAAAAACAATACAAAATGGCAACAAATATCGTTACAATTGAAGATTTACAAATTTTCAAAAATGAGTTAATCAAAGAATTAACCTCAATCTACAATAACAAGGCTCAAGGCCCGAAATTTTTAAAAAGCGCTGATGTTCGCAAAATGTTAGGGCTATCAGCCGGAACACTTCAAACACTTCGTATTAATGGCAGTTTACCGTATACAAAACTAAATGGAACACTGTATTACAGTTACGATGAGGTTATAGAAGCTCTTAACAAAAATAAATCAAACAAGGACAAATGAAAAAACCCACAATAGAAGATGGGGTTTCAAATTTTTCTTTTAAATCGTACAACAAAAACTTTAAAATATTTTGTTTTTTAAAAGCGGTACCTCATCTTTCAGTTTCGTCAACTAGCATATATAATATTGCCGTTAGGCTTAGCATTGCACCTGCACACTTATCCATTCTTATTGACTTTGTTCGTTATGGAGGAAATTTGCAATGAAAATAAATAAGCCAATTATATTGCATGTTCCGGCAAAATTAGTTCAGGAGTTAGATAAATATCTTCTTTCCAATCCTCCAGAATTTAAGTATGATCTCAGCTATATCTACTACACCATCCATTATATGATGGGGCAGCGGATAAAAAATAAAAGCAGAAATGAAACAGGGAGCGAAGTTTTCTTGCCCTTAAATAGTAATACCCTTAGATCTATTATAGGCATTAATACAGGCAATTACATCAAAATACTTTTAGATGGTGAATTTATAAAATCTGATAATAAATACATTGTAGGTGAGAAATGTTTAGGATACACCATCAATCCCGATTTTTTGCAAGGAGTCGATACAGTTGAAATAAACGCAGAAACAAAACTTTTTAGTAAAATTATTAAACACCAGAGATTAAAGAAAGCCCATAATAATCGATTAGATCCATTTTTAAAATTGATGTGGGAGGAATTTATGAATATAGAAATCGATTACCAAAATGCAGAAAAGTGGGTATTAAATCAACCTGATGAAGAGAAAAGGACTTCATACATGATGTCACTAAGTCAATTAGAAGATAAAAGATTCAGGTACTTTAAACGTAACAAAACAAATAACAGATTGGATACAAATATTACTAACCTTAAAGGAGATCTAAGGCAATTTATAATAGGTGACTATGTAAGTATAGATTTAAGAAATTCCCAACCATTCCTACTAAGTATATTACTGGGAACAATAATAAATAAAGATAGTAAACAACAAGGTTCCTTATGTTGTAACTTACATATCCTCAACCTTCTTAAAACCTTTGGTAGTAGAAGGATTCGAGGAGTTATAAATATTCACCAAAATGATAAAAAAGCCTATTTGGTGAATTTAAATGATTTTGCTAGTTCTGTTACTCTTGGTAATTTATATGAGGATTTTGTTGAACGTTATTCAAACGGGTTAACTCGAAAAGATGTAAAAGATATAATGTTTAAAGTTATGTTTTCAAAAAATGAATCAAAAAAGAACAAAAATTTTATTCCATTTGAAAAGGAGAAAAAAATTTTTGCTAAAGTATATCCTTACGTCTATAACTCTATTAAAATGCTTAAATCAAAGGACAATGTTTTATTACCCGTATTTCTTCAAAAATTGGAAAGCTACATTTTTATCGATTGTATTGCAAAAGATCTTGTAAATGCAGGAATCATTCCACTTACCATTCATGATTCTGTTATTATAAAAGCAGAACAAAAAGAAAAAGCTTTAGAAATCATTAAGCGGACTTTTTCTGAATTGTTTGATGTGATACCAACATTTGAAGTTAAGCCATTAAAACAAAAATAATTCAGTATCCGCAAATTTTCTGTTGAAGAATGTCTTTGATTAACACACTTAATTTCAGTATGAATGTTACAAATTTTCAATAAAAGTATTGCTAAGTAAACGCGTAAAAGATCATTTACTTCTTCATCAAAAAAATCAAAACGTAAAAAAATATTTACACCATGAATAAAACAATAACTATTCCTGATCTCAACATACAACAATTGCAAATATTCCTTTATTCGTTAACACCAATCTTGCAATTGTAAATGCACACAAAGGAAATAGCACATATTTACCATACCTGCAACGATTGATGGAGTTGAAACAAATAATTTCCATTCATAAAAAGGGCGTTACAAAAATGTAACAAACGTTGTAAAAAAATTTTTTTAGGCGTCATTTGTTACATTTTTGTAACGCCCTTTATGGGAACAATAAAAAAATATTAGCTAATCAACTCTGGCAATTCTATCTCAAGGGCATTGCTGATATTCTTTAATGTCAGGATGGAGGGATTCATATCACCTTTTTCAATTCTCTGAATTGTACTTTTAGCAACGTCTGCATTATCAGCTAACTCCTGCTGGCTAATACCGAGTTCATTCCGTTTTTTTCTGATATTATTACCTATCAGTTGCAAATACTTTTTGCTCTGCTGTTGCATATACAAAGCAAGAGATTCAATTTAATTCTTACGGTAGCGTATCTGCTGCCAATTTTATATATTTGCTTATTCCTAATAGAACCACCTCATCATGAAAAAGATCGCACTATCAATTATCGCACTATCAATGTTTGTTTTTTCTTACGGGCAGGATGCTGAAACCTATATAAAGCAAGGGAATGCTAAATCTCAAGCAGGAGACGACAAAGGAGCAATGGCTGATTTCAATAAAGCCATTGAGTTAAATCCCACTTCTCCAAAAGCGTATTGTATGCGAGGGCTTTTAAAGGATGGGTTAAAAGACTACAGAGGGGCAATTGATGATTATACGAAAGCAATTGAATTTGCTCCAAATTTTGCACTTGCATATTTGAGTCGAGGAACTGCTAAAAATGGGTTACAAGACTACAAAGAAGCAATGGTTGACTTTAACAAAGCAATTGAACTTGATCCAAAATCTTCACAAGCATTTTATTACCGTGGTTTTGCTAAGAAATTTTTAAGTGATAAATATGGAGCGTGCATGGATTGGAGTAAAGCGGGTGAATTAGGTTACAGTAAAGCTTATGATATGATTAAAGAATATTGTAATCAATAAAAAATAAAAATCGTCCTGCCATGTCATCAGAAACTGAACTAGAATTATTAAAAACGCTGAAAGCGATCAATCATAAATTGGAAGAAGATTTGTCGGATTATTGTAATTCACAGCAAGCTCAAGTGATTCTCGGAATCGGACAACACGAACAATTAAAATGGTTGGTAGATAATCACTACATCACAAAATATCCAAGAGGTAGTGGATTTCGTTTTAAAAGAAGTGTACTTCGAAAAGTAGCTGAAATGATAGATCGATCAGAAATTATTTTACCGGCATTTAAAAAGAAAGACAGAGAGGGAATCACAAAAAAGTCACAATAATAGTATCATGTCACCAAAATTAAAAGTCGAATTTAAATTTTCATTACCTTTGTACCAACATCAAGATTCACTTTAATGTGAAACCAACCGAGTCGCGAGACTACGGTGGTGAAAACGATGAGGACTTGCAGTCAAAATAAATCGCAAAATTCCCAATCAATTTTTCTCGATGTAATGAATTTAGTATTAATCCTAAAATTATTACACAATGAAAACAGAACAAAAAAAACAACCGGAGCAACAGTCAAACAGGATCAAAGATTTTCTGTTCAAACTTTACAATCTGATCTTTAAAAATGATTATTCAGATCAGGGAAACCAAGAATACAAACCACAAAAAACATCCGATTTTTATGATGGACTAGAAGCGTACCATAAAGCCCGAAAAATATTTTATTCCAAAGATGATAAGGAACGCAAAGTTAGTATAGCATTATTACTTTTTGATTTAGCGATTGAATATGGTGTACATGAAGCATCTGCTGACCGTGCATTTTGTTTGCAAGAAATGGATTTTCATTATGATTCAATTCAAGACTTTGACAATTCGATTTGTCGCTGCAAAAACGATGCAAATCTTTATTTTGGTAGAGGCAATTCAAAACATTGCATTGCTGATTTTGAAGGTGCTATAGAGGATTTGAGTTTAGCTATTGAATTATCAAAAAAAGATAACGAGTTGAACAAATTATATAATGATGCGGAATTTATCAAAACTGGGTACAAATCGATAACTCAGCTTTATGAACTGCACCTAGTAGCAATCTTACAAGAAAAAAAAATTTCACAACAGGAGTTCATGAAAGAATATTATCAATCAAAAGTTGCGAAGATAAAATGGCGTACAGGGGATACGGCATTGCAGCAATCCAGTTCAGCTACATCGAATCAGCGGAAAGAGGGCGAATTTTCGCGGATATGGCGAGAGATCACAGGGCACGAATTCAAAGAGGACACGAGCAAAGTGGGTCAATTCGCGGTTCAATCCTGGAAGAAGCCATCCGTAAAAACGGAAGACTTCGAGGAAAATAGTAAACCGGAGGGGGAAATAATTAAAAACATAGAACCTGAAAAGCTATATCCAATAGTTGAGGTGCGTAATAGTGAGGAATGGACTAAAATAGATCAGAGCAGTGTGTGTATTGCATGGAACAAACAGCCCTTTTTCCATAAAAAATCAATCATTTGGCGAGGCATTGTTATTCATACGAAAGTTAGTGACACTAATGGTGATTTGGGTTTTAAAAAGGTAATTGTTTTTGTAATTAATAATAAAATATTCCGTTTCGGTTTAGGAAAATGGAAATATATGATTGGTAGTATAGGAACAGCACCTGAAATAAAATGCCAGACACATTCATTAAAAATAAAAACAGATTTCCGAGCTATGACCCTAACATTATCAGAGGAACCATTGAACAAAGTTGATGAAACTAATGAAATTATAGAAAACCCTTTCAATTTTTTTGATACACCTGATAATATTCTTTTTGAAGAGCCAATAAAAATAACCCCTGTACCTGTTGATCCCTTTCGAATTAATTTATTTGAAGACAGAGGAAATGATGTGTATTTAGATAGTTGTGCTTATTTTAACGAAGAAGGATTAACAGTTGAATATGGAGAAATGGGAAGAAGAAGCTATTATGAAGATGAATATTATATTACTGTTAAAAAGGATGATCTACATCTTTTATATAAAGAGTTTAAAGTTGTAAATGAAGAGAAGGTTGAGCTTTTACAAGCTATCCTTAAATCGTATAATGACAAGGATTGTTTTAAAAATTTCAAAGCCTTTTTAGAATTAAAAAACATCCCATTCGACAATGGTGTTCGACATGGTTAATATAATCGGTAGAATCTGAAATCAAAAAACGATTGTTTTCATTGGTACACGGTCTATTGGAACGAGTTTCCGGTTTCAGTAATGCCCCGCCCATGTTGAGGTGTTATTGATGTAATCTGCACACGCAAATATTTTTCATATTTTGTAATACAGTAAGGTAGTAATAGAATTATTTTTTTGGAATATACCCTAATTCCTTTGCAAGTTCAGGATGTTTATCTAACCAGATTTTCAATTCTTGCAAATTCCTAAAATTATTGCTCCCATGTGAAGTATCCTGTAAATGATACTCAACTGTTATTTTTATTTCTTTAACTACTTTAGTCATTTGAAACAAAATTACATATTGTAATTCCAAAACTTTGCTAAGGATTTTAGTATTATTATAAATTAATTATTTTATTGTTTAGTTTTATGAAAAAAAACAAGAGGAACTAGAATAAAAATTCGAAAAATTTGACCACAAAATTAAATACGACTAAAATTGGAGATGAATTCGAATCAAAGTCGCTTGATATAATTAAAAAAGTGATCGAGGAAGAACAGCTAGGACATTTAGCCCCTTGCCTTCAAATATTTTCAAAAAAAGAATACTATTCCCCCAAAAGAAAGAAAAATATAAAATTTGACCTGACTATTGAAGTTTGGCCACCCGGAGCTGCCCGATATGCTCTCATTTATATTATTGAATGTAAGGATTATGCCACAAGAGTTCCAGTGAGCAAAGTAGAAGATTTTATTAGTAAAATACAGCAAGTTAGCGGGGTAAATGTTAAAGGGATTTTTATTTCAAATTCTCCTCTCCAAGAGGCTGGTTATAACATTGCTGAATCTGTTGGAATGATGTTTATTCAAGGGGAATCCAGCGATGATTATAAAATAATTTTGCACAAAAGCAATCGAGTAAGCCAAACTGATAAATTGCCTATTATCAAAGAAACGTTTGCCAGTGAGCAGATTGACAAAAGTGTTGAGCTTATAGAAAATTTGATTGACAAAAAAATAAATGATGCATTTAGAGCTAATATTGATACTTCCAGAGTAAGTTATAATATTGATAGATTATCGAAAGATGAGATAGAAAAAATAACAAAAGAAGAATTAGAAAAAATAGATTCTAAAATATTTTCTGCCGCATATACCCTTAACCCTAAGAAACTCATTGAATATATGAGTATTAAATATGGGATTTCATTTATTGATATCAATCGCGCATCAGGATTATTAGGTTCCTGTGACGTAAAAAATAATATTATTGGAATTAATTCATCCATCAAGGGAACTGATCGAGAACTATTTATTTTAGGTCATGAATTTGGACATTATTTGTTGCACCAGAAATTATCTATTGGTCAAGCTGCATATGATGCTTTCGAAGACTCAGAATATAATTTTAGAACTGGTAAAAATGATTTAAAAAACCCAAGACATTGGATTGAATGGCAAGCTAACTGCTTTTCCTCATCATTAGTACTTCCAAAGGCTCCTTTTCTTGCAAGAGTATGGAATTGCCAAGATGGTCTAAATAAATCCAGAGGTGTAATTTATTTGGATGATCAGTATAATAATGTGAAAGATTTTAGAGAATTGGTTAAAAAAATAGCATACGTTTTTAATGTCTCAAAAACTTCAGTAATATTCAAGTTGAAGGAAATGGAACTCATTAATGATCAATCTCGATTAAAATCTATTGGGCAAGTTATTTTCGAATATAAGGACGAATTATTTACATAATAAAAGCTTGAATATGGAACAAAAAATTTTAATGAATCAGTTACTGCTTTCATATAGTCCATTGTGTAATCGCGACTTTACTATTCTTAAAACAGACCCTGTTATTCAAAATATTATTGAAACAAGTAGTTTATATATCATTGCGCAACGCCCCGAAATGCGTTTTGACAATATCCTAAATAATGAGGAGGAAAAGGCAATGGAGTTTGATATTAAGCAAATAAATAATCCAAATGTTTTAAAGTGCAAGGTTCCATTATTTCAAGAGAATATTGCTACTGATCCTTCAAAGGAAGTTTTAATATATCTCGGCTCGAATGATGAAAATAATGATTTTAAAACATTCAAAAGTAATGTCCATGGTATGAAATTCTACCAAGAAGAAATTTTAGATGAAAATTTTTTGATATGGTTTTCTCCTGAAAAATTCTTGCAAAATTATTGGAAAGGGCATTTGGTTGCCGAAATAGAAGGGAATATTAATGATTTTACAAAATATAAAGTCCATTATGTAGGTCAATCTACAAAGCAAGATATATGGAAGCGCTTGACTGGACATGAAAAGCTACAAGACATTCTATCTCTTGAATATCCTTTATCTTATGGATCTCTACCTACTCATGAAATTGCCATTTTGCTGTTTCGTTTTTATGATAATATATTCATGCATACGTACGGAGATGAGTCTATTGAAGAAGATGTGGTTGACTCAATGTTGGGCAAGAATATGCCCGATCAAAGAACAATATTTTTAGATGCAGAAAAGGCTTTAATTAGCTCTATGCAACCAAAATATAATGATGAACTTTTTAAAAATTACCCTAAAAGTACTGACGGATTATATAAACACAATTATGACTCTGTTTCATACTCATTTATGGATCCAATAAGTTTGGTATATGATAAAGGTGAAATCGAAGGAGGTTTATCCGCTTTGGGTGGGGATACAATCGTAATCAAAAAAAATAAAAAAATTGAGTTATTCAAATATCCAAAATAATTAGAACAAATCAACTACACTAATTGACTATTTTTATCAATTACCATTCCTGAAACCATTTACGAGTTTCAACTTTTACAATAAAATTGTTTTCATCAAGTATTTCAAATATCTTTTCAAAACTGATCCCGCGCTCAGGTGTTTTATAATTGTGTATTAACTGCTTATGTTTTTTTGCGTTATTAGTCTCACAGATCACTTTTTCGAACACCGAGGCTATTATTGGGTATTTTTTATGGAGTTCGCTTTTATTCATTGTGTATATGCTTTTTAATACAAATGCAAAATTACTTAAAAAAGAGGCTGGAAATTAAATTAGGCTGAAGGGGGAACTTCGATTATATTTCTATAGAAATTAATATAGCGGTGGCAAACATAGCAAATGCAGAATCTAAGGACAGCATATAATAGAGCTATATTAAACCATTATTTTCTCAGTCAATTGTAATTTCAGCTTTCTCCAATCCTCTAACAATTTTTTCCTTGCCATCAATTTTGTAAATAATTTCTAGCATCTTTGGTTTACCCCAAAACGGATCCCCTCCCATTTCACTATTGGTTGGAGTAATTTTAGTTATATTACTATCAACATATTTTTGCAATTTTGATTTAACATCAATATAATTTTTTTCATAAAAATATTTCGCAGAAATAATTTCAATATAGGATTTTGCCCTCCTTTTATAAGAGACTATTGTTTTTTCATCTTCAATACCGTAATAATTAAGTTCACCATTCAAAATTAAAATATTGTGATGCGCTTTATTATTAATAATTTTGTCAAAGATTAAAATTTTTTTATCGGCACTTAATTTTATATTTTGTATCTTATATTTCCTCCCATCTTTTAAGGTGAATCCATCATTAACACTACTGAAAATTTCAGAGCCTTCTCTGCCGTCAGGTAATATAAAATCATTTTGCCAGATAACCTCTTTATCAAATGCTGATGTAATATTTTTTAATATTGTCGGTTTTAAATCCGAAATATTTTTTTCTAAATCTTCTATTTCCTTTTGATTTTCATTTTCTAACAATTTTGAACTAGTTAGGTCTGTTTCAAGCTGTAAATTTTTTGTTTTAATATTTTCAAAATTATTTTTATACTCATTTTCCTTTTCAATTTCTTCTTCTAACAATTTTGTTCTCTTAATATAGTCTTCCCGAATACTTAAATATTTATCCATACTAATTTTACTACCACCCAAAATCCCTATTTCCCATTTTTCACTCAATTTACTTGCAACTGCTTGTAATACAGTAACCCCTACCCTAACAAACGGAATTGCCACTGTATATATCACCGCAGAAAAAAAGGGATATATCAATGAATCCCACTTGTTAATTTTAACTTTTAGGAATTCAAATATTGAATAGTATTTTTCAATTTCTAATTGTCTTGCATCGTGCCACATCACTGCTATTACTATTTCCCAATTGATTATTAACCAAGAACAAAAAAAAGAAAAGATTAATGGGTTAGCAAATCTTTCTTTAAAATGTGTAAATATTCCAGTTATCTTTTCCATAATTATTTGATGTTTTTTCCTATTACATTGTAATTCAATGTTCAATAATGTCAATACTTAAAAGTAATCTTATATTTTTTTGATTAAAAGGTTATAACATTCTAGTTAATTTTTTGGGCTTATTTTTCTTTAGCAAATGTACCATAAGTTTATACTTTTGCAAGAATGAAAAAGGTCATGTTATTAATGAGTTATTTGCATTCATCCCAACAAAACAACACCCTTTCAAAGTATTAGTTTGAAAGGGTGTTAATCATTTTGATTGTACAGAGTTTCGAATAAATAATAATAGTTATTTATTAATTGCCCTTGTACGAATATATTTTGCTAATTAAATCATTTCTTGAATAGGTAATAAATGTGCCTATTTCCTTATCAAATGTTGGTTTATGATTGAGATTTAAGCCATCATTGAAAATTACATTGGTAATACTATCTATTAAATTATCTAAATTAGTTTTAACCTCAATATGAAGTTTTGGGTTTACACCTAAGAGTACATCACCGAAAGTTTTTCTTAATTTTGATTGTTCTGATTTAATAAAAGTAATTATTTCAATTTTTTCATCATCACTAATTGTACGACTAGTGAATCGGTTTTCAATAGAATGAAGTTGAATATAAAACGAATTAATATCATTGAGGTGTGGTTGAACGATTAGCTCTTTAAACCATTGTAACCTAATATTTTGTTCTTGAAGAGTTAACGTCTCAATCTTATCATTCTTATCCTTATTTCGTTGGTAAATAAAAATGTAATATGCTAATGATAAATTTACAACAGCTATAATGATATTTGACAAATCTGCGTAATCAGATATTGACCAAGCACTTTGTGTATATAGACAACACAATATCATTAGTGAACTAACGCAGTTTCTTCTCTCAAAATTCTTTCAACTGCTTCTTGGAGGTCGTTTGTAATTTTATACCGTCCATTGTTTTCAAAGTGAATTTTTTTGAAAAACACTTCAGGTTGAAGTTTAGTTACAACATTTAATAATAATTCTTCTAAAAAGGAAGGATTAATCGAACCTATATCTTCAGGAATCTTTATCAAAATTTCATCGCTTTCAACCTCAAGAATATCAATTTTTGAAGCATTTCTAACCTCAATACCTCTATCCCTTCCAGTAAAAACCCTACTTAAGGGTGTTCTGAAATCTTGTAAATTTATTACACTAATTTTGCTCATTTTGATGTTTCTGTATTAAGTTCCTTTATTATGATTTTTGCCGAAATTATCGTGCCAGGAAAATAATTTTCAGCAAAGGTAACATATTTATTGTCAGGTTTTACCTCAATATCACCTGTATTGTTAAATGTCATCATTTTATATTTTCGCTTATTTACACCTTTTACTTTGTCTATCAAACGATAAGTTCCGTCAAATGTTATACGTGTATTTCCAGAAACAATAGAAAGATTTGAAAAGTTATCTTTAGAATTATCTCCTTTCAAATTAAAAAAGCTTTCAATAAATCTTACAGACCCATTCCCCCTTTTCCAATCAACCTTACTTGTAACCCCTTCTTGAAGAGCGTATAATGTCCATAATGTTTGCTCTTCAAATGCAGCTTTTGTAAACAATCCCTTTTTTGTATAGTTTTCCGAAAGCTCCTTCATTTGAATAACAGCTTCTTTGTTTGGACAATTCGGATCACTAAATTTTTCGTAAATAGTTTTTCCGAAATTCAAAATAACAAGATAAAAAACACCTAAATGTTCACCATTTATTTTCCCATCTTGAAAACAACCAATAGAATATCTAAGATTGCCTGTTGAATGTTCTTCAGCATTTATTAAAACTTCGCCAATTACTTTAAAAAGATTATCTTCAGCTTCCGCGGTAAAATTCCTCTCCATTTTAGCCATGCTCTTCACAACATAATCAACCATTTGGGTAATATGTACTTCTCTGATAGCTGAAGCTTTAGGGTTGCTGATTTCTGCCCTACATAAAGGGTAAGGAATAATGTCGGGAAAATTGATTGTAACACCCTTTATATTTGCAAATGCGCCAATTGAAAAAAGAATTTTAACAATATGGGGAGCAGAATAATTTATAGGCCTAATTTGTATTATTTTTATTGACCTTCCTTTTTTTCGACACATTTTGTAATAGGCAATAAAATCGCTAAGCAATATGTCCATACAAACTGAAGCGTCAATATCAATTCTTTTACAATTAGCATAATTAAATTGGATAATTGGTGTAGATTGATGATAGAGAGCGTAAAAGAGTCGTTTCAGAAATGGAAAACTATCTGAATAATTTTCTGACAATGAAAATATCTCAGGAATTTCAAATAAGCCATCTTCTATTGAAGATTTATGATTATCTGAGAAAGCATCTTTTATCGAAGCTATATAATTAATTGTGCTACTAAAAGATGGTTTTTGTCCTAAAGTTCTGTTGTGTCTCTGTTTTTCATATGAAGACCTCGTATAGTCATTGCCATTTTTTAAAGCAGTTATTCTTGCGTCATCTAAAAATTTTAACCATCCTACCCATCTATTATGTTCTTTTTTTTCCTTTAAAATAAATTTCTTATGCTTTATTTTACTGCGGTAAGAAAAATACAATATTTTTTTTCTAGAAATTTTAGACATTATGTTTAAACAATTTATTTCAAATATAATATTTAATACAAAGAATACAATCTTAAAACGTAATGTTCGAACTAAAAATGGGCTCAATTGTTAATTTTACTCTTCCAGCTATAATTAGTAGAAATTGTATGTCCAATGGAAGAACTAGCTTATCTTATGAAACAAAAACAAACAATAAGAAGGATTTTGGTATTTAAATGATATTAATTTCAAAAGCTAATCAAAAACAAACTTTAATTGAAACAATGTAATTTCAGAAATTACATACAAAAGTGTCCTATTCGGTGTCCTTACACAACTTACATCCTTACAACTACTGATAATATTGACATACAAAAGGCAGGTTCAGTACCCTCCGACTCCACTTTACAGGAAAGCACATCTAAAAAGGTGTGCTTTCTTTTTTTACCCCCTTTAGACCGCCCGTTATTATTGCAAATCAGAGAAACGACCTGATTTAATTTAGGGGTTCGATATTTATTATTTTCAAAAATCAACCTTTCTGGGAAAATCGAACCGAGAGCGGAAGGTTTAATAAAAACACTTCTTTAAACGAAATGACTGAAGAAGTAAAAGACATTTCAGATTTATTGCATATGGGATTTATTTATCCTTAATCTGTTTTTCATACGTTCATTTTTAAATTTTTTTCTCGGTGCTTCATCATTCAATTCATCCATTTGCCCGTTAGCCTTGATTAAATATTCAGGAAATTCACCTTTGTATTCTATTTTGTAGAATGAAAAACCATTGTAAGGGATAAGATTTTTGTTTGTATAAATTTTTATCTGCTTTTCCACTTCTTGTTTCTTAAAGTAAGAAATAAAAGCATTTTCTCTTTCTTTATTTAGCTGTTTGAATTTGGCATCGATAATAGCTGAATCAACATATTTTGAACATTTCTCCTGTATGGTAAATATCATAGTGTCATTTACCTTCTGGTGTAGATAGTGTACAAATAAAGAATCCTTTACTGACATTTTATTGACCTGCTCTGAATCCTTCTCTGTGAAAGAATATGCATTTTTATTGTAGGTTGCCAGATAATACTTTTTCTTTGCTTCAAAAAACAGGATATATTCCTTTTCTTTTATTGAATACAGCTCAGGATAAACTTTAATAAATGCGTCAGGGTTTTTTACCAGGAAGTCTGCCATCTGTTCGATAAATTTTTCCTGCTTTGGTCGAAGTGAATTTTGTCTCATTTGCCATTTCAATGTAAGAGATTTTTCAATTTCTGTTTCAATATTTTTCACCTCCATTCTATATGGTGTTGTCGGGGGTTTTACAAAAATATTTTCCAGCAAATCGAAGATCACATCTTTCACATGAAATTTTGGGTCCTTTAAATTACCCGTAATCGGAATTTCGTAATCAATAACGTTACCTCGCTCGCGAGTAAAAGACATAATCAATGGCATTGGAATCCATTTTGAATCTTTTTTTCTTATTCGCTTTGTTAACCGTGGATCAATTATCAACAGATGGTTATCACTTTGAATAATCCCGTTTCTTACGCGCCATATTCCTTTAAACTCCATGGTACCCCTATCAAGCGGGAAAGAGGTATACGTAATAGTATAGGGATTAAACATAGAAGCCGGTAATTTTTGAAGATGATATTGCATATCAAAATCTCCACTATCCTTAGGGTTTAAGCTGAGGTCCACGGATATTTCTCCATATGGTTTAATACCGGATCTTAAAGTGGCAACTACCCGTTTACGAGTATTATCAATGGAATCTGCTTTAACAGATAGAGGGTTTAAGTCAACGGAAAACTTCTCATTAATAGAATAATCATTGAATTTCAAATCACCATTATAAACTGCGAGCCGGTTTATCTTATAATCACTCTTAAAAAAATTCTTCGACAACACTTTTATGTAATTGGCAATCTCAATAACAAGATTAAATTTAGCTGCATCGGCTTTCGCAGCCTTAATGTTAGATCCTCTTTCTCCAAAGATAGTTTGAAGGTTATCTAAATAATCGTATCGCTCGTATATTAAGTAAGGATGATTAAGCAAAACTGAATCGAAAAAATATTTATGGTTCTTTGGGCTTACCTCATTCATTACTAGCATCAATTTGTCGAAGGAAGCATAATCATCTTTTTGATTTTCTCCAAAATGAAAATCGTTAATTGACAACATTCCGGTGGTTGTAATATCTTCTTCATCGTTAAAGTTACCTCTTGCTTTCATATCTGCATCAATATTAGCAGAAAAGCTTCCGTAGTTTGTTAATTCCTTAAGGTATTGTTCTATAATGTTTAAATCGAATTTATGAATGATAACACCAAAGCTATAATTCAGATTTTTAAAATTAATTGTGAAATCACCTTTCATATCACCACTACCGATTCCCGTTACAAAGGAAAATTGTGACGCAATTGTATCCGCATCCCACCTCTTTCCAGCACTTTCAAAATTTACCTTTTTAATATAA
The DNA here is from genome assembly GCA_001769385.1 of Bacteroidetes bacterium RIFCSPLOWO2_12_FULL_35_15. Lineage (GTDB taxonomy): Bacteria > Bacteroidota > Bacteroidia > 2-12-FULL-35-15 > 2-12-FULL-35-15 > 2-12-FULL-35-15. The sequence continues at coordinate 136,028 of MEPB01000068.1, read as the reverse complement.
TAGTTAATTGGAATTAGTTTTTCACGATAATAAAACTCCCCATCATTTATTTTTATACCCAGAATATTTAAATGGAGCGGGGCTCTTTTGGTATCGGAATTCTCTTTCGAAGAAAATTTTTCAATCAGGTCGCTGAAATTAAGTTTTTTTTTGTCTTGAATAATTATTCCACGAGGATGGTCAACTGTAAATTCGCTTATTTCATACGTTTTGAAAAACAGTTTAAATATGGCTATATTTCCACTTATGCTGTTTGCTGAAAAGAAAATGCTATCGCTTTTTAGTTCATAAATTTTAGGATTGCTGAAATGAATGTATCCTGTAAACGGATTTACATACGCCAAGTCCATAGTAATTTGTCGTCCGGTATATTTTTCATCATACTTTTCAACCCAATATTTTGTGATTGGCGAAATCACTAAAATAACAGCCAATCCGATGATCAAAATAGCACTGATAAAAATAATCAGTGTTTTTTTTAATTTATGTTTCTGACTTTTCATAACAGAGATGCATTATACACGTATCGCCTTCATCGATCTCCAGGACCGAAAAGTTTTAAGCGTGAACCTTTTTATCAGTTACGATTAATACAATGCCACCAACAATAAGAACAACACCAACAATAGGAGACCATTGAACTGGGTGATTTGTTTCTTTGTTTATTTTTACTGCACCTAAGTCAATTACATTTTTAGTAGTTACATAATTGAATCCAGTATATACCATCATTATTATTCCTATTGCAATAATTACAATTCCAATTGTTTTCATGTTTTTAATTTTTTTAGTGTGCGCTACTTTTAAGTTAGAACCTTTTCTATATATTATTTTTTGTCAAATGTATTTTCAAATATTCAATATTGACTTGATTGAAATCATCAAATTGAGTGATGTTTGTTTGTCTCAATTAGCCTTCAATAAATATTTCACAATTGTTTGTAAGCCATATTGATGCACATTTTTTACCTCACACCAGTAACATTTATTTTAATTTGATTTTAATTACAAGCAAATTTGGCCAAAATCATTTCTACCTATTTTAATCAGAGATACTTTTGTACAAATTAAAATCTAAAATAAAAAATCATGGGAAATTTGCTGTATTACATCGCTGTATTTTTGGTAATAATATGGGCGCTTGTTTTTTTTGGCTTCCACTTTGGAGGAGGCTTTATTCATTTACTTCTTGTTATTGCAATAATTGCTGTATTACTAAGGGTGATCTCAGGAAGAAAACCAATTTAAAATTTAATTTCAAACTAAAACTAAAAAAAATGGAAACAAAACTTAGAATTAAAGGAAACTGGAATGTGCTTAAAGGAAAGCTCAAACAAAAGTATGCGAAATTAACCGATGATGATTTACTCTACACCATAGGTAAAGAAGATGAACTTTTAGGTCGTCTTGAGAAAAAACTTGGCAAGACAAAAGAAGAAATTAGCGATACAATTGAAAAATTAGAAATAGAAAAATAAGTAGGTTATAAGTTAAGTAATATTCAACTGCTAAGCTTAGTATTTATAACATTAAAACACCTTTTCAAACACAAAAGCCGGAATATCAGACATAAAGATGTTCGAAAAATTGTCCTTAGACTTACAACAAAAAAAGCCCTTGCTAATTCAAGGGCTTTTATATTTAATTCCAATGTTTTAATCAACACCAACTATTTTTCTTTATTAATACTTGAAAATATTAACTTTTAGAATAATCCGATCGGACTGATTATTTTTAAAAAATTATTATCTTGTTCGCATGAAAACAAAAGGACTGACCATTTTTATTGTACTATCACTTCTATTTGTAAGTCAATCCTTTGCCCAATTCTCTATACAGGAACAAAAACAAATAGACTCTCTCAATAGTATCATTAAAAACAAAAACAGCCATGATACTACCTTAGCTGCTGCTTATAATAGTTTAAGTGAATTGCTTGCCTCATCTAACCTGGACACAGTAATTTTTCTTAGTACCAAAGCTCAGCAAATTGCCGAAAAAGATCTTGCTGCTCACCCAAACTTTCAAATTGCCAAATCACTTCGGATTTCTTTAGCTGCAGCACTTAATAATATTGGCTATGTTCACATGAATAAAGTGAATAATCAATTAGCAATAGAATATTATAATAAAAGCTTAAAAGTTGAAGAAGAAAATGGCAATATACAAGGATTAGCAAGTGCCTACAACAATATTGGTCTTATCTATCACAATCTAGGGGATATTCCTAAGGCATTGGAATACTACCACAAAAGTTTAAAGATCAAAGAACAATTCGGTGATAAAAAAGGAATGGCCTACTCTTATAATAATATTGGGTACGTACATGGTGATCAGTGTGATTTTCCTTTAGCCTTGGAATATTATCTGAAAAGTCTAAAGATCAGAGAAGAGATCGGGGATAAAAAAGGAATGGCAATGTCTTACAACAACATTGGAATCATTCATTATAAAAGAGGCGATATCCCCATGGCATTGGATTACTATCAAAAAAGTTTGAAAATAAAACAAGAGATCGGGGATAAAAAAGGTATCGCAAACTCTTACCACAACATTGGTGCAATTTATAAAAAACAAGGCAATCCCACTCTGGCACTCGAATATTATCAGAAAGGCTTGAAGATCAGAGAAGAAATCGGGGATAAAGAAGGCATGGCAAATTCTAACTATGACCTTGGAGATTTAAAATTAGAACAAGGTGAAATTGCTCATGCACGCGGCTATGCGGAAAAGGGCTTAAAGCTGGCAAAAGAAATTGGATTCCCCGGCCTCATCGAAGCAAACGCTAAACTGTTGAGCAAAATAGCCATAAAGCAAAACAAATGGCAAGAGGCATTGGAGATGCGTAACCTGGAAATCCAAATGAAAGATAGCCTTGCTTCGGAAGGTGCCATAAAAGCCATTGCACAACAACAAGCAAAATACGAATACGAAAAAGCAAAAGCCATCACAGATGTGGAGCAAGCAAAAAAAGATGCCATTTCCAGGGAAGAAAAACAAAAACAAAGCATTATCATTTATGCCATTGCAGCAGGTCTAGGAGTAGTATTGCTGTTTCTGTTTATATTATTGAAACGATTTAAAGTAACTCAAAAACAAAAAAATATTATTCAAAAACAAAAACATCTGGTGGATGAAAAGCAAAAAGAGATCTTAGATAGTATAAATTATGCGGAACGCATACAACGTAGTTTTTTAGCTACAACTGAAATACTTGATAAAAACTTAAAAGATTACTTTGTTTATTTCCAACCCAAAGATATAGTAAGTGGCGATTTTTATTGGGCGGCCCAACTGAGCAATGGCAACTTTGCTTTAGCAACAGCGGATAGCACAGGACATGGCGTACCGGGTGCTATTATGAGTATTTTAAATATTTCGTCATTAGAAAAATCATTGGAAGAAGAAAAGCTGACAGAGCCAAGTGAAATATTAAATCATACAAGGTTAAAAATTATTGAACGTTTAAAAAAAGATGGTAGTTCCGAAGGTGGAAAAGATGGAATGGATTGCAGTTTAATTAGTTTTGATTTCGAAAAAGGTAAACTTTCATATGCCGCTGCAAACAATCCCGTGTGGATTGTAAGAGAAAAACAACTGCTTGAATTTGCACCGGATAAAATGCCGGTTGGTAAACACGATAATGACCAAATACCATTTACACAACAAACTATTGAATTAAAAAAGGGTGATGTAGTTTATGCCCTAACCGATGGTATGCCCGATCAGTTTGGTGGTAGTAAAGGAAAAAAATTCAAATACAAACAATTAAAAGAGCTGTTAATTTTAATTTCAGCTGAACCAATGGAAACACAAAAACAAAAACTTTCAGATGCATTAAATAATTGGAAAGGAAATTTAGAACAGGTAGATGATATTACATTGATCGGTATAAGAGTTTAGCAAATATTAAATCGTGATTCAAAAAACTTAAAATTTGTAAACCTGTTATAAAGCTTTCGAAAAATTGTTTTGAACGCCTCTCCTTCTGAAGTCTTTGATAATTCTATTTTTTTTTAATCTTTAAATGGATAGGGTATCCACAATTCTTAATAAAATGTGATACACAAATAATTCTTTTTCTGGTATCAAATACCAAATGAAATATAAATTTTTCCAATCATTATCTCCTTTTTTCAAGGAGAGGATTTGGGTTAGGTTTTAAAAATGGACTATTTTATATTTCAATTGATATCATAACTATTTTCTTAAAAAAATTCTAACAACACTTCAGAACACCTGCAAATACTACAATAAAATAAGATCTCGGAAATTATTTTAAATTTGTAGTCAATAAAATTTATAAAAAAAATAAGGATGGAAACTTTAACTATGAAATACCCCGAAATAAAAAATTATGTTGGAGGAAAATTTATTCCCAATAAAACCAATAAATACTTAGATGTTATTTCCCCGATAGACGGAAGCATCCTTTCAAAAGTGCCAATGTCATCAAAAGAAGATTTGAATGAGGCTGTTATAATTGCGCAAAAAGCTTTTGAAACATGGTCAAAAACACCCATTAAAGAGCGCGTTCAGGTATTTTTTAAATATAAAACGTTATTGGAAAAACACATGTTGGAATTATCACAACTTGTACAGGAAGAAAATGGAAAAACATTAGATGAAGCAAGAGCCGAAGTTGAAAAGAGCATTGAGTTAACTGAATTTGCTTGTTCACTTCCACAATTAGTTGGTGGAGAAATTTTAGAAGTAAGTAAAGGTGTTGAATGTCGTACTGATAGAAATGCAATTGGTGTTGTGGCCTGTATCGTTCCATTTAATTTTCCAAGCATGGTTCCTAACTGGACCATTCCAAATGCAATTGCTTTGGGAAACACAATGATCTTGAAACCATCTGAATCGGTTCCTTTAAGCTCCATACGAATTGCTGAATTATTAAAAGAAGCGGGATTACCTGACGGAGTATTGAATATTGTAAATGGTGACCGCGAAATTGTGGAAGCTATTTGTGATCATCCGGGAATTGAAGCGGTTTCCTTTGTAGGCTCAACTAAAGTAGCCAAAATAGTGTATGCTCGCGCTTCTTCAAATTTCAAAAGAGCTTTAGCTTTAGGTGGAGCAAAAAACCATTTGATAGTTTTGCCTGATGCCCACCCTTCAATGACCGCAAGCAATGTTGCAGCTTCTATGTCGGGTTGTGCCGGACAACGCTGCATGGCTGCATCAGCCATGGTTGCTGTTGGAAATGTAGATAGTATCATTGAACAGGTTTGTGTGGAAGCAAAAAAAATTATTCCCGGACAAAATTTAGGTCCTGTTATTTCGCTTGCTGCAAAAGAACGAATTGAAAAATATATTACTGAAGCTGAAAAGCAAGGAGCTAAAATTTTGGTTGATGGTAGAAATTGCATTGTTAAAGGAAAAGAAAATGGTTTTTATGTTGGGCCAACAGTCATTGATTTTGTTACACCGGATATGAGTGTCGCAAAAGAAGAAATTTTCGGACCTGTAATTTCCATTATTAGAGTTAAAGATATAGATGAAGCTCTTGCTATTGAAAATGCAAACCCCTATGGCAATGCAGCAGCAGTATTTACACAAAGTGGCGGCATGGCACGCTATGTAATTGATCGCGCCAGTGCAGGTATGATAGGCGTTAACATTGGTGTTCCTGTACCAAGAGAACCTTTTTCTTTTGGTGGCTGGAATGATTCAAAATTTGGTGCAGGTGATTTAACCGGAAAAAGTTCAATTGAATTCTGGACAAAACTCAAAAAAACTACCACCAAATGGAACGCGGAAGCAAAGACCAATTGGATGAGCTAAAATACCTCACCCCTTAATCCCCTCTCCAAAGGAGAGGAGGCAAGATGTAAAAAAAAATATTAAATATAAAAAATATGTCAGAAACAAAAGCAGTATCCGAAGCAGAGAAAATAATTCAGGACAATCTTGACTATACTTTATTTTCGTGGAGTAAACAAAAAGGCATTTCTCCCATCGCCATAAAAAACGCAAAAGGAGTTTACCTGTACGATTATGATGGTAAACGTTACATTGATTTTTCCAGTGGATTGATGAATGTAAATATTGGTCACGGTAACCAGCGTGTAACAGAGGCTGTTGTAAAACAAATGCAGGAAGTGAGTTATGTAACCCCAAGTTGTGTTACAAAAGTACGTGGTGAATTAGGAAAAAAATTAGCATCCATTACTCCCAAAGGCATGAATAAAGCCTTGTTTACGGTTTGTGGTGCAACAGCAATTGAAAATGCGATTAAATTAGCAAGATTGTATTCCGGTCGTCATAAAATCATTACGCGTTATCGTGCCTATCATGGTGCTTCTTACGGAGCGATGAGCGCCGGTGGAGATCCAAGAAAGATTCCTGCTGATAGTCAGCAAGCACCTAATTTTGTTCATGTGGAAGATCCCTTTTGTTATCGTTGTCCATTCGGACAAACTTTTGGTTCTTGTAAATATGAGTGTGTAAGTCATGTAGAAAGAGTAATTGAATTTGAAGGTCCTGGAAATGTTGCAGCAATACTCATGGAAGGTGAAAGTGGCAGCAGTGGTTGTATCAAATATCCTCCTGAGTATTTTAAAAAACTTAAAGCTATTTGTGATAAGCATGGCATCTTATTAATTGCGGATGAAGTAATGAGCGGTTTGGGAAGAACAGGCAAGTGGTTTGGTATTGATCATCATGGAGTAATACCTGATATGATTGCTACAGCTAAAGGTTTAACTGCCGGTTATATTCCATTTGGAGCATTGATAGTGAGTGATAAAATCGCTGCTTTTTATGATGACAAACCGTTGATGTTAGGCCTCACCTACTCTGCTCATGCAGTAGCTTGTGCAGCTGCTCTCGAAGTATTGAAAATTTATGAAGACGAAAATATGATCGCCAATGCTGCGGCAATGGGTAAATATATTGAAGGAAGAATTGAGGAGATGAAAGCGAAACACCCTTCTATTGGCGATTTCAGAAACACAGGTTTATTAGGTTGTATAGAGCTTGTAAAAAACAGAACTACCAAAGAACCAATGGCGCCATACAATGCAAAGCCCGATGAAATGGTTATTATGAATAAAGTAGCTGCCAAAATAAAAGAATTGGGTATGTACACTTTTGTGAGATGGGGTTATATTTTTATTGCTCCTCCTTTATGTATTACAAAAGAAGAGATAGAAGAAGGTTTAGCAATAATTTCTCAGGCGATTTCTATTGCGGATGAATATGTAGTAAAATAAACCTCAGCGAATTTTGCAATAAAATATATGCTGATGAGGCAGATTGTTAAAAAATGATTTGTTATTTGTAAAATCATAACAATCCGCCTCATCGGTGTTTTATAAAATAATAATGACAGAAGACCAAAACATTGCCTCCCCATCACTCTACAGCGAAGACCTTGCTCCTGTTCCACAATTCAAACGAACCTGGAACACCTGGAATTATGCTGCACTATGGATCAGCATGAGTTTGTGCATTCCTACTTACATGCTTGCAAGTTCACTTATCGGTGGCGGAATGAATTGGTGGCAAGCCATCCTTACCATTTTTCTTGGAAATACAGTTGTTCTTATTCCTATGGTATTAAACGGTCATGCCGGAGCAAAGTATGGTATCCCGTTTCCAGTATTTGCACGAGCAAGTTTTGGTGTACGTGGCGCAAATATTCCTGCTGTCCTGAGAGCTATTGTTGCTTGTGGGTGGTTTGGCATCCAAACATGGATCGGAGGATATGCACTCTATCTTATGTTTAAGCTCTGGATTCCATCATTCGGAACACTTCCTCAAATTTTTCCGGCATCATTTGGTTTGCAAACCGGTCCGGCAATCACTTTCTTTTTATTCTGGTTGATAAACATGTTTGTTGTTTATCTTGGAGTAGAAAGCATAAAAAAATTATTGGTGTTCAAAGCTTTTTTTCTTCCCATTGCAGCTTTGGCGCTTTTGTTTTGGGCTATTTCAGCGGGTCATGGCTTGGGCCCAATTCTTTCTCAACCATCAAAATTTCAAACTAGTACTGAGTTCTGGAATTATTTTTTTCCTGCTTTAACAGGAATGGTGGGTTTTTGGGCGACACTATCACTCAACATACCTGATTTTACACGCTATGCAAAAAGCCAGCGCGCACAAATCATCGGACAAGCAATTGCACTTCCTGCTTCCATGACCTTGTTTTCTTTTATCGGAGTAGTAGTAACATCAGCAACACTTATTATTTATGGTGAAACAATTTGGGACCCATTGGTTCTTGCCGGAAAATTTGAAAGTAAAATGCTGGTAAGTATTGCAATGATTGCTGTAACACTTTCAACCCTGGCTACAAATATTGCCGCCAATATTGTGAGTCCAGCAAACGATTTTGCAAATTTATCCCCTTCAAAAATTGATTTTAAAAAAGGTGGATACATTACCGGTATCATTGGATTATTAATATTTCCATGGAAACTTATTGCAGACCCATCCGGATATATATTCACCTGGCTCATCGCTTATTCCAGTCTGCTTGGTCCTATTGGAGGTATTATGATCGCTGATTATTATTTCATTCGCAAACAGAATCTTGTTGTAAAAGATCTGTATCAATTAAAAGGAATTTATACGTATGAAAACGGATTTAATAAATTTGCCATCCTTGCATTGATTTTTGGAATACTTCCCAATATACCTGGCTTTTTAACAACAATCGGTGCTATTGATAAAGATGCTGTTTGGCACTGGATTTCTCAACTTTATAATTACGCCTGGTTTGTCGGGTTCTTTGTTTCAGGGATTACGTATTTGATAATGATGCGAAAGAAATAAATAGAACGCAGATGAAGCTGATCTTTATGATCAAAAATGATTTTAAAAAATATTTTAAATTTTGTTTTCATAATAATCTGCGTTCCATTTTTTGTTGGTTAAAATAGAAAGCAGATGACGCTTATTTATATGATAAATTAAGATTTTCAAATCATTTTTAATCTCTGTTTTCATAATAATCTGCGTTCCATTTTTTGTTTGATAAGAAACAATCATTTTAAATAAAATACTATGAACGAATTTATGAAAGTTGCAATTGATGAAGCCAAGATCGGGCAGAGTCAGAATGGAATTCCAATTGGAAGCGTTTTGGTAAAAGATGGAAAGATAGTTGGACGCGGGCATAATAAACGCGTACAGGATAATGATCCTGTTACCCATGCTGAAATTGATTGTTTGCGAAATGCAGGACGAGTTGGCAGTTACAAAGGAACCGTTCTTTATTCAACACTAATGCCTTGTTATTTATGTGCTGGTGCAGTTGTCCAATTCGGAATAAAAAAAGTATATGCAGGTGAATCCGAAACTTTTTCGGGAGCTAAAGAATTTATGGAAGCGCATGGGGTTGAAGTTATTGATATGAACAATGAGGAATGTAAAAATATGATGAAAGAGTTTATTGAAAAAAATCCAAAATTATGGAATGAAGATATTGGTGAACTATGAACCTGAGTTCGTTTACTAATTCATTGGAAACCAAATGAACCGGGCTATTCAATAAATTGTTTGTTATTTTTTTTAATCATGCTGAATGGAATGAAACATCTTGCTGGTCAATAAAAAGATTTTCGCAGAGTTTATCCTGAGCCCAGCCGAAGGGCTCAAAATGGCAAATTGCTTATAAATAAAAGGCTGCAAGCATTTATTAAAATACATTATTAATCGAACTAAAGTTATAAGTTGTTTTTTTTGTCAAATTTTAAAAACTTCTTTTCAAAAAGAAAAAATATTATATTTGTTTAACATATTTACTGAAACGAACAACCTACAAGAATTCTTAGGATCTTCTATCTAATTCTGCAACCGTTTTCAAATAAAAAAATCATAATTTTAAAATCAAATGTCAATGAAAATAGTTTTTTCATTTTTCATAAGGTTAACTTAATTTTCGTTTTACAATTTGTTTATCTATTTTTATTAAAATAATATAATTTAAACTCATCAAAAAACTTTAAATAATGTCATTACTGATCAAAAACGGAAGAATCATAACTGCTGCTGACGACTATGTTGCTGATATTTTTATTGAAAACGATAAAATATCAACCATAGGTACAAACCTTGATATTAAAGCTGACCAGGTTATTGATGCAAAAAATAAATTTGTAATACCCGGTGGAATTGACCCACATGTTCATCTGGACATGCCTTTTATGGGAACATACTCCAGTGATAATTATGAAACAGGAACAAGTGCTGCCCTGTTTGGTGGAACAACAATGGTAATAGATTTTGTACTTCAAACACAAGGTAAATCATTGTATTCTGCGCTCAACGAATGGAAAGGCCGCTCAGATGGAAATGCTGTTGGAGATTATTCTTTTCACATGGCAGTAACTGATTTCAACGAAGAAACAAAATCCGAAATAAAAGATATGATTGAAAAAGAAGGCATCACTTCTTTCAAAACTTTTATGGCCTACAAAGGAGCTTTAATGATCGATGACAAGCAAATGGTTGGCTTGATGAATGAAGTAAAAAAACAGGGAGGAATGGTTACCACTCATGCCACCAATGGCGACATGATCGATTACCTGGTTGCAAAACATAAATCAGAAGGGAAACTTTCTCCTTTATATCATTATTTATCACAGCCCGAAATTACAGAAAGTGAAGCCTCAAACCGTTTTGCAGATATGGCGCATCATACCGGTGTTCCTGCATATATTGTTCACATGACCAGCGAGAATGCACTTAATCATATCAGAGATGCCGCAAAAAGAAATCAAAAAGTTTTTGTAGAAACGTGTATTCAATATTTGGTATTGGATGCGTCAGTTTATGACAAAGGATTTGAGTCAGCCAAGTGGGTAATGAGTCCTCCTATAAGAGAGAAAAAAGATCAGGCAGGTCTTTGGGCAGGAATCAATCAGGGAAGCGTACAAGTAGTTGCAACAGATCATTGCCCATTCATGTTGGAACAAAAGAAAATGGGAGAAAAAGATTTTTCAAAAATTCCAAATGGATCTCCTGCAATAGAAAACAGGATGGAATTATTATTTTCGGAAGGGGTATTAAAAAACAAAATAAGTTTAAACAAATTTGTGGAAGTTAGTTCTACCAATGCAGCTAAAATTTTTGGCATGTATCCTCAAAAAGGCACTATTGCTGTTGGTTCAGATGCCGATATCGTGATTTTAGATCCGAATGAAAAACATACCATTTCCGCAAAAACTCATCATATGAATTGTGATTATTCAAGTTACGAAGGATGGGAAATAACCGGTAAATGCAAAACAATTATTTTAAGAGGAAAAGTGGCAGTGGATAACAATAAACTATTAGTTGAAAAAGGATATGGAAAGTTCATTAAAAGAAATAAGTTTTCTTTAGTTTAATGGAACGCATATAATTTAATATCAAACACAATAGAAATCATTTAAACCATAAAAAAACAGCATCAACAGCGTTCAAACTATTATTAACTCTAAACTAAATACCTATGTCAAGAATTATTAAATCAGGACTTATACAAATGAGTCTGCCGCTAACAGAAGGAGAAGGAAGTATCCAGGAAATTTGTAATGCAATGGTGCAAAAACATATTCCATATATTGAAGAAGCAGGAAAAAAAGGAGTTCAGATCTTATGCCTTCAGGAAATATTTAACACCCCTTATTTCTGTCCGGGACAAGATAAAAAATGGTATGAATCAGCAGAATCAGTACCCGGGCCAACCACAGAATTGATGGCGACCTATGCAAAAAAATACAATATGGTAATTATTGTTCCTATTTATGAAAAGGAACAAGCAGGCGTTTTATATAATACTGCCGCAGTGATTGATGCTGATGGAACGTATCTTGGGAAATACAGAAAAAATCATATTCCTCAAACAACCGGATTTTGGGAGAAATTTTTCTTCAAACCTGGAAACCTTGGTTACCCGGTGTTTCAGACAAAGTATGCTAAAATAGGGGTTTATATTTGCTACGACAGACATTTTCCTGATGGCGCAAGATGTTTGGGATTAAATGGTGCTGAAATAGTTTATAATCCATCTGCTACTGTTGCCGGTTTATCTCAGTATCTGTGGAAACTAGAACAACCTGCACATGCTGCTGCTAACGGATATTTTATGGGATGTATCAATAGAGTTGGAATTGAAAAGCCATGGAACCTTGGCAGATTTTATGGTAGTTCTTATTTTGTTGATCCACGCGGACAAATATTTGCCTGTGCTTCTGAAGATAATGATGAACTGTTAATTGCAGATTTTGATCTCGACATGATTGATGAAGTAAGATCAACCTGGCAATTTTTCAGAGACAGAAGACCTGAAACTTATGGAAAAATTACTGAACTATAAAAAACACCTCACTCCTTAATCCCTCTCCATAAGAGAGGGGCGATTGGTGAAGCACTAAAATTTAATCTGTAATTAAAGTTAATGCCCCAATAACTGATAACTTAATAACCAATAACTAATATCTAATAATGTCCATTCAAAATAATCGTTTGTCTCCACAAGAATTTGAAAATAATTTTTCAGATATTCACCCTCCCTTTGAACATATTGAAGGAGCTGTGATTGAAGCTAACAGATGTCTTTCCTGCTATGATGCACCTTGCACAAAATTGTGTCCAACAAGCATTGACGTTCCTTTGTTTATCAAGCAAATTTCTTCCGGAAATATTAAAGGATCAGCAAAAACAATTTTTTCTTCCAACATTATGGGTGGCGCTTGCTCAAAAGTTTGTCCGGTAGAAAAACTTTGCGAAGGCGCTTGTGTTTATAATTTGCTTCAGGAAAAACCAATATCCATTGCTAAGCTTCAACGTTATTCAACCGAAAAAGCAATTGCAGGAAAATGGAAATTATTTAATCGTAAGCCTTCTATTGGAAAAAAAGTAGCAGTAGTTGGAGCCGGTCCTGCGGGATTGGCTTGTGCACATGCATTATCACTTCAGGGAGTTGATGTTACCATTTTCGAAAAAGAAGAAAAAGGTGGAGGACTCATGACTTATGGAGTGGCTGCCTACAAGGTTACTCCTGAGTTTTGTAAAAATGAAGTGGATTATATTCTTTCGGTAGGCGGCATTGATATTCACTATAAAAAAGCACTTGGCACCGATATTACACTTCCTGAACTGCAACAAAAATACGATGCTGTGTTTTTAGGAATCGGTGTTGGAATAGCACGCAGATTGGATATTCCGGGTGAAGAACTGGAAGGTGTTGAAGATGCGATTTCATTTATTTATAACCTTCGCACAACTGATTTTTCAAAAACTCCTGTAGGTGATAAAGTTGCTGTGATTGGAATGGGAATGACCGCGATAGATGCTGCCACACAATCCAAAAGGCTTGGTGCAAAAGAAGTAACTATGATTTACCGAAGAACAGAAAATGAAAAACCATGTACTGATGTTGAATTGGATCTTGCAAAACTTGATGGTTGTTCCATCGTTTGGCTTGCAAATCCGAAAGAAATAATAGGAGAAAATGGGAAAGTAAAAAAATTAGTTTGCAGCAAAATGAAACTGGGGGAGCCCGATGCTTCTGGACGAAGAGCTCCGGTTGATACTGGTGAAACATTTACTATTGATGTAGATATGGTAATAAAAGCAGCAGGTCAGATCCCGTTTGAAGAACTTGTAAGCAAATCATCGCTTGAAAATAAAAGTGGAAAAATTTCAATAAACAAAAAATCTGAAACAACCCTTAAAGGCGTTTTTGCCGGTGGCGATGCGGTAAATGGAGGCAAAGAAGTTGTAGATGCTGTTCAGGCCGGAAAAGACGGAGCAAAAGGGATTTTAGAATACCTCACCTCTTAATCTCCTCTCCAAAGGAGAGGAGGCTGGACTCAAAGATAAATGACATTAACAAAAAAGATTATTTTTCACCAACTCACCCTTCATCCCTCTCCTTCGGAGAGGGATGAAGGGTGAGGTAAATTAAAAAATCATGGCAAACTTACAATCCAATTTTTTAGGCATAAAATCACCCAATCCTTTTTGGTTAGCGTCTGCTCCACCAACTGATAAAAAAATTAATGTTATACGTGCATTTGAAGCCGGTTGGGGCGGAGTGGTATGGAAAACACTTGGTTCACAGGTTAAAAATGTGTCATCCAGATACTCTTCTTTAAATTATAACGGAAAAAAAGTAGTTGGATTTAACAATATTGAACTTATTTCTGACCGACCATTAGAAATAAATTTAAAAGAAATAAAAGAAGTATTAAAATTATTTCCTGACAGGGCAATGATTATTTCACTGATGGCTGATAATGACAAAAAGAGCTGGCATGAAATGGTTAAAAAAGCTCAGGATACCGGGGCTCATGGATTAGAATTAAACTTCGGCTGCCCGCATGGGATGGTTGAAAGAGGAATGGGTGCGGCAGTTGGCCAGGATCCAGAAATTGCAAAAATGGTTGTTGAATGGGTGATGGAAGTTGCAACTATTCCTGTTATCACAAAACTTACCCCCAATGTACACTCCGTTGTTCCAATAGGAAGAGCAGTTATAGAAGCAGGCTCAAATGGGCTTTCTCTTATCAACACCATACAATCTGTTACAGGAATTGATCTGGATACACTGGTGCCAAGTCCGAACGTTGGTGGGCAATCAGCTTTTGGCGGATATTGCGGACCAGCAGTGAAACCAATAGCGTTAAAATTTTTAACAACACTTGCGCAGGATGAGAAAACCCGTAATACCCCTATTTCTGGGATCGGTGGCATTTCAACCTGGAAAGACGCAGCAGAATTTATGTTGCTTGGTGCAAGTAATGTTCAGGTATGCACCGCTGTAATGATCAGCGGATTCAATATTATAAGGGATATGTGTGATGGATTAAATAATTGGATGGATGAAAAAGGATATAAAAACCTTGAAGATTTTATTGGCTTATCAGTTCCTAAAATATCCAAATGGGAAGAGCTGGACATCAATTTTCACATTGTCGCAAATATAAATAATGAAAAGTGTATTCATTGCGGTTTGTGTTACATCGCATGTGAAGATACTTCCCACCAAGCGATTTCAATTGAACAAGGCAACCCTTACAATACTTATAAGATAAAAGAAGAAGAATGTGTTGGTTGTAATTTATGTAAAATTGTTTGTCCGGTTAATGATTGCATTACCATGGTGGAACAACGCAAAGGTGCTGAATACCTTAACTGGACAGAGTTTCAAAGAAGAGGATTACCATTAAATGATCACTAGTTTGTAAAATAAAAAAGATTTAAAATAAAATGTGTGAAAAATCTATTTCAGGTTAAGGAATTTCGCATTGATTGCAACAATAACAGTGCTTAAACTCATAAGCACTGCTCCTGCTGCAGGACTTAGCATGATGTTCCATTTGTAAAGAACTCCTGCTGCTAATGGTAATGCAATTACATTGTATCCGGTTGCCCAAATTAAATTCTGGATCATTTTTTTGTAGGTTGCCTTGCCAAATAATATCAAACTTGTAATGTCTTTAGGATTACTGTTCACTAAAATAATTCCTGCTGTTTCAGCTGCAATATCACTTCCGCTTCCTACTGCAATTCCAATATCTGCTTGTGCTAATGCCGGTGCATCGTTCACTCCATCACCAGCCATGGCCACAAATTCTCCTTTGCCCTGCAACTCTTTTATTTTTTCTAATTTCTGATGGGGTAATACTTCAGCAAAGAATCCATCCATCTTTAATGCCTCACTTACACTTTTTGCTACTGTTTGGTTATCACCGGTGAGCAATATTGATTTGATTCCATTTTCATGAAGTATATTAATTGCATCATAAGCTTCAGGACGAATTTTATCCGCAAGGGCAATATATCCTGTCAGTTGATTATTTAGAATAATAAACACAATTGTTTCTGCCTTGGTGCTTGAATAATTTTCGGGCAATGCAATTTTATTTTCTTTCAGATAACCCGGACTTACCACTTTAACATTTTTCCCTTCTAATTCAGCTTCTATTCCTTTTCCGGTAATGGCATTAAAATTATTTACTGTTGGAATTTTAACTGCCAACTCTTTTGCTTTTACAATGATTCCTGTTGCAATCGGATGTTCGGAATTTTGTTCTAATGCTGCCGCGAGATAAATTAATTCTTTTTCATCTGACTTCACTCCTCCCCCATCTCCAAAGGAAATGGGAACTATGCGTACGACTTCAAATTTTCCAAAAGTCAGTGTTCCTGTTTTATCAAAAATGATGGTCGTTATTTTTCTGGCATTCTCAAATGCTGTTCTGTTTTTAATAAGCAAACCATTTTTTGCTGAGAGGGATGTTGAAATAGAAACAACCAAAGGAACAGCTAATCCTAATGCATGAGGACAGCAAATCACAATCACCGTTACCATTCTTTCCAACGCAAATACCAAGGGTTCATCTGCAATCACCGACCAAAAAAAGAAGGTTGAAAAACCGGCAAGCAATGCAACGATGGTAAGGATACGCGCTGCTTTATCTGCAAGTAATTGAGTTTTTGATTTTGTTTTTTGTGCATCGTCCACCAATTTGATCACTCTTGATAAGTAGGAATCTTTTGAAGCATGACTTACTTTTACTTTCAGGGAACCGTTTCCGTTAATCGAACCGGCAATTACTTTTTCTCCTTTTTGTTTTTTTACGGGAACAGATTCACCTGTTAGCATGGATTCATTCAAATAACTCTCTCCTTCTGAAATAATTCCGTCAGCTGCAACATTTTCTCCCGGCTTTATCAAAATCAAATCCCCTTCTTTGAGTGAATCTGTTTTTACTTCGTGCATTATATCTCCCATTAGCATGTGTGCTTTGGATGGCATGAGCTGAACCAATAATTCTAATTCGCGTGAAGCACCGGCTACAGATTTCATTTCAATCCAATGTCCTAATAACATTATTAAAATGAGTGTGCAGAGTTCCCAGAAAAAATCCATGCCCTGCAAACCAAAAACAGTTGCAACGCTGTATGTGTATGAGGCTGTAATGGCAACAGCGATCAAAGTCATCATACCTAATGCTTTTTGTTTTAATTCATCCATCAATCCTTTTAAAAATGGTAAGCCACCGTAAAAGAAAATTATTGTTGAAAGTGCAAGGAGAAAATAGGTGGAGCCTGCGAATGAAAAATTAAAATGAAACCATTTCTGAATCATTGGTGAAAGCAACATCACCGGAATAGTAATAATTAATGTTACATAAAATCTTTTTTTGAAATCATCAACCATCATTTTGTGATGATCATGTCCTGTGTGCCCCATTGGAGGATTGCTGTGGGATGTATGATCCATTTTAGTATGATCCATTTCGTTCTGATTGTGTGATACGTGTTCCATTATACTGTTTTTTATTTTTTCAAAATTCTTTTTAACCTGAGTTCGATTAATAATGCCTCGAAAACATCAACAAACAGATTTATGAAATTATGTGTTTGTTGTTTTGTCATGATGAATGGAATGAAGCATCTTGTTAATAACAGCAAGTCTTTCACAAAATTCATTTTTGTGAAGTGTATGAGGATTTTCGATTGGGAATATAATTAAATTCATAATTTTCCTCCTTCACATAATAGTTGCGCTTCTTTTAAAATGGGACCTATTCGTTTAGCATTAATGCCATTTTCAGAAAGCAGGTTTGGGTTATCACAAATCTCTTTGCACAAAACAATTTTATGATCAAGCAGTTGTTGTTTATCTCCTAAGGTTAAAGTGTTGAGACAAGTTATTGGATAGAGACCTGAAACATCAATTTGTTCTTTCAAACTTCCCTGCTTTGGAAAATCCCAGCCGACAAGGTGAAGCCCCGCGCAGGTTCCATATTGAATTGCATCATCCGAAAACCGTGTATTGGTGACCACCCAACCTTGATGAAATTTTGTTCCATGCCCCGGTAGATTTTTCCATTCTTGTTCCACATCTTTAAATCGAGCTTGTATGTATAGCGGAATTTTTACGTCACAGATTGTCCCCCTTCTGTTGTGGTATTTACATTCCACCATAAAATGTTTTTCATCTTTTTCGGCTATTACATCTATCTCGTGATTTACGCAACTACCGCTTACAATTTTCCCGACCTTAATTTGAAAGCCTTGATATTTCATGATTTCAGCAATAAATTTTTCAAAGGGATAACCCGAAGGACCCAGTTCCATAATTGCCTGCTTCAGTTTATACTTTGCTGCAACCGGCTTGGAATATTTTTTTAATAGTTCGAATGCGATGCGATAAATTTTTTTCGAAGTTATTCCGTTATAAAGCCGACTTTCAACTTCTTTTATGATTGCACTTATTGTTTCTGTATTTGCACCCGAACGCTCCAGCGATTTGCGAAGTTTTTGAGATGAGTATGTGACTTTTTCTCCGGATGCCTTTGTAATTATAAAATTTTCCATAGGATTTACATTTTCATTCCTTCCATTGAGTTTGCTCCATTCGTTAATATATAGGCACTATTAATGAGATACGTCCCTGATGTTACAATTTTTTCACCTTCAGCAATTCCATGTATTACTTCAATTTCATTTTTTGTTTGGATCCCTGTATGAATTCGTCTCATTTCATATTTGCCTTTTTCTTTTTCAATCCAAACGGTTGGCATTTCACCAAGCGTGATGGATGATTTAGGAATAACTACTGTTTTTTTCGCATCTGTTTTCAAGACAACTGAAGCCATCATTCCCGGCTTTATTGTTCTGTTTATATTTTGGATCTCAATTCGTACAAAATTGATTTTAGAGTTTTGTTCAAATGCCGGAGAATTAAAAACAATCCGACCTTTGAAAACTTCATTCGGCAATGCTTCAAACTCAATATTGGTTTCAGGGTTTTGATAGAGATAGTTAATTTCATTGGGAAAAGCCTGTGCTTCCACCCAAACAGAACTTGCTTGAGCAATTTTTAAAAGCGCTGTTCCAATATCAACATACTCGCCTTCACTAATATTCAGTTCCGCTAAATAACCACTGACATCACTATAAAAAGTAATTGAAGGAGATGGTGATTTTGATTGTTCAAGTTTATTTATTTGGTTTTCACCCATACCCCATAGAAGTAATTTTTTTTTTGATGCCTCGGTTAATTTATTTACCATATTTTTTTCGGATGAAAATTCTGGTCGTTGTTTAATGGCAAGAAGATATTCATTTTGATCAGTTAACAATTCTTCACTGTATATGGAATACAATGCTTCTCCGTTTTTTATTTCTTCTCCGGTAGTACGGACAAACAGACTTTCTACTCTTCCTTTTATTCGTGAACTGATAATACTGATTTTGTTTTCATCAACGGTAGCTTTTCCAAGCAAGGTTGTTGTTTCAAAAATAGTTTTATTTCTTACGGTTTCAATATTAAGATTGACTAAACCTTGCTCACGGGCTGAAAGCTCTATAATAGTATTGTTTTCTTGAGTACCAATTTCATTTGGTTTCTCTTTCGGTTTTTTGTCGCAAGAAAAAAAGGAAACGGTAAGAAATAAAAATATGTTAACTGCTTTCATCTTACTTTTCTTTAATTAAACTTTCACTGTCAATAAGGTATCCTGCGCCTTTTGCAATTTCATCCTTTTCAGTAATTCCAGAAATTATTTCTGTAAATCCATTTCTATCATTTCCGGCAATTACACTTCTTGCTTTAAACAATTTACTTCCTCCTTTTGTCTCACCGGATTTAATCCAAACCATTTTTTTTTTCCCTAAATCTAAAACCGAACTGTTAGGAACACTCACGACTTTTCCTTCTTCTGAAATTTGCATGGTTACAAGAGAATTGATTTTATAATGTTGATTATCATTCTTCAGATAAATTCTCGCCTGTGTAAATTTTTGCCCTGTTTTATAACCAGGCTCAATGAAATTTATAATTCCATGAACCGGATCATCTGTCAGTTCACTAACTATACTCACAGGCGAATTAATTTTTAATCCTGATTCATCTTTTGTATTCAAAGCAATGATTGCCCATACTACTTTTAAATCATTCACGACAAATAATAGTTGTCCCTCCTTTACATAACTTCCTTCCTTGATCTGTGTGGGTGTTGCTTGCATTGAAGATTTGTTTTTATCTGACTCAACTCCCATATTCATTCCGTTCGGCATCTCTTTCGTACTTGTATTAAATTCTTTTTCACCGGTATCAAATAATACATATCCTTCATACGGACTATAAATAGGAATTGCTTCAAGCGGCTTTCCTGTTTTTTCAATTGTTGTGATTTCGTTTTCAGACAATCCAAGCAGTACTAATTTTTCTTTTGTTTTCTGAATTAAATTTTTGTCGCTAAAAGTCATCAGATGATGAATGTACTCTTCCTCCATTGTAATTATTTCGGGGCTAAAGAGTTCCATAATTTTTTCTCCTTTCTTCACATACTGATAATTGTATTTCACATGAAGTTTTTCAATTCTACCTCCAAATCTTGCCGAAATTTTGTTGTTTCTTCTTTCGTCAACTGAAATGTATCCATCATTGAAAATAGTATTTCCGAACTCTCTCTTTATTGGTTTAACCGTTTCCTGATTGGAGATCACCACTTCATTTACAGGATTAATTACTTCATCCAAATAGCTTTCAATTGAAGTTGTATCCTGATGCACGGTTGATGTATCCTTTCCTTTCATATCATGCATATCATGCATGTTGTGTTTAGAATGGTCGATAGTTTTATTTTCGCAACTTGTTGCTAATAAAAAAACCAACAGAGTGGATATATAGTGTTTCATCATTTCTTTTCAATTTCGTATTCGTATTCGGCTTCCAGTTTAAGAACGGTATTCAGTTTGTTTAAATATTCCATTTGTTTCATCAGTATCATATCCCATGCATCAAGCAAAATGAAAAAACTACCTGTATTTTGTTTATAAGAAATCAAACTTGCTTCCATATTTTTCTGATAAGCAGGAATAATTTCATTTTCATAATTCAATAATTGTTCTTTTTCATATTTCAGCATTATTAATTTTTCCCGGATCATTTGCATCGCCATCAACTTCATTGTTTCTTTTTCTTTCTGCATGGCATCAATATCAAATCCCATTGATTTAATATCTGATTTATACATCTTAGCTGACCAGGGCACAATAGGGATCGTTACCATTCCCATTACCGAAAACTGGTTGGGCATTCCAAGCATTTGCATGTGTTGAACTTTTATACCAAAATCTGGTTTTTTTGAACTTCCCATCCATGTTTGATTAAGTTTCATGGATTGAATAGAACTTTCAACAGAAGCGATGTCATTTCGTTTAAGTGCCGAAGTATCGATAGTAAACTTTTCATAGTTGTGAAGCAAAATCAGTGTATCGATGCTGAATAAAATTTGGAGATCCCGGTTCATCAAAATATTCAAACCGATATTACTTTCCGATATTTCAGATAACAACATGCTCTGCATATTTTTCAAATCCTGGAGCTTTGCCTGGGCTTTGTAGATCGTATTTAAATCAGATTGGTTGTATTTGTAACGCTCTTCTGCTGTGCCAATAAAAAGATTCAATAAGTTCATATTCTCTTTTGTTATTTTCAGTTTTTTCTCAGCAACATATCGTTGGTAATAGAAAAACTTAGCACGACTTCTCAGAATATTTTTTGTCCACTCCGCATTATTTTGCTGAACGCTTGAAAGTGAATTGATATAGTTTTGCTTTGAACTTAGTTTTGTAGGATTAGGAATCATCTGTTCCACAGAAAACATAAAACCTGCCTGATTCATTGGATCATCCTTTGATTTGAGCATCATAAAATCATAAGGGAACCTATCAATTCCGAATGAAGCACTTGGCGGCATCCAGCTTTTCGCTCCTTCTGATTGAGCCTGAATGGATTTTATTTTTGCTTCATACATCTGTATTTCCGGATAAGAGCTTTCTATTTTCTGAAATATTGTTGACAGACTTAAATGAGTCGTATCCTGAGCAAAAGAGAATTTGACAAGCAAAAACGATATTGCCAGGTAGAAAAAATATTTTCTATTTATTTTTTTTATCATTTTTGTTCAAGCGCTTTTTTACTATCATACAACATGTTTTTCAAGCACCAGTTTGCATACCAATCTGCTAAAAAGAAAGCAAGAATTTTTTCAAAAACAGTTTGAGGAGTAGTAAAGGAAATACTCAAATCCGCCATAGTTCCTTCCTTCACTGGAGTGAGCTGGAGACGCATCCGATACCACGAAAGAATAATTATTTTTGCTTCAGCAAGTGTTTCCCAAACTTTTACTTTATTTTTTTCCCATTCTGTTACTTCAACCGTAAAATCAAGTTTCATCCATAATACATTTCCCTTCCATTGGAATTTTGCATGAGGCCCGGTTGAATTCTGAGAAAGTTGCTTAAGTTCCAGCTTTCCACCCATCATCGGCATATTTGATTGGGTCATGTGCATTCCCGTATTTCCGAGGCTATCCATATATGCGAATACCTTTTCGGGCGTTGAATGAATAATGATACTTTTAGTACGAGTTTTCATTTTTTAATCTTTAGCATTAACATAGGTTAGGGTCCCGCTCCTTTTAAATTCATATTCTTTGATAAGGGCAAAAACAGCCGGAAGTAAAATAAGCGAGTATAAAATAGAAAATAACAAACCAAATACGAAGGGAAGTGTGATTGGGCGCATCACATCGCTACCTGCACCGGTTGCAGCTATAACAGGAATCATCCCTAATAAATCAACAATAACGGTCATCAGTATGGGACGGATACGTAATGCAGATCCTTTGAATACGGCATCTTCAATATGCAAAGGGGTAATAGAAAACTTTTCCGACTTAGCTCTTTCTTTTAAGATCGCTAATTCGTTGTTCATATAAACAAGAATTAAAACACCTGTTTCCACAGCAACACCAAGCAGAGAGATAAAACCAACAACAACCGCAACCGAAATATTCACATTGTAAAAATGAAGGGAAAGAATACCGCCAATTATTGCAACAGGTATTCCTGTAAAAATAATCAGCACTTCACGAAACGAATGAAAGGTGGTATATAAAACAAGAATCATAATCAGCAACACAATGGGAATAATGAGGCTTAATCTTTTTTGCGCCCTCACCTGATTCTCATACTGACCGCTCCATTGAATAAAATATCCTTTCGGAAGTTTTTTGAATTCGGTATCAATTCTTTTTTTTGCTTCCTTCACTACGCTACCCATATCCTTTCCTCTGATATTGAATAGCACCGTTCCACGTAACATTGCATTCTCTGAGCTAATCATCGGAGGCCCTTCCGTAATTTTAATATCAGTGACAGAGGAAAGGGGAATAGCACCGTATTGTTGCGTTTGAACAGGAATACGTTTTATTTCAGAAATATCATTCCGAAAATCCTGTCCAAGGCGAATACTAATATTAAAACGCTCCCTGCCTTCAACCGTATTCGTAATTATCATTCCGCCAAGTGCCGTTTCAATGATCATATTCACATCATCCACACTCAAGCCATAGCGGGCAATTTCTTTTCGATCGATCTTTATATCCAGGTATTTTCCTCCTGTAAGCTGCTCTACATATAAATCTGCAAGACCTTCAACTCCTTTCAGTGCATTTTCAACTTTCAGTGACAGGTCATAAATACTATCCAGATTTTGTCCGTAAATTTTTATTCCTACATCCGTTCTTATTCCTGTCGAAAGCATGTTGATACGATTAATGATGGGTTGTGTCCATCCTATAGTAACACCGGGAACCTGAACTTTTTTATTCATTTCATCGATGAGTTTTTCTTTTGTCATTCCTTCCCGCCACTTCGATTTTGGTTTCAGAATAATGATTGTTTCAATCATGCTCATTGGAGCATTATCAGTGGCAGTATAGGCGCGACCTGCTTTTCCCAACACATTTTCTACTTCCGGAAAACTTTTTATAATCCGGTCCTGAACCTGTAAAATTCTTTTCGCCTCTGAATTGGACACATCGGGAAGTGTCACCGGCATCAGCAGCAATGAACCTTCATCCAGCGGAGGCATAAATTCAGTCCCGGTATTCAAAACAACCGGGATACTTGCCACAACCAGAGCTGCAATTATAAGAATTACCATTTTTTTCCAACGAAGACAAAATCTTGTTATCGGTGAAAAAAACTTCGAGAGATATTTGGAAACAGGGTTGGCATCTTCACTGCGCAGTTTCCCTTTCATAAAGCTTTGCAAAGCAACCGGTATAATAAAAAGGGTCGCAATTGCTGAGCCGATCATGCAGAATGTTTTTGTCAATACTAATGGAGTGAAGAGTTTCTTTTCCTGGCCTTCGAGAAATAAAATAGGAGCAAAAGAAATAAGCGTAACCAGAATCGACATGAAAACAGCACGTCCGATAGTAACAGTAGATTTGCGAATAATTTCTATTCGCTCCTCTTCCGGTATTTCAGAAGTATGTCCTATTTTATTTTCCATTACAAATCACTTCTTCAAAATACGATTTGCCAGTTGCCTGTATGCATTTTCTGACATCACAATGCTTGAATCCACCAAATCACCTACGGCAAGGGCAATTCCACCCATCGACATGATGTTGGACGTAACTCCAAAAAGTTTCATCAGGATAAACCCTATCAACATAGAGAGAATTATATTCAGAATACACACGAAGCCGCTGCCGAAGTGAAAAAGAAAAAGCAGAACAACACAACTCACCACAATTACTTCTTCCAAAACAGATTCCTTCAGTGTCTCAATGGTTTCATTTATCAAATCACTTCTGTCATAAGCAATTTTAAATTTCACGCCTTCAGGCAGTCCCTTTTCAACCTCTTTTATTTTTTCTTTCACGCGTTCAATCACATCTTTTGCATTCTCTCCATAGCGTGATACCACGATCCCACCAACCACTTCCCCTGTGCCGTTTTCTTCGGTGATACCCAATCGCAGATCGCTACTCATCTGAACCGTTGCAATGTCTTTTATTTTTATTGAAATATTTTTGTAATTGCCAACAGCAATTTGCCTGATGTCCTCTATATTTTCAATATAGCCCAAGCCCCGAATCATGTAACCGGTCGAGTTGAACTCAAACAAACTTCCGCCTACATCTTTGTTATTCGCTGCAACTGCACGGGTAACATCCATCAGGGGAACATCAAAGTATAATAACTTGTAAGGATTAATTGCAATTTGATATTGTTTTTGAAATCCCCCGAAGGATGCTACTTCGCTTACGCCATCTACATTCTGTAAGGCAAATTTAACATACCAGTCTTGCAATGCGCGGAGTTCACCAAGATCATAATTCGGTGCATCCAGTGTGTACCAAAAAACATGTCCAACGCCTGTTCCATCAGGTCCAAGAGTTGGAGTGATTCCGGCAGGCAACTGTTTTTGCGCGTAGTTCAATCGTTCTAATACTCGTGTACGAGCCCAATAAATATCAGCCTCGTCCTTGAACACCACAAAAATGAAACTCATCCCGAACATGGATGAAGCACGGATGGATTTTATTTTTGGAATACCTTGCAAATTTGAAACAAGCGGATAAGTGATCTGGTCCTCCATTATTTTCGGATTACGGCCCATCCATTCTGTATAAACAATAACCTGATTCTCGGACAAATCGGGAATGGCATCAACCGGAGTTTCATAAATAGAATAAACTCCGCCAATAATAATCATAACAACACCGATCCAAACAAAGAACCTGTTATGCATTGATCCTGATATTATTTTTTCAATCATCTTCCTCTAATAAAATATTAATTATTTAGCAAACATTCTCGAGCGTAGGAGCAAGCAGGATTTTCTAAATTAAGATGGTAATAGGTACTTCTGCCATCCACTTCTTTCTTCAACAAACCGGCTCTCTTCATTATGCCAAGATGCCTTGATACAATTGGTTGTTCCATTTTCAAAGTTTCATAAATGTTTTTTACACTCAATTTATCACTCCCGCAATTACACATAAAATTTAAAATTTGTAATCGTTCGGGATGAGCGATTGATTTTATCATTTCTGCCAATTCAATGACATCGTATCTGCTTTTAGCAATATAATTTTTCATGCTTTTTTCATTTAGAAATCGATTGAAATATCAAATAGTCCATTTTTAAAACCTCAGCCAAACCCTCTCCTTGAAAAAAGGAGAGGATGATTGGACAATTTTATATTTCAATTGATATTAGAAAACAAAATTGTAATGAAAAGGAGCAGTCTAAAATGACAATCATCAAATAGAATAATGACCTATATCAATATTTGAATAGCTGAATAGTTGAATGAGAAGTATATGTGGAAATCGGTACCCCATCAAAGACAGAATGGTTGATGCGAAAAGACAGGTTGTAAATAAATTTAAACAATTTGTAAGGAACTTATTTTATCCCAGCAAATTGTGCCTAACTGCATACATTACAATTCCAATAGAGTTTTTTGTTTTTGTTTTTTCGAATATTTTTTCCTTATATCCGTCAACAGTTCTGACGCTTAGCATAAGCTTTTCTGCGATCTCCCTATTCGTAAGTTCTTTACTGATCAAACGAATAATTTCAATTTCCCGCTCTGTTAAACTTACTTCATTAAATTCAGGACGAATTTTATTACTCTCAACAAGTCCTTTTACCATTGCTCTTGAAACCCGATCGTTAAAAAAATATCCATTTTCCAGCACTCCATAAATGGCATCAACAACTATTTCTATATCTTGATTCTTTAAAAGAAAACCATGCGCCCCTTTACTTATGAGGTGATGTATGAAGCCTTCCTCATTATGCATCGTTAATATTATTATTTTAGTGTTTGCATATTTATTTTGCAATCGCTCAGTAGCTTCAATACCATCCATTTTTGGCATTTGTATATCCATTAGAATCACATCTACCCGTTTCTTTTTTAGCTGCTCGAGTAGCTCTTCACCGTTCGAAGCTTCCATCACAACTTCTAATTCCGGAAAATCTTTTAGTAAAGCAATCAGTCCTTTTCTAAAAAGGTCGTGATCATCCACCACTGCTAGTTTAATTGGTAATTTCATACGTTGGAACTTCTATAATAATTAAAGATCTCTTTTCACTAATGGTAACATATTGAACAGTAGCACTTATCATTTGCGCTCGGCTCTGAATGCTTCTTAGTCCCACTCCACCCTTTCCTTCTGATAATTGGTTGATCATTTCTGAACTGATACCTTTTCCATCATGAAATATTTCTGTTGTAAAAACGGAAGGACTGCTTTGCAATGTTATCTTTATCTCAGATGCTTTAGCGTGTTTGATAATATTATTTACGACTTCCTGTACTATTCTGTACAATTGCAATTCAACTCTTTTGGAGATAGCAAATTCCTGTGCGGATGTTATGAAGGTTGTTTCAATTGCATTTGAAAATTTTATCTGGCGGCACAATTCAGCTATCCCTTTCTCGTATCCCAAACGAATTAAAATTGGCGGCATCAGATCTCTTGATATTCCTCGAATAGTTTCGATTGACGATTCCAGCAAGTCCTTGCTTTCATGAATCAACTCTTTCATTAATACTTTATCATCCACGCTACGTGATATTCTGTTTAAATGTAAATTAATTACATTCAAAACAGAACCTACATCATCGTGAATATCCTTGGCAATTTTTTCCCGCTCTAATTCCGCTACTTCAATGGATGCATCTATTAATTTTTTCTGATGTATATTTTCTTTATTTATTATCAAGGCCCTGTTTTCAAACATTCTTTTTTGGTGAATAAGAACAAAAAAAATGACAAAAAAGGTTAAAAATAAAATTGCGAATGTTCCTATAATTAATAATATCGTTGTACTCATTTTATGCGGGATTTCGAGAAACCAATACAAATTAAACTATTATAAATAATATTTAAAAGAGAATGAATAATAGCCCATAATATTAAAAATGTTTTTATTTCTGATTTGATAAAGGAATTACTAAAAATAAATAATAAAATATTACCTGAAAAATAAATCAGGATCCCTGAATTTATCCAAAAAAAAGGCATATTTAAAATATTCTCAAAGATCAAATGCCGAATAATAAAGAAGAAAGAAAGTAAGGAGGTTATAATAAAAAAGGCGGACTCAACTGTAACCGAAAAGCTATCCATTTCATTTAGTCCGTTTACTTTATAATCGATGTATGTAACCACATAAAACACCGGAAGAATTAAATATAAAATTTTAAATTTATAATATTGTTTATAAAAAAGCATATAAAAAACAAAGATCAACGAAAATTCTATGCCCGTATAAATGTGAAGTATTGGAAAATTGTTCTCATAAATATTTGCGATAATTCGACTAATTATTTCAACACATGCAGAAATAAAGACAATTAAAAACAATGGAACTAAATAGCTCTTAATTGTTTTAATACAAATAAATCCAACCAATAACGGAATTATTGAGAATGCAATTGAGATGTAACCGAAACAATCTAAAAATTTAGTATCCATTTGTAAAAAAAAAGACGGCAATAGCCGTCTTAAAATTAAGATTTTTTCTTTGGCCTAGCTGTTCAAAGGATTATTTGCTCCTCCAAATGGAGGAGTTGGCATACTTCTTTCCGCCAGCAATCCTTCGTAAAGATCATCTTCATTTGCTGTTGCACCGGCTATAATCAATTGTTTTGCTCCATCACCATCCAAACCGTAATAAATTCTGATTCCAACACAATCTGTTTGATCTAAAATGCTCTGGATTGCATTTTTTCCAAAAAAGTGTCCTTTAGTGGCTCTAGGGTCTAGATCCCTGTAATCTTTTGTCCATGTAGAAGCTTGTTCTAATGAAATCTCGTGATTTTCTTCTCCTGTAAAACTCATAATTTTTATATTTAATTGTTTAACAATAATTTTTTTCAAATATACTAAAGAAGAAAATAGCGGACTGTATTTTAAAACATCAAAAAATATTAATGCGCTGATTTACAATATGTAATAAAATTTATAAAAATTTTAAGGGGGTAATTTTACCCCCATAAAGGGGTAAAATTACCCCCTAAACAAAAAGGGTAATTTTACTCTTGACCACTAAGTTTTAATGAAATAATTTTATACCATAAAATCCGGAACAGATGCAGGAACAATTAAATATCAATAATGGGCGTATTGACATTTTAAATAAACAGGAATTAAAATGTTGGAGTGAATTGCTTTGCTGCACCGAAGAGGACCTGACACAAGCTGTATTAACAATAGGGAACGCTGCAAAACTGGTTGACACCTATCTTTACTTAAACCGAAAAAAACAGAACATTGACAAATAGACAAATAGATAAAAAAATATTTACTCCTGAGCTAATTGAGAAAGCTTGGGAGAAAGGTAAAATAGTTTCTGACTTTGATCCACAAATGATCAGAAAAGATAAGTGTGGAGCACTGATAAAAAAAGATTTATATGGAGTAACGAAAGGTTCATTATCAATGGCCTGGGAAATAGATCATATTAAACCTAAATCCCTGGGTGGAACAGATGATCTTACTAATTTGCAACCTTTGCAATGGGAGAATAACAAGCACAAAAAAGACAATTACCCTTCGTGGAGCTGTTTATTAAGCAGCATGGAAAATCGAAATCAATTAATTGAAATAATAATTCAGAATGATTTAAAAGCTCGAAAAGAACTTACAGAAAAACAATTGTAACAATAGCTTTGAATAAATTTTTTCGCATGAAAAATAAAATATATAATCTTAATGAACAAAGCA
This sequence comes from Bacteroidetes bacterium RIFCSPLOWO2_12_FULL_35_15, assembly GCA_001769385.1. Taxonomy (GTDB): domain Bacteria; phylum Bacteroidota; class Bacteroidia; order 2-12-FULL-35-15; family 2-12-FULL-35-15; genus 2-12-FULL-35-15. The sequence continues at coordinate 106,457 of MEPB01000068.1, read as the reverse complement.
TAGAAAAATTTGTAAATGACTCGCATTTATGTATCTATTGCTTAGATGCAAAAACAAAAAAAATTATTTTTGCAAACCCTTCATTTTACAAGCTACTTGGTTATCTACCGGAAGAAGGAGAAAACCTTACCCTTTATGATTTTATAAATCACTCCAAAGAATCAATTGATTCATTTATTGATCTGGTGATCCAAACCAAACAACGAAATACCGGGGAGCGGGAATGGAAAAGTAAAGAGGGAAAAATAATTGATATGTTCGTGAATGTTTCTCATGGAGATCATAAAGATGTTGACATCATTTATGTTTCAGCTCAGAACATCAGTGAACGCAAACAGGTGGAACGTGAATTACAAAAAAGCCAACATTTTCTTAACGAATCACAACGCGTTTCAAAAATAGGAAGTTATATTACAGATCTAAAATCAGGAACCTGGAAAGGTTCTGATGAATTGAAAAGAATTTTTGGACTTACGGCACCAGAGAGTTATACCGTTGAATGTTGGCAATCCATTATTCATCCGGAACATAAAAAAATGCTACTTGAATATTTGGAATTAGAGGTTATTGGCAAAAAACAACGCTTTGATAAGGAGTATAAAATTATAAATCAAAAAACACAGGAAGAACTTTGGGTGCATGGTATAGGCGAATTGGAATTCGACAATAATGACAATCCAATAAAAATGGTGGGTACAATTCAGGATATCACCGAACGAAAACAATCGCAACAAGAAATAATTGAAACGGAAAATAAATTTAAATCGGTTGTAAAATCCGCTAAAGATTCAATTGTTCTGGCAAATGAAAAAGGAGAAATTATTTTTTGGAACCATTGTGCAGAAAAAATATTCGGGTACACAGAAAATGAGGTTTATGGGAAACCACTTACTATCCTTATGCCGGAAAAGTTTAGACAGGCTCATCAGGAGGGCTTTAAAAATCATGTTTTAACAAATCAGGATACAGATAAAGACAATACAATGGAACTTTTCGGACTCAAAAAAAATGGTAAAGAATTTCCAATAGAACTATCTTTAAGTCATTGGAAAAACGGGAATGAAAAATTTTATTGCGGAATAATACGTGATATATCAGAACGAAAAAACGCTGAGAATCAACAAAGAAAACATTTTAAAAAGCTTTCCGACATTGCATTTTTACATTCACATCATGTAAGGGCACCGATAGCTTCCATACTAGGTTTAATAGAGCTTATTAATTTTGAAAACCCGGAAGACCCAAAAAATATTGAAATATTTTATCACCTCAAAAAAACTTCATTGATGTGTGATAGCGTTATTAAAGAGATCATTGAAAAAACAACTGAGATTGAAGAATTAAGTAAAATATTTTAGATATTTTACTTTATTCTTCAGTTGCTCTAACTTGTAAGAACTATACTTTAGCAAGAATAACGATATAATTTTTTCCATACGCTTTTGCACAGCTTGGACAATAGGCATAGTAGAAATACAGTTTTTTTATTTCTTTATTTTTGGATTTCACATAACTCTCCATCTCCTCCACATATTTACCCATTTTAGTATAAGGTCCTTCAAATACTTTGGTTAAAAAAGTACCTGATATTTTTTTCATTTCTGCCTTTGGAACTTCCTTTTCAACCGCAATATAGACATCCGCTCCCCAAGGAGATTTTTCATCTGTAAGAACAATCTGCTCCTTTGATTGAGCATGTGCTTTCTCAATCATGGCCATGTCTCTTTCCATGACCTTTCCGAAATTCAAGGGAATATGAAAAATACTGGTTACATGATCTTTAAGAAATAATTTATTTTCAAAATGAATTTCTTTTTCCTGCCAGGCATCAACATTTAACCGTGGACAACAACCTGTTTCAAAATTTTCTGGTGTGTTCATAATGAATTCAATTTAGATTCCTTTGGTTAATGAGTTTAGATATTAAAATAATTGATTGAATTCATAAAAAAATAATTGCAAATTTATTTTAACCAGTTTGCTTGCCTGTACCACTGAATTGTTTCAGTTATGCCTTGGCTTAAATTATATTCCGGTTTAAAATTAAAATCATCGAAAAGTGGCTGTACATCGCATTTCCAATTTATAGATTCCAGCTCTTTTATCTTTTCAAGATTTAATACGGGTTGTTTCCCGGTTATATATTTTGTTCCCTCTGTGATCATTGCTATCCATCTGGCCATTTCAACAGGAACTTTTATCCGGATAGTTTTTTTATTGAGCTGCTCCTTTATAATATTTCCCAGTATCTCACCATCATACACATTTCCATCCGAAACAAAATATCCTTTATTTACAATATTCGATTCCATTGTCTGAAACACCACTTTTACAAGATCTTTTACATACACAAATGAAAGATGTTGTTTTTTTGAACCTACAAATAGTTCAAGATTTTTATTGATAAGTTTAAAAACGGTGTACAGATCTTTTTCTCTTGGGCCATATACAGCCGTTGGTCTTATGATCACATATGGAAAATCAATCAATGTAGATAAATATTTTTCGGATTCAAGTTTACTTTTTCCATAAGAAGTAACCGGATTTGGTGTGTCGGATGATTTAATTTCTTGAAGTAAAATCGGGTCCCCAGGGCCATAGGCGGCAAGGCTACTCATATAAATAAATTTTTGGGGAATCCGTTTTTGACTTATCAACACCTTAATGATGTTTTTTGTGTACTGAAAATTAGTTAAAAAGTAGTCGCTTTTTTGCACAGCTTTTGTAAGTCCTGCACTATGAATTACATAATCAAAATAAGGCAATCCGAATATTTTTTTACTTAATGAATCCTTATCAGAAAAATCAAGTTCAATAAATTTTATTCGTGGATCAGTAAGATATTCGGTGTTGCTTGTTTTTCTGATACTTGCATAAACCTCATAATTTCTTTTTAAAGCTTCTTCTACCAAAAAACTTCCTATGAATCCACTTGCTCCTGTTATAAGTACTTTTTTCATTTTGCATCTAATTGTTTGGCGTAGCTTCTTCGTCTTAAATGTTGTCGGGATTCATAATCATTAAACATTAAAAATGCACTTTGATTATTTTCTAATGCGTGACTTGAAACCGCTGTTTTTACACCACTATCAATATAGGCCTGCATCATTTCAGAAAAAAAAATAGCGGGCACTCCTTTGTTCTTGTACTCCGGTTTCACTCCTTGTAAAAGCATATCCACTTTATCGTTTTTACGCATTGCTTTTAAAATATGATAAAATCCAGTTGGAAATAATTTCCCTTTTGCCTTTATCATTGCTTCGGAAAGGGAAGCAAAAGAAATCCCAAAGCCGACTACATCATCATTTTTATCGAGTACAAAGCTGGCAAATTTTGGGTTGACCATTGAGAAATATTGCTTAATATAAAAATCTTTTTGTTTTTCATTCAGCGGCACAAAACCATAAAGGTCTTTAAATGATGTATTCAGCGTGTTAAACATTTTTTTTGCATAAGGGATTAAGTCTTTTGCCTTTTTTGCTTTTAATGGTCTTAAATTATATTTCTTTTGTACAATCTCTGAAACACGTTTTACTTTGTCAGGTACTTTATCAGGTACTTTTATCTCAAATTGTACCCAATCCGCATCTTTCGAATACCCATTTAATTCCAAATGATCAGGATAGTAAGGATGGTTGTAGATCACAGCTTGGGTCCCTACTTCCTCAAAACCTTCCACCAACATTCCCTCCAGATCCATATCAGTGAATCCCATCGGACCTTGAATTTTTGTCATTCCATTTAATTTGCCCCAATCTTCAACTGTTTTAATTAATGCATATGATACATTTTTATTATTGACAAAATCAATCCAGCCGAACCGTGCAATTTTTTCGTTCCAGACCTCATTGGCCTTTTTATTGATGATACCAGCGATCCTGCCAACAATATTATCGTTATCATAAGCCAGCCAATATTTTGCCTCACAAAATTCAAATGCAGGATTATTAGAAGGTTTCAAGATAGATTTCTCATACGAATGTAATTGTGGCACCCTGTATTTATTGTTATAATAAAGAATATCAGGAAATTTAATAAAGTCCGATAATTGTTTTTTTGTTTTAACCTCTTTTACCTGGATCATGAAATTTATTTTATTTTGTCAGCTAATTTTAAACTTGTTTTATTAGAAACATGGTCATAGTTTTTAAAATCATATCCTTTAGTTTCTACTAATTTTTTAAAAGACCCTAATTCTGCTTTCGATTGTTTTATAAGCTTTCCGCGTAGTAATGGAAGCAAAAATTTCAAAAAAAACAGTTTCCCTTTTCCAGACCATGTTACTTTCATTTCAGTTTTATTTCCCAAGGGATGAAGCACTGTCTCTACAATAGCAGTTAGCGCATCCCCTGAAACTTGTGATACATATTTTTTTCCGGGCTCACAATAAATTAGTTTATCTTCCATAACATAGGAACGTCCTTTTTGCAAATAATGCAAATGATTAATTGCACCAACTTCCCCTGGTGTTCCTTTCATTACTTCAAACTTTACCAAATCAGTGGTCCAATAAGAAAAATTCTCCGGATTCACCAATGCTTTTGTTACAATACCAAGCGGTTGATTAATTAATGTACTTACTATAAATGTGGTCATATCTTTTTTTTTAATCTATAGAGTAATCTGCTAACCATTCTTTCATACTAAAAAATTAATAGTTCTCGACAATTTCCTGTTCAACTGGAATATCCAGTATTTTAGCCATTCTATTAATTTTATCGATCGCTGTTTCAATTTGTTTTGTGGTATGGGTCGCCATTAAAGAAAACCTTATCAATGAGGAATCAGATCTTACCGCAGGGGAAACAACCGCATTAACAAAAACACCCTCATCCAGTAACATTTTGGCAAGGGCAAAAGTTTTTATATCATCCCGAATATAAATTGGAATTATCGGGGTTTCAGTTTTACCGATATCGAAACCATAATCTTTTAAACGCCTCATTGCATAATGAGTATTTTTCCATAACTGTTCAATTCGTTCCGGTTCTTCTGTAATAATTTCTATTGCGGCAAGTGCACTTGCAGCATTGGCGGGTGAAATGCTTGCACTAAAGATCAATGACCGGGAATTATGTTTCAAATAATTGATTGTTGCAGCATCGCTGGCAATAAATCCCCCAACACTAGCCAAAGATTTACTGAAAGTGCCCATTAAAATATCCACTTTATTGGTTAAGCCAAAATAAGATACCGATCCGGAGCCATTTTTTCCCATAATGCCTATAGAGTGTGCTTCATCAACCATTATGGATGCAGAATATTTCTCCGCTACTTTTACAATTTCCGGCAGATTAACAATATCTCCTTCCATACTAAAAACACCATCAACAACAATAAGTTTTATTTTATCGGCAGGAAGAAACCTGAGCTCATTTTCAAGAGAATCAACATCATTGTGTTTGTATTTTATGACCTTCGAAAAGGAGAGTCTGCATCCATCTATAATAGATGCGTGATCATATTCATCAAGAAGTATAAAATCATTCCTTCCGGTTAAGGCGGAAGCCGTTCCCAAATTTGCCTGAAAACCTGTACTATAAACAATGGCTGCTTCTTTACCTACAAATTCCGCTAATACTTCTTCTAACTGAATATGCAAATCGATTGTGCCATTTAAAAAACGAGAACCGGCACAACCGGTACCGTATTTTTTTATAGCATTAATTGCAGCTTCTTTTGTTTTGGGATGATTTGTTAACCCTAAATAACTATTGGAACCAAACATGAGCACTTTTTTCCCTTTGATGATAACTTCGGTATCCTGGGCGGATTCGATAGGATTGAAGTACGGATAATACCCGGATTTTTTTATTTCCTGTGGAACATTATATGCTCTCATTTTTAGTTGTAATGCATTCATAAACGAAATATTTATTTTTTGGAAAAATATTTTAATTTAAAAGTCGAATGTATAAAGGCTTCTTAGGTTTCAGAATGAGGAGGATCAAAATGAAATTTGATTTTAATCACTCTTACAATTAATAAAAAAACAATTCTGATTTTTTTTATTAATGCGATTAATCACCATCAATGGTGATGGAGTTCATACCAATCGCCTTACAATCGTTGTAATTTTGTATCGTCATAATTAAAGAAATTGTTCTTAAACATAAGTTAGGTCAGAAAATATAAATTGTAAAAGATTTTTAAAACTGACAGACTCAAAGGCAACGAAAGTTGATGCTGTTTAAGGTGAAAATCCTTTTTCAGATAGATAGATGGTAATGCTTGCATTCCGCTGTCCAAAGTAATAGTTTGTAATGGCTGTTGGGGTTTAGGAATAATCGGAACATAGTATAGGCTTAGTAAATAGAATAAACGTCAGCGATGATGTTGTTTTGTTGAAACGCTCAAAGACAGGCAACTGTAATATGTAAGGACAACCTGCATATTTGATTGAAGCAGATATACACCCATCCTAAAAAATGGTTAAACTGTCAAATCCAAGGTCGGTTTAATAAACCGGTTACGTACGTTTCGCTAAGATTATGAAAGAATAAATACTCGTAATAAATGCTGAGTAAGCATGAAAAACGAGTAGAAATCCGGAAAGCAGGTTCGTAAGGACCTGCTTTTTTTTAAAGCAAAACGTAATTTTAAAAAATAGTGATATCTATCTTACGTTTTATTGATGAAGGTCAAGAGAATTAAAATGAATTCAGTTTACCTTTGTTTCAGTCTTGATACAGATTTATTTCTGATCAAGAGTCGATTAAAATAGACAATATTAACCTGTAAAAAGGTTATGAAAACTATTCTTCGGAAGGCAGGATAATACCTGCCTTTTTTTATGAATTTTTTGTTTACAAAAGAAAAAATAAAATTACCCTGTATTTATATATTTTGGTTTATGGTTGGAAAGGGTATAAAATAAAAGCATTCTAGGACATGTTTAAATTTTACTCAACATGTATTATATGTCGAATGAAATGAAGAGAGAAATCTGTTAATCGAAGGAGAGATTTCTCCCTCTGGTCGAAATGACATTTAGGGACTGTCATTTCGAACGCAATGAAATGAAGAGAGAAATCTCATTTTGCAAAGAACAGATTTCTTCATGAGTTTATCCTGAGCGGAGTTGAAGGAGTCGAAATGAAAAGATTGGTAAAAACACTCCTAATCAGATTCTTTTATTAAAATTTAAACATTAGCTTAAATTCTTTTTTTATAAAATGGCAAATAAATGTGCGGCATGTTTTAATGATAGTATAAAACACAGCATCAATATAGGAAGCTAAAAACAGTATAACAGTTATAAAAAAAAGAAAAAGAGCAGCTAATATACTTATCACTGTAATAATTTTTGGAAGCAGAATATTTTCGAACATGGAAGAAACTATTAAATTTTTAGAATTGAAAAACAAAACCCAACCTTTGAAGATTGGGTTTTATATATTTAATGTAAGTAACATTGATCTCTTTTTTGTTAAAATTTAGAAGGCATATACTTCTGCATCAATCTCTAATTTGTTTTCAACCTTATTCACACCAGGTGCAAGCCATGCTGCCTTTTCAGCATCTCTTTTTTCTACATAGGAACGAACTTTTCCGGTAAGTATCACTTTGCTTCCTTCGGAAGAGATAGTTATTTTTTCTGCATCAATTGTTGCACTGCGCTGAAATGCGGATGTAATTTTGTTTTTTACATCTGATATTTTAAGTGTTGGAACAATGGCAATGTTATTAGAGATTCCTACAACACCTGCCAGATTTTTGACAGCAGTTCTGGCTGAATTTCGTTGAAACTCCCACTCCACTTCTCCATCAAGTGTTACCCAACCGTTTTCCACTTTCACTTTTATTTTCTCATCCGGTATAGAAGTATGCCATTTAAGAGCGTTAATTACGGCTTGTGCAATATCTGCATCTGTTTTTTTACCGTGCACAGCAAGTAAAACTTCAAGGTCTTCGGCAACAGCTTTAACACCTAAAACTCTTTTTGCAGCTTCTTCAGCAGCAAGTTTTTTGCTATACGTATTTACTGTCCCGGAAAGTGTTACTACTCCGTTTTTAACTGCTACACCAATTTCACTGGCATTAAGTAAGGGTTCCCAATTAAGCTCTTCCATTACATTTTTTTGGATCTCTGAATCTGATTTCATGAATGTTTAAATTTTAAGTTTATAAAAAATTATCGGTAGCAAAGAAAGTGTTATCGATTTTTTTTTTCAATGATACTGATTAAGCGAATAAGTGATTTCTGTCACTCCATCAAATTGAAATCTGAAAATTTTGAAACCGGTGCTTTTCGGATAAATATTTCATATATTTACTACTGTTATCTTCAAAATTAACGCTCCAAATACTTTAATTTATGAAATTTAAAACGATCATTTTCGTCCTGTTTATTTTTGTGGGACAGCATTTAACTTATGCTCAAGACAAAATTTTTGATGCTTATAAAGCAGAAACAGATGGATATTTTATCAATTTTATGGAAACACCCGTTGGAATTGTTGCAACCGATAATTATGCTTCCAACATTTATCTTTTTAAGGATGGAAAGTACACTATTCTTTTTAGTTCTCCGGGTTGCGGAAGGTATATGACTTTATCCCCTGATAAAAAAAGTATTGGCTTTAAATATATCCAGACAGATGGGAAACAAGCTCCTGCCGTTTTATCTATCCAAACAAAAAAGATCATTTTATTACATCCTCCTGTTGACCTATGCGGACAGGTCAGTTTCTCTCAAAATGGAAAAACAGCTTTCACGGTTGGAAATGATTTGATTGTTAAAGATGGTATAACTAGTAACCGTTATTCTTTGGGTCAATACGTTAATATTGCCCCCCTATCACCAAATGGAAATTTCGTGTGTTACAACGATGATCAGGACCAGTTATTTTTATTGAATTTATCAAACAACAATTTATATAAATTCACCAAAGGTGAAAAAGGAAACATTTATCCTCAATGGTCGCCTGATGGTTCTAAACTAATGTATTCATCCATTTCAGGTGAACTTTATATTTTTGATCTGCAAAGCAAAAAAACTACTTTTATTGCAGAAGGGATGTACTCATCATGGGTTAATGATTCACAACATATTATTTTTACAAAAATTGAAACAAATAATTTCCGTTTTGTAGGTTCTGATATTTACACTGCAACGTTTGATGGTTCAGGAATAATTAATATCAGCAACACTTCAGATAATTTCGAAATAGCAGCCATCCAATCAGGAAATAAAATAATATATCAAAGTTTAAATCAAAAAACTGTTACAAGCCAACCATTAACAGTTAATGGGAAATTGTCCAATCAACTGATTTTTAATGCTACAGGTCCTTTAAACATAAGCAATCAGAGTTTTCAAAAATCAGTTCAATCTTTTACTTACGTTCCAGGTACAGTTCCATATGTGAACCAGGTGTACGATACTCCCGAATGGCACTATGGTTACGGCTCTTGCGCACCAACCTCCGCCATTATGGCAATCGCCTATTACAACAGAGTTCCTAAATGGCCCATCACCACAAGTAACGGAGTAGGAAATCACACCAGTAATTATGGAGCATACGTAGCTGATAAATACACTTTAAATCAATATTATTATCAGGATGTTTCTGCTACCGGGGGTGGAGAAAATGCCTGGGGTGGTTATTGTTATATGTGGACCGGTTCTTTCTCACCTCACTCCCACATGCGTCAATACCTTAGCGATCATTACTTAAATTCTACTCAGGAAGATGCTGATAATTATGCTAAAGTGTTATTACAGATTAATAACGGTTTCCCTTTCCCGATATGTAATTTACTCACCACTGCCGGGCATTTGACTGTTGCAGTTGGATATATCAACGGACAACATACTATCGTTTTTAATGACCCTTATGGGAATAAAAATAATGGTGCATGGCCAAATTGGTACGGACAAAATTCTTCCTACGATTGGCCGGGTTATAATAATGGTTATCAAAACCTGAATACTGTTGCATGGACCGTTACTGCAGAAGGTTCAGAAATTTCCTATAACGATACACTGATCGATGATGTTTATTATAACCATGGATTTTATATGAATAACAGTGCAAACGGATCTCATCAACGGTATTTTCATGACCTGAATGCAGGCTATGACAATCACTATTGGTACACCGGAACCGAAGCGGGTATTCCGGATATTTGTTATGTTACATGGACCCCCACCCTTTCAGCAGCAGGTAATTATGAAATACTTGCTTTTATCCCGGGGGGAACCGGTTGTACTGCTGTGAATGCAAACTATAAAATTTATCATTCAAGTGGAGTAACCAGTGTGGTGATAGATCAAACACAAAGCACCGGACAATGGGTATCGCTAGGTACATACAGTTTAGCAGCAGGACAAAGTGCATATGTTTATTTAGGGGACTCCAGCAATGTAGCATCTCAAAACATTGCCTTTGATGCTATGAAATTTAAAAACATGACTGCTGTTGATAATCTAATACCCACCACTTCTATCGCCTCCATTAACAATTGGAAAACAACCAATTTCACAACAACATTTACCGATACTGATAATTCCGGTGGAAGCGGAATTGAAAAAAGTTATTATCAGGTACAGGACTTTAATGGTTCCGAATGGCATGCAAATGCAACGAATGGTTTTTTTGCAGATAATTTTGATTCCTACAATTCTTCCATATGGTCTATCCTTGCAGGCAGCGGAATCTTTCAGGTTTCTGCAGGAAACTTAATTCAGAGTGATTCAGCGGCAGGCAATTCCAATATCTATGCAGCACTCAATCAGAACTTATCGAATCGCTATTTGTATCAGTTTAATGCAATGATATCCCCTACCACATTCGGCACTAGCCAACATCGCTTTGGTTTTCATTTTTTTAGTGATAATGGAGCGCTTCCGAACAGAGGCAATTCTTATTTCATTTATTTCAGACAGGAAACAAGTACTCTTGAATTTTATAAAGTAGTAAATGATGTTTTTACTTTATCGAAAACAATTAATAATGTGACCACTACTCTTGGTCAATGGAACGATTACAAAATTATTTTTGACAGGACCACAGGAAAAGTTGATGTGTATCGCGACAATATATTTCTTGGCACGTGGACAGATACCAGCGTTTTAACTACTCCCGGTAATTATATTTCATTTCGTACCGGAAATTGTAAAGCGAATATCAGCGATCTAAAAGTATATCGTTCCAGACTGCCTTCTGTTACAGTAAGTGTAGGTGCTGCGGCTACGAATGATATTCGCTTTCAGAATCAAAACGCCAGCTCTTATTCAGGAATAATAAAATCTATTGTGAATGATGCATCCGGAAATTTGTCAACAATTGCTGATCATACCGTAAATATTGATTGGACAGATCCTTCCTGCGTAACAGTGAATGATGGTACCGGAAATGATAGTGATCTTGTTGCATCACTTAATACACTTTCAGCAAACTGGACAAGTTCCCTTGATCCTAATTCAGATATAGCAGACTATTGGTATGCAATCGGAACAAGTTCCGGAGCAACAGATGTGGTTAACTGGACAAATAACACACTGAATACTTCTGTTACCAGATCAGGGCTTACACTTAGTCCTGGACAGATGTACTATTTTAGTATTAAAGCAATGGATGGTGCAGGCTTAAATAGTATCTGCAGTTCTGACGGAATTCTGGTGGATGCCACAACAGGTATAAACGAAAATGAAAATGCAATTACTCTTTCAATTCAACCGAATCCTTTTAATGAAAATGCAACACTGCTTTTTTCTCAAAAAACGGAACAAAAAATTACCATTTCACTTATTGATGTGCTTGGGAAAGAAATACTTTTAACCAGTACTATCTATTCTGCAGGAGAACATAGCATTAACATAAACACAGCTAAACTAAACCTTGCAAAAGGTGTTTACATTTTAAAAATCTCATCTGATAAGTACAGTACTTCATTGAGATCAATAAAATATTAATGGATAAATCTTTAAAATTATTTATAAAAACGTAAAAAAACACTCTGCACTGAAAGTGCAGAGGTTTAAAATAAAAGAATGAAATTCTTTTTAACAAATGCTAAAATTACACGTTACTGCGAAGGAGGTGCGAAAAAGCAATCTCATTAATAAATTGGGATTGCTTCGTTCCTCGTTATGACGGTAAATTTAATATTTGTAGAAACTGAAAGTCTTGCTCTCAAAGTGCATAGTTTGAACTAAGGAACTGAAACAATAAATATGTTTAACAATTGGTATGGCTCCAAATTACTTCAATTAATCCTCAACAAAAAGAAGGTGTAATTTAATGTCCTCAATTGAAGTAAATATTGATTTATTCATATATTTGGAATGAAACTAAGAAATCAATTCGGCCCATATGAAACAATTATTGAAATTTTTTCAAAAATTTCAAAACGCAAGGCATGAACTAATATATTGCTGCCTTATATTCTTTTTGCTCAGTTTCGTGTCTGAATCATTTGCACAAGATCAGCACGAAATAGATTCACTTCAAAAAGTATTGCCTTCCATAACTATCGATAGTAGTAGAATACAAGTTTTAAATCAACTTTCGGAGCAGATAGTAGATATTGATCCCGCAAAATCAATAAACTATGCCAGCGAAGCATTGAAGATCGCTGAAAAAACAAAGTTAAAAAAGTTAGAAGCAAAAGCACTGAATAATATTGGCAATGGACATTATAACCTCGCTGAGTATAAGGTTGCGTTGTTTTATTATATAAAAGCATTAAATATTCAAGAAAGCCTCGGAAATAAAAAAGGTATTTTATCATCATCCGGTTCGATCGGGAATGTTTTTCTTGATCTTCATGAACCCGATAAAGCCTATACCTATTTTAAACAATCATTGGCGATCTCAAAGGAACTTAACAGCAAAAGAGGAATCGCATCTTCCTTAATAGCTATTGGAACTGTTTTTAGCGATAAAAAGGATTATAAAAAATCATTGGAATATTGTTTTCAAGCAGTAAAATTATTTGAGGAAATGGATAATAAGGAAGCTGTCGCCACCTGTTATAATAATATCGCTGATAGTTATCTTAATTTAAAAGATTATTCAAAGGCATTATTTTATATTAATAAAGCATATGATAAATATAGTGAAATTGGAAATATTTATGGAATGGCTTTAGCTTTAAACAACCTTGGTGACTTTTATCGATCTACCGGGAACGCTGAAAAGGCGATAGAATATTATAACAGGGGATTGGAACAAGCAAAAAAAATCGGAGCGAATGATCGAATTCTTGCAGCATACAAAGGGATTTCGGCTTCATACAAGAAAATGGGAAATTTTAAAAAAGCGCTTGACAACTTTGAATTGTATCAGAAAATGAATGATTCCATTTACAATACTGAAAACAGTAAACAAATAGCTGAAATGCAGGCGCGTTTTGAAACAGAAAAAAAAGCAAAAGAAATTGATCTGCTAACAAAGGATAAAAAGATAAAGGAAGATGAATTAACGCAACAACGGATAATTAGCTGGTCGATTGGAATTGGAGGCTTTTTGGTATTACTGCTGGCTATACTAGCAATTCGTGGTTATATACAAAAACGAAAAGTGTACAATGAGCTAGGGATAAAAAATAAAAAAATAGAAACTGCATATAATATAATTGAAGATCAGCATAAGGATATTAAGGATAGTATTCGTTATGCACAACGCCTTCAGGAAGCGATTCTTCCAACAGCAGCATTCAATAGTACTTTTAAGGATAATGCTTTTGTTTTTTATAAACCAAAAGATATTGTAAGTGGTGATTTTTATTGGATAGAGGAAGTGAAAATAAATAATTCAACACAAATCCTATTCGCTGCTGTTGATTGCACCGGGCATGGTGTCCCTGGAGCGTTTATGAGTATTGTAGGTCATAACCTTTTGAATCAGGCCGTGAACGAACATCATAAAATAAAACCTTCTGATATATTAAATGAATTAAATATTGGATTGAGTGAAACACTCCGACAAACTCAAGAAGATTCTGCCGTGAAAGACGGGATGGACATTGCTCTTTGTTCACTCAAAAAAAACAATTCAAATTCGTTTACACTTCAATTCGCTGGTGCAAATAATCCGGTATGGATAGTAAGATCAAAACAAATTCCTGAACTAATAGAAATAAAAGGAGATAAATTTCCTATTGGAATTTTTGTTGGAGAAGAACTTCATTTGTTCAATAACCATGAAGTAGAGTTGTTCCCTGGTGATACTGTATATATCTTTACTGATGGTTTTGCCGATCAGTTTGGTGGTGCAAAAGGAAAAAAATTCAAGTATAAACCTTTGCAGGAGTTGATCATTTCTATTCAGGAGAAATCTATGAAACAACAGCAGCAGATTCTAAGCAGAACCTTAAACGATTGGAAAGGTGATCTTGAACAGGTGGATGATATATTAGTCATTGGAATTAAAATTTAACAAACACCATTTGATAATTTAATACAGTAAGAATATAGTGTTAAAGAAATGTTTAAGAATATGGATTATTTTCCTGCCAGATATGAGGTATGGTAAATCTAAACTCACTTCCTTTATTTGCTTCACTCTCCACCCAGATTTTGCCTTTGTGCTTTTCAATAAATTCTTTGCAAAGGATCAATCCTAAACTTGTACTTTCTTCATTTGCTGTTCCTACTCTTGAAAAATTGACATCTAACCTGAAAAGTTTGTATTGATGTTCTTTCGGAATACCAATACCTGTATCAATAACGGCCACTTCCACATTATCCTTATCTGTTTTTGCTGTTATAGTTATTGATCCTCCACGGTGTGTAAATTTAATAGCGTTGGTTATCAGATTACGGAAAACAACGGACAATAAATTTTCATCGGCTTCCAAAATCAAATCTTCCGGTATTTCATTTTTTATTACAATATTTTTTTCAAATGCATGATCTTCTATTTCTCCGATGGTTTTAGAGACACTTGTATTAAAATTTATTTTTTGGGGTTCAAACTTTAGTCCTCCTGTTTGTGATTTCGCCCATACTAACAGATTTTCCAATAAAGCATAACCATGATTGGACGCGTTCGAGATCATTGCAGCTTTTGCTTTACTTTTGGCAAGATCATTTTTTTCTAAATAGACTGAAAGCAATTCGGAACTACTTTTCAAAACTGTAAATGGGTTTTTTAAATCGTGGCCGATGATAGAAAAGAATTTATCTTTGGTTGAATTTAATTCCTGAAGTTTGATTTCATTTTCCTTCAATGCTTGTTCATTTTCTTTATTTACAGAAATATCAGTTGCCATTTCAAACCGCACAAGTTTCCCGTTTATCCATAGTATTGCCTGATCATGGCATTGGTACCATTTTCCGGTAATTAAATTTTGAAATTCCCAAACATAAGGGGGATTGGCCTTTCCCTTATCATCAATTAATAAATGATTAGTACAAAAATCACAGGGTGCATTTTTTCCTTGTAATGCTGAATAACATTTTTTACCGACTATATCCCCAAATAGATCTTTAACATATTTATTGGCAAATAAAACCTGGTGATTTTCCAGATCAGCAACATATACTATTGAATCCATTGCATTCATAGAAGTATGGAATCGGTCGTTCTCTTCTTTTAAATCCACTTCAGCTTTTTTGCGTTGAGTAATATCGATCACATGAAGCAAAATTCCTGTTTTATTGTTTCCTTCGGTTTTGAATGATGTTGCAAAACAGCTAAGAAAACAATGGCCCGATTTACTAGTATTATAAAGATTAAGTTTTTTAACAATATCAAAATCAAATTTAATTTCAAATAGAACATTTTTACCTATTTTGATATCACATTTTTGTTGCTCCGTTAGATTAGGATCTTCAAAAAGATTAAATCCGATTACCTCAAGTATATTATCGATCCCGAACATATTAAGGCAGGCGGGATTGCAATCTAACAATTGCCCATCCATGTTGTAAAGCTCAAGTCCGATTGGAGATTGATTAAAAACAGTTTTAAACTTTTCTTCACTTTCTTTTAATTCTTGCTCTGCTTTTTTTCGTTCAGTGATATCCTGAGCGATCCCGATATTTGTTAATTTCCCATCGGTTGTTTCGTTCAGGACAGTTACTGTGAGTATTGCCCAAAGAATAGTTCCATCCTTTCGGATGTATCTTTTTTCAATTGAAAATTCTTTGACTTGTTTTTTTTTTAACAAGTTTATTTGGTCCAGATTTTTTTTGTGGTCATCAGGATGAGTTATATCTTTTAAGGTCAACTGCAATAGCTCATCACTTCTGTAACCAAGCATATCAGCGAACTTCTGGTTTATTTTTAAAAACCGTCCGCTTGAAGCATCCACCTGCAGCACACCAACGCCTGCTTGTTCAAATATTTTTCTGATTTTCGACTCACTTTCTTTTATTTTTTCATTCGCTAAACTGAGTTCTTCTATTTTTTCTTTTTTTAGTACTAAATTAGAATATCCCGCTTTAGTGATCATTCGAGCTAAAGTGATAGAAAAATTCTTTAAGATTTCTTCTCTTTTGCGTGAAATGACAGGAACTTTATTTAAACAGTTCAAGTATTCTGTTTTGTCGAAGTTGTATTTTTCGGCCTGAAGTTCAAAATAATGCGTATCAATTTTTTCATCATCGTAAAAGAATTGTCCAAAGAAAATATTTGCAACATGTTTTTTTTCAATAAAAACAGGGTAAGCAACATCCCATAATCCATTTTTGCATTTATATACAATGGGACTTTTTGTTTTCAGATTCTTTTTGATTAAATTATCGCTTTCTGTGCAATTACGACTCGTTTCGGGATGAATGCGATGAAAACAAGTGCATATTTTTTGCCATCCGGCACTTGCTAAAATAGTATTATCTATATCAAGTATTCCGATCGGACAACCGGCTAATTCGGAAAGATGATTCACTAATTGCTGCAAGTCAGAAATATCAAGCAGATCAGAAAAAGAAAAATCTGAAATAGTGTTTATACCTAATGGTTTTATTTTTTCAGAATTTGGTTTTAAGTTTTCCATTTTTTTTGCAAGGAATAGCTTAAAGAGTAGTGCAAAAAAAGCACATAATTAATTATAATACAATGACTTAAGTCATAAATATAAAAACGGCTACGTTGGCGAAACAGCCTGCCGATTATAGGCTGGCAGGGACTTTAACACCTCTGTTCGGCTGAATGTCCTCGATTCGAGTGTTTTGATTATTAAATAGGTATCGAAAACAGGTGACAGAATTTGATAGTAATACCATTAGCTTATATAAAACAGTTTTTTTTCTGACCTCACCCTTAATCCCTCTCCGAAAGAGAGGGAAATAATTGGTATATTTTATATAAGCTAATGGTATTACATTTAAGAATCAATCTGCATTTTTTATTCCCATGATCTCCAAAAAACAAAAAAATCACATTACTGACATCCAAAAATTTATAAAGTTGATTGCACATTGTACCTGAAACTTAATCACTTATTCTTATACCCTTCCACTTATAAAGTATAGGTTAATTCAAAGCCAGAATAGAATATGATTTTTTGCGGATGAAGAAAGTGCCTTTATTGTCATTATTCAATTTATTTGTTAGATTTGTTCTGAAACGCAATTATTAGTAAAACCCCATATTTCAGGAGTAGTATATGAAAGCAGTTGAAAAACACTTTATATGTTTAATTTTTATTTTTTTTCATTTAAATTCATTCGCTCAGCAAGACAAAATTGATTCATTATCCAAACTTTTAAAAAACTATCCTTCTGCTGCTGTTTCAGGAATAAAAGATACATCAAAGGTCAATTACCTGAATGCACTTGCCTGGCAACTGAGTTTCAATAATTCAGATACTGCATTATCACTGAGCAAAGAAGCACTTCTGCTGGCTGAAAATATACTAGCCAATAATCAAGATCCATCATTGGTCAAGGCAATAAAAATAGGCATCGGAATTTCTTATTATCAAATTGGTTCCTTTAATGATGACAAAGATGAGTATGCACTTTCCATGAAATACTACTCAAAAGCACTTGATGTCTGGGAGGAGCTTTTGTCATCTGATAATTCCAATAAAACTCAAATCAAAAGAATAAAATTGCAAAAGGCAACCACTCTTGGAAATATTGGAATTGTACATCGTAAGCAAGGGAATTATCCAAAAGCTCTTGAATATTATTTACAGGCCCTGAAGCTGGATGAAGAGATTGGAGGAAAAAATGAAATCGCTACTGACCTGGGCAATATAGGCACTTTGTATTATATGCTTAAAAATTATCCGAAAACACTCGATTACTTATTTCGTGCATTAAAAATGGATGAAGAGCTGGGTAATAAAACCGGGGTTGCGCGTCATCTTGGAAATCTGGGAGGTGTTTATGGTGAACAAAAGGAAAATAAAAAAGCACTGGATTTTTATATAAAAGCATTAAAGATCAACGAGGAAATTAATAACAAAGGTGGAATTGCGCGAAATCTTGGTAATATCGGAAGTATCTATTATACCCAAAAGGATTATGAACAAGCACTTACTTATTTTTTACGATCCTTGAAAATCAGAGAAGAGATCGAATCAAAAGTTTTAATTGCCAGTGGGCTTCGAAATATTGGAATGTTATATACAGCAACAAAAAAATACAGTGAAGCGGAAGATTATTTAAACAGGTCATTGGTTATTGCCCAGGAACTTGGTTCATTGAATGATATCCGGGAAAGTCATTTGTCGTTGAGTAATTTATTTAAAGCAACCGGCAAGTATTCTATAGCGCTTGAACATTATGAAGAAGCCGTGGCTATAAAGGATTCTCTTTTTAGTTCTGATAAAAATAAAGAGATCACCCGGAAGGAAATGACTTATGAATATGAGAAAAAAGAAGCACAAAGCAAAGCAGAGCAGGACAAGAAAGATGTACTTACTGAAGTTAATGCTAAAAAACAACAACTGATATTACTTTTTGTTTCGGGTGGTTTGCTTTTGGTTTTTATTTTTGCCGGATTTATTTTCAGGGCATTGCGTTTCACCCGTAAACAAAAAAAATTAATTGAAGAGAAAAACAGACAAACAGAAGAGCAGAAAAAAATTATTGAAGAGCAGAAAGAAATTGTAGAAGAAAAAAATAAAGACATTATTGATTCAATTAACTATGCCAAGAGGATTCAGGATGCGTTGTTGAAAGAGCAGGAACATGTAAGCAAACATTTGCCGGAACACTTTATTTTATTTAAGCCCAAAGACATTGTTAGCGGTGATTTTTATTGGGCCCTTGAGAAAGGAAAACAATTTTATCTGGCGGCTGTTGATTGCACAGGACATGGAGTTCCGGGTGCCTTTATGAGTATGTTGGGAGTGGCATTTCTAAATGAAATTACTGCAAGTAATCAATTACTTACCCCTTCCGAAATTCTTAATCAATTACGAGATAAAGTGGTAAAAGAACTGAATCAAACCGGACGTGATAATGAAACAAAAGACGGAATGGATATGTCGCTTATCCGGTTGGATCTCGAAACGAAAGAGTTACAATGGGCCGGTGCAAATAACCCCTTATACATTATTAATAAAGGTGAACTAACCGAAATAAAGCCCGACAAACAGTGTATTGGCTACAATGATGAAATGCAACCATTTAACAATCATTTTTTCAAGATGGAAGGTGAAACCTCATTTTATGTTTTTACAGATGGTTATGCTGATCAATTTGGTGGTGTAAAAGGAAAAAAATTTAAGTATAGCCAAATGAAGGAACTCCTCCTTTCGATACAGAATAAACCGGTTGCAAAACAAAAGGAAACTCTTAACGACACCTTCTTAAATTGGAAAGGAAATTTAGAACAGGTAGATGATGTGTGTGTTATTGGAGTTAGGCTTTGAAACAAATTGGATACAAATTAAAACTAAGCAAATAGAACAAAATACATGACATATTTATAGCTGGTTATGTTCTTTTTATTTCCTAATTTTATACTAAACTAACCGACAATGAAACTAAAAAAGCGACTCTCTTTTTTTGCTTTATTCAGTATCCTTTCTAATCCTATTTTAGCACAAACTGAAGGCAATATTATTTTTGGAGCCCCTCAGGTTCATGAAATATACATGACCTTCAGCCAAACCAACTATTGGGATTCTCTTACATTATATATGCCGCTTGATCAATATTTAACGGGAAATATACAAATTGATGGAACAGTTATTTCGAATGTTGGAATAAAATTCAAAGGCAATTCATCGTATAATAATCCAAGCGATAAAAAATCATTTAAAATAAGTCTGAATGAATATGTTGCCGGACAAAACGTTGATGGGTTAAAAAAATTCAATCTAAACAATGGGTTTAAAGATCCTTCTTTTTTGCGTGAAAAACTGGCATGTGACTTTTACAATGAACAGGGTTTAGGAGCTCCAAGATGTGCTTTTACAAAGGTTTACATAAATGGAAGCTATTGGGGATTATATACGTTTATTGAAGAAATTGATACCAAACAATTTCTTAATAAACACTTTGGTAATAAACAGGGGAATATGTTTAAAGGCGATCCATCCGGTGATTTAAAATGGATCAATAGCACTCCCTCTTCCTATTACACTAAATACGAATTGCATACGAATGAAACCATAAATGATTGGTCAGATCTGGTTTCTTTTATTAATAAAATCAATAATACCGGAACCTATTTTTCCGATTCACTCGAAACAATATTCAATACCGGTAGTTTTGTTAAACAATGGGCGGCTATAAATATTTTTGCAAATCTTGATTCATACATCGGCAGCGGTCATAATTATTATATTTACCACGATACCTTAAGTAATAAATTTGAATGGGTAGCATGGGATGTGAATGAATCATTCGGAAATTTTAATATGGGAATGACAAGTACCCAACTAAAAAACCTAAGTATGTTTTTTGTTTCAATTCCATCGGGCAGCAGACCTTTAATGCAAAAAATGCTGCAAAACAATAATTATAAAACCGAATTTATAAATACTATTTGCCAATGGTTAAATTATGACTTCAGTAATGCTGCATTGGATGGGAAAATTGATTCACTTGCCAATGCCATACGCATCGCAGTATATGCTGATACAAAAAAGTTTTATTCCAATCAGCAATTTGAAGATAATCTCACAACAGACATTACAACAACTGGCCCACCCCCGGGAGGCGGAACAATTTTAGGTTTAAAATCATTTATAACAGCTCGCAGAAATTCACTTATTACTGAGTTGGCACTGAATAATTGTTTTGTTGCGATAGATGAGAACCATCCTTTTTCAAACGCTGTACATGTATATCCAAATCCGGCAAGCAACCTGGTTACAATTGAGTTTAATGGAAAGGAAAAAGAAAACAGGATTACGATTTTTAATGCCTTCGGCCAGGAAACAAAAACAATCATTTCAACAAACAAAACAGCAAAAATAAATACTTCCGAGTTCTCAGAAGGTTTCTACATTCTAAAAATAAATGAAGACCAATTTCTAAAACTTCAAATTTTAAAATGAAGGTTAGTATCTGATGAACAAAATGGTGCAAAATTGTGTTTTCAAAAATATTGAAATGAATAAAAAGAAAGAAAGACACTGTTGATGCAGATACTTTCGAAATTTACAATTAAAAACTACTTTTTAAAATTATCTTATGAAAATTAAAAACATTTTCTTCCTCGTACTGCTACTACTTTCTTGTAACAGCTCTTTTGCTCAAAGTAAAAAAGAAGTAAAAAAATTAAAAATTAAATCATCTACAGTTACTATTACTGAAATGGTGGATGGGAAAGAAAAAACATTCAATGAAACGTATCAAAAATTTGATAATTCAGGCAATGAAGTGGAGGATGTAGAATATAATAAAGATGGTACATTCAAGAAAAAAGAAACGCGTAAATACAATAAGAACAATGATGTAATTGAAGATATTATTTATGATGAAAAAGGAAATATTAAAAAGAAAACACTTACTGAATACAATAACAATAAAGATAAAACGGTAGAATATGTTTATGATGGGAAAGATCAGTTGATCGAAAAAACGCAATATGGTTATAATGCAAAAGCTGAAAAAACATATGAGTTAACTACTGATAATAAAGGCAATATCATTAAGAAGTCAATTTACACTTACGATAAAAACAGTATGAAAATTGAGAAAAAAACTACCGATTCAAAAGGGAATTTGATCTCTATAAAAAAATACGCTTACGAATATTAAATTGAACGGAATAAAAAATATATTAACCGGTTTTGAAACTATTTCTCTAAAAGAAATGGATAATGTGCTTTGATGGACCGGACAGACACTAAATTTGTTTTCAGGCTCAATCAATTACCTGATATTCCGAAAAAAATCAAAAACGATTATCGGGTGTTGGAGGTAAAAGGAAAAGAATAAGCCGTTACGAATCGCTTTATTTCGATACCAAAAATTTTGATCTTTATTATTTCGACCAGCAGGATCTTATCCTCAATAAACAGATTTCTCACCTCATTTCATTCCGTTCGAAATGAACAGTTTTAAAATCACAAAAAAAATTCCACATCCCTTTTTCTATTGTAATTAAAATCATACGATCTCTTGACGATTGCCATTTTTATAGTTTGCAAGTGAATCTATTTTTGTGGTATAAATCTATAAAGCCATGAAAACAATACTACAAAAAATAACGGTTCTAACATTATATATGTTATTCGTTACAAGCTACACTTTTGGTGCAGGTACTTCACTCACCGTCAATTCAGTAACTCCAAGCGTTGCGTGTTACGGGTCTGCAGCTTCTATAAGTGTTATTTTCACTAAAGGGGGAAGTTATACTCCCGGTAATCAATTTATTGCGCAATTGAGTGACGCATCAGGTGGCTGGGGAAGCCCTGTAAATATTGGATCTATAACATCCACGGTTGCTAATGGCTTCCCCATTCCTTCCATAATACCACTAAATACTGCACCTGGAACAGGATATAAGATCCGGGTTGTTTCAACAACTCCTGTTGTCGTTAGTGGAAATTCAATCTCTTTTATAATCAATCCATTACCGGCAGCCTTTACTGGAGCCTCTTCAGGTATTTGTATCGGAAATAATGCTGTATTAGGAACAACAGCAGTTGCAGGAAATACGTATAGCTGGGTATCCAGCCCGGCAGGATTTACTTCTACATCAGCTAATCCAACAGTTAGTCCGACAGAAACAACAACTTATACATTAACCGAAACGATTGAAGCAACAGGATGTACAAAATCAAACTCAGTAACAATTACAGTAAATCCATTACCGGCAGTTACCGCGAGTGCTACTGTTTCTACACTTTGTGCAGGAGCCAGTACAACATTGAGTGGCAGTGGTGCTTCATCGTATGTTTGGTCAGGGGGTGTAAGCAATGGTGTTCCATTTGTACCGACTTCTACAACAACTTATACGGTTACAGGTACAGATGCAAATTCATGTTCCAACACTGCAACAATTACTATTACCGTAAATCCATTACCAATTGTTAATCTTGCTACCTTCTCTAATACGTGTATTTTAACAGCAGTGTACCCGCTATCTGGGGGGACTCCTGTTGGTGGTATTTATTCAGGAACAAATGTTACAGGAACAAATTTTAATCCTGGATTGGCTGGAGTTGGTATTCACCTCATTACCTATACCTATACAGATGTAAATGGATGTACAAGTTCTGATACTTCAAGCATTCAAGTGGATGCTACCGGTTGTCCACCCGACACAAAAGTGAGAGCATTAGATTGTGGAATTACTTTGGTTACTTTAAATCAATTAATATACTGTGATGGTGTTAAAAATGCTGTAGACTTCGAATGGGAGTTTGTAAACACTGCAAGCGGATTTAGCAAAACAAAAAATAAAGGTAATGGTGATCATGCCATGGCTCTTTTTTTAATTTCAGGGATTGAATACAACAAAACTTATGATGTGAGAGTGAGAGCTAAAGTTGGTACTAAATGGGGGAATTTTAATGTTATGTGTCAAATTACAACTCCTGCAAGCATACCTAATACAAAAGTACGAACTTTGGATTGTGGAAGTGTTTTATCAAGTCTCAATCAATTAATCTATTGTGATGCTGTTCCCGGAGCGATTAATTATGAATGGGAATTTGTGAATGGTAGTTTTAGTTATAGTAAAACAAATACTTCGCAATGTGCTTTCAATCCTACATGGATTATTGGAATTGAATATAACAAAACTTATGATGTCCGTGTTAGAGCAAAAGTTGGATCTTTATGGGGAACTTTTGCGACTGTTTGTCAAATTACCACTCCTCAAAACATTCCCGATACTAAAGTGAGAACTTTAGATTGTGGTAGTGTTTTATCAAGTCTAAATCAATTAATCTATTGCGATGCTGTTCCAGGAGCGATTAATTATGAATGGGAGTTTGTGAATGGTAGTTTTAGTTATATTAAAACAAATACTTCGCAATGCGCTTTCAATCCAAGTTGGATTATTGGAATTCAATACAACAAAACATATGATGTTCGTGTTAGAGCAAAAGTCGGATCTTTATGGGGAAATTTTTCCACAGTCTGTCAAATTACAACTCCAGCCGGAAAACAAATGGAAATAACAACTGCAGAAAATAATGATTCGGAAATAATGAAAGAAGGAAATAATGCAATAGAAATAACAGAAAGGAAATCAGAAACTGTTTCTAATGATAAAGAATTCAATGTATATCCTAATCCAAATTCCGGAATAATAAACATTATAACCCCATATAACATGGGCACAATTGAAATATTTAATCAATTGGGACAACTTGTTTATAACCAAAAAATTGTAAACAATGCAACGATAATTGATCTATCAAAATTAAATAATGGAGAATATATTCTTAAAGCAAAAAACACACAAGGTGTACAGAAACTCTGCGAATTATCATTATGCGATACAGATTCAGGTGTACAGATAAAGAAAATAGTAATAAAAAAATAATTTTCATTTGCTTTATAAAAAGGCTGCCTCGAAATCGAGGCAGCCTTTCTTTTTATTTTTTTCGATAAGCCGATTTCTCTCTTCATTCCATTCCTTTCGAAATGACTTTCCTAAATGTCATTCTTAATGAAATGAAGAAATCTCAGCTCGATAAGCAGATTTCTCTCTTCATTCCATTCCGTTCGAAATGACAGTTCATAAATGTTATTCTGAATGAAAGGAAGAATCTCTCCTCCGATAAGCAGATTTCTCTCTTCATTCCATTCCGTTCGAAATGACAGTTGTGTTTGATAAGCAGATTTCTTTCTACATTTCATTGCGTTCCAAATGACTTTCCTAAATGTCATTCTGAATGAAATGAAGAATCTCACCTCGATAAACAGATTTCTCTCTTCTCTTCGTTCCGTTCGAAATGACAATTGCGTTCAATAAACAGATTTCTTTCTACATTTCATTGTGTTCGAAATTTAAACACAAGACTTTTTGGGGAGATTGCTTCGCTATCACTCGCAATGAACGTTAAAAAAATTGTCTTAATTTGGAAAGTGGCTTTAAAAACAATGTAAATATTCCAGGTTTCAAATCATTCAATAACCAGGCTTTTTTATCTTCCCTGTTTGCTTTAATTCTATTTAGTAAGGAGACATTGCTCTTCCCTCCTACCCTCATTTTAACAAGCACTTCGGGAATATAAACAGTTGAACATTTGTTCTTATGCAATAAACGTAACATTAATTCATAATCTGACGCTGATCTTAAGGAAGTATTAAAAACACCGTATTTCTCATAACAGTTTTTTTGAACAAAAAATGTGGGATGAGGAGGCATCCATCCTTTCAAAAACAATCCCTCTTTATAATCTCCTGAGATCCAATTACGCTTTATTTTTGAAATATCTATTCTATCAACATATTGCAGATTGCCATAAACTGTATCAACATGCTTTTCCTGGAATTTATTTACAACCTTAGAAATGATCTGCTCATTCGTATAAAAATCGTCTGCATGAAGAATTCCAATGATATCACCTGTTGCAGTCGCAATCCCCTTATTGATGGCAAAATAAATTCCATCGTCTTTTTCAGAAATTACTTTTGAAATACGGGAACTATACTTATCAATTATCTGAAGTGTAGTATCCGATGATTTCCCATCAATAATAATATATTCGATATTTTTATAATCTTGCTCAAGAACAGATTGAATTGTATTTTCAATAGTTTCAGCACTATTATAACAAACGGTTATGATGGAAACTTTGAGCATTTATTGAATTATTCGTTCTCTGACCTTAACAGCAGGATTCCCTTGATAAATTGAATAAGCTTCCAGATCAGAAGTTGCAATAGAAGCAACCGATAAAACAGAATGTGAAAAACATTTTATACCCGGGCAAACAATTGCTTTTGCACCAATCCAGACACCTTCTTCCAAAACAATTGATCTGACAATTAAATCGAATGTTGTTTTAGTATAGTCATGGTTTCCACACAACAACATCGCTCCTTGTGATACACATACATTATCTCCGATAGTTATTTGCTCCAAATTATCAATCCAAACATTTTCTCCGATCCAAACATTTTTTCCTACTATCAACTTCCAGGGATATTTAATATTTACATGAGGTTTAATTATGACACCAGAACCGATTTTTGCCCCATATATCCGCAATAAAAAAATCTTAACCCTATTAATTGGAAAAGAGGAATTAAAGCAAACGGCATTTGCAAAATACCAACACAAACGCTTAAATGGGTTTGCACCCGTATTGTACCAGGAATTATTGAATCTTGCTAAATTAGTTTTATTCATTTTACAAATTTATTAAACCTAAAGGAACAAAGCCCGATTTTGTGCACTAATTTCAGGGTTATGAATATATTGTTGAGCATAATCAAAAGCCGAATTTGACATTTGGTCATAATCTGTTTGGTTCATCAGAACACATGAATCAATTGTTTTAGCAAACTCTTCGGTGTTTTCTAACGAAATATCCCATCCAATATTTTTTTCATAGAGTTGTTTCCACGGAGTTTGATCACTAATTATTACAGGACAACCGATCATTAACGATTGCAAAATAATGTGTCCGAAATTTTCTCCCCGGGTTGGCATAAACATAAAATGATAATCCCTCATAACATCTAACACCCTTTCAGGTTCAATACTGCCTTTATAACAAACTTTTATATTGGAAGGTAATTTGTTAATTGCATTTTCACATTCCTTCCAGTACTCCAGGTTATAAATTGGCCCATAAAAATCAAATTCAACACTTGATTTCACACCTTTTAGAACTTGTAAAGCATACAATAAGTTTTTTTCTGGTGCAATTCGAGCCACATTGATGAGCCTTACCAAATCTCTTGATTTTATTCTTTTCGGAACATTTTCGACATTTGCTTTTTGAGGAAGATTTCCGGCCACTTTCACTTTTGTTTTTTTTTCAAGCACTTTTTGTATTTCATTTTTTTCATTTTCTGTTGTTGCATGAAATAGTACATCGTCAAACATTTTTAATATCTTAATGCAGCTTAAAAATATTCGTTTCTTTGTTTTTTTTACCCCTAATGCACTTTCAGCAAACATTCCTCTTGCAGCAATAACAATACGTTTTTTCTTTTTTTTACGCAAATAATAAAGCGGGAACAAGGTAAAGTAAAGGGAATAAATGCCGTTAAGATATACTGCATCAAATTCTGTTTTATCGATAAGATCACGAATATTTGAGCGTGTCAATTGATCTTTGGAAAAATAATAGACGTTAACCCCGTTTTGTAACTTGTTCCATTGATCACTTTTTACATTTGGATATGGCTTGCTTTCACAATAATCCGTATCCCGTGTAATAATAGAAAACTCAAATTCATTTTTTAAATGTTCTACCAGATTAGAAACCGATTGAATCGGTCCGCCTGCTTTGTAACCGGGTAAATACCAATCAATGAATATGAGAATTTTCTTTTTTGTCATAGACCACCCCTAACCCCTCCTTTAAATAGGAGGGAAATAGTTTTTAATAAACATTTTTGTTATTAATTTTCAATTCCATTTTCCTGCATCCAATTTTCCAATACAACTAAATACCAGATTCGCGACCAGGTAATTCGTGGATCATCTTTCAGAAAAGAGTTCCATAAGTTCGTAACACCTTGTTCATTAAATAATTTGCGTTTGGATAATGATACTATTTTTTGTTCGCAAACGATTTTCAATTCGTTTTTCATCCAATTTTTCCATGGAAAAGTAAAACCCATTTTTGGTCGGTTAACAATTTCTGAAGGTAAGAGCTCACCTAATGCATCTACTAATAATTTTTTAGGGGAAACAGTACTTTTATAGTTATCGGGAACACCTAAAACATATTCAACCAATGTGTGATCCAAAAAGGGGACACGAACTTCTAATGCATGCGCCATACTCATTTGATCAGCATCGCGCAAAAGCACATTTTGCATATAGGTAGATATTTCTGCAATACTGACGGATGTTAGTTGTTGGATGTTGGATATTGGTTGTATTTCCGAAATTATTTCAGACACTTTATTGGCTACTAAGGTTTCACCATTTACTATTTCGAGAATTTGTTTATCCATAAGTACCTGACGGGTTATAGGATAAAAAGAATTGAAATTTATTTTATTTTGTTTTAATAATTCTGCAATTTTTTCTGATGAAACGCCTGGCTTTGCCTTAAGTAAAATCGAAGCTCCTGCTCCACGCATAAATTGTGGAATCAGATTTAACCAGGCTTTTTTATTTAATTCCAATGATTTTTTAAAAACATCATACCCTGCAAATAATTCATCGCCACCTAACCCTGATAATGCCATGGTGATCCCTGCTTCTTTGGTTGCTTTTGAAACAATAAATGTATTGGGTCCATCACCACTTGGGTGATCCATTGCTTTTAAGGCATTTGGTAATTGCTCAATAAAATCAGAGGGTTTCAATTTTATTTCATGATGATCTGTATTAAATTTTTTAGCGATCAGTTGTGCATATTTTGCTTCGGAAAATTCCCTTTCATCAAATGTTACTGAAAAGGTCTTCACTTTTTCAGTCGAGACTTTGCTCATCAATCCTACTATGGCACTGGAATCTATTCCTCCTGAAAGAAATGCGCCAAATGGAACATCAGCGATCAAACGTCTTTCAACAGATTTTGTTAATAGCTGATTCACATCCTTACAAACATCATTATAACTCTTATCATTCGATTCGTTGGAAATGTTTTTTGTTAGGGACCAATAATTTTTTATTGTTAATTGCTCATTTTTCATTTCAATGAAATGTCCGGGCATAAGCATTTTTATGCCTTTTACAATAGTATTGGGAGCATGAACAGTTTGATAGCGGAGATAATCAATTAAACTATCTTCATCTATTTTTTTAGGAATTAGTTCACATGCTAACAACGAACGCAGCTCAGAAGAAAAAGCAAATACACCATCCGTAAAACAATAATACAATGGCTTTATCCCTAATCTATCGCGTGCAATAAATAATTCTTTGGTCTGATCATCCCAGATGGCAAAAGCAAACATACCATTGAAATGATTGACACAGTCGGAACCCCAGCGAGCATAAGCAGCAATGATAACTTCAGTATCCGTATTAGTTTGAAAAAAATAAGTTTGCTGGTTTGAACCGGAAACAACACGTTGTAATTCAAATTTCAGTTCTTTATAATTATAGATCTCTCCATTATAAACTATTTGATATCTTCCATCATGCGATTGCATGGGTTGGTGTCCTGCAGCAGAAAGATCAATGATCGAAAGACGTCTATGACCTAATGCAATTTTATCAGCCACAAATACACCCTCATCATCCGGTCCACGATGCCGCATACGGTTATTCATTGCAATTATTTTTTGTTTTGCAAGGATTAGATCATTAAAACCTACTATTCCGTTTATGCCACACATAATTTATTGTTTCAAGTAGAACTGTTCATTTCGAGCAAAGGAAGAAATCTTTTCTTCGTTAAATGAGATTTCTCTCTTCACTCTGTTCCGTTCGAAATGACAGTTTTTAATGTCATTTCGACCCCTTCGACTCCGCTCAGGTAAACTCCGGGAGAAATCTCACCTCGATAAACAGATTTCTCTCTTCATTTCATTCCGTTCGAAATGACAGTACTTTATGTCATTTCGACCAGAGGGAGAAATCTCATCTTCGTGAAATGAGATTTCTCTCTTCACTTTGTTCCGTTCGAAATGACAGTAAAATTAACCATTTCGATCAGAAAGAAATTTTATTTTCAAACCTTTTCAAAAAATCTTTCTTTAATTTCCTCATTTAGAAAATCCCAATTTGGATTAACTGCATTTATCAAATCATTTTTCTTTTCTCTTCTCCACTTTTTTAATTCTGTCTCCCTTTCAATTGCTTGATTTATATTACCAAATCTTTCATGATAAATAAGATTTATGCAATTGTATTTTGAGGTAAATTTATAATTATTTCCACTATTACTTTCATGCTCGTATATTCTTCTTTCAAGGTTATTCGTAACACCAATGTATAAAACAGTTTTGTTTTTATTTGTTAAAATATATACAAAATAGTTATGGTGTTTCATTTTAATTTTAAATTATGATTCCTCTAAAATGAGATTTCTCTCTTCATTGCATTTCGTTCTCCAAAACAGATTTCTCTTTACATTTCATTTCGGTCGAAATGACTTCGTACGTCTCATTTGACCCCTTCGACTCCGCTCAGGTAAACTCCGGGAGAAATCTCATCTCGATAAACAGATTTCGCTCTTCATTTCATTCCTTTCGAAATGACAACCCCTAATGTCATTTCGACCACCGGGAGAAATCTCACCTCGATAAACAGATTTCTCTCTTCATTTCATTTCGTTCGAAATGACAGTCATATTTGTCTTTTGACAAAACAAATTACAACAATTTCATCAACGTATCTGCCCAACTATCCGGAGTAATTTGCTTTGCTTTCTCTATACTTTTTTTCCCCATCTCAATTAATTTTTGATCTCCTAAACTCATCATCTTTTTCAATTGCTTTTTTAATTCTCCAACATCACCGGCTTTGTAAATATAGCCATTCACATTTTCTTCAACAAATATTCCCCTTGCACCAACTTCATCACTGCAAATGATAGGAAAACCTGCAGCTGCAAATTCATGCACCACAACGCCCCAGGGCTCAAAATGACTAGGCAAGACAAAAACACCTGTTTCCTTTATAAATTCAGGTAGATCTTTCGGTTGAACAAATCCGAAATGCTTTATCTTATCATGCTTAATGGGTTCAATATCACCTGTTCCTAAGCACCATAACTCCCATTCTGTTGGTTCCTTTGTCTGCAACTCAATAAATGCCTGCCAAAGATCTTTGATGCCTTTAAATTCGTAATAACGACCCACAAAAATAAAACGTTTTGGAAAATATTTTTGTTTTTCATCTTTATTTGCCAGGTATTGTTTATAAAACATATCAAAATCGCAAGAATAAAACCCTGATAAAATTGATTTTTTATTAAAACCTAATTTTAGTGCATATTCAAATTGCAAAGAACCGGGCACCCAACAATTCGAAAATCGTTTTAGTAAATAAAAAGGGCTTATGAAGGAGGCGATACGTTGTTTAATATCTCCTCTCCAATGATTATCTAGGGTTAAAACAGTTATCGCTTTTTTCTTAAAAACTTTACATATAGTTAAATAGCTTTTGTCAACCCAACCACTGCATACAATTATTTGCGGGTTGATTGATTCAACGAGAGAAAGTAAAGTTTTTTTATCGTAATTATTCCGTTCATAAATTTTTATTTTTTCAGGAATATCGAATTGAAATGGCGCTTCTTTATTCACAGGATAGCGTATTATATGCACTT
This sequence comes from Bacteroidetes bacterium RIFCSPLOWO2_12_FULL_35_15, assembly GCA_001769385.1. Lineage (GTDB taxonomy): Bacteria > Bacteroidota > Bacteroidia > 2-12-FULL-35-15 > 2-12-FULL-35-15 > 2-12-FULL-35-15. Next base: position 74,723 of record MEPB01000068.1, on the reverse strand, counting down.
CTGCATTTTTTTCGATTAATGCTTTACATCCTGCTAAAAAATAATCAGCAATTTCGGTATAAAGAAAAACTATTTTCTTTTTTTCCATCTGTTAAAGATCCATTTTAAAACAAAAAAGAAAATTAATGAAGATACAAAACCAATCCAAAAAAAGTAATGCTTCAACATTTGAATAAATAATAAAGGAATTAGTCTGTAATTAAAAGAGGCTTCGGGCGGAATCGTTTTTTTCCAATAATCAATCGTGTAGTTTTCAATTGGTTCGAGTGTCTGACCTGTTAAAGAAACTCCTTTGAACGTAACATTTCCATCTTTTACATTTATTTGTAAGACGGCATCCCTTGGCAAATCACGAATTGCGGTTTGCATAAATGTTATAGAGTCGTTTTCATCTTTATCATAAAAAAATGAAGCCGGTCCACCTGCCAACGATCCGGAAATCCAAAAAATTGGTAAGGTCATATTTTCGAGTAGAGGACGAATTTCTTTTTCGAAGTTGGGTGAACCAAACTGACTATGCGTGTTACCTTCGAATAACATATCATATTTAGGATTTCCCTCCGCCCAAATAGGTCGATGAGAAAAAATAAAAATATTTTTTATATCAGCTGACTTTGCTTTATTTAAGCAAACTTTTAAAAATTCGAGCTGCTCTCCTTTAATGCTTCCATCATTTATTTCCGTATTCAGAACAATAAATAATTCTGATTGAGCAGTAAATGAAAAATATGTCCGGCCAAATACTTTTTCATACATATTACCATTTGACAGATCATGGTTACCAACAGCATTCAACAATGGCATTTTTAACTTTTCAAATAACGATGTTTTATAATGTTCTAAATAGGTTTCATTCACATCCAGGAACATATCCCCCAAACTCATTAAAAAATTTGGCTTCAAAGAGTTCAAGTTATCTATATTCGCTAATAACGTGGAAGCAGGATAGGTGGAAAGATTCGTGGAAGCTCCGTGAAAATGGCCACTCACAATAAAGGAATAATTACCGGAAGTGTCGGCCACCATTACTTTATTAAATGGAGAAATAATTTGTGCTGATAATAACTGAATGCTTATCAAACCACAAAAAGATAAATTAATTATTTTATTTACGTTTCTTTTTATCACCTTTAAGTAGTGTTTCTACGTCATTCATTTCATCACCAATGGTGATCCCATTAGCACTAATAGTGGATTCTTTTTCTTTTAAGTAGTTCTTTTTTACATTTGACAAAACCAATCCTGACACACTTATTGTTGGATGACCGGCTCCCGGTTTATTTTTATATGCAACCAGGCCTATTTTAGAATCTGAAATACTAACATCAGTCAAATCAACAGAAGACCGATCTTCAGCAGAAATAGCAATATTAGCGTTTTTTATTCGTACATCATTACCATTAAACTGTGTTCCGGCTTTTATATTTAATCCCTTGTTTCCAGCTCCATTTATGTATATCGAATTAACGTTTACTTTTCCCATTGTGATATCCAAGGAGTTTTCATCGCAGTTTTCAAACACACAATTCGAAACTACACCTTCCGAAAAGTCAATATCAATAGCATCATTATGCATGCTGTGAAACAAACATTTTTTAAATGAAAATGTTGAGCGAATTAAATTTACAGCATCTTCGGCCTTACTATTATAAAAACTACAATTATTAAATTCAACAGGTGATTCATAAAATGTCAGAGCACCACTTCTTGCCCATTGTTCATCGTGTATCTTTGGAAGGTTCTTAAAAGTAACATAGCTAAACTTCGATTTACTAGCATCTATAATTTCGATTCCCTGAAATGTTGAATCACTTGATTCTATCACAAATGGTTCATCTTCTGTTCCGGTTAAAAACAATGCTGAATATGAAATTATTTTTGCGTAATTTTTAACGTCAATCGAAACACCTGAATTTGCAAAAACTTTATATCCTTTAGGAATAATCAGATCGCTACTAATGGTCAGTTTTCCGGATTTTAAAAATATTGATTTTGTATTTTCATCTACTATTAAAAATGAAAATTCATTTATAGTACTTTGTTTGTTTTTCAGATCTGTTGAAATAAATTCGGTATCGGTATGAGGGAAAGGAAATACCTTTGATTCCTGTTGAACTGAATATCCTAAAATAGAATAATTAATTTTGATGTATTGAAGTAAAGAATCCTTCCAAACCATCCCAGCAGGCAATGTGAAAGAATATTCCTTATAATTAACATATCTATTTTGTTGCTTTGCAGCTAAAACTATTGGAGAAGAAGGAAATGAATATTTCCCCTCAATTAAAATAGATTTTATTTCAACAGGCAAAGATTCTATTGCTCCTATTTGCAATGTAATCCTTCCATTTGAAAAATTACTGAAGTAAGCATGTATTGATTTAGGTACGTTAAGTATTTTTTTAATCATTACTTGATTTTGATAATAACCTTGTTTATCAAATTTTTTATAGGGAAATTCTTTGTAAAGAATTGCCAGATTTTCATTCAATTCTTTTTTAACATCATCAAAATAGTTATCGAGATAAGTGGATTCCGATATCCTTTCTAAATTTACAATATAAGCCTTGAAGAATTCAGGATCACTAAACAGAGCGGTATGCAGATCTTCATAGTATTCATTACTGTCGGGTATAACAAATTTGTAATTTCCGGAAATATCCCGAAAAGGAAATACAGTAAAACTTTCATAAGCAACCGGCTCTAATTTTGCAGAAACCGGATTATAATAATACTTTATGTCGCTCCAATCTATACTGTGCTGACCACCTACCAGATCGATAATCGCATGAAATTTTGCCAATTTTTCAATATCAAAAACAGCATCCGCCTTTAATTTTCGATTCCGAAAACCTTCCATCAATGCAATTGCTTTCAAATAATACTGTTTTTGAGTAGAATCTTCCAATACCTTATCCTCACGATAAGCTTCTACATTTGCAGAATAATAGGAAGCATACTCAGCAACCGGCTTTTCTCCTTCCAGTTCATTTAATCTATCCACCCAATACAGATCCGGATTAAAACGAATGATTGGTCCTGCTTTTCGATTGTTATTTTCTATCAATTCTTTATCGAAATTTTCTTCCACACAATAGATTCCCCAATCCCGTCCGTTGACAGTTACATTCATAAATTTATAACGAAGGGCGATAATTCCTTCCTGTTTCATCAGTTGATGATAGATCCATTCGTAAATATATCCCCGCGTACCCGGATGTTGCAAACTAAATCGTTTCATCCCTATAAATGAATCCTTGTCTTTTACTTTTACCCGAAAGGACCATTTATCTTTTTGCAAATGATCCGTCATATGACCCTTCAACCGCAATTTTACATCTATCTTTTTTCCATTGTATTCAATCGTTGCTGATACATAATCGCCATCCAGATCATTGATGATCACACCGCGTTCAAGGGCTTGTTTTCTATTTTTTTCTAACTTTTTAAAATCTTTTTCTTTTATCTCTATCGAAATATTTTCAGGATTGGCTCTTAATCCTTTAACATAATTTGACGTAATTGTAGTTGTGAAATCCCATAAACCGGTATATCCCTTTTTTTTAATAAAATTGGATGCAAGGTAACCGAAAACAAAAATTACACTACTTATAGTCAAAAAGAGAGTTCGCTTTGTAAAAACATGTTTTCCAAAAAAACTATTTTTTGATGTGTTATTGGAAAACTTATGTTTATAAGAATCGTTTATTTTCATATAACAGGTTCTTTAATTAGAGCTTGTTCTTTACTTACCATATATTCTTGTGGAACAATTTCATCACTTGTAATGATCGTAAAAATAAAAATCGCCAGAAATGCAAACGGACTCAATGACGCTACCAACCATGACTCAAAAATTGCCGTAAAAGAGAGAGCAAAGAGTATCGGATATGCGAACTTAGTTTGTTTTGCGGATTTAATGAACATTAAAATATAGGATCTCAAATATATTAATAAGCCTATCAAGCCCTGATCCATCCAAAATGTTAAAAAAGAATTATGTATCCCTCCCTGATGTCCTAACTTTGATAACAAGGCGTAATATTGGCGCATATAAAATTCGTTGTAGGCAAAACCTTTCCCAATAAAAAAATTCTGTTGAATGTGAATCCATGCAAAGTTCCATGCAATATATCTTCCGCTACCTTCTTCCAAGGTTTTTGTTCTGAAAAACTCCCCTAGCCCAATCGAATTTAATATAGAAGAGAGATTTGTACTAATTAGTTCCGAAACGAATAAAGTTAAAAGAAATAGAATAAAACCCAAGAAGGGAGATACACTAAAAAAACGTTGAAAAAAATAAAATATAAGAATAGCAAAAACGCTATTACGGGATCCCGAAAGAAAGATGGAAAGTAATATTGCCCCAATCAGAATAATTCTTTCCTGTTTAGTAAATAAGGAAGGAAAAAAATAATCGATAACAAAAAAAATAATAAACGTTAAAACACTGTATATTCCTAAACCATTAGGACTACCCAAAAATCCACGGTATCGTCCATTTTCTAAATACGCAAAATCATGAGCGACATATTTCAGAATAAAACCGATTATCAAAATTGTGACCGCAAAAAAAACAATTCGTTTTAAAAACAATCCCCCTCCTTCTCTATACAGCCTGGTAATAAAATTAGGGATGATCATTAATGAAATGGCAAAAGAAATGGTTTTTTGAAAACCGGTAAAGAAAAATGGCTCAAAAAGACTAATGGATATGGTAAAAAGTGCAAAAATAAAGAAAGGAACATACAGTTTATACAGCTTATTTAAGGGCTGGAAATTTTTGGTGTCAAAAAAGAAAAAAACAGCCAAAACACTGATGTAAATATTTTTGACATTTTTAGCAAAAAACAAAGAATCCTCTAAACTATCAGATAGAATAAGTATGAAAAAATATCCGATCAATAATTCCTCTATCATTCCCTTTTTGTACATCAAAAACATCGTAATAGGGATCACCGCATAGGAAATTACCGGAGCATATTTTCCAATAATCAGCCAAATAAAAAAAATAGAAAAAAGTTGAAAGTTTGCTTTGTAATATGCTACCACAATAAAAATAATTTACCTTCAAATATACGGCAAAATAGAGTTTTGCCCTACTTTTTTATGATAATTTGTTGCTTCCCTTTTAAATTAAAAAATGTATTTAATTGATCTGCCTGAAATGAAGGCCTTTGTTCTGCGAAGTCCTTTAAAACACCAATATTAGAAAGCCACTTTTCATAGGAACCAATTCCTCTCCAACGATCAATATGTTCTTGGATTTCAGGAGAAATTGAATACTTCATTTGATCGATCTTTTGATTAACATAAGGGATATAAAAACTGGTATTTAAATGGTGCTGAAAACGATCTAAAAATTGGGAAACAAATTCTTTATTTTTTAGTAACTCACTAAATAAGATCCCAACGCTTCCCACTCGTGTTGCTTTTTCGAGTAAATTAGATTTTGGTGAACTCAAATCATTATATCCAAAACCCCAGTCTGTATCATACAACATCCATCGCCATTTACCCTCTTTTTTTACTAGGCTATCTGCTACCGACTCCGAATTATATCTCCAAAACCGTACATTATTATTTGGCCAATCACTATTACAGAAATAGACATTTGCAATCACAAAATCTGAAAAGCTTTCTATCTCCATTTTTGATCTTACATAGTCATAATTTTTCTGGATGGAAAGATCATTTTTCGAAACGAAATTCAATAATTCTGTAAACTTTTGCTCCTCCCCTTTTTGTCCCCTGACCAATTTCCCACTCATCTCCAGAATAATAACACTATCTGGACTTAAATTGTATTTATTTGCTAAATAGTTCTCATCAAAACGTTCCCTGATATTATGTATTCCCCAATATTCGGCATTGATAAAAACAATAGAAGGACGATAATCTTGTATATCGATAGAAGAATTTTTCATCAGCGATTGCATGAATCCATCACGAAACATTGTTTTGTCCCAATCATTACCTGAATTTCTCAAAATAAAAGAACTGAATTTTTTTACCGGATTTGCAGGGAACAGATTATAATTCAATTCTGATTGTCCGTATTTTTCCCGGAAACAAACGCGTAATGATTTTTGAGGATACCCACGTGTAGCGTTTCCGTGTATTCTCAGACCCACTGTTGATTCAAAGCCCAATTTACCTGAGGGTTCATAAAACTCTATATGAGCTTCTCTTTCTGCATCTGCACCACGCATCAGGTAATTGGAAGGATATTCCCACCAGGGAAGATCCAAGGGAATATTTTTTCGTATGTAATTATCTTTATCTGAATAGCTTTTCCCTAGAACATAAATACCTCTGTTATAACCAAATAATTCTTTTGAATTCACCGTAATAGAGATAACCGGCAAGGAATAACGTTGGTTTCCTTTTTCATTTACAAAAAATGTTTTTATCAATTCTGCACTTTTTTTGTTTTCCCCATCAATTGCGATCGCACGTAAAACTGTTCCTTTAAAAATAGTACCAATTGGTGGTTTCCAGCGTGGCGAAGTAGGTATAGCTGATAAATAATTTTTATTCTCTGTTCTGTCTTCAATTAAAATTGGCTTTGAATATAAAGTAGATGCCAGTGTAGGTTCTGATCCATCAAGGGTATAATAAATTTGAGTATTTAAATCAATAGTAGATAGATTAATTGTAAATGCTGTTTTGTAAAACCCTCCTTCTGATGAGCTTATAGGAGCTATTACATTTTTTGAATAATGTAGGTTTGCAAAATCCTTTTTTGAATTACCGGAAAATTTTAACGTAAACACAAATGCAAGAACAACAATAACAACAAAAAGTGTTATAAACGCTTTTAGCTTTAGTGATAATTTTTTTTTTGTTTCTAAAAGTGGTTTCATTTAAAAATGTAATTGTGTATCATTTCGACTGCCAAGGAGAAAAATTTTCTTCGTGAAATGAGATTTCTCTCTTCATTACATTCCGTTCGAAATGACAGTCCCCTAATGTCATTTCGACTGCCAAGGAGAAATCTCTCCTTCACGAAATGAGATTTCTTCTCTTCATTGCATTCCGTTCGAAATGACAGTCCCCTAATGTCATTTCGACTGCCAAGGAGAAATCTCTTCTTTGCGAAATGATATTTCTCTCTTCATTGCATTCCGATCGAAATGACAGTTATTAATGGCATTTCGACACCTTCGACTCCGCTCAGGATAAACTCTGGGAGAAATCTCACCTCGATAAGCAGATTTCTCTCTTCATTGCATTCCGTTCGAAATGACAGTCCCCTAATGTCATTTCGACTGCCAAGGAGAAATCTCTCCTTCGTGAAATGAGATTTCTCTCTTCATTAAATTCCGATCGAAATGACAGTCCCCTAATGTCATTTCGACTGCCAAGGAGAAATCTCTTCTTTGCGAAATGAGATTTCTCTCTTCATTACATTCCGATCGAAATGCCAGTTATTAATGGCATTTCGACTCCTTCGACTCCGCTCAGGATAAACTCTGGGAGAAATCTCACCTCGATAAGCAGATTTCTCTCTTCATTGCATTCCGTTCGAAATGACAGTTCTATTTGCCAATCGAAACATCAAAATAAAACACGTTCTATCCCTTGTAAATACTTAGAATTTTTTGTCATTTTAAAGGGGAATTTATTTCCAATTTCTTTGGCTTCAGGCTCTAATATTGAATCATATTTTAATTCCAGCACCACCGACTTATTATCAATAACTTTATTCAAAAATGTAGTGTTGTTATAGGATATCCTGTAATAAGTTAAATTTTTATCAATAGTAATTCTGAATTGCTTATCTGCTGAAATAAAGTATTTACGGGAGTATGAATTTAATAAGGAAGGCTGCATGGATAAAACTGAATTGCGAATATGATTCGGAATTGTATCCCTACTCAGAGCCTTCACTATTTGCTGTTTCGAAAAATCTGTATCTAAAGTAAATGGAGCAAGCGTATAATAATCTTTTTTTCCCAATAAGCCTTTTTTGATCTTAAACTCAAGCACACCATGATCAATTTCTCCGAATAAAATCCCGTACCAACGAATACGGGCTTTGCTGCGATCTGCGTCTCCTTCAATATTTCCATAATAACTTTCAAAACCCAAGCTATCAAAATAAATATTATTTACTGTTCGCGGATGATATATCTCTGTAAAACAAGCTGGATTGTATTTTATGATCTGTTCTACTTCAGCTGCTGAATAATCGGTAATTAGAAACTTGCGTTCATGCCGCAACTCCTCTGATTGATTATTATTTAATTGAGACATGAAATCGCTATTTTAATTTTACTAAAATAATTTTATTTATCCCTCTCTCGTTTCTCGACTCGAAACAGAACCGAAGCGTGTGTAGTCATATTGAGCCTGTCGAAATATCTGCGTGGGCTTTCCCACTCCTTCGACAAACTCAGGATGACCTCCTCACTTCGACATTTGACACCTTCGCCTGCCCCAGCAATGTTATTTCGAGCGGAGTCGAGAAAGAGTGAAAAAGGCGAGAGGTTTCTATAACAATTAGCATCAAAAAATTTAAACTGCTCTTCAAAGAATTATAGATCACGTGTATTATCCATAAATGTAACTGCTACGGACGGGTGAATGTTTTTTAAAGCATTTTTTGTATTTTCCAATTGTTCAATATCCTCAAATTCGACATAAAATGATGCTTCCATTGTAGAAGCGTTTTCATCACTGCGTTTCAATTTTATAGAGGAACAATGTTTTTTTAATTCATTAATGATTTTCTTCAGATCAATTGATGCAGGAGCATTACTTGAAATAGTCAGATACAGATTTTGAGTTTCAATATCTTTCTGGAATCGGTTATTGAACCAGATAACGATCATAAATCCGATAAAAGCAATAAGTGTTAAAATGGTCAATCCTGCTCCGCAACCTAAGCCAATTGCAATAGTTAAAAACAAATAGGTTAATTCTTCAGGTTCTTTGATAGCAGACCGAAAACGGACAATTGACAAGGCACCAACCAAACCCAATGACAATGCCAAAGAGGATTTTACTACTGAAATAATGAACATGGTAGTTATTGCCAATACAATAAAATTTCTTGAAAATGATTTTCGGTTTGATAAGGAATTACCATATTTCACGTACAATCGTCCTAATATAAAGGATAATACGGCACACACCATAAAACTAAAAATAAATCCGGGAATGGCTTTTGGTGAAAAACCGGAAAGATTATCTGCTATAAAGGCTTTTAGTTCGTTCATATATTTTTGATTTTATACAAAACTACATTTTTTTGGTGGAAAAAGTTAAAAGAGTACCAATAGTTTTCGGATAATAGTTTTTGTTAATTTGAATAAAAAGTCCACAAAATCATTAATTAAGTTTCTTTAAAAATACAGCCGGATGGCCTCCATACAAACTATTGGGTGGAATATCCTTCAATACAATAGAACCGGCTGCAACAATTGAATTCTCTCCAATAGTAACTCCTTTTAAAATAATAGTATTCATGCCGATCCAAACATTGTCACAAATTTCAATTGGCTTACTTATTGGCTTTTGATTTCTTTCTAAATTGTCAATCACAACCCTATGCGAATCATTGTCAACAATGATTGTTCCCGGTCCAAACATGCATTTGTTTCCAATAATGATTTTCTCATTACAATGAATTGCAGTGCCATTTAAATTACAGTTATCGCCTATTACTATCATTGCATCAGTGAAGTAGGTTGCTAATGCGGTTTTATGGCAAGAGCCATCAGGAAAAGAATGCAAATGAACATTTTTGCCAATTGTTATTTTCCCTTTATTATAAATGTAAGTTCCATTTTCACGAATTTTACGATTGAAATTTACATGATGAAATTTCAGTTTTAAAATGCTTAAAAGAAGTTTAAATATCCTAATTACTTTCATGTTTTTTAGCTCTAACTTAAAATATTACGAAATAAATTTTTCAATTTGATAAATTGTTTTGCTTATTATTTTGTCCCAAAGAAAATTTAATTCAACTTTCTTCCTTGAATTTAATTTCATTTCTAAAAGCTTCTTAGGACTTATTTTAATAAAATCAGATAAAGCCTTTTTAAGTATGTCACTATCACCGGGAATAATTAATATTCCATTACCATCATCAACTAATTCATCAATCACACCTACATTGGTTGATAACACAGCTAAGCCACAAGCCATAGCTTCTATAATCACAGTAGGCATACCTTCACTATAGCTTGCTAACACTATAACGTCTGATTTTTTTACAATATTTTTGAGCTCTGCTTTATTTTTAATTTCTCCAAAATACTTTACTCTTTTATCATTAATTTGACCCTCCGCAGGAAAAGGTCCAACAAAATTAAACATAAAGGAAGCATCACTTGCAATTAACTTTTTTAATGAGTTATTAAGTATATCAATCCCTTTAACAACATCATATCTACCCACAAAAATAAAATTAACAATATCATTATTTGTTATTTCTTCTTCATTTACTAACCAGGTGTTATCTATTCCAATTGGAATTTCAATAATATTTTTAGAAATGTGAGAAATTAAATTACTTAAATTAGTTCCAAGAGAAAAAACACAGTCAGCGTTTAATAAATTATACTTTACAGCTGGTTTAAAAAACACATTGTTTAATTTTGTCTTCCACCCAAATGAAGGTTGAAACATGTTTAAGCCATGAAAGTTAACTCCAATAGGTGATATATTATTTCGTTTTTTTTTCTTCTTCTTTAGAAGTTCCCACCCCGTAAATCCCTGTGCATATATAAAGTCAGGCGAATTTCTTCTAAAATACTCATTAGATATGTTTTGGGAGTATTTATATGATTCAACTATATAATGTCCCGGAAAATATTTTTTTTTAGGGAAATCTACAAATATGGGATGAATATATATTTCTTCTTCAGGTAAAAAACAAGCTAAAAATTCTTTTTCAGATATGTTGATAAACGGATGATATAAGTCAACTTCAATTTTTGCTTTAGCAAAGTATTTGGCAAGATAAAATGAATGCATTTGCATACCACCAATTACATAAGGATGAATTCCATCTGTTAATAAAGCTATACGCATTTTTTGAGTGTTTAATGTGAGATTACACTGTTTAAAACCTCATTGTAAAATTCGGCTGTATTTTTTTCAGAATATTTTTTTCTAATCGTTTCTTGTAATGTGGAAGCTAATTTCTCTCTCAAAAAAATATCATCACATACTATTTTTAGTTTTAAGAAAAGTTCATTTTTGTCATCCTGCTTAAAAAGAAGTAATTCCTTATTATCTTCGAACAAGTCTTTAATCGTTGCCGTATCCGGGGCTACAACCGCAACTTTTGCTGCACCGTATTCAAATATTTTGTTTGGAGCGCCATACCAATTGGAACCGGGCATTACACCTATTTGAATTTGAGTTTTGATGTTTAGCAATTCCTCTCCATCCAAAAACCCGGGCATTTTTATAAATTTTTTAAACATCGATTTTTCTACCAGCTGTGAAATATTATCATATTCCATTCCATTCCCAACAAGCAGAAGCTCAACTTCATAATTATCTTTCCGTAATTTTTGGAATGCTGAAATTAATAAATCAATTCTATGCCATTTAAGAAAAGAACCAATAAAACCAATTTTTATGGGAGTATTGGAAAACTTTTTTTCCAAAAAATGGAACCGGGTGAAATCAACATTTTGATGAATAGAAAAGTGGAGTTCTTTTCCAACAAGATTGTTAATGTATCTCTTTACAGAATCAGAATAAACTATCAAATGGTTTGCATTAATTAATGATTCCTTTTCCCGAAGTAAAATAGTTTTTTTAAAAAAAAATTTAGGTCCATGAAAAAAAACATGTTCCTCAAGCACCGGTGCATCATAAACCATTACAAGAGGTATTTTTTGTGTTTTTGAAATTGATAATCCAACATTAGAAGCATAATTGTAGAACTCTAATACACAGTCATATTTTCCGGAATTGTTAATGACTTGAGATAAGTTTTTTATTTTTTTAAAGACGAGAATATCCTTTAAAAATTCTTTAATGAAGACAGGAATAAATTTAAACAGGTAATTTTTATGAATTGTAGGGTTTATATGCTGATTCGAACTTTGAATTTTCAATTCCTCCAATGAAATTCCATTAACAAAAACTAAAAAATTACTTTTTTGTATAATTTCAGCTAAACAAAAAATATATGAACCTAAAGCTGATTGCCTATTAATAAGCTCTAACGTACTTTTTGTATATACTATTAACAATTTTCTTCTTGTCATTTTCTAACTCCAATTTACATCTTCTTTTACCACCTTTGCAGGATTACCTGCAATTAAAGTATTATCAGAAAAAATTCCTTTTACAACACTCCCTGCTGCCACAATACAATTGTTGCCAATTTTAGTCCCTTTTAAAATGGTAACATTGCATCCAATCCATACATGATTTCCTATTACTAAATCTGTATCAATTTCTTCCCTTTGAATTTTAGTAATTACTTTATGATGATTATCGTCAATTATTGTTACTCCCCAGCTGATGGCACAATCACTTCCTATAGTAATAGAGTTAACCGCTTCAATATGTGAGTCTGAAGTAAAATAGGTGTTTTCACCAATTGATAGCGTGGCATTATCCTTCGCGATGATATTTACACCAGGGCCCACACTGATTGATTTACCAATAAAAATTTTTGAATTATAACCGAAATAAATATTTGCAGGAGCTTTTGAAATAATAGCACTTTTGGAGTCAGGATTCCCAATAGTTACCCTTCCATCCATTTTGATAGCTGAAGTGTTCCTGATTTTTATGGATGATCTTATGTATATTTTAAATGGGAAAATGACTCCATTCAAAATTAGATACTTTAGCATTGTAATTTTATTCCACATATAAAGACACAAAACCTGGTTATGATATTTATTTAAAAAAGCTAATTAAACGATCAGTTTGTTTGTCAAATGAAAACTCATTAAAATCAATCAAAGGAGAATAGTTATCAATATATTTTTCAATATTCTCAAAATATAATTCTATTTCCTTCAAATCAGAAGAGTTATTAAATGATACCCCCAACTTGTTTTTTCTGATAAAGTTGTAAGTATCACCTTCTGGTCCTAAATAAAGATACGTTTTTTTGAAAGGTAAAAACTCATAAAACTTTGTTGTTCTGTAATTTTTATTGTGCTCAGCATATAATATCAATATTACAGAAGACTTCGATACCTCTTCAAAAATTTTTTTACCAATAGGCTTGTGAAACTTAACAATTGAATGTTCACGAAAATAATCTGAATAATGAGTTTGATCAACAAAAAAATCAAACTGTAATTTTTTGTAGATTTTTATATTCTTTTCTTTTAAATAATTTAGGATATCATTGAGTTTTAAAAGGGAAGGTAAAATATCACTGTATAACGTACCCGGATAAATAAATTTTACTTTATCAGGATCTGCTTTTACTGACTGAGATGCCGGATCTAAAAACAATTTAATATCATCTAAATCATAAGCGTGAGGCACTTCAATCATTCTATTTACATCTTTTGAATATTGCCTGAATTCGTCCAGAACGAAATTGCTTGGAGATATTATATAGTCTGCATTAGCAATTGTTTCAGAAATAATTTTTTGTTCATTTTTTTTTTGTCGTTCAGTCATTATTTGGAGACCAAAATCTCTTAACGTTAACCAAGGATCCCTAAAATCAATAATAAGGTTTATTGCCGGTAATGTTTTTTTTAGTTTTGCAGCATACCAGGCATAATAATGTGGTGAGATAGATACAATTATGTTATTAATTTTATTTTTAAATATTAACTGCTTAGCTAACTCATTAAATTCCTTTTCCCAAAGAAAGGTTGGATCGTAAATTCTCTTTTTCTGAATTTTCGAATAATAATAACTTACTAACTTGTAATGTATTCTTTTTATTAAGGTGCGTTTTTTTTCCTGAGTATCAGCCCCCTCCATTAAAACCTTGGGATAGTTTAATGGTAATGTATAAACCTTAATATTCTGATGTTTTACTTCATTTACCCATTGCGAACTTTCAGAATGTGGATTTTCAACATTAATTACATGAACAGTATATCCTTTTTGAACGAGATATTTACAAAATTTAGCCATCCTTCTGCCTCCAATACCAGGGTTTGGAGGAAAATAATAGGAGGCGACCAAAATATCCTTACTCATTTATTTTTTTAATATTTTCCACAACATACATTACCATTTCCTTAGTTAATTCGGGATAAATTGGCAATGAAAGAATTTTAGAAGTAAAATCAGTGGCGATTGGGAAATCAGAATTTTTATAACCTTCAGATCTATATGCGTCTAACAAAGGAAGTGCTGTTGGATAATGTATGGCAGTTTCGATTCCTTGATTTTCTAAATGTTCTTTTAAGGCGTCTCTTTTGCTAGTCAAAATAACATATAAATGAAAAACATGCTTAGACTTGTTTTTCACAAAGGGAACTTTTACATTTAATTTATCAAGTAACAAAGAATAATAATCCGCTATTTCAATTCGTTTATTTGTCCATGCATCCAAGTATTTGATCTTAGCGGAAAGTACTGCAGCATGAATTCCATCCATTCTGCTATTCCTTCCTTCTATTAAATGTTTATGTTTTTCGAGTTGGCCATGATTTGCGATCATCCTTATTTTTTCTGCAATAATAGAATCATTTGTTGCCATTGCACCCGCATCACCATACGCTCCCAGATTTTTCCCAGGATAGAAACTAAAACTTGCTGCATCACCAAATGTTCCAACCATTTTCCCATCAATTTCAGCACCATGAGATTGAGCACAATCTTCAATAACAATTAAATTATGCTTTTTCGCTATCAGCATTATTTCATTCATATCAGCCGGATTGCCATATAAATGAACAGGAATAATAGCCTTCGTTTGAGGTGTAATTTTTGATTCAATAAGTTTTACATCAATCGTATAACTTATCGGATCAATGTCAACAAAAACGGGTTTGGCACCCACAGATGAAACTGCCTCAGAAGTTGATATCCAAGATACTGCAGGAACAATTACTTCATCATTAATAGCCACCCCAGAAGCTTTCAGTAATATCTCTAAGGAGTCTGTGCCGTTAGCACATGCAACTATATGATTAATATTCAGATATTTAGAAAAAAGTTGCTCAAATTCTTTAACATATTTTCCACCAATAAAAGCAGTTTCTGTTATTACCTTGCCTATTGCCTCATCAATTTCCGGTTTGATACTTTGATATTGTGCCTTTAAATCAACAAATGGAATTTTCATAGTATTATTTTTTCATTTTTACTGCAGGATTGCCAGCATATGTTCCTGATTCTAATATATTTTTTGTTACCACAGCTCCGGCTCCTATAACAACATTACTGCATATTGATATTGGCAATATAGTAGCGTTGCTCCCAATGGATACATTATTTCCAATTTCAGTTTTTTTCCACAATTCCTTTTTCCCCTGAGCCGGACCACCATTGGAAAACAGATCATTAATAAACATTACACCGTGACCGATAAAGCAGTCATTGCCAATTGTAACAAGTTCACAAATAAAACTATGGGATTGAATTTTGCAATTATTACCAATAACTACATTTTTTTGAATTTCAACAAATGGGCCTATAAAGGCATTATTTCCAATTTTTGCACCGTAAATATTCACCGGCTCAACAAGTTTTACATTTTCGCCAAATTGTACATCAACAATGCCTGAAGTATATTTTGTAATGTTTTTCATTTTGCTGCCTGATATATTTTTTCAATTGCATCAATACATTTCATCCCTTCAAACCCTTCTACAGCTTCTATTTCAGGGCTATTAAACCTTTCCAGAATGGATTTAATAACCTTGTCGTGATTAGAACTTGTTCCCTGATATTTACCATACGCATTTGGTTTGTCGCTAAAATCAATACCTTCCTGCAAAGGATAACCTTGTACATCCCAGTATTCAATTTTATTCAGATACTGTCCTCCTATTTTTATTGTACCATTTTGTCCGATAATTGTAATACTTCCTTCATAGTTTTTATTAAAAACGCATGTTGTCCAATTAAGTGACCCCAATGTTCCGGTTTCAAATTCTAAAATCGCATTACCGGTATCTTCCGTTTCAATGTTGTGATTTTGTGTAGCAATCTGAGCTTTTACACTTGTTACATCACCAAACCACCAAACCAACAGGTCAATGAAATGACTGGCTTGTGTGTACAATGCACCTCCTTCTTCCTTAATCTTTCCTCTCCAGGGTGATTCATCATAATATCCTTGATAACGGTTCCAAAGGATATCGCATTTCACCAGAAATATTTTACCAAGCATACCCTTATTGATGGCATCTTTAGCAAGTTTTATAGGAATATTATGTCGATTTTGTTTTACAACCCACAACTTGGTATTATTTTTAATTGCAGCATCATTCATTGCAATACAATCCTTTATCGTTAAAGCCATAGGCTTTTCTACTAACACATTAAATCCAAGATTTGACGCTTTAATAGCCATTGGGGCATGCAGCGCATGTGGTGTTACGACATTAATAATGTCTGCTTTAATTGCAGTTAACATTTTGTCATAGGATGTAAAATAGGGGAGATTGTTGTAAAGTAAAGATAATTCCTTACACTTGTTTTCATCAATATCACAAATAGCAATAATGTCAGCATTAGGTTCTGCATCTAAGACAGCTATATGTCTCTTGCCGATACTGCCACATCCAACAACAGCAAATTTCATTTTAGTCATTTAATTGTAAAAATTATTAATAGTAGAAATAATTTTATTAAGCTGCTCCTCTTCCAACTCATAATACATTGGTAAACGAACCAGGCAATCCGAATATCTGTCAGCATTTTTTAATTCTCTTCCATCATGTTTGTTTTTATAATATGGGCTTTTGTGCAAGCTTAAATAATGAAATACGGCATGAATCTCATTGTCTTTTAAATATTGGATGAGTTTAGTCCTTTCATCTATCGAGCTGCATACCAGGTAAAACATATTCGCATTGTTCGTTGCAAAATTCAATATTTTAGGCAATTGTACTTTTCCCTTCTCTTCAATGGATATTAAACCAGCAAAATATATGTTCCAAATATTTTTCCTTTTTTGTTGAATTTTTTCAATGTTTTCAAGTTGAGCGAACAAAAAAGCTGCAATAATGTCTGAAGGAAGAAATGAGGAACCAATGTCCACCCAGTCATATTTATCAATCTCTCCCCTAAAAAAAGCAGACCGGTTTGTTCCTTTCTCTCTGATTATTTCAGCTCTGTTAATAAATCTTTCATCATTAATCACCAACATCCCTCCTTCTCCGGAAATCACATTCTTAGTTTCATGAAAAGAAAATGCTGACAAATGACCTATGCTTCCTAAAGGGCGGTCTTTATAATAACTATCAATAGCCAAAGCTGCATCCTCTACAACAAATAAATTATATTTATTTGCTAAAGACATTATTTTATCCATATCACATGCTATTCCGGCATAATGAACCGGCACTATCACTTTTGTTTTTGAGGTTATCTGTGCTTCAATAGCATCCACATCCATATTGGGATTATTGATATCGCTGTCAATAAAAACAATTTTAGCTCCTCTTAATACAAAAGCATTTACCGTTGAAACAAATGTAAAAGATGGGGCAATTACTTCATCCCCTTCTTTTATATCAAGCAGTATTGCTGCCATCTCCAAAGCATCGGTACATGAAGTGGTGAGTAATACTTTTTTAAAACCGTACTTGGTTTCAAAAAACTGGTGACATTTTTTAGTATATACACCATCACCTGAAATTTTACAAGACTCTATAGCTTTGCGAATATATTCAGTTTCGTTTCCTGAAAGGTATGGTTTATTATTAGTAATCATATCTGATAACAATACAAATTCTTGCTTTATTATTATTTATTTAATGTCAATATTACAACATTTAAAATTATTTACAAAACGCTTTTGCAGCGAAAAACAAGGTCAATTGACATTAAAAACCTAAGTTCATAAAAGAAGAAAAACGGCTATTAATCAGGTAACAGAGCGTTAATAATTTGCTCGATAACATAGTGAACCTCTTCATCCTTCATGGGAACGAACAATGGAATAACGATACTGTTATCACTCGCATTTTCAGATATGGGCAAAGAAATGTTATTACCATAATTTTTATAGGCTATTTCCCGGTGTGCAGTCATTACTCCTCTACGGGTTGATATGCATTTATCTAATAATAATTGCATTAGATCATTTCTTTTAACAGGACTATTGGCTTTTAAATAGATAACGTAAGATTGCCAATTAGTAATATAATCGATCGGCTCAACAGGCAGCCTTATAAAATCTATATTTTTGAAAGCTTCATTATATCGCTCTGCAATCTTTCTTCTTTCAGCAATTATCCAATCTAATTTTTCTAATTGTTTAATACCTACTGCAGCTTGAATATCGGTTAATCTGTAATTGTAACCTACCTCTAAATAATCCTCCCTAACAACAGTAGTAGAATTATGCCTTGTTCTGTCATTAACTGACATTCCATGTTGTCTTAATAATTTAAGTCTGTTGTAATATTCTTCATTATTTGTGGTTATCATTCCTCCATCTCCTGTTGTAATAACTTTACGCGGGTGAAATGAAAAACATACTAAGTCAGAATGATAACCAATTTTATTTCCTTTGTAGGAAGAGCCAGCAGCACAGGCTGCATCTTCAATTAATTTTAAATTATACTTTAGGCAAATCTCTTTGAAGGCATCTATATCTGCTGGCAATCCAATTTGATGAACAATTAAAATTGCTTTTGTTTTCTGGGTAATTAATCTTTCTGCATGGGTTACATCTATATTGTAAGTTGTAGAATCAACCTCTGCGAATACAGGTGTTGCACTCACATATTTAATTGAGTTTGCCGTAGCAATATAACTCATTGAGGGACAAATAACTTCATCACCTTCTTTTATGCCTGCTACAATCATGGAGAGATGCAAAGCAGTAGTGCAGTTAGAAAGAGCAACAGCATATTTGGAGCCAACATAAGTGGCAAATTTTTCTTCAAATTCTTGCACACGTGGTCCTTGTGTAACCCAATTTGTTAAAATAGTATCATAGGCACTTTGTGCTTCTTCTACTGTCAAATATGGTTTTGCAACAGGTATTTTCATTTTAATTATTTTTTTATATCGATTATTTTTCCCAATTTTTCAATGCAATTTCATTCACTAAATTTTTGGTTTTCATTAACTCTTTGTAATAGGTAATTGTTTCAATCAAGCCTTGCTCAAAAGTATAGGATGAAGAGAAATTGGTAATCTTTTTAAATTTGGAAGGATTAACCCAAAGCCGAGGAACATCTGCAGGTCGGTCTTCATGATACTCGATTTTTAATTTACTGTTCATTAATTCAATTACTTGTTCAAGGAGGTGTTTCATCGTAATTTCCTGACCAGTACCAATGTTTATTATTTCGCCTGAAATAGTTGAAATGTCTATTAGTTTGGCCAAAGCTTTAGCCGTATCTTTCACATAAAAAAAATCACGTGTAACATTTCCATCACCGAAAATAATTGGCGATTTCCCATACAATGCATTTACAATACTTCTAGGTATGATCTCTCCTGCGTCCCCTTCGTAATGCGCTCTTGGTCCATAATTATTGAAAATCCGAAGTATAGTAGTATCTAAACCAAAACATTTATAATAGGAATATGCATAATTTTCCCCGGCCAATTTACTGGAACCATAAACGGTTTTAGGAAGTGGTATTCCGCTTTCATCAATTGGAAATGTTTTAATATCACCATATATTTCTGAAGTTGAAATGTAAAAGAAGCGTTTTACTTTATTCTTTCGTGACGCTTCCAGCATATTCAGAGTTCCTTCAGCATTTACCCTGTGATTTTCAAAGGGGCTGTGAAGAGAATGCCTTACTCCTAAACAAGCAAGATGATAAACAATGTCAACATTTGCTGTTGCGGATTCACACATTTTGATATCTAGAATATCCCCTTCAATAAATTCAAAATTTGGATTTTTAAAAGCTTCAGATAAATTTGCTTCTCTTCCATTTCTTAGGTTGTCCAAGACAATAACATTGCAGTTCAATGACAATAATTTATCAGTTAAGTGGGATCCTATAAATCCCGCGCCTCCTGTAATTAAAATATTAAGTTGTCGCATTTTTATTTATTTCAATAATTTCATCGATAATAAAAACTGGTCTTTTTCTTGAACTGTCAAGTGTGCGCCATAAATATTCCGCAATTATTCCAAGCGAAATATTAGTTGTTCCGAAACCTAACATTAATATAGATACCAATGCTGGCCATCCTGCTTCAAGATCGTTATAAACGACTTTCCTAATTACAATAAAAATTGTCCATAATAATCCAATAAAAAAAAGTAAAAAACCTGTTAAAGTAACAAGACGAATTGGAGCGTAGGAGAACGCAATAAATGAATCAACAAATAATTTAATTTTTTTGCTTAGAGTCCATTTCGATTTGCCGAATATTCTTTTATTTTTATGATAAGAAATATAAGATTGTTTAAATCCTAAGTTTAGTATTTGAAGAAAAAGAGAAGAGTTTGCTTCAATGTTGTCAATTAGTGATTTTTTTACTTTCTCGTTAAAAATAACGATGTCAAATCCTTTAAGAGGGTAAGAGGGAATTGCATATTTTCTCATAAGTTTTGCATACATAAAAGAGAATCCTTTTTCAAACCAACCTGCTTGCGTTGATTCACGTTGCGCCCATACAATATCATAACCTTTGCATAATTCATTATAAAGAGTTTCAGGAAGTGTTGGAGGGTCTTGCAAATCGGCCGAAAGAAAAGTAATACATTTAGCTTTTGAATGTAAAATCCCAGCTCTTAATGCAGGGTGTGAACCATAATTTTTTGACAATTTTATTATTTTTGATTGAAAGCATAATTGTTTTCCTAACTCGAATAATTTAGATAAAGTTAAGTCTTGTGAACCATCGTCAACAAAAACAAATTCGACTTCTATAGTCGATTTACCAAAACATTTATTAAGCTCAACTATTAAATTCGCAATATTATCTTCTTCGTTGTATATTGGTATTATAATAGAAAGTAATGTGTTTTCCGAAATATCATTCATCATATGTCTTCTATTAATGAAACTGTTTGATTTTCGATTTTGAATTTTCTACCACATTTACATAAAGCTTGGCTTCCAAAAAATTCAAGACGATATTTTTGACATTTACACATCCAGCCGCTTTGTCTCCCAGGATTACCATAAACTAATGAAAATGGCTTTGTATCTTTGACTAAAACAGTTCCAGTGCCTGTATATGTGTAATCGCCAAGGACGATTTCTGGCTTACAACATGTTTTTGGAGAATACCAAACTCCTCTGCCAAATATTGCGCTACCAGATATTTCACTGCTGGCAATAATAAAACATTCAGGACCAATTATCACATTATGTGCTACATATACTAAATTATCAATAACAGCATCTTGATGTATTTGGGTAAAATCTCCCATTTCTCCTCTATCAATTGAAACGTTGCATCCAATAAATACATTCTTTCCTATATAAACGCCTCCTGTATGGGAAACCAATTGAGGTTTACCAAACAATTCTTTCCTTTCAATACCTTGCCCACCTATAACAGTACCTGGTTTAATTTCTACATTTTCATCTATAATTGAGTTTGAATAGATAACAACATTAGGATGTATCTTGACATTGTTTTTAATTACAACATTGTCATAGATCACAACGGAACTATGAATATCACAATTAGCACCCAGAAAAGAATTTAAGGTACTGTAATATTTATTTGAACTTAGAATTTCATGTAATTCAAAGAAGGCTGTATCTGCAGCTTTGTCAACTATAAGAAATATTTTGTTAATTATTTTCGAATTGATCAGCTTTAATAAGTCACGAGATATAATTGCGGCTTCTTGTGCTGAATCTAAAAAAAGATTAAAATAAAATTCGTTTGTTATGTAAGTTAGATGGGGTAATAAATTATTTTTTCTTGTTTTAAGACGCACAAGAAAATTGATGTCAATATTTTCTCCTAATAATTCTGCGTTAATTAATTTCGCTATTTCCGATAACGAAATTTTTTTTAAAGGAAACCCTTCTTTGATCTTTAATTCTTTATAGTCCATTGTTAATACATCAGATCAAGAATTTTCACACCTTTGTAAGAGTCTGTGTTTTTCAACAAACACTCTCCAACTTTTAACCCTCCGGATTGTAGTCGAATGATTGGATCAAGCCCAATTTCGGAAGGTAAAATACCCATATGTCCACTTTTGACTATGGAGGGATAATACTTTATATTTAGATTACTTAATGCTTGAGTATCCAAATCTCCTGCATAACGCAATATTAAAGGACTTTTAAACTGACTACAAATATCTTGTGCTGAAATTGGAGTGTCAAGCCCAATCCAATTCTGATTGAAAGGGTAGGCTGTAAAAATAATAGCTTCTGAGTCCTTATATTCTTCAGGTATTGATATATTTGGAAATTTTCCTATCCATTTAATATTCTCTAAGTCATATTTTGCCTTATTTTCGTCTTTATCAATAACTGCCAAACCACTACACATTTTGGCTAAAACCTTTGCTATAAAAGGGCCAAAATCATTATTACTTATTAAAACAAATTTATTGTTGTAAGGACAACTCCCTGCATCAAATATTTGTTTAATAGCCATATCCCCTAAATAATTAAAAACATCAACTTCTGGATGTCTTTCATTCGTTGCACCAATTCGAAAGCCTCTCTGTCGAATATAGTCAAAATCCATATCATTATTACGTTTTTCCCAAGCTTCGTACATTAGAGGAATCACCATGCTATCTTTTGCATTTTGCAGCATGTCTTTTGTCAAAGGTCTTAAATGTCCTGAGTTTGTTATTACATCTGCTTGTGAAATAATTTCAGGTGTGATTTTTTCAATAAAATTTATATTAAGTTTATATTTTTTACAACTTCTAATTAGTTTCTTGGTGTTCCTGAAAATTTCTTCAACTTTACCATAAGGCGTAGTTTTAGAATAGGCATAAACTTTTGCTCCAGCAAGTGCTGCAAGTAATGGTGTAACAATGTAAGCGCCAGACGCAGCTTCTGTTAAGACTACTTTATCCTTTAAATCAAGTTCAAGTTTTTCAACTTTTTTTATAAGTTTATTTATTAGCATTCTTAAAATTTATTCAAGCAATTAATCACTGTATTTACTTCCAGGTCAGTTAGCTCTGCAAACATGGGTAATGAAATACAATGTTCAGCTAAATATTCTGAATTTGGGAAATCACCTTTTTTATAGCCTAAATGCGCATATGCTTTTTGTAAATGACAAGGAACAGGATAGTGGAAGCCTGGATTTATATCATTATCGGTTAAGTATTTTACAAATGCATTCTTTGCTTCACAAGTAACAACAAACAAATGGTAGATAGAGTCTGCCCACTCAGGCTGGGTTTGCATTTTAATCTTCGTGTTTTTAATTCCCTCATGATACATCTTTGCAATCTCTCTTCTTCTGTTATTCCATCCTTCGATGTATTTTACTTTAACACTTAACGAAGCTCCTTCCAAGCCGCCCATTCTCATATTAAAGCCCACTTCGTCATGATAATAACGAATGGTGCTTCCATGATTGCGTAAACTTTGAAGATGTTTATAATAGTTTTCATTATTTGTTGTGATACCTCCTGCTTCTCCACAGGCTCCCAGATTTTTTCCGGGATAAAAACTAAAACAAGCCATTTCCCCAAACCCACCAACTGTTTTTCCTTTGTAACGGGCACCTTGTGCTTGAGCTGCATCTTCAACAAAAAATAAATTATGTTTTTTTGCAATTGAAGCAACTGCATCAATGTCGAAAGGCATACCATATAAATGAACTCCGATTATTGCTTTTGTTTTAGATGTAATAGCCTTTTCAATTTTTGAAGGATCGATTTCCCAATTATGTTCATCACAGTCAATAAAAACGGGTGTTGCGCCAACATAAGAAACTCCCCAAGCAGTTGCAATAAAAGTATTTGCCGGAATAATAACTTCATCACCCGGTCCAATACCTAAGGCTATCATTGCTAAATGCAAAGCTGAAGTTCCATTGTTAACACCAACTGTATATTTTGTATTCGTATAGATAGAGAACGCTTTTTCAAATTCTTCTACAAAAGGACCGCCAGAAAAAGCTGTATTTTCATATACTTTTTCAAATGCATCAAACACTTCTTTTTTTATTTGCTGGTGTTGACCTTTGAGATCAAGACATGGAATTTTTTTCATAATGAATTTATATGGTTTTGAATATTTTCGCAGGATTTCCAGCTACTATCGTATTTACAGGAACATCTTTTGTCACTACTGCTCCAGCACCAATAAGTGCATTTTCACCAATGGTTATCCCTGCTAAAATAGTTGCATTACTTCCAATAGATGCACCTTTTTTTATAAATGTTTCAACAAGTTTCCAATCTTCATTTGTTTGAGGGCTACCATCGGGGTTTGTTGCTCTGGGAAATAAATCGTTCGTAAACATAACGCCATGACCAATAAAACAGTTATCCTCGATATGTACTCCTTCGCAGATAAATGTGTGGCTTGATATTTTGCAATTTTTACCAATGCTGGCACCTGCCTGAATCTCAACAAATGCTCCTACTTTTGAATTGTCATCAATGCTGCAACCATAAGCATTTACGAAATTAAAAATCCGAACATTCTGCCCGACTTTAACATTTACAAGTGACTTACGTGGTTCATCAATGTTTAAAATTTCCATATTAATTTAAAATAATTTCTTTTCCGTTTTGTTTGATAGATTGTTGGGATGCTTCTAAAATTTTAATCACATTGAGCCCTGATTGGAAATCAGAAAGAGGCTTTGCATTGTTTTTAATACAATAAATAAAGTCGCTTGCCATTCCAAACAAGGCTTCTTTCGAATCAATTTTAGGAATAAACACATCGCCTACACGATAATCAACTAATATTCGTAATTTTTCTTCATCAGTTTTGTGATCGAATCCCGTATCGTAAATTTTTATTTTTTCAGTCGGTTCGAGATCATTGAATAACAACATTTTTTTATCGCCACCTATCAACATAGTCCTTAGTTTTACTGGAGAAGTCCAGGAGCAATTAAAATGAGCAATAAAACCTGATTTATAATTCACGGTTAAGTAAGCAATGTTTTCGATCTTGTTATTAGTATGAGAAACACCTGTAGCGTTTACACTGTATGGAGTATCGTTGATAAGATAATTTAAAATGGAAATATCATGTGGAGCTAGATCCCATAATACATTGATATCAGGCTGGAACAAGCCTAAGTTAATTCGAGTAGAATCAAAATATTTTAAATTACCAATTATTTCTTCCGCAATTAATTGTTTCATTTTTTGAACTGCTCCAGTATATAGAAAAGTATGGTCTACCATTAAAAGTTTTTTTGCT
The DNA here is from genome assembly GCA_001769385.1 of Bacteroidetes bacterium RIFCSPLOWO2_12_FULL_35_15. Taxonomy (GTDB): domain Bacteria; phylum Bacteroidota; class Bacteroidia; order 2-12-FULL-35-15; family 2-12-FULL-35-15; genus 2-12-FULL-35-15. Next base: position 49,284 of record MEPB01000068.1, on the reverse strand, counting down.
TTTTGTGAAATTTCATACAATTCAATAGCTTGAACCGAAGAGGATGTCAAAGGTTTTTCAATTAAAACATTCTTTCCTTTTCTTAATGCTTTTTTTGCAATTTCAAAATGAGTAAAAACTGGTGTTGCAATTACAACAGCATCTATATTTGTATCATTTAACACAGCATCTAAGTCAGATGAAGTTTTTACAGATGGGTATAATTTTTTTACAATATCTAATCGTTCTGCTCTGAAATCGCACACATATTCTACGCTACAATCTTGTATATTGCTGAAATTCCTAACTAAATTAGGCCCCCAATAGCCAAAACCTATTACTGCTATTTTCATGAAATTTTATTTATTTTCCAAATATATATAATTTTTAGCATCTATCTAAATAGTCTTGAACATTTAGTGGCGAACATTTATAGTGTTGAACATTTTAGAGTGCGAACATTTAATTTTCAGGCAATCTTTTTCTATCAATCAACATTAATGTTTCCCTTGAAACAGGATCTTCAATTTTTTTTGTGATTAAGCGAAGGATGCCATCAGGGATTCGGGCACCTTTTATTGCAACAATAAAATCGATATTGTTTTCTTTAACAAATATAAATTGAGCAGAATCATTACTCACATTTTCCAATTTCATCTGATGAACAAAATTAAGGTAATAGGATGATTTTAGAATTAATTTTTTATTGTAATTAAAAAAATCATGTAGTTCTTTTCTGTTGGGAATTTCATTAACTGTAACCGTATGAATAATGATGTCATTTTTTAAAAAGCTGAGATAATACCCTTCAAAATTACAGTTGGAATTCAGCAAATAGGCAGAAGTATAATATGAGGGGGCTAAATATCGTATGCCTTGCCCGTGTATTTTATTGCTAATTGATTGCACTGAGTTTAAAAAAACAGTTGAATACCTGCTCATATTCGATGCCTTATATATAAAATCATTTATTACCAGATAAATTCCAGATAATAGATAAATACACATCCATACTTTATAAAAATAACTTTTCGGAACTTTAAAAAACAGCAAGGGAATAGTGCAATATAATAATAAATGTGATAAAATGTTCATTGTAATTGTAAATATCTGAGAGGTATCAACAATAAAATATAATACAGATGATAGCCCAAGGGAAGTCAATAATATTATTAACGTTAAAATGGTAAAACCTGATTTGAAACTTAATAGTTTATGTTTTTTTAATGGAATAAATATGAAAATAAATGGCAAAGCCAATAATGCAGTCATTATAAAATATTTCATTATAAAATGAACAAGTGTTTTTATTTTAGGAAAATTATCATAATATGTTATGAGGTCCCTCAATCCTAACGTGGTCATGCCATCAAATGAATTTTTGAATATTTTTTGAATCGCAATTAACAATACAAGATAAGAAATGTAATATATCAGCACTTTTCGATAAGGTATTGACTCAGGTGTTTTCAGGAACCAATGATGTATAATAAAAAACAATGGGACAGAAAACAAGATAACGGGCATTAAACCATAATTAAGCAATGGTATCATCAATAGTGTAAGCAAGGATATTGTATACAGGTATGATTTCCATGCTTGCCACGACAATGCCAGAACTATAAAAACAGTCACAATTTTTATATTCTTATATAAATTCAGCCCTCTTGTTAAACTTGGCCAAGTATCATGTGGTATCATTCCATAAAAAAAATCTCCTAAAAAAAATAACGAAATAGCAATAATTTTGTGCTTCAATTCTATGTTTTGTCCCGTGACTTCTCCAATAATCATTAAAATAGTCTGATATAATAAAAGGGTGATAATTACAGACGTTACAAAAAAATAAACATTTATACTTAACAATCCTGTAATATCTGTATATAGTCCATTTAACCATAATTCAAAATAATGATAAGGTACAATACCTAGAGAATTAACATCTGAAACCCAATCGATAAAAAAATTTTCTTTCCCGTATCTTGAGATAAAACCTGAGATTTGCGAATAAAAAATATCGTCTCTTCCGGAATTAAAAAAAGGGTATATTTTGGGATCAACAGTAGAAAAAACCTTAATTCCGTATAGAAGCAACAAAACCAATGATAGTTCTGTTAGTTGTAAAAGATGAAATTTAAATCCCCTCTGAATTGGATTAAACTTATTCAGTTTCCTAAACTCTATCCAGATTGCAAATAATATAAGAAGAAGTATAACATTAAGTGTCGCAAAATGTGTTTTAAATATCGAAAATATTATGACATGCGAAACTATTCCGATCAATAAACTAAGCAATGTATTCAATTGTGTTAAAGCAATGCTGATCTTTAACAATTTCATTAAAAGTGTACCAGTGAAATAAAACCAGACTATCCCGATTGTCGAAAGAAGAAAATAATATGCGAAATCAGTTATCATTAAAAAATAATTAGTATCATTTTATTTTAACCCTTATTTATTGTTATCTCTGCTATTTATTTTAGAATAATGCTATCAATATATAAATTTCTCTCTAAAAGTTCAAAGAAAATCGCTCCGAAATGTTGGGCAATATTTCTTACAAATTTAACATCCTATACAAATTTAACATCCTAATAATTGCTTAATTTATATTAATATTTATAATCCATTCAGATTTGGAAAACAAATCTTATTCATCTTTGATTATTTTGATATCTTATTTATCATATAATTTTTCTTTAATAATACTTATTAAATTATAGGGAAAATATTTATCGCTATTTATCTTTTAATTTTATTTTTAATTCATAACCTCTTTTTGCCAACCATTTATCTATTAACATTTTCACTTTTGCTTTAAAGGTATATTGATGCTTAAGCGCAAAGGGAGGTATTACAAGTGTAGATTTTAATTTATTTGAAATTTCATCTTCCGTCATATCGTTCAACCAAGGATAAGATGCAATTTTTTCCTTTTCACTTTTGATCGCAACCAAAGTGATCCGGCTTTCGGTTTTATTGTTTTCTATAGGAGAATAGCACTCTAAAACAGTAACAAATCCCAGTTCATTAAGATATTTAACCAATGATTTTTTAGAAAATGCAAAACTTTTGTTATTTCCAATAGAAGCCATTATTCGTTTATTTATCATTAGATCATCACTATCACCTTCTTCGTGTTCAATGTACTTAACTCCATAATATTCTTTTTTCTCATGCACTAAAGTAATTGGCGTACTCAAAGCAATGGCCGTATCAATAATCAGAAGTTCACCACACACAGAATAGATGTTTTTAAGAATATCGAAAATCTCAGGTTCGTCTAAATGATAAAGTAATCCTAATAAATATACTACATCAAATGTTCCGTACTTTTCGTATGTCAGGTTCCTTACATCATCAACAATAAAATTAACATTATTTAATCCATGATTAAGTGCTACCTCTTTTCCGAATCGTAAACGATTATCTCTTCCATCCATTCCTGTAACTCTTGCTCCTCTCAATCCAGCCTCTAAGGTATAAACTCCTTCACCACAGCCTAAATCAAGAATAGTCAGATCAGAAAATTTCTTTGACGCGAGGTCATGTGTTAGTTGCATTATTCTTCTAACTTTTTCAGCATTTCCAATGCCCTTATCATTAAAAAGTTTCAGGGCTTCTTCATTAAAAGAATTAATCTGTTTTATTTCTGTTTTCATATTACTTTTTATTTATAATTTCCTCACAATTTATTGCACTTTATTTTCGAAATTAAATTGTTTCTCAATACCCAAGAGCATTATTTGAGATGGGGGTGACATTTTATGTTTAAAGTGTAGTTTTCTAAAACCTAATCTAAGATCTAACTATCAAATCATAAAATATTTTGTAATTAGATCTCGCATCAAATGTTTCCCTCCAAAATAATTTTATATCTTTTCTAAATTCGCTAGTGTTAATATTGCTATTTTTTATTTTTAAAATTTCATCCGCAATTATTCCTTCATCAGTAGTTATGTCTACTAACACCCCTGTTTTTTTATTTACAACTTCAGAAACGCCTCCAACATTCACAGCTAATGCAGGAATCCCGAAACTTTGTGCTTCAACTATTGCCATTCCTAAACCTTCAGAATCACTTAAATGAATAAATAGATTAATTGAAACTGATTTGTAAAAATTTAGTATTTCTTCATTTGGTAAATACCCTTTAATGTCAAAGTTAATGTGTTCAGGCAGCTGTAATGACATTTTTTTTATCTCATTTAACATGCATCCGTCTCCAATATGAATCCAATTAACCGGGAAATTTAGCAAAGAAAGTGTTTTTATAATTTTATCAAGCCTTTTCATTTTAAGAACATTTGAACAGGAAACAATAGTGAACTTCTCTTTAGGATCAAAAGGGTTATCTCCATTATCATAGATACCTGAATAATTTATAATTAATTTAGTTGTGAATTTAGTTTTTGACTGCAAATAATTGTAGCCAGCTTTTGATAAAACAAAAATTTTATTTGCATTCATGAAATTATAATATCGAAATGGCATGTAATTCCCTTCCCTTCTTTCATCAAATAAATCATACCCATGCATTCTGAATACGAATTTATTAATTTTTTTTTCGTCTTTAAGAATTGATAACATCAATGCTCCATCTTCCATCCAAATAGAATAGAAAAAGGAATTTTCCTTATCAGAAACTTGTTTATAAAAGACACGTGAAAGAATTTTTGTTTGTAAAATAGAATTAGCTAATTCACGGAAATTTTTAAGCAAAAAAATACGTTTCTTTGAATTAAAAAATTCAAGGCTAAAAATCCTGATAATAAGTAAAAAGTTCAAGAAAAATTCTTTTTTTTCAATGATTCTGCTTGTATTAGCCAGGGATAAATTCAATTCTACATTTGCTGGCATCCAACGACTTTCTCCTTCAGCAGAAAGCGGAAACAAATATATTTTTTTAAAATACTTACTTAATTCCTTTAATTCTTTCCTCACAAACTCTTCGCCTTTCCCAAAAGGATAAGAAGCCGAAATAATATAAATTGATTTTGTATTCACGTTTTTACTTATCTAGATTTTTCTGGCACCAAAGTTCAAACCACAATAAGCTCCATATTTTATGATTGTGATTGAACAAACCTGAATCATGTTCCCTTATTAATCGTTGAATGTATTTTGGATTAAAGAAACCTCTTTTCAAAATCTGCTGTTCTGATAATAATTGATTAACCAATGGTTTTAGTTCATTCTTCAACCAGTGCTCAACAGGAATACCAAATCCTTGTTTCTTTCTTAACAAAATATTTTTGTCAATATGCTTTTGTGCTAAAGTTTTTAGAATGTATTTAGGTATCCCATTACTGATTTTAAATTCATTTGGAATTTTAAATGCCAGATTCGCCAAATTTTTATCTAAAAATGGACTCCTAACTTCCAACGAATTTTTCATTGATGCCCGATCTACTTTTACTAAATAATCATTTAATAATCGGGTATCCAAAGACGCTAAAAATATTGAATCTGTTAAGTTTTCCGTTTTATACTTGCTCCATATTTTTTTAACTTCATTTAATGTAAACCACTTTTGCTCCTTCATAAAATCACTTGCATATAAAAGATTCTTTTCTTCAGATTGAAATCCCATTCCCCTAATTAATGCTATCCCGGAAGAACTAAGTTTATAAGTTTGGTTAAGTGATCCGTAGTTTTCATTTGAAATGCCTAAACGAGTTGTTATTTTACTTATAGAGGTGACTAATTCTCTTTGCCATTCTGTTGGATATTTTTTTGCAAAAAAATCTACTTTTTGTAAAAATGCGTAGTTTGAATATCCAAACATTTCATCTCCACCATCACCGGAAAGAGCAACCGTGAGGTGTTTTCTCATTTCTTTACATACATAATATGTTGGAATAGCACTACTGTCTGCAAAAGGTTCAGCAAAATAATCAACTAAATCCGAAATATCATTTTCAATTTTAGGGTCAATTAACACCTCTGTATGTTCCGTGTTATATCTTACAGCAACTTCTTTTGCCAATGGAAGTTCATTATAATCATCCTCTTTAAAACCAATTGAAAATGTTTTTATTCTTTCTGATGAGTTTTGTGCCATTAAAGCAACTATCAACCCTGAATCAACACCGCCACTAAGGAAACAACCAATCGGCACATCAGATATTTTACGCTTAAGTATAGCTTGAGTTAATGTTTTTTCTACCAATTCTTCTGCCTCTTGAAAACTAATTTTGAGTTTTGAACTAAAATCAATTTTCCAATAACTTGCAGTAGTAAATTGACTGGTACGCATGTCCAGTGTTAAAAATGAAGATTTATAAACCTGGGAAACACCCTTCCAAATAGTTTTTGGCTGAGGCATTCCTAATTCTGACAAATAAAAATCTACTGACTCGTAATCTAATTCAAGATTAGGAATAAATTTAATAATTGAACGAATGTCAGAAGAAAAATAAAATGATTTATTAATTATCGAATAGTAAAGTGGTTTTTTCCCGAACCTGTCGCGACAAAGAAATAATTTTTGATTCAGAATATCATGCAATCCAAAAGCAAACATTCCATCAAGTTTGTCAAGTAATTTTTCAATTCCCCATATCTTATAACCATAAATAATTACTTCAGTGTCACTATTGGTTTGAAATTTCACTCCGGATAATAACAGTTCTTGTTTTAGTTCTAAAAAATTATAAATTTCACCGTTAAATGTTATTGCTACAGTCTCTTCAACATCCAGCATCGGCTGATTAGCTCCAACAGATAAGTCGATAATACTTAATCTTCTATGAGCCAAACCAACATTTTTGTTTATCCAAATGTCCTCGTTATCAGGCCCCCTTTCACGCAAAAATGATGACATAAGTCTTAATTGAAAGTCTTCTATCTTTTCATTATTCAGATTAACAATACCTGCAATACCACACATACAAAAATTATTATTGTCTTTTGAATATTTTTTTTACTTCTTTCTTAAAACTTTCCATTTTTGTAAGTCCCGTATGTGGTATAAAAACGCTCTCATATTTATCCTCGCCCTTATTCGCCTTAACAAAATCATAGAGCATTGGGAATAATTGATATTTATTTAAAATCAATTCTCTTGCATACTGAATGGCTTCAATATTTTTCTCCCACAACTTATTTTTTTGTGCATCTTTTATTTTCTCTAATGCTTCTTCAGGAAAGTTCAAATCTACTTGAATTAAAGATTCCGCCGGAAAATAATCAGTAATATTTTTACAGCCAAAGTAAATAGGCATGCTCCAAGATAAATAGGCATCGAATATTTTTTCAGTAAAATAGTCATTTGCAATGTAATTCTCTGCTGCAATTGTATATTTATAGGGATAAATACCATCAAACTTGTCTGAAATTTCTTTGAACCCCCTTCCAAATAAATCAAATTTAAATTCTTTTTTCTTTAAAAAATCAATAAAATCTAAGCGGATTTTATGAGCAGGGAATAAATTGTTATTGCTGGTAATCCAGCTTACTCCATCATTCTTAAATTGTAACGTGTCTTTTTTTAAACTTACTAATTCATCATAATTTTTATTAATATGCCAAGGTAAACCTGCTTGAACATTAATACTCTTTTCTCCTGAAAAGCCTGAAATCACTTTGTTGTAAAATCTGAAATGTAATTTAAAATACTCATTACTTTTATAGGGTGGTTCTTGCACAATCAAAAATTTCCCGCCTTTTAAACATTTCATCCTGATGTCAGTTAATGGATGATTTAAAACTACAATGTAATCAGCCCTTTCGACAGGAAGAGTTGTAAATTTCATATCCAACCATTCCCCATTGCAATTAGGGGTTTGTCGGAACAAATCAGGATAATTGTAATTCCTTTGAATATAAACAAGCATACAATTATGATTTATTTAATTACGGGGGAAGATTGTTTTTGACTCACTTGATTTTCAATTGAAACAATACGCTTTTCTAATAGAATTTTCTCTTTCTCAAGTTTATAAATCTTCTTTTTTAAAACTTCCATTTCCCCTGCACTTTTCTTTAATTCTTTCATTTTCAAAGCTAAGGTTTTTAGTGCAATTAAATTAATGCCATCAATATCAATAGATGTAATTGTGCTATCACTTTCTCCAAATTTAAAATACTGATAAAAATCTTGTGCCATTGGACCTATGTGTCTTATTTTTGAGGATTGTGTTTTATAATTCCAACTTGTCACATCTAACATTTCAATACCTTTTAAAATTGCATTTCCATCAACTGTCTCAAAATTTTCTTTTTTATTTTTATCGGAAACACTGGCCCAACTTCCTCCTCCTGCAGGTAAAGAAACCCCAACGGTTAAACCCGAATTTGAAAAAAGAGACACCCCACCCGAAGCGCGAACAACAAATTGATTATCGGCAATACTATTGGTTGCCGTTGTTGAAGAGTTGTCGGCATACACAAAACTTCCTTTTTTACCATTCGAGTTAGCATACCAGCCCATTGTTGTTGAATAATTTCCTGAAGCAGTAGTGTATGCTCCAAAAGCAAGTGAATATTTACCGGTTGCATTCGAATGATAGCCCAATCCTATTGCTGAACTATCAGAAGCAATTATTCCTCTGCCAAGTGCTACTGAATAAGCACCGGAAGCATTACATGAACTCCCCATTGAAATGGCAGTAATGGCTGTGGCTGAGCTACCTGCTCCCATTGCAACTGCATTTGTTCCAGAAGCGGTACAATCAGCTCCCATTGCTGTGGAATATGAGCCGGAGGCTGTATTATTACTGCCTTCAGCAAAAGAATAATCACCAATTTTTACTTCATCCCATTGCGTTCCGGAGACATATCCCGCTCTAAATGCTGCTCTTTTGGGATACCAATGCATCCTCGTACCCGGACCTAATGTAATGGGTTGTCCTGATCCAAAAGTGCCTACTGCTAATATTCCATCCATTCCATCAACTTGAAGAGAAGCAGCTGGCGAAGAAGTTCCAATGCCAATCTTACCATTCGACAATATTCTTAATCGTTCAACATTATTTGTTTTTATTGCTAAATCATTATTATCCGTTGTACCTAAAAAATTAACCGTGGCATTGGTGCCTGTATTCCCATTCAAATTCCAATAAGAATATGCACTACCTGTATTATAAGCATAAGTTGCCGTATCACAATAATTTGAATGATTTGAATTTTGGGAATTTACTGCGTTTACAGAATAATTTGCCGAATCAGAATTTACAGATTGATTTGCATTTAAAGCAAATAGAGCAGAATCAGTATGAATAGAATGGTATGATGTAAAAGAGAATGATGCAGTGTCTGAATCATTATCAGGAGCAGGTATCCATAAAGTGCCATTCCATTTTAGTACATAACCATTAATAACACCTACAGTGTCAACATCTGTTAAATCGTTTAATCTCACAGAATGTGAGAGTTGAGCACTTGTAGCAGAATGTAAAGCATAAGGCACAGACCAAAATTGCATAGTATCAAGAGAAACAAATGACGTTCCTCCTGACGGATCAATTGCTGTGTAAATAAAATGATCAGCAGCAGACCAGTTAATTAACGGAAAAGAACCTAAACTTCCATTCCCCGTGGAAATCCCCTGGCCTATAACAAAAGTAAATAAGCCAAATTGATTAGTAGAAATCAAGTGTGTTTCTTCCCATTCAGGCAATCCATTAATGCTTCCTGAATAAATACCAACTTTCACTGAAATTACCTGATTATTCATGATCAATCCTGATGCATCTTTAGCTACACCTTGATAATTAATTCCTTGTGGCACATTTGTTTGAGCTCTAGTGTTAATTATCATGCTCATAAAAAACAAAATCACCAACTGTTTTTGAAACGGATTCATTCTATAGTTTTATTTAATATTTAAAATGGTTTTATTTTGATTTTTTATTTTCCAGTTGATCTAAACGAAGATTAAGTTCTGTAAAATTATCTAATTCATTTATTTTTTGATCAAGGAGAAAAACATTATCCAATTCGGATAGTAATTTCATTCTTTGATTCAACGTTTTTATTCCAAGCAACGTAATTCCATCCATATCACTTGTTGAAATTGTTTTTTTATTTTCTCCTACATGAAATATTCTATAAAAATCTTGTGACATTGGGCCAACATGATGAATTTCGGGGGATTGAGTTTTATAGTTCCAGCTTGTGATCATTAAGTTTTCAATACCCGACAATAGTTTATCTCCATCTACTTTTTGAAAGTTTTCTTTTTTGTTCTTATCAGACACATTTGCCCAGCTTCCTCCACCCGCAGGCAATATTACTCCCATTGTATTGAGTGAATCGGAATAAAAAATCACTCCACCGGAAGCCCTAACCAAAAACTGATTAGCAATGGTTGAATTTGTTATACTCGATGCTGAAGCATCCGCATAAACAAAACTTCCGTTTTTAAAATTAGTAGATCCATAATATCCTATAACAGTTGACCAATTACCTGATGCAGTTGAATGTGTTCCTAATGATGTTCCTATTGCACCGGTAGATAAATTGCAATATCCAACAGCATATGCTGCATTGTTGGTTGATGCAACATTTCCTTTTCCAATTACTAATGACCTTGGGGTTGATGCAGTACTGCTATCTCCTAATGATATTGATACTCCTGAAGGATAAACTCCAACAGCAGTTGCTTGGGCTTTTCTTCCCATAGCTATGGTGTAATCACCACTTGCAACGCATGAATTGCCTGCTGCAAAAGATTTGTTTCCTGCTATGCAGTTATAACCTGTGGCAAAAGAATAGGTCCCAATATTGCTATCGTCCCATTGATTGGAAGAAACTCCTCCTGCCCTAAAAGATGCTTTACCGGGAAACCATAAACACTTGGTTCCGGAACCGGTTGAAGATAGCACTCCACTTGCAAATGTTCCTTTTGCTATGATTCCTTCATTTCCCATCAAAGATAAAGTAGCTGAATCTGACGCCCCTGTTATTAATATATTTCCGCTTGCATTTATTCTTAATATTTCACTATTGTTTGTTTTTATCTGAAAATCCTGGTTATCAATAGTACCTATTATATTACTTGGCGGGTTTGTATTCCCATCAATACCCCATGCAATTGGTGCGCATGATAATGCAAAAATTGCTGTATCTGAATAAGCTGCAGAAAAAGCATTTTCAGAATAAATTACAGAATCAGAGAACTGCGCTGTATCTGACAAGTTAGCATGAGGTACAGAGTTTATTGCAGCATTTGAAAATTGAAACAAGGCTGTATCTGAATTGGGAGAATGAAAGGAATAAAAAGAATAGAGTGCAGTATCAGAGTTATTATCATTTTCAGAAATCCAGAACGATCCATTCCACTCAATAAGTTTTCCTAAGGCGCCTGTCGAAACAGATACATCTGAATAACTATTGAGAAAAGAAGTTGTTAAAACATCGGTATTAATGGAATAAAAAGAATAAGGGACTGATAATAATTGAGCAGACCCTACATCCACGAAATTCGTTCCGCCATTGATGTCAACAGCAATATTAAAATAGTAATTGTCAAGATCCCAATGAATTGTCGAAAAAGATAAACAAAGACCATTTCCTGTGCTAATCCCTGCACCAATTACAAGTTTTACATGGCCATTTTGATCGGTAGTTAAATTGTGTATTTCTTCCCACTGAAGATCTCCGTTAGCTGAAACGGAAAGTATTTTGATTTTAAGACTTACTAATTGGTTATTTATTGGTAGCCCGTAAGTATTTCTAATAATTGTCTGGTACTTAATTCCATCGGCAATATTTTGACCTATAGCAGCCGGAGTGTTTACAAGCAACAGAACTAAAAAAAATTTTTCTAAAAATGATTCAAATAGTCTCATTTATGATTTTATAATTTTTAATGTTTCGACAAAGTGGTTTCCGGACGAAGATAATTTTAAAAAATATACACCTGCAGCAAACATTGAAAAGTCAAGAGTAAAAAAGTAATCAGAAAGAACAGATGTGTTGGTTTTCTTCATGTTCGTTTCTTTCCCATTGATATCAATAACATGAATTTCAATATCGGAAATTGATTTTAGTTTTTTTATTTGAATAAATAAATGATCTGATACAGGATTCGGGAAAGCTACAACTTCAATTTTAGGATTTGATGACAAACTAGAAGTTATCAGAGTTGCTTCAGGCTGTTCAAAACCTTGAGATAGAATTACATTTGTACCCGTTCCTGAAAACACTATTGATTCTCCAATATTATAACTTACAGTTATTCCACTTACAGTTTTGTTTCTGCCGGCACTGGAGGATGTATTCCTGTCAAGTTGTTGGGCAACTAACACTTGTGTTAATGCACAATAAAAAAACAAGACGCAAACAAAATATTTATTGATTGATTGTTGCATTTATACTAGATTTTTATAAAAGTACAATAAAATTGAAAATAAAAAAAATTGCATTACTTTTCAATGTCCCTTCTATTGTATAATTTCGTTACTTTTATGTTTAATGCTTGGATGTAATACTATGGAATCTGCCATCACAGTTTTAATGCCCAATTACAATAATGAAAAGTTTTTAAAAGAAGCTATAGATTCTGTATTGAATCAGACCTTTAAAAATTTCATTTTTTTGATTGTGGACGATGGTTCAACGGATATTGGCATTGAGATAATAAATAGTTATTCTGATTCACGAATTGTTCTTTTAAAAAAAGAAAATAATTCGGGTATCGTAGATTCTTTAAACCTCGGACTTGAGAAAATAAATACCAAGTATTTTATCCGAATGGATGGTGATGATATAAGCACTCCTGACAGATTTCAATTATTGTATGATTTTATGGAGAAAAATCCAAACATTGGAGTTTGTGGCAGTAACATCATGACATTCGGAAATTCTAATGAATTATGGAAATATAGTACATCAAAAGATAAAATAAAAGCGAGACTAATTTTTAATGGCGGGGTCGGGCACGCCTCCTGTATTTTTCGTACCATGGTACTAAAAAACAACACTATTCAATATTCTAATACTTATCCTTATATGGAGGATTATGATTTATTTTCGAGGCTAAAAGCAGTAACTGATTTTGCTAACATCGATAAAGCGCTTTATTATTACAGGATACTGGAACACAACAGTACTGTTAAAAACATACATAGCATTTTTGATCGATACCGGAATATCTATAAAAAAATCATTTCAGAATTGAACATTGATATCAATCAAAAGAATATAGAAATTCATTTAGAGTTTTTTATAAAATCAACAATCAGTTTTAAAATAAAGGAATACAAAGAGTATGTTGATTTTTTGATAGAAAAAAACAAGGAAAACAAAATTTATCCTATAATTGCTTTTAGTGAAATTTTGCATGAAAAGTGGGAGCAATTGTTTTTTAAGATTGTTCCGCTCAGCTTATCACAAAGTTTAAGTTATTTCCTACTCTCAAGAAACATTTCAATTAATCAATTGAAATATTTAGTAAAATTTAAGATCAATAAATTAGTTGGACGAAAGTAGTTATGCTTTATTTCGAAATCGGCTTTAAAAGAAAGGTGTTTTCCTTTTTCAAAACAGCTGTCAAATTCTCTGAAGTAACGTTTTCTCGTTGAGGGGTCTGTATTTCATAACCTATTTCCCATATATAATCAATTACATCGGCCAATTTAAAGGGATAATTTTTAATGTTTTGTTCAAATATTTCGGCAATCATAATTGGTCTGCACTTTTCAATCAAATGTTTCCCTCCTTGCAGTATCCAATATTCGGCACCTTCGGTATCCATTTTAATAAAATCTACTTTAGGTTGGTTATTAGCAATCCACCAATTGTCTAATGTATCTGTTTTCACCTCGATCCCTTCAGTTGCACCAGCCCTCTCGGTATCAAAAAAACCATCTCCTGATGCATCTTCACTGGAATGAATTTGAAATATGGCTGTTCCTTTTTGGTTGCTTAATGCAATAGGAGATAATAGTATTTTACCATTTATTTTATTTGTTTCTATTGTCTTGCTGAATAATTTAAACTGATGGGGTCCCGGTTCAAAAGCGTATATTTTTGCATTCGGTATTTCATGCAAAACACTTATTGACATTAATCCTATATTGGCTCCTATGTCAATTACCAATGGATTTTCAATTCCAGAAAGTTCCTTAATAATTACTTCAGAAATTTCAGGTTCATAATCACCTTGTTCGATGATCCTTTTTATTAATGATGTACCCTTGCTATAATAAACAGTAAAGTTTTTATAATTAAGAGTAAATTCTTCTAACTGCTCAGTAACTTTCTGATTTAGCTTATTGAATTTTAATTTTCTGAAAAGAGATTTTAATTTTTCGAGCATTATTTTTTTTTTGTTTTTACAAATAAAACATTTCCCATATCTTTCCACGGAAAGTATTCTTTATATACTTTAAATCCTTCTCCTTCCATCCACTCTTTATACTTTTGATAAGTTGACACATCTTCATATGTCTCGATCAGACTTACTTCGGAATATATTACACTAATTTTACTTATCATATTTTTTGCAGCCATTAGCATAGGTAATTCATATCCCTGCATATCGAGCCACATAAAATCAATGTGAGAAATATTGTTTTTGAGACAAAAATCATCCAGGGTAATTGTTTCAACATTAATCGTATTATTAAAATGTACATCCGGATGTACGTCCAGATGTTCTTTGGGAGCAAGTAAAGAGCTGGAAGCATCAGAGCGGCCCGAACTCACAAACATTTTAGTTTCCCCGTTTTTATCGCTTAAAGCCAAAGGGAAAGTTTTAATATTTTTGTACTGAGACGTATTTTCAACTAATTGACTGTAAACATCAGGGACAGGTTCGAATGCATATATCTTAGCATCTTTCCATAATTGAGCAAATCGCCCTGAATCAGAACCTATATGGGCTCCTGCTTCAATAATAATTGGGTTAGAAGGTATTTTTCTTTTAACGATATCCAACACAAAAAATTCATCCTCATTTTCTGCGTTTTTTCCAATCAATTTTTTTAATCTCTGTATTATTTTATTCATTTGTTTTGTTATTTACCTATTTCCATTCGGGTCTTAAAAATAAAATCCCTCCATTTTTACTTAAAGTTCTTTTCACTATGGGAGATCCTTCTATTACATTAAATTCAGCGCATCGCAATAAATGATCGTAAGTTTCGGAGCCATCTGTACTGCCTATCCAAAAACCTAATTTATACGTATTGGGATATAAATTAATATTTTTGAAATTAATTTCATACGTTTTTTCACCTTCCAGATTTTCGACTATAAAATCAGAATCTATATTTTCAATATTAGCAATAATACTTTCATCGTAGTCAAAAAGATGAATGGCAATACTTGCCGTTTTAATGAATCCTTTTGTTTTCAAAGTTAACTTAAGTTCTAAATCATCCCCGATTACAAAATTGCTTTCACTCTTACCCTTGTTCAGTACCTCTAATTTAGTAAAACGAGCAAGACCAGAACCTTTTCTATCGTCCGGTAAAGATAAATCAAATACAGGTCCGGCAGTATTTATAGAAGTACTCAAATATTTTTTTACAGCATCTTTTACATTTCCATTGTAGGTAAGAGTACCATTTTCTAGCAAAATGGCTCTTGAACATAATTGCGAAATTGCCTGCATGTTATGAGATACAAAAATGATTGTTCTGCCCGATTTACTCACCTCATTCATTTTTCCTAAACACTTATTTTGGAACTCAACATCTCCAACAGCAAGCACCTCATCTACTATCAATATTTCGGGTTCCAGATGAGCGGCAACCGCAAAACCCAAACGAACCAGCATACCGGAAGAAAAACGCTTTACGGGAGTATCAATGTATTTTCCAATTCCACTAAATTCCACAATTTCATCAAACTTATCTGTTATTTCAGCTTTACTCATTCCCAAAACAGCTCCATTCAAAAAAACATTTTCACGTCCTGTTAATTCGGGATGAAATCCTGTACCCACTTCTAACAGTGCTGCGATACGACCCTTAATTTTTATTTCTCCGATTGAAGGTGAGGTTATTTGTGATAAAATTTTTAGCAGCGTTGATTTCCCTGCACCATTTTTACCAATGATTCCAAGCACTTCCCCTTGCTTTACTTCAAAATTTATATCTTTTAATGCCCATATCCATTCGCTCTCTCCTTTTATAGAACGATCATTCATTTCACCAACTTTCAAATAAGGATCTTCTTTTCCACGCATACGATGCCAGGCTCGATTAATGTCATGCGACAATGTCCCAGTCCCCACTTGCCCTAAGCGATACTGCTTTCCTAAATTTTCAACTTTAATAACGGTTTTCATTTAGGTTGTGAGGTTGAGGTTAAGGATGAGGTATAGGTTGAGATACAGACTGAGGTAAAATTACGGGCTGAGGTTAATATATAGTTTGAAGCTGCTGAAGTCATTTAAAGTTAAGTTTGAGGTAAAGATTTTGTTTTGTTGGACAAAGCTAGTTTTACCTTATTAAGATTGTAAATTATAACATTTAGTTTTTCATTTATATTTTGTGATGATTCGGTTTCAAAATAACCTACCTTATTACCATAAATCAATAAACTTTTTGTTTCGAATGCTGAACCTCTGGAATAATCATAAAATTTATTTTTATCCGGTGCAGTACTTCTACCAAAAGCTTCAGCTATGTTTGCCGAAACGCTCACCGAAGATCTTCTAATTTGAGATGTTAAGCCATAATCTTCCTTTTTAGGTAAATCATTGGTTATACTGAATACTTGTTCTGCTACTTCCATTGCTAATTGCCAAACAGGCATTTCCGTAAAATCTTTATACATAATTTTTCTTTTATTAAACCAGCTCCTCATTACCTCTTCCTCAATCTCTATCTTAACCTTTTTCTTAACCTCTACCTTATTTTAAACCGTATCCATAAAACTTTTTTCTGCGTTATTAAAAAGAAGTAACCCAACTAAAATTAAAATAACCATAAAAACAAAACTGTACAATAAATTAAACAAATCAAAAATACCTGTTCCTAAAAAACCATGCTTAAAAGTTTCGATCACTGCCACTACCGGATTAAGTTTAAACACCCATCTGTATTTTTCCGGAATTTGCGATAAGGGGATAATGACAGAAGAAACGTACATCATCAGCTGGATAGCGAACTGAAGTAAAAATCGGATGTCGCGATATTTTGTTGTAAGTGATGAGAAAATAATACCAAAACCTAAACTTAAACCTGCCATAATAAGTATTAGCACAGGAAAAAGCAGTATAGTAATTTGAGGATGAACATACGCGTTTTTCTGCCAGAAGTAATAATAGCTCCAACAAACCAGGAATACAATAAATTGAATCAGCAATTTAAGCATCCCTGATAATGTGACGGAAAGCGGGATTATTAACCGGGGAAAATAAACTTTACCGAATATATTTTGATTTTGAATAAATGTATCAGAGGTTTTGGTAAGACATTCTGAAAAATAATTCCATAACGTAAGACCTCCTAAATAAAACAATATAGGTGGAATATCTTCCGTATTCATTTTTGCGAAATAGGAAAAAATAATTGTGAAAACAATGGCAGAAATCACAGGTTGTAAAAAAAACCAGATTGGCCCTAAAATGGTTTGTTTATATAAGGCAACAAAATCGCGTTTTACAAATAACAATAATAAATCGCGATAACGCCATAATTGAGTAATTCCTATGTTAAAAAGCGATGATTTTGGTTTAATAATTTGATCCCAAGTCTCCTCTGAATTTAGTGTATCCATATTTTTGTTTCAGACTTTATTTCGGTATGTTGTTATTCGGTTTTGCAAAGATAAAATCCAATCTTCTATTTTGTATAAATGTCATTCAGAGGATAAAATCTCCTGATTTACTCTGTTTTATTGAGATTTCTCCTGGAGTTTATCCTGAGTAATCCGAAGGAGTCGAAATGGCAGGCTGCTAAAAAACTAGCGCAATACCAGAACGATTAAGCATCTTTCTTTTGGGGATCTTCACCATAACCACTACCATAACCATAACTACTGCCATAATAACCATAAGCATATTTGTTGTAATAATACTTTGAACGTTTGCGTTTTACCCCGTTTAAAATAAATCCAAAATGTTGTAAACGATTCATGTTTACGATATCATGTACATTTTGAATGCTTTCTTTGGAAGCAAATTTGGTGTTTAATACAAACAAGCTGACATCAGCATGTTTCATTAACACCAATGCATCGGATATTAACCCAATTGGTGGGGTATCAATAATAACATAATCAAAATGTTGCTTCGCGTATTCCATGATGTTTTCTAATGGCTTAGATAAGATCATTTCGGATGGGTTTGGAGGTGTGGGGCCGGAAAGCAAGGCATACATATTTTCAATATGGGTTTCTTTAATTGATTCTTCAATGGTAGATTTCCCAATCACAATGGTGCTAATTCCTATATCAGCCACCATGTTCAATGCTTTTTGAATTTTTGGTTTGTGCAGGTCCAATTCCAATATCAACACTCTTTTTCCTGCTTTTGCCAGGATAGCTGCTATGTTTAAAGAGGTAAATGTTTTTCCCTCGCCCGGGTTATTACTGGTGACCACCACTACTTTTGAACCATCTCCAAGCGCCATGTATTGCAAATTGGTACGTATCGTGCGAAACGATTCGGCAATAGGCGATTTACTTTCTTTTTCAACCGCAATGGCCCAATTAGCAACCGAAGGAGAGAATATAATTTCGCCAAGAATAGGAAATGAGGTTTTCTTTTTTAACTCATCGATACTCTCAATATTCGTAAAGAAAGTAGTCCGAATAAAGACTATAATTAATGATAAAATCAAGCCGCTTGCCAGAAATGAAAAACGGATCTTCTTTTTATCGGGTCTGATAACACCAATGTTACGTGCTGTTTCAATCACTTTTGTTTCGGGCAAAATACCGGCACGGCCTATAATGGTATTGGATTTTTTCTCCAATAAAAACAAATACATTTTCTGGTTCACATCAAAGTTTCGTTCAATGCTCAGCATGTCGCGCTGTTTCTTTGGAATGGTCTTGATATTTGAAATATAAAAATTAATTTGTTTTTCAACATCTTGTATGTTTTCACCAATTGCCTTCTTACTGTTGCTTATGTAAATCAATAAATTACGTTTCAATTTTTCAATGCTTTGCTGCGCTTCCTTTATTCCAAAGTTTGCTGCGGTGGAGCCATTCAGTTTTTCATTAACTTTAATTTGTAAAGAATATAATTCGGTGGTGCTTTGTTTTAAAAAAGCATCGTCACTCACTACATATACATCGGGAGGTAAAAACTGAGGATCTTTATCTTCAATAATGTATTTTTCCAATGAATTTAAAGCTCCCAACTCTATCCTCAATTTTGATCGTTGTGCATCATAGTCGCTCATTTTTCTAAAATAATCTTCTTGCTCCTTATTTAAGTCCAAAATACCTTTATTTTCTTTGTATTGCTGCATGGTATCCTCAATACTGGTAAGCACTTCGGTAACTTCGGCCATTTGTTTTTCAATATAATTCAACGTATTTGCATTTACTTCCAACCTGGTTTTTACACTGTTTTCGATATACACTTTTGTCAAAGTATCTAAAAATGCTTGTGCCCTCTCCGGAATTACATCTTCCAATTTCAGTTGCAAAATATTCGTATTGTCAGGATTTTCAACAGAAAGGGCTGCCTGAAACCGATAAACCAAATTTGGAATATCATGGATTATTATTTTATAATCCGTAGCTGAAACCGAAGAAACATTATCAGGTAAAATTGTTTTATTTTTTATAAATAACTTTATATCCGAATCAATAAATTCTTTATCAAAAAAACCTTCTTTCGTTATTTCTTCGCCATTCAAATTTATCTGCAACCGATACTTGTGTTCATCTATTACTTTAAAAGCAATTTCCTGCTCATAAAACCTGGAATTTGTTGCCAGCACATTAATTTCAAAAGGCATGTCGTCATAGCCCTCGGTAGTTTTTACGCGGCCTATGATATAATACGAAACATCCAATTTCATGCGATTAACGGCATTGTTAATTAAATCGTAGGATTGAATTACCCGCATTTCTGTGGTATTATCAATGCTTGATTTATTCCACCAGTTATAATAGGAACCAAAATTTTCTCCAATGATACTTTGTTCATTTACCTGATCGTTCGTTTCTAAGATCAGTTGCGTTTGAGCAGCAAATACATTTATGAGTTTGTAGGTATATAAATAAGAGGCCGAAAAAGAAATTAATACTAATCCAATAACGATGTACCAATTTTTAGAGGCAATACGAAGAATTGATTTTAAATCTTCAATATCGACAATAGCAGTTCCTGAATTTTTAATGTGATTTTTATCCATAAAACACAAATTTAGAAGTTTTTTAATACTTTAAGCTAATAGCAGTTAGAAATTATTTCGATGAGAGCTAATTATCTCATCATTGACAAGCAGATTTCTCTCTTCATTTCTTTTCGTTCGATATGACATCCTGAGCGGAGCCGAATAAATTCCAAGAGAAATCTCATCTTCGCAAAATGAGATTTCTCTCTTCATTGCATTACGTTCGAAATGACACTTTGTATTTGTCATTTCTGAGAATAGAAGAAATCTCATCTTTGACAAACAGATTTCTCTTTTCTCTTCGTTCCGTTCGAAATGACTTTCCTAAATGTCATTCTGAATGAAATGAAGAATCTCACCTTGATAAGCAGATTTCTCTCTTCTCTTCGTTCCGTTCGAAATGACAGTTCCTAAATGTCATTCTGAATGAAATGAAGAATCTCATCTTGATAAACAGATTTCTTTCTTCTCTTCGTTCCGTCCGAAATGACAGTACCTTGATGTCATTCTGAATGAAATGAAGAATCTCACCTTGATAAACAGATTTCTCTCTTCTCTTCGTTCCGTTCGAAATGACAGTATCTTGTCATTCTGAATGAAATGAAGAATCTCACCTTGATAAGCAGATTTCTATCTTCTCTTCGTTCCGTTCGAAATGACAGTACCTAAATGTAATTCTGAATGAAATGAAGAATCTCACCTTGATAAGCAGATTTCTATCTTCTCTTCTTTCCGTTCGATGACAATTGTTTTGTCATTTCGCCTTGACAATTACTGATCAATTTAATTACAAATCCCTTTGATAACTTACATGTGTAAAAAAAAAAGAAAAACACCCTCCTTTTTAAGAACTTTTTCTTTACCTTAGCGTATATTATTTATCTTTTTGTAAACATAAACTTAATTAAGCTCAATATTAAAATTTTAAAAATGAAAAAAACATATCTTTCCAAGACGCTGATTTTTATTTTTCTATTAACCTCCATATTAGGTTATTCTACTACCTATTATTCGATAGCCAGTGCAGGCTGGACAACCCCATCTACATGGTCCACTGTTGCATGCGGTGGCGCTGCATCTCTAACGTCCCCCGGAACGGGAGATGACGTAGTTATTTGCGTTGGAACAACTGTAACTATGAATGGTAACGCAGGTGCTTGCAATTCGTTAACTATTAACGGAACAGCTAACTGGGCTGCTGCATATACTACAAATGCAGGTGTGGGTGGTATAACAATAAACCCAGGTGGTGATATTACCGGAGCCTTTGCCGGAATATTGACCACTCAAGGCGGTATTGTACTTAATACAACATTAACGAGCACATTGGTTAAATTAAAAACAATAACCACCCCGGGTCAAATTATTAGCGGAACAGGCTCCTTAGCAAGATTAGATATCAGCGCTACTAGCACCAATAATGGAAACCTTACCGTTACAACTTTACTTTCAACCAGCACAGGAAGCTCCTTAAGTCAAGGAGTTGGTGCAACATTAAATTATAAAGGAACAGCGATAAGCCTTACACTTGATGCCAGCGCTGCCTCAAATACAGTTAATTATAGTGGTGCAGCTCAAACAGTAAAATCAGCAACCTATCAGAATTTAACTATTTCCGGAAGTTCTACAAAAACATTAGGCGGGGCTATAACCGTTAACGGAAATTTGACTATTAATGCAGGAACACTTTACACTTCTACTTATCAAATTACGGGAAATGCAACCGGTATTTTTTCTATGGCAGCAGGGACATTTCTTACTATCGGTAATTCTACTTCAGCTACCGATATTGCTTTCCCGACCAATTTTATTAACGCCAATATTTCCTTAGCAAGCACTAGTACAGTTTCTTATGACGGCAATAATGCTCAAACAATTTCATCTATTCCTACTTACGGTAGCGTAAAAATCCAAACTTATGCAGGTTCCAAAATTGCTGATGGGAATTTGAATATTGCCGGTAATTTATATGTTTACAGTCCTTCGACCATAGATATGTCATTGAATACACTTAGTATAACCGGTAACTATCTTGGCTCAGGAGGACTTTCTTTTAGTTCCGGGACTTTTAATCTTGGAGGTAATTTCACCAATACAGGCTCTTTTACGGCCGGCACGGGAACTGTTAATTTTAATGGTGGAGGAGCTCAAACAATACGTGGGGTGAATTATTATAATTTAACTTTTTCAGGTGCCGGAGCAAAAACATTAGCTGCTGCAAGTACAATTGGTATTTCCGGGGATTTTATTCGTGGTGCGATGACAGTTACACCAGGAGCTTCAAATACTGTATTATTTAATGGTGTAGCTCAAAACATGACAGGTAATGCCACTTCTTTTACCAATATTACCATTAACAATGCTTCTCTTACCATCAGTAGTAATATTACTATTAATTCAACCCTTACGTTTACAACAGGAAATATTATTACCGGTGCAAACAGTGTTATTATTTCTGCAGCTGGAATAGTTTCAAGGACCAGTGGACATGTAGAGGGCAATCTTAGTAAAAATGTGGCTATAGGATCTAATGTTTCAAGAACCTTTGAAATTGGAACAGGAAGTGATTATACTCCATTAGATAATATTTTCGCATCTGTAACCTCTGCAGGTAACCTAACTGCTTCAACTACATCCGGTGACCATCCACAAATTGCATCCTCCGGTTTTACGGCTTCTTCCACTGTTAATCGTTATTGGACAATCACAAACACTTCCATAGTTTACACAAATTATAGTGCTACCTGTAACTTTGTAAATTCGGATAAAGATGTTGGATTAAATACAGGTTCCTGTATTATAAAACTATACAATGGAGCAGTCTGGTCATCCCCAAATGTTGGTACTCAAGGCGCGAACGCAACTCAAGCAACATCAGTTACTATTCCGGTAACTCCTAATACTATTGAGTTACAGATTGGAGAAAACACTGTCTCTCCAACAGGCTCACTCTACTCTATTGCTACAGGAAACTGGTCCACATCAGGCACATGGTCCTATACATCAGGTGGTGTAAGTTGTGCGTGTTTTCCAACCAGTTCAGATAGCGTGACTATTGAAAACAACTTTACAGTAACGATGGATGGTAACTCCGGTTCTGCCAAATCATTAACTATTAACACAGGAGGTGTGGCAACATGGGCCTCCGCTTTAACTACAAATATTGGATCGGGTGGAATAAAGATTGAGGCTACAGGTGATATTACAGGTACAGCTAACGGAATTATTAACACTGCCGGAGGTCTTACTCTTGATAAAGTTCTTACAAGTACTTCTATTACTATTAAAACGGTTACAACAGCAGGCCAAATAATTAGTGGAACCGGGACTTTAGCAAAACTAGATATCAGTGCTAATACAACAAATAATGGTACACTTACAGTTACTTCTACCTTATCAAGCAGTATTGCAAGTACACTTACTCAAGGCATAGGTGCCACTTTGAATTTTTCAGGTTCTCCTATAAGTCCAACATTAGATGCAACTGCTGCTGGCAATACAGTAAATTATAATGGAGCTGTTCAAATTGTAAAACCTACTACTTATCAGAATTTGACTTGTAATAGTAGTAATAAAACAATTGGCGGAGCCATAACTGTAAACGGAAATTTAACAGTTAGTGCCGGAAATTTATTCACCAGTACCTACCAGATTACGGGTAATGCTACCGGGAGCTTAACATTAGCAGCAGGAGCATCTCTTTATGTTGGTGCTAATTCTTCTGCAACCAATGTTGCATTTCCAACCCTCTTTACAAATGCAAATATTTCTCTTGCCAGTAATAGTACAGTTATCTATTATGGAAATAATGCACAAACAGTTTCTTCGGTTCCTGACTATGGAAACCTTTCTGTTCAAACGTTTTCAGGTTCAAAAAGTGCTGATGGGGATATCAATGTTTCAGGCAATTTAACATTAACAACTCCTGCCAGCATAGATATGTCTATTTATACACTTAATTTAACCGGCAACTGCACAGGCGCAGGAGGACTTACCTTTTCTTCTGGGATTTTTAATATTGCCGGCGCTTATTCCAATACAGGAACTTTCACCTATGGAACAGGAACGGTTGATTACAACGGTGGTAGCGCTCAAACAGTGCGTGGTGTAAATTATAATAATCTGACTTTTTCCGGTGCAGGTACCAAAACATTACAAGCAGCGGCAACAGTTGGTATTGCAGGTGATTTTACACGTGGAACAATGACTGTAACACCGGGAGCAACCAATACTGTTTTATTTAATGGTGTGGCTCAGATTATGACAGGTGATGCAACTACATTTACCAATGTTACCATAAATAATACTTCTCTTACTATCAATGGTGATATTACCATAAATTCAACGCTTACATTTACGGCAGGAAATATTATTACCGCTGCTAATAATGTTATTATTCCTGCTGTAGGAACAGTTTCAAGAACCAGCGGACATGTTGTTGGAAATTTACGTAAAAATGTTGCAACAGGCTCTAATGTTTCAAGGACATTTGAACTTGGCTCCGGAACTGATTATACACCATTAGATCTTACATTTGCAACTGTATCAAGTGCAGGTAATTTAACAGCATCCACTACAATAGGTGATCATGCAGCAATTGCAACTTCCGGGTTCTTAGCTTCAGCAACAGTAAATCGTTATTGGACCATCACAAATTCAGCGATCGTTTATACCAATTATAACGTTACGGCTAACTTTGTTAATACTGATAAAGATGCCGGATTATTAACGAGTGCATGCGCCATCAGGATATACAATGGGGCAGCCTGGTCATTACCCACCGTTGGTACACAAGGTGCAAATGCTACCCAAGCAACCTCTGTTACTATTCCTGCTACTCCCAGTACTATTGATTTACAAATTGGAGAAAAAGCATGTTCTACTACCGGATCGCTTTACTCCATTGCAACAGGAAACTGGACCACACCAACATTATGGTCGGAAACTACAGGTGGACCAAGTGTTGGTTGTACTCCAACTAATTTAGATGATGTAATTATCGAAAATAGTTTTACCGTTACAATGGATGCGAATCCAGGTGCCGCTAAATCCTTGTCTGTCAATACTGGGGGTGTTGCTACCTGGGCCTCTGCCTTTACAACAAATATTGGTTCCGGTGGAATAAACATAGCTGCAACAGGTGATATTACCGGTGCTGGTGCCGGAGTATTAGGCAATTCAGGTGATTTAACCTTAAATACAAATTTAACGAGTACCACTTTCACACTTCAAATGAATGGTGTTGGAAAAACAATTTCCGGTACAGGAACTATAGCAAATTTAGAGATCAATGCCAATACTACCAACAGTGGAAGTATTACCCTTACCGATGTTTTAACTGTAAATGCGGGTGATCTTGGTAATTCCGGAACATTTACATTAAAATCTGATATTACAAAAACAGCATGTTTGGCTCCGGTGACAGGTACACTCAGCGGGAATTTCAAGGTAGAAAGATATATTTCTGCCCGTGCTCCAACTTCAGCTGAAATAACATCTCCTGTTTCAGGAGCATTTATGTCCGATTGGGATGCAACACTTTACTTTGATTATAATACTAACCCTCCGGGTCAATATGGTACCATCATGCAATATGATGAAACTATTGCAGACTATGCAGCAGTCAACAGTGGCACAGCATTAACATCCGGCCAAGGATTCCTGGTTTACTTTGCAGATGATAGTACCCTTTCCGCTTTTACTCCATGCACAACAACCGTAACAGGGCCTCTAACTTATGGGGATCAGACAATAAACTTAAGCTATACTAACAATTCCAGCGGACCTTATGGTGCAGGAGATCCTTCACTTTACTATGATGGAGAAAATATTGCCGGTAATCCATTTGCCTCTCCTGTTACAGTAGGAAGTATGACCCTAACAAATTGTTTACAATATATAGATGTTTATGATCATATTTCTCAAGCATGGGTGCCACTTTCAGGAGCAGATGTAATTGGTTCAGGACAAGGATTCTGGGCATACGCGCAAGGTGCCGGTGCAAGTGTTACGGTTCCGGAATCAGCTAAAGTTGCTGATCTAACAACAGGTATAAGAAGTGTTGCTAACACAAATCCATTTTTAAATTTAACAATCTCCGGTACTGACCAAAACAATACAATGTCGCATACTTTAAAAGTGGCTTGTGCAGCTGATGCTAATGATGGCTGGGATCCCAAAGATCACCCTTTCAGAAAAAGCAGAAACAAATTAGCACCTAGCATAACTACCAATGCTGAAGCAACATTCCCATTGACTATTTGTACATTTACTAATAGCCATGATGAATATACATTACCTGTTAATGTTCATGTTGGTATGGCAGGTAAATTTCAAATAAATGCTACCGGTGTTTCAACTATTAATACAGATTATTCCTGTGTATCATTAGAAGATAAAGTTGCGCAGCAATTTATTGATTTGAATAGTACAACCAACTATGCTTTTTTTGCAACACCATCAGATGCAAGGGATAGATTTGCTTTACATTTTTCTAAATCAGGAAACTGTAAATCAATGATCAGTTCAACTAACTCTGCTCTTGATAATCAGGTTCAGGTATTACAAAACCAACTGGGTAATACCATCAATTTTAATTATAACGAAATAGTTAATACAACTATCACTGTTACAAGTATATTAGGTCAGACTATTATTAGCGATATAAATGTAAATGCCTCCACTCAAAGCATTAACATTTCTTTACCTGAAGGTTTTCATGGTTTGTACTTTGTTAAAATACAATCAGAAAAAGGGGAGATCGTGAAGAAATTTGTGAAGCCTTAAGATTTTAAACTTTAATTAAAAAAATCCGATAGTAAAAAACTATCGGATTTTTTTTAGTTGGAGACTAATCTATACTAATACAATCTTGACAAGCAGATTTCTCATATCATTGCATTGCGTTCGAAATGACAGTTCCTAAAAATGTCATTCTGAATGAAATGAAGAATCTCATCTCAGAACGAAGATTTTTCTCTTCATTGCATTGCGTTCGAAATCACTTTCCAAAAAATGTCATTCTGAATGAAATGAAGAACCTCATCTCGACAAGCAGATTTCTCTCTTCATTGCATTGCGTTCGAAATGACTTTCCTAAATGTCATTCTGAATGAAATGAAGAATCTCATCTCGGAAAGCAGATTTCTCTCTTCATTGTATTGCGTTCGAAATGACTTTCCAAAAAATGTCATTCTGAATGAAATGAAGAATCTCATCTCGGAAAGCAGATTTCTCTCTTCATTTCTTTGCGTTCGAAATCACTTTCCAAAAAATGTCATTCTGAATGAAATGAAGAATCTCATCTCGGAAAGCAGATTTCTCTCTTCATTGTATTGCGTTCGAAATGACAGTTTGTATTTGTCAATTTCGCCCCTTCGACTCCCCTCTCTACAAGCAGATTTCTCTCTTCACTCTGTTCCGTTCGAAATGAAAGTAATTAATGCCATCTCGCCAAGATGGTGAAATCTTCGAAAGAGCTAAGTCATCTGTTCTCGATACATTTTTCTAAAAAGAAAAACACTCGAACTGACATCGAATTATTTCCTGAAATCTTTTTTTTCCGGCATTTTAGTTAAGGGAAGACCTAAATATTCTAATAATTGCAAACCTAATTTGCTTGGTTTATAGCCTCTACCGCTTTGTCCGAAGTGCTGGATGGGTTCACCATTATTAGCAATAACAAACACATTCATTTTTAGTAATGCATCAATATGGGGTGTAGTATTTTCAATTGTTGTTCGGATAAGAATCGCTATTAATGATTCCATAATGTATCCCTCGTAAGGCTGGTCTATATTTTCAGATTTATGATCTGTGCTTTGTTTTACAATATCTCTTCCGGAAGCTAATACCAACCACTCCGTTACATCACGCAACATTTCGGCTTGAGCAGGAGTAATTTGAGCCAGGGCCTGCAAAACTTCTTGTTTATTCTTATCAGCAATAAATTGTTTATCACAAAAATTAGTCAGATAGATGGATAATAAAAGTAATTTCTCCGGTTGTTCTTCTTTTGTTCCAATTTCAAGAATCTGTTCGATAATTTTTTTCCCTTCATCAGATCGTAAATATTCTATATCACTTATTTCTTTTGAATTTTGCAAGTGTTTTGCTAAATGAGAAATAAGTTTATGGAGTCTTGCAATTTCTCTCCCCGTTTTATTTACTGAAAGCTCTTTCACAAACTCTTTTATGGAAGGGGTAAATTCTGCTATACTATTAATTTCTGCTTGTAAGGTTTGGTCAGGATTTGTTTCCATTAAAATTTTATTTTAGAATTAAGGCTAAATTAATTATCATACTTTGTTCATTTCTACCATAGAGAGAAATGACATTAAAAAAAATTTCAATAAAATTCAAACACCATCTTATTTCTCAATTACTTATATTTCCTCAATGCTTCCATTAAAATTGATCCTGCTTCTTCCAGATCTTTTCCGAAAGAAATAATTCCTTCCTCATGTCCTGCCATAACAAGTATTTTTTGTTCAGAAAGATCTGTCTCAACGAATAATCGTTTCACTTCCTTTGCCATTGCCGGTGTTCCGTACTCAACAGATTTTTCAGTTGTAGGAACTTTATTCATCATTTTATTCCATAATTCCAGATAATGAATATGAATTACGGCATTGCAATTTTTATCACATTCATAGATCAGAGCATGTGTCAGAGATTCGGAAGAAGCTATTATTGGTCCTTTTGCAGTTACTGAGTTTTTATCCAGATTATAATCAGTAACTCTGGTATAATGTTCTGCACTGAGCTTTTTGTATTTTCCTGTTGCTGTCCCTGAAATGATAAATTGATCTTTATTGTATCTTTTGCTGATGTTGCCATACCCGATCCTATTTTCATACACCCCAATGAAGCCTAATTTATAAAGTTTATCACGCCAGTTATTTAAATCAGCGATCACTTCATTATCCAGTGGGCCTTCCTTGATCCAATTACAATTAAATTTTATAACACCCGTTTCGCCCATATTATTTTTGTTCAGGAAATAAATCTACTATTCCTTTTTCAGTTGCATTACATACACCTCTCTCTGTAATCAAACCTGTGACTAGCCTTGCAGGTGTTACATCGAAACCATAATTTGCTGCATTACTATTTTCAGGAGTGATCAATATTTTTTTTATTTCACCGTCACACAGGCCGGATATGTATTTTACTTCATCGGAATTCCGTTCTTCTATTTGTATTTCTTTTATCCCGTCAGAGATTTTCCAATCAAAAGTTGAAGAAGGCAAAGCAACATAAAAAGGGATGTGATTATCCTTTGCTGCCAATGCTTTTAAATAAGTTCCAATTTTATTTGCTACATCCCCTACTCTTGTTACTCTGTCGGCACCGGTAATTACCATATCCACCATTCCATGCTGCATTAAATGTCCGCCCGTATTATCAGTAATTATTGTATGCGGCACCCCCTGATTTAGTAGTTCCCAAGCTGTTAAACTTGCTCCCTGATTACGTGGACGGGTTTCATCCACCCAGACATGAATTTTTATTCCTCTTGCAAATGCTTCATAAATCGGAGCTGTAGCCGATCCGTGATCAACAAATGCTAACCAACCGGCATTGCAATGTGTCAGGATATTTACAGTTTCGTCCTGTTTCTGTTTGCTAATTTCTTCAATGATGCTGACACCATGTAAGCCAATATTCATACAATGATCAGCATCTTCATCTGCAATGGCGATGGCGGCTTTTTTAGCGCAAATTATTTTTTCATCAACAGATTGAACATTTGATATAGCATCTAACATTCTATTTACGGCCCATTCGAGATTAACTGCTGTGGGACGAGTTGATTTTAAAAGTTGAGCAGAATTTTGTAAATGATCACTGAAGGATTTTTTTTCTCTTGCTTCTATCGTTGCCAGATACATTCCGTAAGCAGCAGTAGCACCAATAAGTCCGGCACCACGAATGTGCATTTCTCTTATTGCAACTGCAACTTCGTTTGTAGTATGCAATTCTTCAATTAAAAATTTATGTGGCAGATGACGTTGATCGATGATACAAATTACCCTTGGATCCTCTTCTTTCAGCCAAATGGTTCTGTAATTTTTCCCTCCAACTTTCATATTATTTCAGATAAGACTGATTTTAAAAAATATAAAAATGCCCTGATAAAAATTATCAGGGCATTTATTATTTCTATTTCATTTTCAAAAAATTAATCAACTCTGTTTTCATGATGGTGCGGACTCGCTTTTCTTGCTTCTTTCGATAACGCATCAGCAATCGCTTTTCCAATATCAGCAGGAGAATCAACAACAATGATCCCACATTCGCGCATGATCTTCTTTTTAGCTTCAGCAGTATCTTCTGCACCACCAACAATTGCACCGGCATGTCCCATAGTACGACCTTTTGGTGCAGTTTCTCCGGCAATAAATCCAACAACCGGTTTGCGGTTACCATCCGCTTTGATCCAACGGGCAGCTTCTGCTTCCAGGCTTCCGCCAATCTCACCGATCATAACAATACCATGGGTATCATTATCATTCATTAATAACTCAATAGCTTCTTTGGTTGTTGTTCCAATAATCGGGTCGCCACCAATACCAATAGCAGTAGTAATTCCCAAGCCTGCTTTAACAGTCTGGTCAGATGCTTCATAGGTTAATGTTCCTGATTTTGAAACGATACCTACATTACCTTTTTTGAAAACAAAGCCAGGCATAATACCTACTTTAGCTTGCTCTGCAGAAATAATTCCCGGACAATTTGGTCCGATCAGTCTGCTTGATCTTCCTTTTAAATATTCTTTTACAAGGATCATATCCTTAACAGGAATACCTTCGGTGATACAAACTATTACTTTGATACCTGCTTCAGCAGCTTCCATGATTGCATCTGCAGCAAATGCAGGTGGAACAAAAATGATAGAAACATCAGCATCTGCTTTATCAACAGCATCTTTTACTGTATTAAAAACAGGACGATCTAAATGCGTTGTTCCTCCTTTTCCGGGAGTAACACCACCAACCACATTGGTTCCATATTCGATCATTTGTGAAGCATGAAAAGTGCCTTCTGTACCGGTAAATCCTTGTACAATTATTCTCGATTGCTTATTTACTAATACGCTCATATTTTTTAGTTAGAAAGTTAATAGTTTGAAAATTCCAAAACGAAATTATCCTGTTTCGAATTTTGAGGATGCTAAAGTAAAATTTTAAGCTGGTTTTGCCAAATTTTTTGAAAGTTTAAAGCCAAAAGTTTAAAAGTTTAATGTTGTGGGAAATAAAAATTTACGTTCCAATAGAATTGATTTTGATGAATAAAATTTATAATTAGTACTTTTAGTCCTTGAAACATAAAGAATAAACATTTCAAATTGAATTTCTCAACATTAAACTCCGACACTATCGTGGCATTAGCTACTCCGCAAGGAATTGGGGCTATTGGCGTTATCCGGTTATCCGGTGACAAAGCAATCAGCATCTGCGAAAGCGTTTTTGCTACTAAAAATCTAAAAAAAAAGAACTTAGAAAATAAAGCTTCTCATACCATACATTTTGGAGTTATTCACGATGAAGCGGTAATTATAGATGAGGTATTGGTAAGTTTGTTTAAAGGCCCTCATTCCTATACTGCCGAAAATACGGTTGAAATATCCTGTCATGGTTCAAAATTTATTCAGCAGCAACTCATACAACTGTTTATTAAGCTGGGTGCACGGATGGCTAATCAAGGCGAATTTACCTTGCGTGCATTTTTAAATGGGAAACTGGATCTTTCACAAGCAGAAGCTGTGGCCGACCTGATCGCATCAAATTCTGCCACATCGCACCAGGTAGCGATGCAACAAATGCGCGGAGGGTTTTCTGATAAAATAAAATTATTGCGACAAAACCTTATTGATTTTGCTTCATTGATAGAATTAGAGCTGGATTTTTCGGAAGAAGATGTTGAATTTGCTGACAGAACTGATCTTAAAAATCTGGTAAATTCCATTCAACGGATTGTTCAACGTTTGATCGATTCCTTTGAAGTAGGAAATGTAATAAAAAATGGTATTCCTGTCGCTATCGTTGGAAAGCCGAATGCCGGTAAATCTACTTTGTTAAATGTTTTATTGGAAGAAGACAGAGCCATTGTTTCGGAAATACCGGGAACAACACGCGATGTAATTGAAGATGAATTGAACATTGATGGTGTTCTTTTCAGAATAATTGATACAGCAGGAATACGTGAAACGTCTGACATTATTGAAAGTAAAGGTGTTATAAAAACATACGAACAAATTAAATTATCTTCAATTGCTGTTTATCTCGTGGATGTATTAAAATTAAGCGCCACCGAATTAAAAAAAACAGTGGAAGAATTAAAGCCTCATTTAAACAATTCGCAATTGGTTTTGGTAGCCAATAAAATCGACAAAGAATCAATAGACCATATCAGACAATGTTTTTCGGATTTCCCTGAAATGCTTTATATATCAGCCAAAGAGCGAATCGGAATTGATGAATTAAAAAAACATCTGGTTACATTATTTGATAAGCAAACCGTAAATATGACTGAAACAATTGTTACCAATGTTCGACATGTTGAAGCATTACGAAATACCAATGAAGCATTATTAAAGGTGTTGGAAGGATTGAATAATAATGTTTCAGGTGATTTTCTAGCCATGGACATTCGTCAGGCATTACATTATTTGGGAACTATCACCGGTGAGATATCGAGTGATGATTTGTTAACGAATATTTTTTCACGGTTTTGTATCGGAAAGTAATACTAAAATTACAACATGTAGTTTCCAAAATAAGCAATACATGATCCCCAAAAAACACTACATTCGCATTTCTCGGGTTAGCAAGATAAATTATTTCAAATAATTAAAATTTATGAGCAAAGAAATAGATACTATAAACAGTGTAATTGAAGCGTATTTTGTAAAAAATCCAAGCTTTACAATAATTCCTGCTAAAGAATTAATGCCGGAGTTTATTGCAGCTGGTATTTTTAATAAAGACATAAAAAATGGAAAACCAATCAGAGATGTTTTAAGAGCATTGAGCCGGACAAATCAATTGCAATCAATACCATATGTGCATACCGAGCAGAAAGAGCAAAATACATATTGGTATTTTATTCCTAAAAATGCAGCAAAACCAACAACATTATACAAACAAGAACAGGTTTCTGATAAGAAATTAGAAGCTGAAAAATCCCGTCTGCTTAGCGATGAATTCTATGTGATTGGTTTATGCGATACTATTTTAGAACAAAAAGCCGAACGCCAAAAACGATTTCATTTTCTGGTTGGAGATTTACATAAAGATGGCAAATCAAGAACCCAATTGCCTGTTGATGCTTACTATCCTAGTTTAAATTTAGTAATTGAATATAAAGAAGCGCAGCATACCGAAGCAACTGATTTTTTTGATAAAGAAAACATTAAAACAGTAAGTGGTGTGAGCAGAGCTGAACAACGAAAAATATACGACCAACGCAGAGCAACGGAACTTCCTTTAAATGGGATCAAACTCATTGAAATATCTTTTGAAGTTTTTAATTGCGACAGTCAAAATAAAATCATTCGAAATACAGAACAAGATTTAAAAAAGATTGAAGATATTTTAAAGAATGAAAAGCTGGAACTGAAGATTTTTAACGAATATAATTAGGATTTGTAATATGGCTTGTATAGTAACATGATACTATACAAGCCGTTTAACAAAATTATAATTTATCCAGCTCTCTCATATCAGCCTCTGTAAGTGCGATCGCCCCACACTTCATGTTCTCCTCCAAATGTTCAACACTTGATGTACCAGGAATTAACAGGATGTTGTTCGAATGATGCAACAACCAGCTCAGCGCAATTTGATGGGCATTTGCATTGTGTTGCTGTGCAATTTTATTTAGCAGTTCAATCTTCTTAACATTGCCCGCATTGATAGGATTCCAGGGGATGAATGCAATGTGGTTATGATTGCAAAACGTTAACACCGATTCCCAATTACGGTAATCAACTGAATATTTGTTCTGTACACTCACAACTTTAAAATATTTCTGAGCCATTTTGATCTCATCTACACTAACTTCAGATAGGCCGATGTGTTTAATTTTCCCTGCCTTTTGAGCTTTTTGAAGAAATTCAAAAGTTATTTCTGCAGGCACGTTGGGATCAATACGATGTAGTTGGTATAAATCAATGCAGTTAAGTTTTAATCTCTTGAGACTTCCATTTAAAGCCTCTTCAAGGTGTGCAGGACTTGAATCCATTTCCCATTGATTCGGTCCGCTTCTTTTGAAACCGCCCTTCGTTCCTATCACCAGGTTCTTGGGATATGGGTATAGCGCTTCTGCAATGAGCTCTTCAGATACATTTGGACCATAACTATCAGCGGTGTCAATAAAGTTTACACCAAGTTCTACGGCACGTCTTAATACCTTTTTTGCTTCACTCCTATTTTCAGGTGGCCCCCAAATGCCTTTGCCTGTAATTCTCATTGCTCCATACCCGATGCGATTAATTTGGAGCTCATTTGCTAGTGTGAACGTTTTTTCGAATTTCATATGTGAATAATTTGTTTTTTAATTGCCATACTAACGCACTTACTGGCTCAAACAGCCACCGGCTGTTTGCCCTGCCAGTTCGAAAATTGTTTTGATCAATTGTTAGTGTTTCCAGCAAACATGGCTATTTCATAAAATTAATTTGAAACGGTTGTGTTTGGATTTTTTTTAAAAATACAAAAGGTATTTCAATATTCGGGCAACAAAAATCGCCAAAAAAGCCTATTTTTACCTGATCAGGCAAAAATCAACAATTACCAAGCAGACCGTAAAATTAGGGATTACAAGCCTTTTTTGCTGGGGTAAATTTTAAAAATTTATTAAAATAATAAAATACAAAATCAATTAATGGATTTCACGAATGCAACCTTGAAGCAAATTTCTGTTCACTACATCGGAACCAATTCAACCGAACAGGAATTAATATTATCAAAAGAACCTTTAGTTATTGATGCAGAACTGTCAGATAGGCTAAAACCGTTTTTCTTAACTAAATTTATAAATGTTTACGAAAAATATAAATTCGCACATGCTTCATCTTTAAAATTCAATGAAGTTTATAATTACATGCGTGAAATGTTTTCGGAAGAAACACCTTTTCACGAAGCATCACTTAACATTGCCCATCATTTAGCCCAAAGTTCCAACCATCCAAAAATTAAATCGGGGGAATTGTATGTATGTTATTTTGAGGGTTGTTTAAATGAAAACAAAACGATGGATGCCATCGGGATTTTTAAAACAGAAACCAAGAATGGATTTTTCGAAATCGATGAAGTGAAAAGCAAATTTTCTATCACATACAAAGAAGGTATTGATGTAACTAAATTTGACAAAGGATGCCTTGTATTTAATACAAATAAAAAAGATGGCTTTGATGTTTTAATAATTGACAATCAAAATCGTGGTGAGGAAGCTCAATTCTGGAAAGAAACGTTTTTAGGATTAGCTCAACTGAATAATGAATTTAATCAAACAAATCAATTTTTAAACATCACTAAGAGCTTTGTTACAAAACAGTTGTCGGAGGAGTTTGAGGTTAGCAAAGCGGATCAGATAGATTTGCTTAATCGCTCTGTACAAT
This sequence comes from Bacteroidetes bacterium RIFCSPLOWO2_12_FULL_35_15, assembly GCA_001769385.1. Classification (GTDB taxonomy): domain Bacteria; phylum Bacteroidota; class Bacteroidia; order 2-12-FULL-35-15; family 2-12-FULL-35-15; genus 2-12-FULL-35-15. Next base: position 13,422 of record MEPB01000068.1, on the reverse strand, counting down.
ATTTTAAAGGCCACGAAAATTTTGATAAAGAAGAGTTTGAAGATGAGGTACTTCAGGACAAAGGGATAATCAAATCATTCCGAAATTATGATGAAACCTTTAGAGAAAGCCATGAAATTGAAGTCGCAGATAGTTTTGAAATATCTCCACAAGCCGTAAAAAAACAAGAACGCGTGTTTAAAAGCGTTTTAAAACTCGACAAAAATTTCCACATATACATCCATGGCGATAAAGAATTAATTGAGCAAGGTGTAGATGCTGATGGTAGAAAATTTTATAAAATATATTATAAGGAGGAGAATTAGATTGAAGAAAAACATTGTCCTTTTGTCTTAGCCCCTTTCCATTTAAATTATTCAATATCAAAATTTCATAAATATACATAATTACTTATTTCAAATTATATAATTAAACCCGAGTTGATTTCATAACGAAAAATTGAAGATTGAAAGGGAAAATAGTAATTAAACGTCTCCCGTTTGCATCCTTTTTCCCAGGTAGGACTTTTCTTGAGAACGATACGTAATATATATTGCAAAGTGAAAAAAATTACCTTCGACTTTTTACAGTATTAAATATAAATCAATTTTCAGAGAGATATATTCAAAGTAAATCATATGGTTAAAATTAAATAATTTCAAATCCTATTTCTTTTAAATAATCAAATGTGCTATTATAATAATTAGGGTTACGAGTATGATCTTCGATATCACCAGAAGGAACTACAATTATCATCCCTTGCCTTGCTCTAGTTAAAAGAACTCTGTATGCATTTTTTAAATAAATCTTACGTTCCTCTTTTTTAATGTTATGCCATTTTGTTCCCACAAAAGAAAAATGCTGCCAAGCATTCTGTGAGAAACGAAAATCTGCATCCCAAGTAACACATGCCCAATCTAATTCTAATCCTTGAACATGAAATTCTGTGGCAACATCTTCTAAATAAAAAGAAGATCGAACATCATTCTTTTCATCTAAAAACCAATGAATTGGCTCCATTGGTGATTTAACATCAATTGCTAATGGTTTTAATCTTTGAGCCTGAGAAGAAACAACAATGCCGTAACGCTCGCTACCCCTTGCTTTTTCTTTTAACCATTTTTTTGCTTTTTCCAAATCACGAGTAATTACAATTGGATATTTTGTTTTTACTTGTTGGTAATTTAATTGTGCTTCTTTTAAATTAAGGTCAAGAAGATTTTTCATTAAAAGGGAAAGATGTTCAGCACGGAAGGAACGCAAAGAAACAGAAAGGTGGAGCTCTTCTTTAAAAATAACATGTTTGTGCTCTTCTAAAATCTGTAAAGCATTTCCAGCTGCGTACTCACTGTCTGTTAATTTATTTGAAACAAAAATATGCCATTTTGGAAATGAAAGATTTAAGGATTCTATCCATTCGCTGATTCCAGCTTCACCTGTATTGATTTCTTGTCCACCTCCAACAAGGCATATAATTACAGCCCAATCTTTATGCCTGTCTAAACAAGAAATTAGAAAATTAGGTTCTGATTGAGAAAAATTAGGATGATTTTTTTTGCGTTGCATGAAATTAGCTGTCTGAGTTAAATTCCATGCTCGCTGAGCTTCATCAAAAATCGTTACGTGCTCAAAAGGTGCTTCATTAATATCTTTTAAGCATTCATCACGAAAATGGTGCACATTCTGAATTACTGCTTTAACCGAACTTAAAATCTCACCCTTTCTAACCTTGTTCCCTTTTTGTTTTTCTCTTTTTACCTTATCTCTTGTAAGAGCTTCTCTTAAAATAGACACCAATGGTCCATTTCCAGAAAGAAAGACAGTTGAAGACCGTTCCGCCTTATTAAAATGTTTTGCAGCAACATTTAAGCCTACCAATGTTTTACCTGCACCTGGTACTCCTGTGACAAAACAGATTGCTTTTTCATTATTTTCTTTTGCATTGCGAATAATTTTAGAAATGGCATTGCTTGTTTCCCTTAAATTTTTGGCTGATGCATCGCTCCTTGAAATCTCAGATACAGAATGGCCGTTATATAAAGCCATCGCTGCCTCAATTATTGTTGGAGTTGGTGAATAATTACCTGCAGCCCAATCTACAGTATTTATGTCCTCTCCATCTGCAAATTGAAGTACATTATCAATTACAGTTACTAATAATTCAGTATTCGTCTTTATTGGAAATAAAACATTGTCATTATGATGAGTCAACGAAATATTTGGTAAAATGGATTTTGCATGTGTTGCAATTAATATGGGGGCAATCAAAGGTAGATGACTTGTTTTATGAAAGTTTTTCAGGTCAAGTGCATAATCAGAAACTTGGTCAAGTGCGCTAAGCAAGAACTCTTTTTCACCTACTTTAAATTCTAAAATAAAAATTACATTTCTAATTAGTAGAACAACATCAATTCTTCTACCCATTCTTGGAATTGAGTATTCAAAGAAAATTGAACCATTATAATTTTTTAAAACTTCCTTCAAAATTCTAATTTCTTGATTCCACGCATCCTTTTGGGTTTGCTCCAAAGAAAAATCATTATTATCCGCGAGTGCACCTAAAATCTCCTGAGAGGACGAATTTAGAAATGTAGAAATGTTTTCAGAATAAAAATCTCGTTTCATAAAAGTTCACTAAATTCTATTTATCATTAACTTAAACCACTCCTCAGTTTCTTTATCTTCAAAATAAACATAACACCCTGTCATTCCTTAAGTCATTAAAGTCTATTAATGTTTAAAATAATTCTTCTAAAACACCCTTACAAATTCACCAATAACTTTCAGACTATTTAACTCATCCTCTTTAATTTCAATATCATTATATTCTGAACTATATGATAATGGCTTAAGCGTTATTGTTTGATGAGTCCAATTGTCACTTTCAATGTTTTTTGTACTATGGTACTCTTTAACCGTGTAACAGGAACCAAATTCTGAATCATGAATATTGGTGCTTTCAACTAAAACAATTTTACCATTCCTACTTCCTCCTTCATACTTGGTAAATAAACAATATGAACCGTTTGGAATTTTTTTATTCATTGATTCACCAATAACTTTGCATACAAAGTAACCTTCTTTTACAGCAATATTAAATGGTAACTCAATCCATTCGAGATCAGAATGTATTTGCAAATCACTAAAACTACCTGCTGCTGCAGAGATATCAACTAAGGGGACAGAATTTACATATGGTTTTACTTCATCAAATTTCAATACTCTGAATGGAATTTCTTTTTTATAGGTTGAAATGTGTTGTTTTAAATATTCCCGAAGATCTTTATTACATACATATATAAAGGTTCCTTTAATCCCGCGATACATTATTGTTTTATAAATATTAATTATGTAGGATTTCAAATCTTCCTCATTCGCCCCTATTCTACCATATTTATCAAAATACATTTTTGGGTCAACTTCAATTTTATTAGTTGTTTTGTTATAATTAATTTCTTTACCAAAAATAACGCCTGTGTAATTTAAGTCATATCCCTGAGTGGTGTGAATACATCCAATTTCTTTAAATGCATTTGCAGAATTAACCCAATCCTTTTGCGTTTGATTCCATTGAAATTGTAATCCATCTAATTCAATATCAATTACACTTTTATTCTTTTCTGATAGCCAAGGCCATGAATAACCAGCAACTAATCTACATAATCCATATGTATTTTCCCTTACCTCTAATTCGGAATAAAGATCTTTTAAAGAATCAAAGACAAAGAGCTCGTAATCTTTTACAGAATACTCACTGTCTATTTTTCTTTTTGCATGAAGTAATTCATCTACGAATTTGATATAGTTATTCCCTCCTAAAACTCGCATTTGAGATGTAAGCTCCAACTCTAATGTATTTTTATCATCTAACAATGTATCAAAACACTTTCCTGCAATATCAGAGGGTTTGACAGACTGGGCTGAATCGTAGAAAAATATTTGATTCCTGCTATTAGCTATAATCCAGTCTAATTCATTTCCAGAATCATCCAAGCCCAATTTTCTATTATTTTTTTTGAACGCTCCTCGCCAACCAATATTTTTATATTGTCGTAGACGATGTGCTTCATCTACTATCAACAGGTCGTACTTTTCTTTAGGTTTAAATGTATCTGATGGGCTTAATATCATTGAAGACTTTAAGCCAGGTGTTTTTTTGAAAACAGTCTGCAATGATTCTCTAAGAGATGTCATTGCGATTACTAATCCTATTTTTGCATTAGGATATTTATTTTGAAATTTTTTTATATAATTTATTTCTTTTAGCTCATCATCATTGTAATCTTCGAAATCCGAATCTGCTATATCCGAATTTAATAATTTTATCAGATAGGTTGCTAGTATTGTTTTTCCGGTACCTGCACTTCCTTTAATAAAAATTCTATTTGCCTTTTTTTCGCACAACCCGTCAAGTATTTCAATAACAGATTTATATTGATCTTCATTTAATGATTTGTATGGGGAGTATTTAAAAATTTCCGAATTTTCTATTTCGACAAGTGATTTACTTACAATCTTTTTCTCTATTAGTTTATTCCAAACTTCTTTAAAAAGATTCTTATATAAATCTTGTTGATAGTAGTTGTGATTAACTAAACCATAATTTCCATTTTGTAGATTGTAGGTTCCTTCAGATGTGATATATTGAATCAAATGAGATTCAATATCCAAAGTTGCTGATTTATTAAATTTATCACTACCTATAATTGAAATCTTATTAAATACAGTTGATTTTTTTGGATTTGCAAGATGATTTTTAATCCTACTTGATGCATTTGTAGATTCACCTACATACGCATAACGCTCAGATTCGTTTTGTATAAAATACACCAACGGCCATTGATTCTTTACCCATGGATTTTGTTCGATTTTAACTAAAGATTCCTTGTTGAAATCGTATTGTTCGGAAACTTCAATCGATAAATCAAATGGCAAACTCATAACTCGTTGTGTTTTTTGCTAATCCTATACTAATTTCTGTTACACATCCTCTTCACCCTTGTTTAGTGACACTTACAATCTTATTGTTTGTAACATAGACATCATGTCTAGGTTCATGTCTATGTTGCTTAATTACCTTTTTTTATTTCATTCCCAATGCTTATCGAGACACTGTATCGCGATTTATGTCGCGATAATTAATTTAATCAGGCTGGACATCATGTCCTTATTAATGTCCTTACTCTTTATTTTATCATCTTTTTTATAAATAATAAGGACACCATGTCCTTACTTATGTCCTTTCTCTGCTTTTTCAAGCCTTTTTCCCCTTATTATAAGGACACCATGTCCTTATAAATGTCCTTTCTCTGCATTATTATCTATTATTACCGCATGGACATAATGTCCATGCGAGTGTCCATGCGAACTAGTTTCACTACAGTGTTTATTCTTGCTCTCATTTCTATCTTTCTAAATCTGGACACTATGTCCAGATTTATGTCCAGGTTATTCACTTTCGTAATCTCGGGTTGGACATCATGTCCAACCAAATGTCCAACCTTTACTATTTCGTATACAAAATTAACAGTTGGTTGAACCATAAATATCTAATCTTTATAATTCGTTGTATTTTTTTGCAGTGCCTTTTGCTTTATCAACAGGATATTTTTCTCCGTTCTTTTTGATCTTCTCCAAAACAATTTGTTTTACATCCAATTTATGTCTTTCAGCAAGCAAAAAAGCAAAAGCAAAAACATCAGCAAGCTCTTCCTTCAATCTTTCTTTATCAACTTCTTCAGATTCTTTAATTGTTTTCCAGAGAAACAACTCATTTAGTTCAGCCGCTTCAATTGAAATTGCAGTAGCTAAATTTTTTGTATCGTGAAATTGTTCCCAATCACGCTCATTACGAAACGCAATTAATGCATCAGTTATTTGTTCGATATCAGACATGTGAAGATATTAATTTACACTTTTTCAAATATAGTAAAACGGAAGTGATATTGGCTTAATTATTATCGAAAATTAAACATGATAAAAACAATGAATGCACCAGGATCCACTTAATACCAGTATGATATGAAGATAGTGTATTAAACAGGTAAATTTAGTAATAAAAGAAAAAGGGATTTACAGGAAACGCTCGAGAATTCTCGCCTTTACTCGGATAAACTCGGGATTTCTCGGCCATACGCAATAACAAAGGCGTTTAGCCATATTTATGACTCGAGAATTCTCGGAAAAACACGAGAATTCTCGGGAATTTACAGAAAATCGCGAGAATTTCCGAGCGCAATTGCATGCTATTTTTTAAGTGTAATTTCAGGTAATACTATTTTAATTTCTTTATCGATTTTTATATTATAAAATTACTAAAATTCTTCGCCATGTTTATGAATTTCAGTATGTAATTTTGTTTCTATTAACGAAGTAGTGAAAGAAATAAAAAATATTGGTGAGTATAAGATGCTTGATACTACTCATGTATGCAATGAGTTTAAGACATTGCAACAATTAAAAATATGGTCAGGCAATCATCCGGATCTTGCTCTTGCATTGGGATATACTAAATTAAAATAATATTGAATAGAATTTTTTTATTCAGATTTTTAAAATTTGCTGAGCTTTAAAATTGATTTCGAGTATTTGTCGGTCCAAATGTTACGACTATAATGCAATCAGACTACTAATAATTCCTTAAATTAAAATATTTGAAGGATAATATTGTTCGATTCAAGAAATACAAGATTTTAATTTACCCTAACTTTGTGTCAAATATTCACCATAATTACCCTAACTCTGTGACAATTTGGTTAGCAATCCTTGCTTAGTTTGATATAGAAATTGAAAATAAAATACACTATAATGTTTACTATTATAAACAAATATCCTATATTTGTATACAATAGTAAACATTATGAATACCAAAAAGCCTTTATTAATGCCTTCATCTCTTAAAGTTTTAAAAGAACTTGGCGAAAACATTAAGCTTGCCCGATTACGAAGGAAGTTGGGAGCCGCACAAGTATCAGAGCGCGCAAACATTAGTCGAGCTACACTTTGGCATGTAGAGAAAGGCTCGCCAAGTGTTGCCATGGGAACATATTGCCAGGTGCTATTTGTGCTCGGCCTTGATAAAGATTTACTAAAAGTGGCCGCGGATGATGCTTTAGGAAGAAAATTACAAGATGCCGAATTGGAAGTCAAAGAAAGGGCTCCTAGAAAGAAAACAAAATGAGAGAAAAAAAAGAAATATTAGTATACGCTGATTGGGAAGGAATTCAAGCTCCTTTTCTTATGGGAATTCTTTCTGCTATTCCGGCAAAGGGAAAAGAAGTTTTTTCCTTTGAATATAAGAAGGAATGGTTGCAATCGGAATTTACCTATATGCTTGATCCCGATTTACAATTATATGCAGGCCGGTATTTTCCACGAGATGAAAAATTGAATTTTGGCGCCTTTCTCGATTCCTGTCCTGATCGTTGGGGACGAGTGCTTATGGACAGAAGAGAAGCTATTATAGCACGTAAAGAAAAACGTGATACAAAACATTTACTTGAATCAGATTATTTACTGGGAGTGTTTGATGGTCATCGCATGGGTGGACTTCGTTTTAAATTAAATGAAGAAGGAGATTTTTTAAATGCTGATAAAAAGATGGCCGCTCCACCATGGGCTTCTTTGCGAGAATTAGAGCAAGCCAGTATTAAATTTGAAGAAGATAACAGTGATGATGAAGAAAGTTTGAGATGGATCAATTTACTTATTGCTCCGGGTTCTTCATTAGGTGGTGCAAGACCTAAAGCAAGTACGTCAGATCCAAATGGTCATTTATGGATAGCAAAATTTCCAAGTATTAAAGATGAAAACGATATAGGTGCATGGGAAATGGTCGTTAATATTCTTGCCTATAAAGCAGGAATAAATATTGCAGAAGGTGATGTAAAACAATTCAATAATAAATATCATACCTACATTACTAAACGCTTTGACAGAAACGAAAAGGGGGAGAGGATTCACTTTGCATCAGCAATGACATTATTAGGTTACATGGATGGGGCTGGGCATGACACAGGGGTAAGTTATCTTGAGATAGCTGGTTTTTTGATAAAACATGGTGCTGATGTAAACGCAGATCTGGAAGAGCTTTGGCGAAGAATAGTTTTTCATATCTGTGTAAAAAATACAGACGACCATTTAAGAAATCACGGTTTCCTTTTGACAGATAACGGATGGAGATTATCCCCTGCTTATGATATTAATCCAAATGAGTTTGGTAGTGGACTTAGTCTAAATATTTCCGAAAATGATAATTCACTTGATTTAGAACTCGCATTAAGTGTTGCAAAATATTTTCGTATTGATGAACAAAAAGGTAAAGCAATAATAGATCAAGTTAAAAGTTCAGTTAGTAATTGGCGAAGTGTAGCGAATGACATTGGTATCTCAAGATCGGAACAAGATAGAATGAGCAAGGCGTTTGAAAACTAAAAAAGCACAGATGTTCAGCTTATCAGTTCATTGGTACAATTATGGGTATTAATTGCTTAAATCGTTATTCATTTTAATAATTATATTGATCAGGTAAACGTTGACAAGAAACTTCGTGATGCAATAAAAAAGACGTTGATTGCATTATAAAGTTGTGAAATCAAGTTAATAATTCACAATCCCAAAAACAAGGAAATACCATACATTTATGAAAAAAATTGCCCTCTGCATAAAAAGCCTAAACCATTGATTTCAAAGAGAATGAGGCTAGCTGGAAAATGCACTCACTCAGCCCCATCAAGATCAGCAAATTCAGATCCATACTCAAAATTGATGTACAACTTCAAAATTGATGTACTACAATCATAATCAATATTCTTATAGCATTATCTCTGGGGGCAAATTTTTCCGGTCATGATGGAGCTCAAGTTGTAAAATTTCCAACCTGACGTGCCCCACGCAATATAAGTGGTTTTAACTTCTCAGCTAATTGCCATTTTAACAACTCTTATCTATCGTTCTAATTAGATACATTTCTTTCTTTTATTTGTAAAATACCAAATCAATAATTAGGTACAATTGTAAATAATCCAAACCAATACTTGACAAAAAATACAAATAATCCAAACCAATAAAATAAAAAAAAAGGGAAACGGAAGATTTGTACTTCCTACATTAATCGTGATTCGCGAATCACGAATTAATGTTTGCATTTACTTGAAAAAAATAAACCGATTGATAAGCATGAACTTTACACTGCCTTATTCTTGTTCACCCAAAGGTTGGAACAAACGCTCTAAAACATTAATATAATTGATTTTTTACTTTTTGTATCGGAAAGTAACCCGCTCAAAACAAACAATCAAAAAACATATTGAAAGCCTACAAATAGCCTTTAATGTGTTTTTTAAAAAATTTGTTTATATTTTTTCTTTTAGGGTATAGTAAATATTAATCTTCTATGTCTATTTTTTAAAATTTTGCACCATAGTTTTCTTGAAAATATTTGACATTGTATATTTAATTGAGAGTTCAAGGCCTCCTCTTCCATTACTTGCAGTTGTTAGCTTTGATGCATTCAGATCGTAACTGATACCTATTGAATAAGAGGAATACTCGAGTAAAAGCGAAGCAATAATGGCATCATTAACCCTGTAATATCCTCCTAAACTAATTGCAGCTCCCTTTTTAATGCCGGTGTATTTGCTATCCTGCCGCAATTTGTAACGTATCATTAAACCAACAAATATCTCTTGAGCCGGACCTTGCCTGAAATACACTAATCCAGGAATGATTGCAAGATTATGATAGTTTGGCAAACTTATCAAAGCTGTACCATGAAGCACATATTTTAGATATAATTTTTCTTTTGATGTTTTATAAAATGAATTCTTCTGATATGCATGAAATACAGAAATGCCAAGATTTGCCTTCAAGTCATGATTATCTTCCACATGTATTAAGCCTGCCGAGTTATCATAAGCCCAAACAATTCCTTCTCCCACATCGAAGTATGAAAAATTAGACATAGTTGGTTCTCCGGAAGGAATATTTGGATTATAACCAATATTAGGTTCATATTGACTTGCCCACTGAAGTGAGTCGTAATCGATACTTTTTTGAACATATCCTCCTTGCAAACCAATACCTAATGTTTGATATTTTGCCACATTGAGATGATATGCTATTGTAAGATTAGCCTGGGTTGTTCCAATGTTTGCATTTCCGGCTTTGTCGCTGAAAAAATTAAGCCCTCCTGCCCAATAACTATCCTTATTTTTTTTCTTGTTTAAACGAGCATCTATTGAAGTTGCAAGCGTTTTATAAGGTGTTGCAATGGCTCTCCATTGGTCCTTGTAATTTATCAGTGCTTCAAAATTATAATTAACCCCCGCCATTCCAGGATTTAGTGTCAATGGCGACATATAAAATTGTGAAAAATGCATATCTTGAGAAATGCAAAATGATGAATATAGGACAAAAGATATTATCAGACCGATATTTGTTTTCATTGTTTTCGTTTTTTAATAATTCTGTTCTTACCTTATTAAATTTATATTTCCTTTTTTCGAAATTTTTTCTCCTGTAATCAACGTTGCTTTTAAATAGTACACGAATCCTGCTGTATTCATCGGTTTCCCCCGATACATTCCATCCCAGCAATTCGCAGGATCGGTAGATTCGAAAACTTTTTCTCCCCAACGATCAAAGATGGCAAATTCCATCTTTGCAATACAGCTTCCAAGTATACATTCCAACTCATTCATATCGTCTCCGTTTGGTGAAAAAGCATTAGGAACAAAAATATCATCGCATTTTATTTCATTCACTGTAACTGTAACAAATGCACTATCTCTACAAATTCCACCGTTAATGACTTTTACACAATAGGTTGTTGTAATAAGAGGACTTGCAATAGGATTCGGACAATTAGTACAACTTAATCCAACAGAAGGTGTCCAAAGATAATTTGTTCCTCCACTGACGAACAAAAGAGTGCTGCTGCCAAAGGTTATGGTTACATTAGCACTTACTATTGGTATTGGCACTGGACTAACAATGACGTTACATATTGCTGTGCTTATACATCCTGAATTGCTTCCTGTTACTGAATATGTAGTGTTAGTTGAAGGTGATACTGAAATACCAGGGGTAACATCCCCAGTGGACCATTGATAAGAACTTGCTCCGCTTGCATAAAGTGATGCTGTTTGCCCTTGACAAATTGAATCTGATGTAACTGTAAGAATTGGAATTGCAATAATTTGAACCAAGTCAGTTGAAGAAGAGGCTGGGCATCCTCCTATGGCTGCAATTGTATTTGTAACAGTATATGCTCCTGCTGTACTCGCAGAAAGGTCAATTTCACCACTGTTTGCATTAACAAAAACTAATCCTGGAGTAGAACTAAATACTCCTGCCGTCCCTCCACTGGAGAAAATCGGAGACGGATCAGTCCCATTCTGACAATAAGGTCCTGCATAACTAAATGTTGCAACAGGCGCATTACTGATAGTTACAGTAGCTGTTGTCGATCCTAAACAAGCTCCTGTGGTTGTATATGTAACAGTAAAGGTTCCTAGTGAGCTGGAACTTAATGTAATTGTTCCTGTACTTGCATTGATGCTTAATCCTGCAGGAGATGCAGTAAATATACCTCCTGGAGCTCCGATAATTGTTGGTGTTGGATTTGTTCCCGACTGACAGAAGGTTGATCCTGAATAATTAAATAATGCATTCTGTGAAGGATTTATCTTAATACTTGCATTAGCAATAGCGGCTGCACAACCACCCGATGCTGCAATCGTATTTGTTACAGTGTATGTTCCTGCTGTGCTTGCTGCAAGATCAATCTCTCCCGAACTTGCACTTACAAAAACCAAGCCTGCTGTTGAACTGAAGGTCCCTGCACTTCCTACTCCTGTAAATGTAGGAGATGGATTGGTAGCACTCTGACAATAAGGACCTGCATAGCTGAATGTTGCAACAGGTACTATACTGATATTAACAGTAGCTGTTTCCAAACCTGAACAGGTTCCTGTTATTGTATATGTAACATTATATGAGCCCAGTGTGCTTGAACTTAAGGTGATGGTTCCTGTACTTGCATTGATTGTCAATCCTGCTGGAGAAGAAGTAAATGCTCCTCCTGCTGCTCCGGTAATAGTTGGTGTTGGATTTGTTCCCGACTGACAGAAGGTTGATCCCGAATAATTAAATGCAGCACTTTGTGAAGAATCAACGGTAACAGTCGCAAAAGCAGTATTTATACAACCTGATGCATCTGTGCCTGTTACTGTATAAGATGTTGTAACTGTTGGTGTAAAGCTCAGCGGATTATTTGTTGAACCCGTGTTCCAGGAATACGTTGTTCCTCCTGCTGCGGTTAAGGTGGCTGTTCCTCCTGAACAAATGGTTGGAGAGTTAACTGTAATTATCGGAAGCGGATTTACAGTAACTGTTGCAATTGCAGTATTGGTACAGCCTGATGCATCTGTTCCGCTTACCGTATAAGATGTTGTAACTGTTGGCGTAACTGTGATTGGATTATTTGTTGAACCGGTGTTCCAGGAATACGTTGTTCCTCCTGCTGCGGTTAAGGTGGCTGTTGCTCCGGTACAAATGGTTGGAGAGTTAACTGTAATTGTCGGAGCCTGATTTATTGTAATAGTTGCTGTTGCAATAGCAGCTGCACAACCACCCGATGCTGCAATCGTATTTGTTACAGTGTATGTTCCTGCTGTGCTTGCTGCAAGATCAATCTCTCCCGAACTTGCACTTACAAAAACCAAGCCTGCTGTTGAACTGAAGGTCCCTGCACTTCCTACTCCTGTAAATGTAGGAGATGGATTGGTAGCACTCTGACAATAAGGACCTGCATAGCTGAATGTTGCAACAGGTACTATACTGATATTAACAGTAGCTGTTTCCAAACCTGAACAGGTTCCTGTTATTGTATATGTAACATTATATGAGCCCAGTGTGCTTGAACTTAAGGTGATGGTTCCTGTACTTGCATTGATTGTCAATCCTGCTGGAGAAGAAGTAAATGCTCCTCCTGCTGCTCCGGTAATAGTTGGTGTTGGATTTGTTCCCGACTGACAGAAGGTTGATCCCGAATAATTAAATGCAGCACTTTGTGAAGAATCAACGGTAACAGTCGCAAAAGCAGTATTTATACAACCTGATGCATCTGTGCCTGTTACTGTATAAGATGTTGTAACTGTTGGTGTAAAGCTCAGCGGATTATTTGTTGAACCCGTGTTCCAGGAATACGTTGTTCCTCCTGCTGCGGTTAAGGTGGCTGTTCCTCCTGAACAAATGGTTGGAGAGTTAACTGTAATTATCGGAAGCGGATTTACAGTAACTGTTGCAATTGCAGTATTGGTACAGCCTGATGCATCTGTTCCGCTTACCGTATAAGATGTTGTAACTGTTGGCGTAACTGTGATTGGATTATTTGTTGAACCGGTGTTCCAGGAATACGTTGTTCCTCCTGCTGCGGTTAAG
>MEPB01000067.1:14273-34202 GCA_001769385.1 Bacteroidetes bacterium RIFCSPLOWO2_12_FULL_35_15 | reverse complement strand
TACTATAATTATTGTGGGTAAAGATACAACTTTCCGTGATAAAACAATATAGCTGCCCTAAAATTTTCAAAAGTTCTATATCCTTTAGCACTTACTTTGATCTCCTGGATCTTTCCATTTAACCGTTCTGCCATTGCATTACCCTTATTTAGAGCCATTGCATTGACAATGCCTACCATGTGCCTGTCAAACATTTCTGCTACTCTTATTATAAAGGGGATCTGACTGTTTAAGGCATCCCTGCACCAGCGGGTGAACAGGATAAAGGCTTCCTGCGGGGACTGATTAAATGTGATATCCCTGAAGTTTTCTTTTATACGCCAGGCTCTTGCCGTTTCATAGTTGACATTGTTAATCGCTTCAAACTTTAACCGTTGCTTCTCCGTTAAGTTTGCCTGGTCCTTTAACCATATATACCTACTGTGCCTGAGTTCTTCCTGTGTCTTGGTTTCTTTACGCCTTACCATATCTACCGCTTCATTCAGGTATTTTACTAAGTGGAACCTGTCATGGCATAATTTGGTTCCGGGCAGATCTTCTTTAACAGTCCTTATATAGGCAGGCAACATATCTGTACTGGCTGTTTGTATCTGCTGCTTTTGTTCTTGGGTAAAAGTGTCATTGATGACCTTTTTAGCCGATTCTATTTTTCTTCCATGACTTACATTAAGAACGGCTCCTGTGTCGGGGCTGCTTAATACCGTAACGTATTCATGCCCGTGTTTAAATGATTTTTCATCCATGCAGATATGCCTGACTTCTCCTATGTTCTTTCGCCTGGCAAGCCCACGTTCTACTGCGTTATAAAGTACACGGTTTACTTGTATAAAGCTCATTCGCAGTAGCAAGGCCGTTTTAGTTTGGTTCTTAGTTGCTTGTAACAGATCTATAATTTTTTTTTTCCATCAGGTAGCTGAACCTATTTAATTTATCTGCCCAGGGAACCGGGATGGTATTTACTTTGCCCAGGTTGTTTTTTACCCTGGGAATACTGCATTTTATATACGTTTTATATTGCATGGTGTCTAAATGCCTCCAGCTTCGTTCCTCCCGGTGGTCGTAGATACTGCATTGCTCTTGTGTCACAGGATCGGTTGCTTTGGCCTTATTATACCTGATAAACACATTTACTTCTTCTTGTAAAGTGTCCAACTTTATTGATGTTACTGACCAGTTTTCATCAATTTCTAATATGATTTGGTATAAATCTTCTGTTTTCATCTTTTTTGGCTTAAAAAACAATTACCCACAGGAATTATAGTAGAACCACAACCCAATTTTTCACCAATTGTCACCACATACAGATATATTTTAAAATGAAAACAATCCCTTTAAATAAAGGACTCTTAAATATACATGGTAAAATAAATTTTAAAGCCACTTTAAATTAGTCGATCCGATAAAATGATTTTTTTCAGTGGTAATTTAGAATATATTTTAAAGTAAATATCTTTTGTCTGTTATTGCTTTGTCGTGTTTAGCAAGTCCTTAATTCCTCCGATTGAACTTAAAATTCCAGTCGCTTCGTATGGCATATAAATTACTTTGTTGTCTTTACCGCTTACCATTTCTCCCAATTTGTCAATGTAGCGGACTGCTATAAGATAATTGATAGGGTCGCTTTTTGTTGAACTAATCGCCTGTGTAATTTTTTGAATTGCTTCTGCCTCTCCTTGTGCTGTTCTTATTCTTGCTTGTGCTTCTCCCTCTGCTCTTAATATTATTGCTTGTTTTTCTCCATCGGCTTTATTTATTTCTGCTGTTTTCAATCCTTCTGATTCTAATACTTGCGATGCTTTCTTCCCTTCTGATTCAAGAATTGCAGCACGCTTAGAGCGTTCTGCTTGCATTTGTTTTTCCATTGCCTCCCTTATATGTTGAGGCGGATTAATGTCTTGTAATTCAACTCTACTTACTTTCACGCCCCATTTGTGAGTTGCTTCATCCAAGACAGTACGAAGTTTTCCGTTTATTGTATCTCTTGATGTAAGAGATTGGTCTAAATCCATTTCGCCAATTACATTTCGCAATGTTGTCTGTGTGAGTTTTTCAATTGCGTCTGGCAAATTTGAAATTTCATAAACCGCTTTAACGGGGTCTATGATTTGAAAATATAAGATGGCATTTATTTCGGTAGCAACATTGTCCTTAGTAATTACATTTTGTTTAGGAAATTCATAAACGGTTTCTCTCAAATCTATTGTACTCTTATAAGAAAGATTACCTCCTACACCGTCTCTCCATAGTGTTGACCTTGGTCTGTCAATAATAGGCCAAATAATATTTATTCCCGCTGGTAATGTTCGGCTGTATTTGCCCAGTCGTTCAATTACCATTGTTTCGGCTTGTTGAATAATCTTGAAGCCCATTAGGGCGAAGACAATTACAAATACTGCAATTAGTCCTAAAATGATTGTGATACCCATAGTTTTATTTTTTAGTGATTGGTTTAACAATTAAAATTGTGCTGTCTATTTTTAATACTTCAACTCTTTCTCCTTCATTAATAATCTCGTTGTTTTCTGTTTCTGCTCTCCAGTCATCGCCTTCAACTGCTACTCTGCCTTGATTTTGAGAACTGTCTATTGTTACAGTTACTCTGCCCATTTTACCCACAAGTGCGTCTATATTAGTTTTTACTTTGTCGCTGTTTCTATGAGCATATTTAAGCATAAAAGGTCGCACACCAAAAAAACCGATGAGTGTCCCGATGGAAAAAGAAAGCAGTTGAATTTTTATTCCGTAGTCAAAGTATGATGCAATTCCAGCAGCAACGCACCCAAGAGCAAGGCAAGCCGTTAGAAATGTTGGTGTAAAAATCTCTACAATGAAAAGCAGAACCGCTACGATAATCCAAATATGCCAAACTTCTATTTCCATTTTTTCATTTTTTTATAGTGTAATGATAGTTAAAAGGTGGAAGCAATGTTCGGGAAATTTTTTCATTTGTAATAATGCTTCCGTCTTTAAGGCATAATTCAAAAGAATTATTTTGTTCGTCCTTGTAAATTATATAGCCAGGTCTACATTGATGAAATCTTTTTTTCAATGCGGATAGTCCGTAGAAAAACCCTTTTTCATTTGTCACACGATAAATATAGTTTGAGCAACTTTCCTCAAACACACAAGGTCGTCTCTTATGAATTGGGAAAATTATCCAATATAAACGAACTATACCGAGTAAAATAAATTTCATTTTTTGAAAACAACCATTTTAAATATTGTATTAAATCCGGGTTTTGCCCCAAGTCCGAAGCATCCATTGTCCGGTGCTACTTGTGTTTCAACATTTTCTAAACGAACATATTCCCAACCTTGCGAGCAATGCTCATTGATTAAGGTTTGAAGTTGTCCCGCCACTGTTGCGGTCGTGTCCTTTTGAGTGATTTGAGCCACGAATGGCACTACTTTGTAGTTCATAATTTGGGGTTTAAACGGTTAGTAAAATAATATACAAATCATTTCTTCTTTTCTTTACGTTTCAATAATTGTATTTTCTCTTTGTTTTTCCATCCAGCATTCGATTCATAATCAACATAAAAAATCTTTAGGTCTGCCTGTGATTCATATTTTACATAATATATATTAATGTCTGCCTGTGATTCGTATTCTACGTGAAACCATAATCCATCTTTGCTCGATTGTGATTCGTACTTAACCCAAAAAACTTTCAAGTCACATTGTGATTCATATTTAACTGGAAATATTTTGACATCTGCCTGTGATTCATATTTAACTTGATAAACTTTCTGTGCAAAACATAATTTATTAGGAAAAAAAATGACAACAAAAATCATTAATGCTGGATATTTTAATGCCATTTAAAATTTTTATTTTAAAAAAGTTTATTCACTCTTTTTACGGTATCACTGTAATGGTAAAACTATCCGACCAAGTATTATTAGATTCATCAGTTATAGCTACATTGAAAGTAATAACAGTATTTGTGGGTGTTGTACTTGAAACATTAAAGCTAAGGTAAGAACCTGAAGATCCAGGGCAGCCTTCCTGTCCTGAATCTATGTAATCATAACCGCTTGAACAGTATGTATAATAAGAAACGGCTGATGTAGGGCTAAGAGCTGAAATATAACTGCTCGAACATGAAATTGTTCCTCGCACTTTGTTTGCCTTGCTGCTACCATTGTTTTTTAGATATACTTTTAATTTAATGGATTCGCCCTTATTAATTTGTTGATCGTTATTGTTGTCAGCAGATACATCATATTTACTAAATCCGATTGATGCTCCTGTTCCTACAACAGTAATGGTAAAGCTGTCAGACCAAGTATTGTTCGCTTCATCCGTTATAGATACATTAAAAGTAATGATTGTGCCATTCGGAGTGGTATTTGAAACATTAAAGCTAAGGTAAGAACCTGAAGATCCAGGGCAACCTTCCTGTCCTGCATCTATGTAATCGTAACCGCTTGAACAATACGTATAATAAGAAACGGCAGTTGATGGACTAAGAGCAGAAATGTAACTATTGGAGCAGGAGATAGTTCCTCGCACTTTGTTTGCCTTGCTGCTACCATTGTTTTTAAGATATACTTTTAATTTAATGGATTCGCCTTTATTGATTTGTTGATCGTTATTGTTGTCAGTAGATACATCATATTTACTAAATTCGATTGATGCTCCAGTTCCTACAACAGTAATGGTAAAGCTGTCAGACCAAGTATTATTTGCTTCATCCGTTATAGATACATTAAAAGTAATGATTGTGCCATTCGGTGTGGCATTTGAAACATTAAAGCTAAGGTAAGAACCTGAAGAACCAGGGCAACCTTCCTGTCCTGCATCTATGTAATCATAACCGCTTGAACAGTATGTATAATAAGAAACGGCTGTTGAGGGGCTAAGAGCTGAAATATTACTATTGGAACAGGAAACAGTTCCTCGCACTTTGTTTGCTTTAATACCACCATTGTTTTTTAAATATATCTTTAATTTAATGGATTCGCCCTTATTGATTTGTTGATCGTTGTTATTGTCAGCCGATACTTCATATTTACTGAACTTAATGCTTGGGGTTTTAGCCGATCCATTACTACTACCTTGATTATCTGCGGGATTACTTCGTTGCAAATTCCAATTTGCATCCTTTTTTTCACAAGAGGAAAGTAAGAGTATAATGTGTAGAAGTAAAAATATTTTTTTCATTTTTTTAAAATTTTTGTGAAAATCCTAAAGAGAGTGCATTAAATTGAGGATTATAATTGAATGAATATTGCCTTCTGAAATCCTTTGTTTCTTTTTTGTTTTGATGACCTTTTACTGCAACCCAAATAATATCGGATGCCCAAAGCAATACACCAGTACCCGCAATAATTATCGCACGATGATGATATTGGTTGGCTCTTGTATAATACTGATCCATTTCCGTTTGGTTCGTTGCAGAAAGGTATTTATCAAAATCTTGATTGGAAAGCATTTTATAATATGCTCCCACACCGATTAAACTATAAACTGTAAAAGTTGTAGCAAATGGTTTATTCATAAAACCACCCTTCCTTTTAGTCAAAGAACCCATAAAACTACCTTTCCCTCCGGTTACAACGACATCCCCTAAACCTGGTATTAAAACTGACAGGAATGCGCTGCTCATTCCTCCAAACGTTCTATAATTATTTATTTTATGATTAGAAAAATCGTTATTGTTTATAGATTTTTTGTGAATCCCAATTTTATAATAACCGTTCGGTGTATTTGAAATAAGCGCTTTAACATCATAAGAATAAATCGAATAACTATCAGACATTTTCAGTTCATCATTATATTTCTTCACTTTTATTTCTTTATTTTCAAATTGTAAACTGATATTCATTTCCCCATTTGACGAAACCGGATAATCAAAAAGGTATGCAGCTTTAGGTTTTTTTGAAATAGCAATGGAATTTATTTTATCTACAAAAGTTTGATTGGTTGCCGAAATATTTTCGCTTTTGATAACAACCATTCCCATTACATCCGTAGTAATTATTATTTTCATATTTACAGATGCGTCCACAGTTTCGTTTTTTAGTAATGCTTTCGTTTCACTAATCAAATATGATTCATAGCTATCAAATTCTGATTTGTTAATTTCTTTGTAGGAATAGACTTTTGTTTTTCTTTCTTCCAAAAACGAAGTGATTTTATTAATTTCTGAAATTTTAGTTTTAGGATAATTTTCATTTGATTTTACCAATAGAGCATCTTCATAAGTCTTTTTTGCTTCAATGAACTTTTTTGCATTGAAATTTATATCTGCAACCTTTATGAGAGAATTATATTTTTCATTTTTAAGTATGAGTTCTTTAATAGCAGATATTTTTTCTTCGGAGTAATTTTCGTTGGGTTTAATTAACGATGCTTGCTGGTAAAATTCAATCGCTTCATTTAGTTTATTTGAATCAAAACTTGAATTTCCATTTTCAATAAGTATATTATATTCCTCATCTTTTTTAAGTTCATCAATTCTTTTGTCTAAGTCATTTTTGTTTAGCACAACTATGGTATAATAATAGTTATCTGCTTTGTCGTAGGCATAAAAAACAGAACCCGTATTTTCATCTTCAGTATATTCCTCGGTTGGTTTTTTTGTTATAAACCAAATTTCAAGTCCCTGAGCATTTTTGTAAATACTTTTTAATTCATTGTTTCCGACTATTGTTTCAACAAAAATATATCTGCTTTTTGTACCTTTTTCTATATCATTGAAATGATTTTTTGTAGTATTATAAACAAAAATATTTTTATACCCTGGTTTTTGAAGAAGATACGCCCAGCCTTTTGCGGTTTCTGAATATTGGTTATAATTATACGTCCAACCAACTTCATTATATTCTAACTTATAGCCGATATATTTTTCAATATCCACTTTAGAAGAATAAAAATCCCAATTTGTTTGAGCAAAAAATCCTTTTACCCTTTCCATATCGTGCTGTTGAATATTGGTGATGTCATCAATGGTTAAATATTGTGCTTTAACCATGTTGAAAGAAAGGACAAGAAAACACAAAATTGCTTTTTTTATGGTATTCATTTAATTTATGATTTCTTTTTTTTATTTTCTTCTATGAAAGATTCCACAAAGGTTTTTTCTTGTTCATCGAATGAAGAATTGCTATAATTTTTGTTTATATATGTTACTGAAAGAATCGGAGTAACTGTTTTTCCATCATCGCTTTTAACAGAATGATATTGTATTTCCATCAATAAATTACCATTTCTTAAAACAAACAAACCTTTTTCATCATTGTTATTTGTTTCAGGATGATTTGTTAATTGCATTTTTAATTTTTTAATGGCAATATTTTTAAACACCTCTGCAAGTTTTGCGGATTTACCATCCCCACTTGTCAAAAGTCCCATACTAAAAGATCCAGCAGATATTGTTGCGTCATTATTATATTGCTTATCGTAATGATCAAATTCCTTGTCGTTAATATAACCTCCACTCCAATAACTATATTTCTGAACAGTTTTATAAATAGGAACATTGGTGAATGCGCTATTTGAAAAATAATATTGAATTGAAATAACCATTAATTTATCATCAATGGTCAAATCTGGTTTTTGAATTGCAAGAGAATACATTTTTAAATCATCGGTTGAAGCATTTGGATACATTTCAATTATATCTTTTACTGTTGAAGTTGAAGAAATATTTCTGATTTGCCCTTCGTTTGAGTTTTCAAAAAAACGATTCGCTAAAGATTCATTATCAATGAAATCGCTTTTTTTATCGCCCACCCAGCATCCGGTACATATCCAAACACCATCAAATTGGGGATTAACCAAATACGTTCCTTTATCATTGATTATTCCATATTTATCCGATGATTCAACGACCGCAAAATCACCTGCATAGCCAAGTTTAACATCGTCAAATTGTGGATTTATAATATACTTCCCTTCCTTATCAATGAAGCCATATCTTTTATCGGAGCCTTGAACTGCTGCTATTCCATCACTTGTAAAGTCCTGTGCTGAGATAAATTGCGGATTGATTATGTATTTTCCTGTCTTGTCAATATATCCCCAATTTTCACCCTGCTTAATTGCTGCGATACCATTTTTAAACTCATAGGTTCGTCTTGTAAATTCATAGTTTAAGTTTAATCCACCTTCAAATTGAGGATTTATTTCATATTTCCCTTCTTTATTTATACATCCCCATTTTTTACCATCGCTGCTTACAAATGCTAATCCTTCTGAAAAATGGCTTGGAGAAGAAAAATTTATAGTATCTGCTTTAAACTGAAAGTCAATTTTTATTCCGCCATCCCTATCAATAAATCCCCATTTTTTTTCTTTGGTTTTAATATCAATTTTTTCTACTGCTGCTAAACCTTCGCTAAACTCATTAGCACTTTCATACGCAGGATTAATTTTTATTTTTCCTGTATTGTCAATATATCCCCATTTACCTTTTATTTTTACAGGTGCTAACCCTTCTGAAAATCCACCACATATATCTGCATCTACGGTAAATATTATTTTTCCTTCTGTATTAATAAATTGAGGTTTTGCATTCTCCATAATCACACAAGCCAAGCCTTCTGAAAAACTACTTGCGTCCTTATAAACAGGATTAATGACATATTTCCCATCTTCTCCAATGTAACCGAATTTATCGTTTGATTTTACTAAAGCAAGGCCATCTCTGAATAAATGTCCTTCTTCAAACTGAGCATTAATAATATATTTACCTTCTTTGTCAATGTACCCCCATTTATCGCCTGATTTTATAGGGATTAGTTTTATTCCCTCTTGATTTTTTCCACAAGAGACTAATATAGTAGCGATGAGAATAATGAATAAATTTTTCATTTAAAAAATATTTTTTTCTACTCGTTTGGCTTTTGTGTCGCCCCGTTTTTTTGAGTGGTCTCTGATCTCCACTTTTTCTTTTCTATTCTTGTCTTGTCATGTTTGGGGTTATACAAAAAAAATCAGCGTGGGTTATGTCACTCACCGCTAACGAGGTTCGACCAAGAACCTGCAAAAACAGTAAAGCAACGCCCACGCCTTTTCGTGAGCGTTTTGCTTTTTCCTGTTTTTGCTTAAAAAATTTTGGTCGATTTCGTTAGCAGGATAGCCTAAACGCTATTTTTATATTTTATATTTTTTTTTTACATAAAGTTTTGATTCATTTATTTAGGTCGGAAATTTAATAAAAAAAACAGTAGAACTACATTTTTATATTAAATAACCAAGTTTTAGTCAGTTCCTTTAATGTCAAAATATTCTACATTTACATTGAAAGTGTGCAATTATTTGAAATTTTTGATAAATATGGGATATTCCTGGTAAACCATAGAAAAATTACTCAGTGAACGAATCTTGAATTTAATAGAATGTATTTCAAAAGCATTACCGTAGTACTGATTTTTATTACTTCTCTGTCCTTTTCCCAATCTTGCTCCATTGCCACCTGGAACATTGCAAATTTTGGAGCATCAAAAGACGAGAGCGAAATTACTTTTATTGCAAAAACAATAAAAGACTTTGACATTCTCGCAATTCAGGAAATATCTGTAAGTCCACCTGGACCGCAGGCAGTAGCTCGATTAATAGATGCTTTGAACCGAACCGGAAGCAAATGGGATTATGCTATAAGTGATCCTACTGTTGGCAATGGCTGTGAAAGATATGCTTTTGTATGGAAAACCTCTCGTGTTCGTCTTTTAGGAAAGCCCTGGCTGGAGAAATCAATGGAGCAAACTATTGACAGGGAACCATTCCTTGCCCGTTTTATATGTAATATAAATGACACTTTTCTTATGGCCACCATTCATACTGTTCCGACAAAAAAACTACCGCAGAATGAATGTATTCAACTTTATATGCTTGATTCGATTTACGAGAAAGACCATCTTATAATTCTCGGTGATTTTAATCTTTCGCACAAAAGCCCTGCGTTCGATAATATGAAAGCTCGTAAGATCAAACCTGCATTTGAAAAGCAAAAAACTACCTTGAAGATGAAAATGGCTGCGAACGGTGAAGTATTGGCTAATGAATATGATAATATTTTTTATGAATCGGATGAGATACAGATTAAGGACAAGGGATTTCTTAACTTTTCAACGTCATTTCCTGATTTAAAATCTGCACGAAGTATCTCTGATCATATACCATTATTTATATATAAATAATTGGGGGGGGGGGAATAATTTCTATAATCTATTTATACTGCTGAAGCCAATCAAGAGCTTCTTGCTTATCGCTGAAAATTTGTGCCGGAGTTTTAGGCTGGTTTACATCGAGGAAAAGTTTTCCGGCAAATTTTGCAATGGGAGTGGTGGTATAAAATGCTCCGGCAGATATGAGTTTAGTTGCTTCGCCACCTGATAAATATTCTCTTGCTCCTATATCCACCGAAATAAGATTGCTTATATCTACAAACAAGGGATAAGTTATTCCGTTTGACACTCTTAATCTGTCTCTCACCATTATTTTGGCAACAGCGAGATTAATTTCAAGATTTGGTTTGTAGATGTTATGAATGATCCCATCTTCTATCCAAATTTTGACATAGTCGTTTTCAATGTTTAAGTTATTCATTAGTTAAGATATTTGAATTGTTCCAACCACTGCAAGGCTTTTTCTTTATCAGTAAAGCCTCTTGTTGGAATTAGCGGTTTATCAATCTTTAACCAAAGGTTCATCAATAGCCTTTGAATTTCATTAGTTATTAAAATTGCTCCGGCAGTTAAATATTCAACTGCTTCCGTTTGTGCCAGGAAAGACCGGGATGCATTATCAATCGTCACCACATTTCTTAAATCAATGAATATTGGTGATGTTTTTCCATCGGAAACTTTAAGTCTGTCTCTGACAATAATCTCAGCTGCCTTGACTGTAATGGAAGTGTCGGGTTTGAATACCTCATACACTAATCCACCTTGAAACCATATCTCAACAAATTCATTTTCTAAGTACCGTTCTTTTATATCTGCCATATACCTTATAAGCAATAAATGATGTTACCAAGCCTTATAGCGGATCAGCATGGAGTATCTTTAGAGACAATTAAATTATTTATAAACCAACAAAATTAATCAAAATTATGGGAACAAAAACCAAGACTGCAAGTATCGTTGAGACTATCAATGATATGATTAATTTCGGTAGAGAAAAGGGTGTATTACACCATTATACCGAAGATGAATCCTACAATGGACGAACCATTAGGATTAACGGGAAAGAACTAATCCATTTCGGCTCATGTAGCTATTTGGGATTGGACGTGGATGAACGCATAAAGGAAGGAGCGATTGATGCTATTAGAAAATATGGCACTCAATTTTCTTCTTCCCGGACGTATGTTTCATCCACACTTTATTCAGAATATGAGAGTTTGCTACGAAAACTATTTGGCGCACCAATCATTCTGACAACTTCCGTTTCATTAGGTCATCATGCTGTAATACCAGTGGTGATAGAAGAAGGAAATGCAATCATTCTTGACCAGCAGGTTCATGCAAGTATTCAGGATGCAGCGTTGCGAATGGAAACTCGTGGGGTTCACGTAACAAAAATCAGGCATAGCAGCTTGGAAGAACTGGAAGCCAAGATCAATGAACTGATTGTAAAGCATGAAAAAGTATGGTATATGATTGACGGTATTTATTCAATGTATGGCGATTATCCTCCTTTAAAAAAATTGGTGGAGCTGATGGATAAATACAAGCAATTTCACCTGTACGTTGACGATGCACATGGAATGAGCATTGCCGGCCAGCATGGAAGGGGTATGGTTTTAAGTCAGATAGAACTCCATAAAAAAATGATCCTTGCAACTTCACTGAACAAAGCGTTTGCTGCGGGAGGAGGAGTGTTTATTTTTCCAAACGAAGAAATATGCAAGAAAGTTATGAATTGTGGTGGTCCGCTTATTTTTTCCGGTCCGTTACAAATGGCAACTATTGGAGCCGGTATTGCTTCTGCCAACATTCATTTGTCGGATGAAATAATTAAACGTCAAGCCGAATTAAAGCAGAAGTTGCATTACTGCCATGAATTACTTCTAAAGTATAATTTACCCGTTGTTTCTAATCCTGAAGCCCCCATTAATTTTGTTGGCTGCGGACTTACAAAAGTTGGAGCAAATATGGTAAAGAGAATTATTAACGAGGGCTTCTATGTGAACCTGGCTATGTTCCCTGCTGTGCCGGATATATGCACAGGCGTTCGATTTACCCTTACACTTCATCACACACAAGAGGATATTGATAACCTGGTATCAAAATTAGCATACCATTTTCCCAAAGCCCTCCGGGAAGAAGGACGAACATTTGCTGATCTTCAACGTGCATTCAGGAAAGTTGCGACCTTCAAGGAATTTCCTACGGAAACCACAGAAGTTAAAATCTCCAAAGATGGGTACACTATTCAGCATGAAACCACTATTCAAAAAATTGATAAGGAATTGTGGAATAAGCTGATCGGCAATAAAGGAGCTAACGACTGGAATGAAATGATGTTTTTTGAAGAAACATTCTCAGGACATGAATTACCTGAACATAATTGGAACTTCCATTATTACATTATCCGTGATATGGAAAATACACCTGTGCTGGCTACATTCTTCACCACCGCACTTGCAAAAGATGATATGTTTTCCCCGGCAGCGGTATCAAAACAATTGGAATACCAGCGAAAGGATAATCCCTATTATTTAAGCTCTTTAACTTTTACAATGGGATGTTTTTTATCTGTTGGTGAACACATTTATATTGATCGCAGCCGTGAAGACTGGAAAAAGGTAATGATGCTTTTATTAGATGAAGTATGGAAGGAGCAAGACCGGCAAAAAGCAACTGTATTGAGCTTACGTGATTTTGATGCCAACGATCAGGAAATGCGTAATTTCTTTTTAGACCAAAGTTTTATCCCGGTAGATCTTCCGGACGGGCATATCATTGATAGCCTCGATTGGAAAACTACTGAAAATTTCTTAACTCAGCTAAAAGGAGATAAACGTCATTACGTGAGAAAGAAAGTTTTGGAATTTGAAAATCATTACGAAGTTCGTATTGTAAATGAAGCAACCGAATCGGAGCTTGACCACTATTATCAGCTCTATAAAAATGTCAGCGATAAGAGCTATGAAATCATTGGATTTAATTTAAACAGAAAATTCTTCGAGAATGTAGTTAAGCATCC
This sequence comes from Bacteroidetes bacterium RIFCSPLOWO2_12_FULL_35_15, assembly GCA_001769385.1. GTDB lineage: Bacteria > Bacteroidota > Bacteroidia > 2-12-FULL-35-15 > 2-12-FULL-35-15 > 2-12-FULL-35-15. The sequence goes on along the minus strand of MEPB01000067.1, from coordinate 21,041 downwards.
GCAATGGGAATTACTTGAACTTAAATTAAAACCTGAATACGACAACAGGCCGGAAAGAAAGGCTGTTGGAATTGCTATCAGTTACAGAACCCAGGACAATTATTGTTTCCTGGTTACCGGAATTGATTACAATTACCTTGAAGAAAATGGCGTTTATGCACAAACCCTATGGCAAACGATTGTACGAGCGAGCCAGCTTAATTTAAAAACTATCAACTTAGGTTTAACTGCCTCGCAGAATAAACGCAAATTCGGAGCGAAAGTTTTGAAAAATGTGGCCTATATTCAGATGCAGGATAGCTTTAACGCACAACTTGTTTCATTAATTGCAAATAAGGAGATTGCTGCGGTAAAGAGATAGTTGAAGTATCGAACACAGGTGTAGTATAAACTACGCCTGTGTTTTTTTATCTGAAATACAGGGGATATGAATGATAAATGTTGTGCCTTTTCCCCCTGTACTGTGAACATCTATTGAGCCTTTCAATCTACTTACACTCTCTTTAACCAGGTATAACCCCATTCCATGACCTTCATTCTCTCTGGAAGACTGGAAGGATTTATCAAATAGTTTTTTCTTATCCTCTGCATTAACTCCAATTCCATTATCAGTAATTCTAATCAGTAATTCTGTCTTAGACAGGTCTCGTACAGAGATTCGGGTGTAGGGATTGTCTTTTCCTTTGTATTTAATGGAATTTGAAATAAGATTCTGAAATATTGAGTAAATCAATTTGGGATTCGCATAAAGTTCATTGTCATAATCAATATCCACATCAAAATTAACCTCGTTAAATCCTTCATTGAGTTTCAGAGCTTCCAATATTTCAGCCACCATTTGAGAGATATTTACAGAAGACACCTCTGAAAAATTATTTGAACTTGTGCTTATCGCATTCAGGGAATCGGTTGCGTTTGCTTTCAATTTTTCTGCGCTCGTTTTTATAGCTTCCATTAGCTTTTTACCATCCCTATCAATGATTCTTTTACTTAGCACATTGGCTGCACCTAAAATGGTATTTAAAGGAGCGATCTTGTCATGGAACTCCTGTGTTAAATTAAATTCCTTCTCCCTGGTATCCTGTAAATTATTATCAATAGTTATGGTGTAAACAATTTCTTCGATTTCTGTATGATCCTTATATGGCTTTGGGATGGTGAGAAAAACAGGTACTATATTGTTTTCTTTTCCAGGAGCAATTAAATTAACTCTCCTGTTTTTTAGTTCCCCGTCCACATTATATTCTTTACTGATCTGTTCATGGTCGTCAAGAAGCAAATAAACGGACTTGCCTAAATATTCATTCTTTTTTAGTCCTAACAGTTTTTCACCCAAGTCATTTACAAAACGTATCACACCTTTGTTATCAGTAACAATCATCATTGTTCCGGGAATAGATGAAAGCATGGTATTTACAGCTTTCATTGAAACAACAGAGGATTCCATTTTCTCAACCAATATATTCAGGCACATTACCGCATAGTTGAAAATATTCCTTTTATCTTTTGAAATTTCAGAAAGAGGAACACGCTTTGAGAAGTCAAGCTGCGAAGCGGCTTCAATAACATTTTCCATATTATCAAAAAAATCACGGAAGGTATTTTCACGGGCTTTTAAAAAAATCACCCGTTCCAAAAGGGAATATAATTCTTCATCACGTGGATCCCAGGCTTCATCCTTTTGGTATAGGATTTCATAAACCTGTTCCATAATCAATTTCATTTGTTCCTTGTAGGCTTTTTCAATGCCGTGAACCCATGCTCTCTCTGATATATCAAGGTTTTCAAAACTTCTGTCTTTTAAGCCGGCATATATCTGTTTTAGAATATCAATGGCAACAGGATCACCACCAAAGATGATACTTTCCGGGCGAAATTTTTGTTTGGTTTTATCCTTTTTGGGTATTGTTTCCATGAGAATTTATGGAGGAAAATTAGTTTAATATTTAACGAAATGATATTAAAATTTCAGGTATTTTTCAACACCTATTTCTTTAGTAAGTGTAAACACTGGTATTTTTTTAAGATGCTTTGTAATTCATCCTCCGCTTTTTTCCCAAATTGCCTGTATTTATGCAATTCCTTAACTGAAATATTATTTAATACTTCTCTCATTGTCATGCCGAACAAACTTAGAAGGTTATAAACACGGTTAGGAAAAATATGCCTTAATCCGTCAATGTGAATATCCAAGAAATCCTCTGTATTCTTAATGTCAAGATGTTTATAATTCTTCCATTGCTGAAGCTGATTTAATGTCTCGGAATATTGTAGCTTCATAATTACTCTTGAAAGTGTTGACAAAGCAACATCATAGGAAATCCCAAGCTGTTCCCCAACCCATTCAAGATCCGGCTGTTTTCTGTATAAATTTATGAGTGAAACATCACGGCTGGTGAGATTGCAAAAGTTAGTAACTGACCATTCATTCCAATACATAACGTATGGTCTCATAGAGAATCTAAGCTCATTATTACGGGCTTTCGGTTTAGGAACGTATATACCGTACTCCTTAAAAGCCGCTTTTACATCACTTCTAAGCAACTTAAACAGGTTCTTGATGCCTGTGTAGCCTGAACACTCCGTAGAGCCTTTAAAACTTGTAAAATCGCTCAACTTAAGCGGTATTGCAGTATAAGAAGAAACTCGTGTCTTAACAACCATGTTTTAGTTAGTTGGAATCAAAAATCCGGAATTATTTGAGACAAAATTAAGACTTTTTTATAAAATAGCTACTATCTAAGTGTCCCTATGTAATGGTAACGAAAGAGTGGGCTATTCTTTTCTTTTGCGCCATGAAAAATAAGCCAAAAGCACCATCAAAGACCAAAATACCCAAAGAAACCCTCGTTACTCTGGGAAACCGCATTAAAGCGTTAAGACTAAAAGCTGGTTTCACAAGTTATGAGCATTTTGCCTATGAGCATAATTTCTCCCGTGCCCAATTCGGACGATATGAAAGTGGGGAAGACCTTCGTTATACAAGCCTTGTGAAAGTGGTCGCTGCTTTCGGCTTGACTTTGGAGGAGTTTTTTAGTGAGGGGTTTGATTAATTGGGAAGGATGAAATTAAGGTTGTTGTACTTTTCTATAAGCTTCTTCCGGAGGTATTCAGCTTCTATTTCTTTTATTATTTCATTCCTCTTTTTTGCAATATAAGCAATGGTTGGCAGGATGGCAGTGATTTGTATTCCCTGAATATCCAGTTTCCCGAAATCCTTTAAGGCAAGGTCTATTTTGCCAATTCTACAATAAGAATAAGCTCTCAAATAATAGCCTTTTTTCTCTCCGGTATCAATAAGTGTATTAAAGTCTGCAATTGCCAATGTGTATCGGCTTTGGCTTTCTAAAAGCATTCCCCGTAAAGTAAGAGCCTTTACGTCATAAGGTGAAATCAATAGTTGCGAAGAAAAGAAGTCAATCAATTCCTCAACAGTTTGAGTGTTTGAGGCATCCACAGCATTATCAATATTTATATGCTAATATAGGGCATATAATTTATCTGAATGGCTGATCGTTTAATTAATTATGCTAAAATTCATTCCCTTAATTAGTTTCCCTGCTGGATCCCAAAGTTGAACATACATCGGAGAATTATTATTTATTGATCCAGGATAAGATGTTTTAATTATTAATTTGTTACGGTAATATCCTTCCCAAGTTCCAGTTTTAATTTCACCAGCATCTAAAGCACCAGTAAAATAAATTAAATCAGAATAATATTCCCTACTATTAAGAGCATCCCAATATGATTTTGTTTCAGTAGCAAACTCCGGTGTTTTTACTGTTTTAAGTATTTATTACATACGTAGTTTGGGAAGCTTTCTTTTAAGAAAGCAGAAATTTTGTGTTATAAATTAGTTGTCAAAAAGAAGTAAATACTAAATTTAATTCTCAAAAAAAAGGGATTATCTCCTGGCAGGGTTTTACTTCCTTCCATTTTTTCATAATTTACATTAGAACCCAATGCCGCTAATTATACCTACTTCATGTAAAGCGTATGACTTCAGCCATTCTACAATATGGCTGAATAATGGAATTATGTATGGTAAATACAAGCCTGGTCTCGTAATTGATTTGGAGGTGGCCAAACAGATTGTAAGCGATAGGCTAAAAATTTCCCACGGAGTTACTCGTCCTTTTTTAATTGAAGTTACGGGGCTTTTGTGTATAGATTCAGAGGGAAGAAATTATTTAGCAGGCCCAGGATGTGATTTAATAACTGCCGGAGCAATCTTAACAAATAATAAACTGTTGGCATTTGTTGGAAACGCATTTATCTTGCTCGACAAACCATTAATTCCATCGAAGGTATTTAGCACTGAGGAGAGTGCTGTAAGGTGGTTGGAACCGTTTAAGTTTCCGAATTAATCAATAGTTGAATCACTTATTAAGTCAGGGAAACTTCTAAGAATTGCTTTATTCTTTTCAAACTCGAGTATCTTCACAATGTCCTTCAATTCTGTTTCTTCGGGCACAATAACATTTTCAATTTCAGCTTTATCAATGTCAGGATTGTCTTCCAATAATGCGGCTCTCATAAAGTCCTGTTTAGCTTGCTCAAATTCTCCAAGTTGGTAATGACAGTCGCTTTTCAAATAATAGGAACTTGCGTCTTCAGGTAGGGCTTTTAGTACCTTAAGGAAATCGTCAATTGCTTCAACATATTTCTTTGCAAGATTAAATGCAATTCCCCTCGTTCGTAAAAGTTCAACGTTATTCGGTTCTTTAAAAAGGGCTTGGTTACATCCTTCCAGGATGTGAAAGATCATCTTATTTCGTAATAATATTTCCTTCATAAATTCACTTCAATTAATATTATGAAATAATCCAATTCCAATCATAAGTAATATCCCCACAATAACTACACCAGTACTTACTTTAACGGAGCTATAAATCGGTTGGTTCTTTATTCTTAACAAAAATTTAAAAATCAAAATATTTAGGATAAAAACCGTAAGTATAAATACTGCCACTAACTTAATTATTTTAAGGCCATCTGCTATCAAAAATAGGTCATTTCTTTCATTAGTAAGAAAAATCCAGTTATTGAATAGCATAGTATTGAAAATTATAATAATGCAAATATTTACAAGGATAAGCAAGCATATTGATCTAAAAGAGGGAATCAGCATCATTTCATAGTTTAAAGTTACCTAATAAAAAAGGGTATGCACCTTCTTCCGGTACATACCCTCATTATTAAATATGGTGGGCGTGTACCTTACACATTCACTTAGTTAGAAGGTTCCGCGAGGACCCGATCCACCAGTAAAATGCGAAGGACACACCCATATAGGAGTGTTCCCTCGTCATTTGCTGGTGGATCTAAAAATTTCGCGGATTTTCTAATACCTAAGCAAGCGACAAAGCGCTATAAATTAATTCGTATAAATAAAGAACGATGTTTTAATACTACAAAATTAGCATTAAAAAGTTTGTAAATTTTTTAATGTGATAATAATTTCTTCATCAAAACCCTATTACAGCATTTAATGCTTCGTCAGCGTTTTTATGAATAAAATTACCTTGATATCCAATAGTAGTCGCTAAGCTCGAATGCCTATATAATTTTTGTAACATTTGAGGCGACACTTTGTCCCCTGCAATGTTACCAAAGCTATGGCGTGCAATATGATTGGTTAATTTTTTATTTATAGTGGCAAGAGAAGCAATATCTTCCAAATTATCATTAAACTTCCTGACTGCTGTTTTTATTTTTGTATAAACATCTTTGCTGTCCTTTAAATTCGCTTTTTTCAATTCAGGGAAAATAAAATCTTCTGGTTTCGTTTCATCGGACTTATAATGGGTAATGATTTCCGATATTTTTTGGGGGATCATCAAAGAATCACCCTTCTTATTTTTCCCCATTGTATAATAAAATCGGTCATTTTGGATGTCAGACCATTTTGTTCGCAACACATCAGAGATCCGCATTCCAGCAAAATAAAAGGAGAAAAGAAAAACATTACGAGTATGCCAAATAGTTGTACCCTTTTGTAAATCCAGTCCTTCTATTTTTTTTATCTCATCTTCATCCAATCCAATTTTAATTGAGTTTTGAATTTTAATTCTGATTTTATTCTTACCAAAAGGATAATATTTTTGCTCTACAATTCCTTCACTTATTGCACGATTAAAAAGTGTTCTGATAGTTATATAATAATTCATTACTGTTCGATCATTGACCTCTCTTTTGCTAATTAAATATACACCCAGCCGTTTAAGCAAAGGAATATCAATCTCACTAAAATCAATGTCAACACCTCCGAGAAACTCTTTAAATACGTTTATTCTTGCTTCATCTGCGGAAGCTCGATTGTACTTAGCTGTCTTTTCTAAATCGGCAATAAATTCAGCTGCAAGTTTAAAAAATGTTGTATCCTTCCGTTTGCCTTTCATCATACGGGTGATTTGTCCAGCCGTAAAATCTTTCTTTTGGGATTCAGATTCTAAAATCAAATCGCTGGCCTCTGCAAGTTTTTTCAGAATGAGATTGTTTAACCTTTTTGAGTTTGGATGGGTGCTTCTAACTTGACGGGTTTCATAATTCCAATCCTTTTCAAACACCCAATCTATATAAATATACTTTGGTCGTCTGTCTTTGATAACTCTCACAACGATAGGGTAACTACCATCGGATTTTTGTTTACTTTTGTATAAGAGAATTTTTGAAGAAGCCATATGTCAATTTTTTTTACAAATATACGATTTTGGGTTAAACATAGGTTAAACATTTGGGGTTTTTATGCGTTTTTACAAAATT
>MEPB01000067.1:0-14246 GCA_001769385.1 Bacteroidetes bacterium RIFCSPLOWO2_12_FULL_35_15 | reverse complement strand
CTTTTTGAGAGATTTTTTATTGATTGCCGAAATGCCCAGGTGGTGGAATTGGTAGACACGCAGGACTTAAAATCCTGTGTCCATTGCGGACGTATCGGTTCAAGTCCGATCCCGGGTACTTAGAGAGACAAGCCTTTTAGCTTGTCTCTCTTCTTTTTAGGAAAGTCCATATTTAAGGCAGGTCAAACATAGGTCAAACATTTTTTGACTTTAGCAATTTTTTATCTTAATTTCGTTTCTTCCAGATGAAGAATGCTCTCGATGAAATAATTTGTATTCCTACGTTAGGAGGTAAAAAGCCTCCCTATCAAATAATATCCCATCCTTATTGTGTTGACATTATTACTGCTTATATTGAACTTTCAAAGCTTGATTTTATTAATAAAGAGTACTATCTAAAAATGATAGAAGATAATGTAAAGTTTTATTGCCTTTCAAATAAAATAGACTTCAACTATCATTTCGAAAACAAACTCCCTTTAATAATTCCTCCAACAGCCAATAACTTTCAATGGTTCTTAGGACATCAGATAATTGGTTTCGACATTAATAAAATAAAAGCGCTTTTGTCATTTCAACAAAAAAGATATCAGAATGAAGAAACCGACTTTATCACTTTTGTTGAATTTCCAGTTTATAATACCGTGAAATATTTTACACAGGTGCATAATACAAAACGCCTTAGGACAATAATGGAATGGGTAAATGAACAAAGGTCATTAAGCACAATTTTTTGCAAAGCTCATACAGAGAGTAATAACGATTCTACCAATAATAAAAAAACAAAAGAAGATTCCAGCATCAATCAAAAAACAAAAAAAACACCCCCCAAAAAGCCCAAAATCATATTGCCTTCCTATACTTTATTAGGCTATAAAATAAATCCCCAGTATTTTGAAAAAAATGCAGTTAATTTTGCTGCCGCATTTTATCTTCTCAAAGGTGGCGGGTTTATCCACTCTGAAACCAATAAGGATTGTTTCAAAAATATTCTTAAAGGTGAAGAGATCAAAAGAGAAAACAGAATTGAATGGACCGGTAAAATAAAAGACTTGAATAGGTTTATTAAATTTCTAATAGATGAAAATAAAATTAAGAACTTTGTCAATAAATGGGAAACCTCCTGCAAATGTTTTATTAATAGTAGTGGATATCTTTCTGCTGGCCAATTAAGAACAGCTAATGGTAAAAATGATAATGAAGCAAAGCTAAAAGACATAGTTAAATTGCTATAATATACCCTTCCCCACTCGACATACTCGACAAATTTTTGATGTCGAGCATTTTTTTAACAATTCACTATTTCCCTTTATTTACAAGAGTTTTGTACTCGACATTATTTTCAATTCACTGAATTGTCGAGCATATTTATTTCTGGGCGACTTTCCATCCAAGGAGGGCTGATGTATTTTTACAGCATGAACGTAATTGTAATGGACTCTGACGCATACGAACAGCTCAAACTAGAGCTATTCGGCTACGTCAAAAAAGCAATCACTGAAGTATTAGCCGAAAAAAAAGCAGCTGATAATTCAGACTGGATCGCTTTGGAAGAAGCAAAAAAGCTACTGCCTTATAAATCTAAAACCTCCTGGCAAAAATTCAGGGATACCGGGATCGTCAAATTTACTAAGGCAAGGAAAGGACGGAATATTATGTACTCCAGAAAAAGCATCATCGAATATCTCAATAACAATAAAATTGGATTTTAAAAAAATGGAACTAAAAATATGTGCCAATACTCTATGCAACTCAGCATTTGAGTCCAAAAACGCTAAAAAGAAGTTTTGCAGTATCCGTTGTAAAAATCAGGCAGCGTATATGTATAATCAAAAACATTATGCCTGGGAAGCAAAAATGAAGAAATCCCGATGGAAAAACATCCAGATTCTTGAGTATCTATTAATGCAAGGGCATTCAAAGATCTCGCTGGAACAATTAAAAATAATGGGATTTGACTTCACTGCTGCGCACATCCCCCATAAAGACGAAAATAATTTCCAAGTGTTTCAATACGGAAATATTGGAATGAGAATAGTTTCAAAGACAGATTGCGAACTCTTTAATATAAAAACAAAATAACCATGACAAAATTAAAAGCATCAAACATATTTGATTTTTACGCACCAACGGGAGGTGCTTCTAAAATTGCAAATTTTTCGACATCGTTTAAGCCCCTTACTCCAAATATTGATCTATCAATAGGAACAAAAAGCTCCAGCACAATGAATACAGGTGGGACTTCAACTCCTTCAAACATTGTAACTACTAATACTAACTTACCAAGCCAGCCTAAAAACGATAATACTGTGGGGTACATCCTATTAGGTGGGGCAATTTTAATAGGCGGGATATTTCTATTAAAGTGGTATCTGGAGAAACAGGAAGAGGAAAAACAAAGGGAAATTAGAAAAAATAAAAGGCTGTGACGGTTCGGATAAAAATTCTGTTATCTTTTGATGTATTTCCATTATTAATCTACCAGATCTGAATCCATATCTATTGAGTAGCGTTGTTCTTTTAAAGTAGGTAAATTTAATGAAGCGATCACTTCAAAGATATAACAAGAATTAAGTAATTTAATACATTGTATATGAAGAACAAAAACAATTTTTGTAGGAACCGACATTTTTTATCAAATTTACTTACAGGTATATTCTGAGCAACAGGTGTTTTTATCTCCTGTTCTTTTTGAGCGTGATCCAATTGCTCTCTCAACTCAATGATTTTATAAATTAAATCCTGATGATTCCAGCCCTCAAATTCTTTTAATGCTTCCTTTTTGATGGCTGTCTTGGCTCGGTATTCCTAATTCTTAGATGTTGACATAGATTATACTAAAATAACACTTATTTTACACTAAAATAGTGCATTAAATATACACAAATTATACATCTTATTAATTGAAAATTTAGAATAATGTAACTTGAACGGCAGGCTGTACTTCAACTTCTATGTTAACGGCTTGCATTAACTGATAAAGCTCAATTTCGTTTTCGGGGGTTAATACTTCGAAACTTATTGTCAGGGCATAAGGTACTGCTGAAGATGTTTCGGTTTCCCATCCTTTGTGACCGATAACAGCAATGCAAAATTCATCCGGCAATTGATTTGATTTAATGATTGACCAATCCTTTTGAAGTGTTCCATCCTGTCTTCTCACTCCTTGAACACCATTGTTTTTTCTATTTCTGATTTTCCAGTTTATTCCATCTCCACCATCAGCACCCTGAATTCCGCCTCCCTCTGCATCCATTTCCCGAATGACTCTTTCTTTAAACATAGCCTGAGATTCCCCCAAGTTCGCAGACTCCCATTCCAACCAAGTAGAAAGATAGGATCGTGTTCCTTTCCTTGTCCTGCGTGGATTTGCGAAATAAGACAATGTAACCTCAATTAAAATATCATAATCGTAACCCGGTCGTTGTACTTGTTTAGGAATATTTACCTTGTAGACATGAGCCTGTTTTGCTGCAATTGATCCATCGGTAATAAATGTAATTCGATCTTGAGTATTGGTCGTTGCTCTTTTTAAATCAGGAACGCCATATCCCAACAACTGCATTAATCTAAGATCAGGGTTTTTATACCTATCATTCGGATGTCTTGCTGATTGAACAATTAATGCTCGATACATTAAAGCATTTTCATCCGGAAATTTTTTTTGTAAAATCCCTGCGATATGCGTCACCTTTGGAGTAGAAAAGGATGTCCCAACATCATCTTTACCAACTGAAGCTGCTCCTTTCTTAACTAATTCAGGAGATGTTTCAGCGTGAAGAGCGATTGTTCTCGCACCAACTTTTTCAGCAATAAAATCTCCTCCAAATTCCACTACATCAGGTTTTATCATTCCCCATAAGCCAAAGCCGGCTCTTGTAAAAGCAGATGCATCTCCAAATTGACCAAAAGATTTCCGGTCAGCATCTTCAAATTCAGAATGACATACCGATCCAACAGTTAATGCAAAACTGCTTTGTGCCGGATTAGCAATTCTGCTTGAATTTTCAAACAAGTATTCAGGATATTCTGTTCCATTATTTAAATGCTGATTGATTCCCGGATTAGTTAAATGTCCTAATCCGCCTTGCAAATTACCTGTGGCAACAATGAACAAAATCTGTTTTTTATACATGATTTTATCAATGGCAGATGCCCATTGAGACATGTGTGTAACCCGGCATTGTCGCAAAGAAGCAACGGATAAATTAAAAATTTTAGCGTCTTTGAAATCATCTGAGATTCGTTCCATTAGAACAGGAGGATACAATTCATTTGAGAGATTATTATCCTCGTCTAAGATTTTTGCATTCAACAAAAAGAAAGGTAATTTGATACTATCTCCTGCGCTTGGAATAGCAGAGCCATACAATACAGCTCCAGCAACCTTAGTACCGTGTCCGCCTCCACCAACTAAATCAGCTACAGATGCATCATTCGGCACATAGCTGATTGATCGATCACCAATAATAGCAGGACTCAATAATTTGTGTCCTTCCATTATGCCACTATCAATGACACATATTTTGGGAGAGTTGCCATCCGGCTCTTCAATTGTTGCTTCGATAATTTCAGTATCTGCTTCCTCAGCAGTTGTAAGCGATAATTCCTCAGCTTCGTTTATTTCAAAAACATATTGAAAATTATTGACTAAGTCTTTTAACCCAATACCATTGATTTTTATCCTGCAACAAAAGCTGTCGGGAAAAGTCACAAAATCATCCAGTAATAATTCTCCGTTATATAATTCAACAAAATCCTTTAGTAGTATTGTTCGGTTATCAATCAATTCCTCCAACGCCAAATCGTGATCACGTTTTTTTACTTCCCATTTTTCATGTCGCTTATTAAATTTTGCAGATGATTCACCTTCGCCAATAATAGGCTCATCCGGTAGTTTAAGGTAACATGCAACACCAATTTCCAACAGGAAATTTTCATCATCTCTTATCTGATCCCATCGGTCGCTTAATTCTTTTGATAAAATCAAATTTCGTCTCCAAATGTTACCTTCAACGATCTGCCACAGCTGTGCGGTATTTACTGCCTTATTCTTATTGACAAACTCATTAATTTTGCTTCTTAGTGATTGAAAACCATCAGCAGATGCGCCAATAATAAATCCCTCGTCTTCTTCTGAAATCACTTCTATCCCAAAGCCTTTTAAGAATTCGGGATTGAATACCGTTGTGTCAATCTGTAAATAAATGGGTATTGTTTCGGAATCAGGTAAATTAGGTAAGCCTTTATTTCTTCTGCTTTCTAATTCTGCTGCCCATGCTTCAGAAATGGAATTGACGTTGTTTTGTAAGGCTTGACCGTGCTGTGCTTTATTCCCCCTATTGAATACTGTACGTTCATCAGGCAAACCAAATCCTCTTCTCGGTTTATGAGTGCCGCTTAACTTGTTGATTAATTTTAAATGGGGAAATGCAGCCATCGATTACTTACTGTTGTATAATCTATTTTCTTCAACAGCTTTTTCCAAGTCTTCTTGACTTACTATCTTTCGGTTTTGTATAACAGAAAATTTAGCTGCATCCTGCGCTACCTTTACGATTAAGGCTGCCGAGTAATTTTCAAGTTTCGTTGCAATGCTTGAAAATTTGACTTTTTTATCTATTTCAATTGTTGAAATTGTTGTCTTCAAAAGCCTGATGATTTCTTCTTTTCCGGGTTTCGGAATTTCGATAATATCATCAAATCTTCTAAAGATTGCTTTGTCAATTGTGCCTTCAATATTTGTAGTGGCAATTAAAATTCCCGGTGCATCATAATCCTCAAGAAGATTTAATAATATATTTACTATTCGATGCATCTCTCCAACATCCTGACCATTGCTTCTCGTTTTAGCAATATAATCAAACTCATCTAACAATAACACACAAGGATAATTGTTTAATGAATCGAATAGTTTTTTTAAGTTCGATGCTGATTCTCCTAAGTAGGAAGAGATGATGGCATCTAATCTTACTTTCAGAAAAGGCAACCCAATTGTCCATGCAATTCGTTCCGCACTCATGCTTTTACCACAACCCGGACTACCATACAACAACACTTTCTTTTTAGGTTTTAATCCGAATAATGCTAATCGCTCTCTTGCTGTAAACTCACCTTCAATACGTCTGATTTTATTTTCAACTTCAACTGGCAAGATCATTTCATGTCTTAGATCGTGCTGATTGATTGGTGTTGCCAGCGGAATATTATTTCTCTTATCCGTAGGAATGAACGCACCATTTGGTAACAACGTCTTAAGCTCCTTGTGGAATGTTTCGTGTGAGGAAATATTTTTATCAAGAATATTTTTCAGACGATCAGCTAACTTTGAGTGTCCCTTTATGGTTTCATCGTCAATAATCTTCTGGGCAACTTTAATGATGTCATCATTTTTTTCGCCTTCGATGGATTTAAATAACCGTATTAATAAATCTTGGTTCATTTTGTTGTTTAGTAACAGTAAAGGTACTGAAAATTGTAAAATTTTGCTGTTAAGATACATTAATTTTGAACATCCCATTCTTAGTATTAACACATTAATGATTTATTAACTCTTAATTTTCTAGGGAAGTAATTGAATAATTAAAAAAATTGCCAACGATCCAATCCCCTTTCTAAATCCCTTTAATATCAGGGGGGGGAAATTTAATTTTGTGTCTAGTGAAATTTCGGTAAAATAGAATTTATAGTTGTTTGCGTCAGAGAGTAAAAGCCAGGTTTTTATTTATTAAAACATACTTATTGATACAAAAAAGTACCGAATTAATGTAAACAGCATTTCCTTTGCGTTCAACTTCTTGATCTTTGTTGAAAAATTTGTATCATGAAACTGCAATATTGCTCCGACCTTCATTTAGAGTTCGAGGGAAATAAAAACTTCCTAAAAAAAATTCCTTTAAAAAAAACTTGCGATATACTGATACTAGCAGGCGATATTGTTCCTTTTGCGATAATGGATCGGGAGAATGACTTTTTTAATTTTTGCTCTGATAATTATAAACAAACCTATTGGATTCCCGGTAATCACGAGTATTATTATGCTTCCTTTAGAAATGGTCGATTAAACGATAACATTCGAAGTAATGTTAAATTGTTAAACAACCAGGTAATCGAACTAGAGGGTGTTAAACTCGTCTTTACTACCCTATGGTCCCATATAAGTCCCAAAAATCAATGGTTTATACAAAAACGGCTAAGCGATTTTCAGGCCATTAAATATAATGGAGAGATTTTTACACCCCATCATTATAATCTATTGCACGAAAGTTCTTTAAATTTCATAACAAGTGCCACAGCAAGAAAATTCAAAGGAAAAACAATTGTTGTAACTCATCATGTTCCGACTTTTTTAAATTATCCGGAGAAGTTTAAGGGAGATACACTAAATGAAGCATTTGCTTCTGAGCAATTTGAATTTATATCCAAATCAAAAATTGATTTCTGGATATATGGACATCACCATGCGAATACTCCGGCATTTAAAATTGGAGAAACAACTATGCTAACAAATCAATTGGGCTATGTACAAAGCGATGAACATAAATCATTTAATTCTGATGCAGTAATTGAAATTTAAAATTATTATCGACCGAAACACACATTAAAAAGTAATAAAAGATGACACGCTGGGAATATATAGCAAATCCTCCTTACCTTAAAAAAAAGAGAGGAGATTATCCTTGCTACGAAGGTGATGAAGATCGTTATATTTCGACTTTAGTTATTAAAGACGAAAATAATACTGTTGATTTTAAAAACGATGAGGATATTTACATTGAAGTCAATTATTTTGTACCAACGGAGAAGGAAGGCTCTATAAATAAATTTAACTCGGAAATGTGTCCTGCTAAAGGGTATATGAAAACACATAAACACAGAACGAAATCATTAAAATATGATATTAAATTTAACTATCCTTTTACTATAATTGTAAAATCCATAAAGGATAGAGATTTATCATCATTATCTGCTAAACTAATTAGTACATAGTGCATGTAGTATTTATTTCTAAATACTTCTTTTAAAAAATATTTCCACTCTCCTTTCCCTTTAAAATCATTGAATTGATACTAATTCATTGAAAATTAGCAAACCTCATTTTGGTTGCGTTTTACTATTCTATGTTTGTACCATGGGAAAAGTTGCCTTCATAACAATCAAAAATAATACCCATGATAAAAGATTTTTAAAATAATGATGGTTTATAAAATCAATTGTTATAAACGCATTTTCAATGCGCTTTACTATTTAATCTTTGTTGTAGAATATTTGATCACAATAAAACAATATGTGGCATGCAGAAAAAATAGAGTTTATCGAAAATCCTAGAGATGAATTTGAGGATGAAACCGATGGTGATTTTACCATAGAAGTAGATGATGAAATTATTCACTTTAAAACTGGTTCAACAGGATTAGGTGGTGATTACACCCTAGAAATAAATGGTGCAATTATTACCAACAATCTTCCAAAAGAATATATGTTATGTACACGTCACAATTTTCAGTGTGTCGTTTGCGAATGTGGAACAAGAGGGATGTAATACCGGCGGCTATTTATTGATAAGAAAACATGGAGCATCTGTTATATTTCTTCCTGCTTTTGATGTATTAGATTCAGTTGAAAAGTTTAATCAGGTATCTAATGAGGATATAAGTCCTCCCGATAAATGGTATGTTGATGGCATTTTATCAATAGAAGAACCGTTTATTTCTGAATTAATATCTCTGAAATTGATAGAATTAGAGGAGATTCTTGAAATGTCTGAAAAGGAGATTAATTTGATGTTGGAGTGGGAAACAATGGTTAAGAATAAGGGCTTTACTAACATAACAATAGGGTACTGAATATTCTTATATGATTCATAACTTTTAAAAACTTTGAAATGACAAATTCTAACTACAAAATTAAGGATAAAGATGGCAAGAAAGGGCTTATAAGAATAATTGATAACGTTCTAATTATTCCTTTTATATATGAAAAAATAGAGTTTATAGGACTACAATTTTTGAGAGCTGAACTTGGTAATAAAGTTTTCGTAGTAAATCTTTCAAATGAAATTGTACTTGAGATGATTATGGATATTACAAGTGAGAAATGGAATTTAATTTTATTTTCTCATGGAAATAAAACATATAAAATGTTTGGGACTGAGGAATGTGACGATTACTTTTCAATTTATTTTGAACTTTTTAATAATAAAAACGAGAAGATAAAGAAGAAATTTCTAATAGTAACATTTCAAGAAAATCAAGTGAATTACACATCAGTTACGAAATCAAAATTACCTCCATTTTTTTAAGTACTAGATTATGACACAAATACGACCATTCAGTAAGTTAAAGAAACAAATAGGAATTTTATTTGTACCGGAATTAAAAATGGAACTGTGCTGCATTTCATATCCGGTTAGAAGTCAATATAGAGGGAGTTCAATTCCTCGATTTTATATTCGACTTGATAAAAAATATATTTGGGATTTTCCGAAAGATTTTCCAATAAAAGAGATAAATTATCATTATTGGAAAGACAATACAATCATTTCCGAACTGATTAGACAATACATTGATACACCATTAAAAGTGTTGCCTGAAAAAGAATTCGAACTGGAACAAAATTGTGGTGTTCATAAATACATTGCAGAGAGTGTCGAAGATGAGCTTCCTGCTTTTAATTTACATCTAACAGAACTCTTAAAAGCAGCTGATCGAAGAATTGGAAAGAGAAACTTTTGAAATGGTCGAAAGAAAAAAGTAATGAAAATGTCAATTTATTATTAGAAAAAAGATTTGGTAAAAGCATTTCCGAACTATAAAAAGAAATAAATTATATACTTAAAAATAAACACGCAAATATGAAAACGACAAAAACAAAATCAATAATAGTGCAACTTTTAATAATACTAAGTTTTAACTTTGCTTTTTTAATAGGGAACTCCAACTTCAGTATTAATAATGGTTTTGGACCAGAATTAATTTTCATACTTGCATTTTTCCACACCGGAGCCTTCACGTCTTTATATATCACTCTTGAATCAAAAGAATTTACTAAAGAAAAAAATGTTGTTTTATTTAAATTCATTTTTTTTATACTTTTTTTTAGTCTGTTTCTTGTTTTTTACCTCAAATGTCAACCAAAAACACCTAATGCACTATCTTGTTATCTCCAAGGGATACTTACACTTCTGCAATCAGTAGTACTTGCCATTGAAACGTTTAAAAGTTATATGAGATATAGAGCAACCATAAATCTTTAAGGTGGTATTTCAATATTAAAAGTACATGAAAAAAAAGGAAGTATTAGACATAGAAATTGTGGCTGCTGTTGAACTACTCGACCAAGCCAAAGTAGCAAACTTACTTAAGGAAGGAGCTGATGTTAATGCAATGGATCCTGAGGAAGAAACCCTTATAACCATTGCAGCGAAAACTTCACTGTTTGACCATAAAGTAGGTGGGCTTAGTAGTTTTTTAAGTTATATAAAAGATCAGAAGAAATTATCAAAAGTCTTAGCTATAAAAAAATGCTTAGAGGATGTTGATTATGATTTTAGTGATGATAAAAAGGATACTGGAATGTTGGATGAAACGATAAAGAAAATTGGAGATTATCCCGCTTCAGAAAGAATCAAAATGATGAAGCTATTAATTAATAATGGAGCAAATATTACTCTCGGAGGGGAAGATAGATTAAAGCGATATATTATGCTTCATTGGAAATTGTAGATTTCTTGCTTAAAAATGGAACTACTTCTAATACCATTTATTACCCAAATGAAGCACTTAAAATATCTGAAACAATTCTTGAAATGGTGTACTTTGAATTGCAAAATACAGAAGAACATATCAGAAATTTTAAGATATATCGTTACATTTCTATTGATGGAATGGATGAAGAAATACTTAGCTGGAAAGTAAAATAGAATAGTTTGTTTTTGCTAAATTACATCCGTTTCAAGGTTTATAAATAGTTTTGCAGGAACATTTTCAAGATTAAATTCGTATGGGAATTCCCAACCGTCTATAATGCTTAGCCTCGTTAAGCTATTCTATCTGAAGTCGTTTTGGTCTTTCTTCACTAAGAGGTAAATTAAATAATAGATAAATAGGATTTGTAATAATTATAAGTTAATAGAGAAAGGAAATAATAAAATGACATTACAAGAGCTTAATTCAAAATATTCAATTGGGGATTTGGGAAATATACCTGGTGATGGTAATTTGCGTTATCAAATTTTCTCCCCGATATTAAAAAATCTTTATGAGAACAAAATTGTTTATTATGAACACTTCATGTGTGTGGCTATTCTTCAGGATATTATAATTACTCCGGAATTATTTTCCGCAACAGCTATTCCCTATATCAAAATTGATCGACTCGATTCTCATTTTAAATTTTATCCCACAGCCCCATGGACATTTGGTGCAAAATGGAGTCACATGAGATTGCAAAACGATCATTTTGGTGGCTATGGAAGTTGGCTTTTTTGGCCGGATAAAGAGGTAGTAAAAAATGTGGAAGAAAAAGCTAAAAGAGGTGATTTTGAGGGTGCGTGGAAACTAACATTATTTAAAAATCAATAATTTTATTTTTTAAAACCTAAAATAATGAAATATCTTTATTAAGATTATTGATGGGGTTATATTAACTGCCAAAAATTCAAGACCAGCGGACTATATATGGTCTAATGAAAAAATTAAATAATTAATTTCCTCCAACACAAATCACTTAATCTCCAATTGCTTTTTCTTATTTAGTTCTATCGAAATAAAATTAAAATCACTTTCGGCTATAACCTCGTTCTCTATTAAATTTAAGTCGCAGTATTTAACTGGAACCGGTTCAAAGTAAAGTGAAAAAAACAACCAATCCATTGCAGTTTTAAATATGTGTTGCTTAGGAGCAATTGGCATATTTGAAGTACGAACTAGTTTGAATTTTTTCTTTTCATCAAGTAAAGATAAATAGGCTTCCTTACGAATTTTAATTTTTTTAACTTCCTTTTGCCCATCAAAAGGCTGGTATCCGAAATCAATTTTTGTGTAAGTTGTTGTGAGCTCAACACGCAATAATTTCAAATTTGTTGAATATGTGAAGTAGTTAGGTTCTATAAATAAAAGTTTGTTCATGTGATTTAGTTTTTATAATCAGATAGTATATCATATACCAACTCTTTAATTTTCTCTATTACAAATTCGTTGTTAAAAACCTTGATCCGGTTACTGTTCATAAAAAAATAACGAATAAGATCATATGTGGGAATAACATTTATAGTGAATGCAACACAACCTTGCGATTGATGCCAAGTTGCTTTTTGAGAACGATGTAAAGGTTGAGCCTTTAAATAATTAGCTGTGTCTGGTGCAGTAACAAAAGAGATTTTTTGTTTTTTTTGTCCCTCAATCGGTTTAACACCATACATATCTTCATTATATTTTTTTACTTCCTGAAACTTGCTGTTATTAAACGGAACTTTCAATTCGATTGGATCAAATATTTTATCCAAGCCACATACGCGAATACCTTTTCTATTTTCGGAAAACCCAATCAGGTACCAGTTGTTATTAAATTCAAATAACTGGTAAGGATGCATTATGTCTGTCGAAAATTCACACAATAAAAAATGAAAATGAACAAAGCTGATTGCTGTTTTTGTTTTAATAACATTAATTAAAAACTCAAAATGCTCCAATCCACTTTGCTGTGGAGCTTTTTCTAAAGAAACAATTGGTAAACCATCTCGATTTTTATCTGTTTTCTCCCTTAAAGAAACCATAATTTTCTTTAGCGCAGAATCAAAAGACTGTCCAACTCTGCTTCCAGAAATGACTTGAAGCATATCACTTGCAGTTTTCAATGCTTCAATTTCATTTTCTTGTAATGGAATCTGGCTGATACTAAAGTCAGGGTTGGAGTAGTAGTAGCCAGTATTACTTTTACTAAACTTAATAGGAGCCATAAAACCAAGCTCCTCGTCCTCCTTCATTGTCTTAATATCTTTTTGAATGGTACTCACGGTAAAGGTTTTCCCTAATTTATTTTCGCAAGTTGCAATTAAGTCATTCATTGATGGATAAGGCTTTTGCAAGTTGCGGATACATCCATCAATAATTTTATAACGAATATAGGCTTCTTTGTTAAGTGACATCTTATTATATTTTTTCTGTACAAATATAAAAAAATTAAACGCAGTTTAGATGCGTTTAACAATTATTCCTTTGTGATGAAATTGTTAATAACAAAAAGGAGTATTCCGAAAATCCGATAAAGAGTAGGAAACATTTAAACAAAAAACAATATGAAAAAATCAATTATTTTAGGAGTATTTGCCATGACGGCATTGACTTTTGGTGCTTGTACAAAAGCAAAAGATGGCGCACCGGGAGCGCAAGGTCCGGAAGGTAATGCAAATGTAATAGGCTCAAACACTGTTACTGCATCTAATTGGACACTGAACAGTGGTGTAATGTATTCTACAACATTAACATCTTCGAACATTACTCAGGCAATTGTGGACAAAGGGGTTGTATTGGTTTATGAAGGTGATGGTAGTGGTGGTTATTTTGCTTTACCTTACACATTTGGAATGGAATCAAGTACGTTTGATTTTGATCTTGGCTTTGTCAATATATATATCACCAACACAGATGTCAGCACACCTTCAAATCCTGGATCACGAACATTCAGGATTGTTACTATTTCAAGTAGGGCAATGACAACACATCCTGATGTAGATTTTAAAAATTACATATCCGTAAAAAAAGTCTTTAACCTTAAAGATTAAGATTAATCAATTTATATAGTTTATTAGGCGAAACCATTTGTTGCGCCTAATAAATTAATATACAAGATCCATTTCATAGCTTGCCTTATTGCTATATTTATTTTAAAAATCCTGCAACATAGAATTAATTTTATCCTGTATTTTTAATTCTTCTATTGCCTCTATTTGAGTTTTATTTAACTTATTTTTTATTGAATTTTCAATTTTTTCAGTTATTAATATTTAATTTTACAAAAATAAATTCGCTCAACCTATATTTCTGTACTTAAAGGGATAGGTGCGAATCTCTTTTTGCTGCATCAACATCATATAAATCGGCCATAGAGCGATCTTTATATAATTACCTAACTTTCAAAATTTGATTAGCCTTCTCTGATATTTCATTTTTTTGTTTATCAAAAACATTTTTAGGAAATGGAAAATTATTATTAACCAGTTCATTAGAATATCTAAAATCACTTTT
>MEPB01000066.1 GCA_001769385.1 Bacteroidetes bacterium RIFCSPLOWO2_12_FULL_35_15 | reverse complement strand
GAAAAAATATTTGAACTCTTCCTCTATAATGCACTACTAACAAACAAAGTTAAACCAATTGCTACCTGTTAATATGACATTGCCTTCAGAAGCCGGTCCATCATCTATGGCAATTAATATTTTTTTTAAAGTGTTCATCTTTATTGTAGCTGTTAATAAAATATAAAATAAGAGAATAGGCTGTTTTTTTTTATTGACTAATTATATTTATTGTTTTGACAATAATCATTAATTAATTACAATTAGTCTAAATAATTTCACTGATTATTTTGCTATTTAAAATATCAATCGTATCTTTGCGATAGATATTTTAAAAATGGGAACCACTAAAGCAGAAGAATTTTCGGTAAAAAGCAATAAAATAGCAGCCTATGCAAAAGCCTTAGCGCATCCTGCCCGTATTGCAATAATTCAATTACTTATAAAAAAACAAACTTGTATTTGTGGTGATATTGTAGAGGAGTTGCCTCTATCGCAAAGCACCGTATCACAACATCTCAAGGAATTAAAAGATGCCGGATTAATAAAAGGAGATATTGATGGAGTAAAAGTTTGTTACTGTATTGATGAAGCAGAATGGGCAAATGCAAAAAACTATTTAGTTGCGTTATTTGAAAGTTACAAAACAAAAGGAAAGTGTTGTTAAAAACATCAACACTTTATCGACTCCGCTCGAAATGACAAACCCGGACTGTGGGCGGTCATGTTGATCTTGGCCTGTGCTGAGCTTTTGTCGAAGCATCGAAACATGTGTGTTGGCTTTCCCACTCCTTCGACAAACTCAGGATGACCTCCGCACTTCGACATTTTGTACCCTCGCCTGAACAGCGCCCAGTCATTTCGAGCTTGTCGAGAAAGTGCAGAGGGAAAGAAGAATCAGAATCATTAATAGACTATTTAATAATCGTAACATTGCGATAATAATTTTAAAAAACAAACAAATGGAAAATTCAGAAAAATTAAAACAAATTGTTAAAGAGAAATACAGCGAAATCGCTCTTCAAACAAAACAGCAAAATGAAACATCTTGTTGCGGTGCAGGTAATTCCTGTGGTGTAGATTACACTATTTTCAGTGAAGATTATTCAAAACTGGAAGGTTATGATCCAAATGCCGATCTTGGTCTGGGTTGTGGTTTACCAACAGAGTTTGCCTTAATTAAAAAAGGAGATGTGGTGATCGATCTTGGTTCGGGAGCAGGCAACGATTGTTTTGTTGCAAGAGCAATTGCCGGGGAAACAGGAAAAATAATTGGTATTGATATGACGGAAGCCATGATCAATAAAGCACGTGAGAATGCTGATAAATTAGGATTCAACAATGTGGAATTCCGTTTAGGAGAAATTGAAAAGATGCCGCTAACAAGTAATGTGGCAGATGTAGTAGTTAGTAATTGTGTGCTCAATCTTGTTCCAAATAAAGTAAATGCATTTAAAGAAATTTACCGGGTTTTAAAACCGGGCGGACACTTTTCTATTTCTGATGTGGTATTAATTGGTGAGTTACCTGATGGTTTAAAACAAGATGCAGAAATGTATGCTGGCTGTGTTTCCGGTGCAATTCAAAAAAGTGAATACCTGAACATTATTAAAGAAAGTGGTTTTGAAAACAGTACCGTACAAAAGGATAAAGCAATTTCTATCCCAGACGAACTATTAAAAAATTATTTATCAGGAAAAGAATTAGCCGATTATAAGAATGGTGTATTTGGAATTTTTAGTATCACTGTTTATGCTGATAAGCCAAAAGTGCAATCGTGTTGCACCCCGGGCTCCGGGTGTTGTTAAAATCAGACTGCGTCTAGGAAATAACCTGTTTAAATTTTAGTAAAGATTTGATTTTTATTATTTTAGAACTTTGTCATTGACAAATTCAACTGTCATTTCAAACGTAATGAAATGAAGAAAAACATCTGTTTATCAAGATGAGATTTCTCCCGATGGTCGAAATGACACGTACGAAGTCATTTCGAACGCAATGAAATGAAGAGAGAAATCTGCTTACCGAGACGAGATTTCTCCCGATGGTCGAAATGACACGTACGACTGTCATTTCGAACGCAATGAAATGAAGAGAGAAATCTGCTTACCGAGACGAGATTTCTCCTGGAATTTACTCTGAGCGAAGTCGAAGGAGTCGAAATTGACCTATAAAACAATTTTTAAAATTATTTTTTATACAAAGGAACTGTTGAGCAGGGCTCACCATACATGATGCTTTTTGCAACAGGACGCAAGAGTCTTGTTACTTCTACATATGCAAATGTTGGAACAGGCAATTTCCCGCAACCCTTAATTACGATGCGAGCATCTTTATAATCCTCCACTTTTAGTTTACTTAGGGATTCTGTAAATAAATTAATTTCTAATGTTTTAAGATCCCCAAACACAATTTTTTTTGCATACGGTTCCAGATGTATCGTCAATAGCATATATGCCCAGGTTGGGATCACAGCATCAACCGAACAAATTATGGCAACAAATTTATTTTGGTAGTTGCTCCAATCTTCTTTTGCAACAAATTCTCGCAAATCTTTTTCACGTAAGATCATTCCCTGAAAAAGTAAATCTTTAATATCAAACAGAACGCGTTCGCCCTCGGAATAAAAATCTTCCAGGTCAATTGTTACCAGACCGCTTTGTGCAACTTTATTTACAATTTCCATTTTTGAAGATTAATGTAAGATAAATTTTGGGGGATAAAAAATACCCACTTCTCCTGTCTCAATTCTATTTTACATAAACCCAAGCTCCACCTGAGCCACTTCACTCATCATTTCTTTCACCCAGGGCGGATAAAATGTCAATTCAATTTTTGCAGATTTGATCCCTTCTATTTCGCGCAATTTTTGTTCCACTTCAGGAGGTAATGTTTCTGCAACAGGGCAAGAAGGAGAAGTCAATGTCATTTTTACATTCAGATTATTTTCGGGATCCAGGTTAATTTCATAGATCAAACCCAGTTCCCAAATATCCACAGGTATTTCGGGGTCGTAACAGGTTTTGATCACCTCGATTACTTTCTGTGCTAATTCGGGATTTGTAGTATTTATTATTGCAGACATTTAAAAAAATTTTAAAGTTTAAAGTTTTTCAGGCTAAAAAATTTCCTGACTCATTAACATATTTTAATCAATTACAAATTATTATTTAAATATAAATTATACCAGCAAGGTATCCAATGTACTTTGGACTTTCTAACTTTCCAACTTTGAACTATATGCAAGTGCATCCATTTTCATTTGTTTGATCATACTCAGTAACCCATTGCTACGAGTAGGTGACAGGTGTTGAGTTAATCCGATCTTTTCAATAAAATTCAATTTCGCATTCATGATCTCCTCAGGTGTGTGGTTTGATAATACACGTATCATCAATGCAACAATGCCTTTGGTAATGATCGCATCACTATCTGCCGTATAAATTATTTTTCCGTCCTTTAGTTCTGAATGTAACCAAACCTGGCTCTGACAGCCCTTTATCAACTTGTCACCGGTTTTGTATTTCTCATCAATAATTGGCAATGACTTTCCAAGATCGATGATGTATTCGTACTTCTGCATCCAATCATCAAAGATCTCAAACTCCTCAATTATTTCTTGTTCTGTTTCTTCGATGCTCATTTTATTTCAACATTTTTATCGCTCTGTTAAGACCAATAATGAATTCATCAATTTCTTCTATGGTATTATAAAAAGCAAATGAAGCACGCACCGTTCCTTGTATTTCATAACATTGCATCAAGGGTTGCGTACAATGATGTCCTGTTCTAACTGCAATTCCTAATTGATCCAGAATAGTCCCTATATCAAAAGGATGTAATCCATCCACAACAAATGAAATCACACTCGCTTTATTTTTTGCGGTTCCTATGATTCTTAGTCCTTCAATTTTTTGTAATGCTTCTGTTGCATATAGCAGTAGTTCATGCTCATAGGCTGCAATCTTTGATAATCCTATTTCATTTATATAATCAATCGCAACTGCTAATCCAATGCCTCCTTCAATATGTGGTGTTCCGGCTTCAAACTTCAGTGGCAGATCTGCGTATTCCGTTTTTTCGAATGTTACCGTTTTTATTGTTCCACCGCCAACCTGATAAGGAGGCAGCTCATTCAACCATTTCTCTTTCCCGTATAATATTCCAACTCCGGTGGGACCAAATAATTTATGTCCGCTGAATACATAAAAATCACAATCCAATGCCTGAACATCCACAGAAGTGTGCGGAACCGCTTGTGCTCCGTCAATCAATACAGGGATGTTTTTCGCATGTGCCAATTCAATAATTTCTTTTACGGGATTAATTGTTCCAAGTGTATTTGAAATATGTGTAACAGCAACAATTTTTGTTCTGTCAGAAAGTAATTTTTTGTATTCATCCATCAACAATTCACCGGAATCATTGATTGGGATCACTTTTAAAATCGCACCTTTTTCTTCACACACTACTTGCCAGGGCAAAATATTAGAATGATGTTCCATCTCAGAAATAATAATTTCATCTCCCTGTGAAATAAATTTTTTCCCAAAGGAGGTAGCAACTAAATTGATTGATTCAGTAGTTCCACTCGTGAAAATGATCTCATGGGAATAGGCAGCATTCAGATGTTTTTGAATTGTTGAACGTGAATTCTCATAAGCAATGGTAATTTCCTGACTTAAGGTATGAACTCCACGATGGATATTTGCATTTTGCTCTTTATAATACCTATCAATGGCATCGATTACCTGTTGCGGCTTTTGTGCAGTTGCTCCATTATCAAAATAAACAAGCGACTTGCCATTTACTTTGCGGGAAAGTATTGGGAAGTCGGCACGAATTTTTTTCAGATCGATGCTTGTTTTTAGTATCGTTTTTGCTTCGCTCATTTTTGAGAATACAAAGTTAAGAATAATTCTAAATAAGGAATCTTTTAAAGAATAAATACCTTTCGGCCTCTTTTTTCTGATTCTTCAAATAAACAAAACTATGAATAGAGGTACGAGGGCTAATAACAAATTTTATATTTATTCGGCTGCTATAGTTTCGAAGTATTATAAAATAAACCTTGAATATTCGCTTAATACTTTCATTTACATTAACTTTATATCCTCATTTGATAGTAGATACATATTTTGAAAACATTACTTTTTTTATTCCTTACCTTTATTTTAAGCATAAATTCTTTCGGCCAAACAAGTGTGGAGCTGAATTACAGTGGAGTCGAAAAGGATGAGCTAAAGGACTACAAAGGGGCCATTGCAGAATACAGTAAGGCAATAGCGCTTAATCCGAAGTATGCAATTGCATATTATAACAGAGGAATTTCAAAAAATAATTTAAAAGACTACCTAGGAGCAATTGCTGATTATACGAAGGCAATAGAGATCAACCCTAAAGATGCAGCTCCTTATTTATACAGAGGAATTTCAAAAATTTCCATGAATCAAAAAGCTAACGGATGCCTGGATTTACGTAAAGCTGCTGACTTAGGTAGCGAAGAAGCCTCAGAACTAATTAAGGAAAGCTGTAATTAAACCCTGCTGAATATCCGGCATTGGGAGCATGTTGTTTAATTTCGGATGTCAATCTTCTCACAGAAGAAATCAATAATATTACCTCAGAAGAAAAAGATGCTGAACAATAGAGCTAAACAAAACTCTACAATCAGACACTCAATTTTGAAAGTTTAATTCCTTACTTTTGATCTGTGAAAAAGCCAATATACCTGGACTATAATGCCACCACTCCTGTTGACAAAAGGGTGCTGGAAACAATGTTGCCTTACTTCAGCGAAAAATTTGGAAATGCTTCCAGTCGCACTCATTCATTTGGCTGGATCGCTGAAGATGCTGTTAAAACTGCCCGACTACAAGTAGCCAACCTGGTCAATTGTATCGAACAAGAAATTGTTTTTACCTCAGGTTCAACCGAAGCACTGAATCTTGCAATAAAAGGAGTTTGGGAAAATTATCAAACAAAAGGAAAACATATTATCACGGTAAAAACAGAACACAAAGCGGTGTTGGATACCTGTAAAGCGTTGGAACGAAAAGGCGCGGATATTACATATTTATCGGTTGACAGAGAAGGATTGATCGACCTGCAGGAATTAAAAAATGCCTTAAGCCCTGATACTATATTGGTTGCCGTAATGTATGTCAATAATGAAACCGGAGTTATTCAGCCGATTAAACAAATTTCTGATCTGGTTCATTCTAATAAAAGCATTTTTTTATGCGATGCCACACAAGCTATCGGGAAAATAAATATTGATGTGGAAGAAGAGCGCATTGATCTGATGTGTATCAGTGCCCATAAGCTATACGGACCAAAAGGTGTTGGCGCATTGTATGTTCGCAGAAAAGATCCAAGGGTTACTTTGTTTCCACAAATGGATGGTGGCGGGCATGAACGCGGAATCCGTTCCGGAACATTAAATGTTACAGGCATTGTCGGGCTCGGTAAAGCATGTGAACTGGCAAAACAGGAAATGTGGGAAAACTCTGCCCGAATTTCAAAACTTCGTACAAAATTAGAACAACAACTTTGCTCCTTGGAAAATGTATTCATTAACGGAAGTACCAGGCATCGTTTATTCAATACTGCAAATATTTGTTTTCAAGGGATCCCTTCCGAAACGATAATTAATAAAATCGCAACTATAGCTGTCGCCATGGGCTCAGCCTGCACTTCTACCCTGTCAGAACCTTCACATGTATTAAAAGCGATGGCCGTGAATGATGAAGATTCCTATTCTTCGATAAGATTTAGCTTAGGGAAATATACCACCGATGAGGAAATTAATGAAGTAGTGGAAACATTTAAAAAAGTAATCGGGGAATTAAGAAGGTAGAAATTTCCAATTACTACACAAATTCCTCAACAACCCCTATTTACTCACACATCGCTCTTCTTTTACTAACACGCATGCCCAAGTAAAAAATATTCAGTCACTATTATTATGGTTTTATTACAACTACATTCTCCCCTTTGCTTTTCATCACTCCAATGGGCTCCACAAAATCACCTAAGCCTTCTGCGATCAATAAATTTTCAAATTCAGTTTTCGAATCCGGATCGACAGCAATTAATAAACCTCCATTTGTTTGAGGATCACAAAGAGTGTAGGTCAACTCTTCGGTCATGCCTGCAACTTTTGTTTCAAAGCTCTTCCAGTTTTTTTGTGTATTCCCCGGCATACATTTTTGCGAAGTATAAAATTCTAATCCTTCGAAAAGAGGAACTTTTGAATAGCTTATCTCAGCTGTTAAATTGCTGCCTTCAGCCATCTCAATTAAATGTCCCAACAAAGCAAAACCTGTTACATCAGTCATTGCAGTAACACCTGAAAGCTGCCCCGCTTTTTCACCTAACTTATTTAATTGCATCATTTGTTTTGCTGCAATGCCAATGTGTTCTTCCTTTAAGATACCCTTTTTCCCGGCAGTTGAAAGAATACCTACACCAATTTTTTTTGTGAGATAAAGTAAGTTTCCTTCTTTCGCAGTATTGTTTTGTTTCAGATTTTTGAGATCAATCAGTCCACTAACTGCCAGTCCAAAAATTGGTTCCGGACTATCAATGCTATGTCCTCCAGCTAAAGGAATGCCAGCCTCTGCACAAATTGCACGTGCTCCATCGATCACTTGCTGCGCTGTTTCAACAGGTAATTTATTTATTGGCCAGCCGAGTATCGCTATTGCCATCAACGGCTTTCCTCCCATTGCATATACATCACTGATCGCATTGGCAGATGCAATTTTTCCAAACTCAAAAGCATCATCCACGATCGGCATAAAAAAATCAGTAGTGCTGATGAGGCCTTGTCCGTTCCCAATATCATAAACTGCAGCATCATCTTTTGAACTATTTCCAACGATCAGTTTATCATTTTTGGGTGCCACAAAATTTGATTTTAAAATCTCATCTAACAGTTGTGGTGCTATTTTACATCCGCATCCACCACCATGACTATATTGTGTTAGTTTTATCTTTTCCATTTATCTCGAATAGTTTTTAATTCCTTCTGCAATTACACTTGCTTCTAATTTTTCAAAAGTGCAATTAATAACACTTTCAGGATTTCGTTTATTTTTTCCGTAAGTATATGTTTTATCATAATAGATCAAACATAATTCAAAGGCATGTTTTATGTTTCCTGAATCAATTGCTTCTAATGCTGTTTTTGTAGCTAGGCCGCCCAATCTTTTTTCGATCCTTTTAATGGCATCTTTCAGATCTTCGGGTTTAAATTTTCCATACTCTTCTGTCAAATACTGAGATCGAATTTCAAAAGGGAGATCAATAAATACATTTTTACATGCTCTCATTTTATCGAATAAAGAGGAAGGAATTACCATGGAACCAATTCTGTTACTTTCATCTTCCAGCCAAACCGTTTTATTTTTATCTGTTTGTTGCAATTGTAAAAACAATTCGTTTTCGAACATTTCCTGAGTAGGTTGCGGTGTTTCACCCAAAGCACCAAAGGAAGACCCTTTGTGGTGGGCCAACTGTTCCAGATCAATTATTTGCTCCCCTAATTTTTCAAGTTCCTTTAAAATGATTGTTTTTCCAGAACCTGTGCGTCCACCAAGTATTACTATCTTTCTGTCTTCAGAAAAACTTTCCAATACAAAATGCCGGTATGATTTGTAACCGCCAATAAGTAAATACACCTTAAAACCGTACAACTCTAAAAGCCATGCAACGCTGGCACTTCGCATACCACCACGCCAACAATGAACTAAAAATATTGTCCCCTTGGTTGACTTTTTTGCAGTCGTAGCAAGTTCTTTCATCTTCGGCCCGAAAAACGCCAGGCCTTTATTAACAGCTGCTTCTCTGCTTTCTTTTTTATAGGCCGTTCCTATCACTGCTCTTTCTTCATCTGTAAATAAAGGCAAGCTGATGGCTCCGGGAATATGTCCGTAATTATATTCCCCCGGGCTCCGAACATCGAATATCGGATGCTCTTTCGAAAGCTCTATAAAATCATGAATATTTATTGGGGTCGGCATTTATTACTGGAAAATTATTTTTATTTGAATCAAATATTTTCTCAAAGTTATTGAAATAATGGGTTCAGAAAAAGAAAACGATGAATTGACCTATTGTTTAACGATAATTTCAAAATCAATTCCTAAAATCTTTTTAAGATAAATTGGGTTGGAAGTTGGATCATTCATATTTAATTGCATTAACATTCCTGAGTCGGGTAGATTTTCCATATAGAATGGAGCGATCTGTTTATTTTTTTTCGCTTCCAAAAAGGAATTAATCAATTGATCATATTTTTTTGAATAGTTACTTGCGTAATTATATTGATAATACAAATTGCTTGTCAATAGCAACAAAATGCACGCTGAAACAAGCAATGCAAGAAGTGATCGTAGTGATTGATTTAAGAATGAGATATTATAACCGATGATGAGGAATGAAAAACAACTAAAAAAGGCGAAAGCAAAACTCGTAAATGTCCAGGCTCTTGTAGGTGGTATGATCCCATACGTAAACACTATTGCAAAAGCATAAGGAATCAGTATAGACAAAAGGATTGAACTGATTGAAAGGATAAATATATTTTTGACATACTTCTTATTCAGGAGAACAGCTGTACTGTTCTTCAATTTCATTCCTAGTATCAGCCAGGCAGCAGAAAGAATAAAAGCGATTAAAAATTTCTTTTGAATTAAGATCTCTGAAATATCATGGAATGTTACCGGATGCAAATATTCGGCAATATTTTCTTTAAAGTAGCTCCTTCTTTCCGCATTTCCGGGAGCTATAACACTAACAACAGTTGAAACCATCAAGGCCACAAAAGCTATAGTTAAACCTTTAAAGGAAGTGTTTTTACTTTTAACATATAAATACGCAATGCAACTAAATAATAAAGCTCCAACAATTAAAGCATACATTTCATAACCGGAGCCAACATAAATAAAACTTATGGCTATTAAAAAATGATCTCTTATTTTTAAATTTCTTTTAAGCAGTATAGCGATACCCAATAACAAAAAAACAATGCCTTGCAAATAATGAAAACTTGAACAGATATACCACCAGGCTTCAATATTATTAAAAGTAAAAAAATAGAAACAGGCAATAAATAAAATGGAAAAAGTAATGGTAGTTTTTTTATCTAATTCAACCTGAAATAATTTATAGGCGCCTATCCTGATAATTTCTTTTGCAGCATATATAAAAATGAAAAGTGTTATTGCATAATAGATAAATACGGAAACTGGGATTGATTGAAAGTTTTCTCTTGCAGCAAAAGCAATATAGATATATGCCCAGCTGGTCCATCGTCCGCCATATTGATCATAAAACAACTTTACATATTCGAAAATATTTTTTCCTTTTGCGTAATAAATATTTCCAAGATCATCGTAAGTGGGCCGGTTATAATAACTAAGGATCAAAAAAAACAAAACAAAAGCGAAGGCAGAAAAAAACAACAGATAGTTACTGATAAAATTAATTGCTTTGTTTTGTTTCATTAAAATAGTTTAACAAACGAATAGAAAAAAATTAAATAAATATATTTCGATCTTCAGGATACTCATTATTTTAAAACAAAATTTTCAACTATTGCCTACAAAAAAATCATTACAAATTAAGCTAAAAATTCAATACTTTTGTTCTTCAGTCAACAATAATCCTAAATCTCAATCTGATACCTCAAATAAATATATTATGTACGGAAATTTTCAAAATCATCTTCAAACAGAATTAAAAAACATTGAAGAAGCTGGCCTTTTTAAACGTGAACGCATCATTGAAACCGAGCAAGGCGCTGTTGTAAAAGTTAATGGTAAAGAAGTAATTATTTTTTGTGCAAATAATTATCTTGGTTTATCATCACACCCGAAAGTTATTGAGGCTGCTCATAAAACATTAGATACTCGCGGATACGGAATGAGCAGTGTCCGTTTTATTTGCGGCACACAGGATATCCATAAAGAGCTGGAACAAAAACTTTCTACCTTTTTAGGACAGGAAGATACTATTTTATATGCTGCCTGCTTTGATGCGAACGGTGGGGTATTCGAACCTTTATTTGGGGAAGAGGATGCCATTATATCGGATGAATTGAATCATGCCTCCATCATTGATGGCGTTCGTTTGTGTAAAGCACAACGTTATCGTTATAAAAACTCTGACATGGCTGATCTGGAAGAGCAGTTGAAACAGGCACAAAAACAACGTTTCCGGATCATTGTTACCGATGGAGTTTTTTCCATGGATGGATTTGTTGCTCCATTGGATAAAATTTGTGACTTAGCTGATAAATACAATGCACTGGTGATGGTAGATGAAAGTCATGCCAGTGGCTTCATTGGAAAAACCGGAAGAGGAACCATCGAATTAAAAAATGTAATGCACCGTGTTGATATTGTTACCGGAACACTTGGCAAAGCATTGGGTGGCGCTATGGGCGGATTTACTTCCGCAAAAAAAGAGATCATCGAATTATTACGTCAACGTTCCCGCCCTTATTTATTCAGCAATTCACTGGCTCCACATATTGTTGGTGCATCCATCGCTGTGTTGGATCTATTAAGTAAATCTACCGAATTGCGCGATAAACTGGAATGGAACGTAAATTATTTTAAACAAGGAATTAAAAAAGTGGGTCTGGAAATTAAAGATGGGGATTCAGCTATTGTTCCTGTTATGTTATACGATGCAAAATTAGCGCAAGAGTTTGCTTCAAAATTATTGAACGAAGGAATTTATGTTATCGGTTTCTTTTATCCTGTTGTTCCAAAAGGACAAGCACGTATTCGTGTTCAGCTGTCTGCTGCTCATGAAAAAGCACATATTGATAAAGCGTTGGCTGCTTTTGAAAAGATCGGAAAAGAGTTAGGTGTGATCAAATAAAAAAACAAATACATGAAATCGTATCGTAATTTTTTTTACCTCTTCTTTCTTTTTCTCTTTTGTTCTACTATTGGTTTTGCACAAAAAACAAAAAATAAAGCACCCTCCAAATATGAATTCCAGGGACCTTTTTGTGATGGACTAGCCAAAGTAAGATTGAATAAAAAATGGGGATTCATTGATTCGACCGGAGGTGTAGTTGTTTCTCCAAAATACAATGAAGTAGGAAATTTTTCGGATGGTTTGGCAAGAGTAAGAAAGGGTCAAAAGTGGGGTTTGATAGATACATCCGGAAAAGAGATCATCAGACCTATGTTTGATTGGATCTATGATTTTGAGAATGGAAAAGCCAAAGTAAAATCAGATGGTGCAGAAGGATATATCGATAGATATGGGAACTTAGTAAAATAATATCTTGAAATTATTCCTTTCTAAAAAACAGTACTCTTTCTTTAATTTTCTGATAAACTATTTCGATCAATAATTGATTTTTAAATGGCTGCTCCCAGTTTATATACACGGTGCCATTTCGACCCCTTCGACTTTCCTCAGGATAAACTCCGAGAGAAATCTCAAAAAAATGATCCTCGATCTCAGTTTTTTTCTGCGTTCGACACATGCTAAAAAATAATAAAATCGTATTTTCTTCTAAATTTTGAACAGGTTATTCTTATGCTAACTAATGACTCGCATACGCTATAGCCGCAATACTCACTTTTATACCGGGTACTTGCAATAAAGTTTGGGCACAAGCTTCAAATGTTGCACCGGTTGTTATAACATCATCAACCAATAAAACATGTTTGCCTTCCAATGTTTTCAGATCACGCAATTGGAAAATGGTCTCCACATTTTTCCAGCGCTTAAAACGTGATTTTTTAGTCTGTGTTTCCGATTCAAACGCACGGTAAAGAGTTTTACAGTCTGCCTCTACCTTCATGCTTTTCGCAAGACCTTCGGCAAAACAATCACTTTGGTTATAACCTCTTTTCTTTTGTCTTTTCGGGTGTAAGGGAACAGGAATAATAATGGTAACCGTTTTAAAATACTCGCTTTGTATTAATTCATAACCATATAACTTTCCAACAGCAACTCCAACCTCTGAACGCCCCTTGTATTTCAACTGGTGAATTAAATGCTGCACCTGTCCTCCTTTATTAAAATTATAAAAAGCTGCCGCTGAAAATATATTTGTGCGTCCCCAGAAAATTTTTGCTACCGGATTCTCGTTATCTAAATGATAATTGGTTTTAGGTAAATGATACGCACAATAAGTACAAATAGTATGTTCATTTTTATATAAGCTTTTGCCGCATGAAACACATATTTTTGGAAATATGAGTGAAATAAAGTCCTTCAACATAGTTTTTGTACGATAACAGTAAATTGTATTACTTTTGCAGTGTCGAAATTAAACAATCCTTATTTATGGAAAACAAACCGGAAGAAAAAAAATCAACTAATAAGATCTTATTAATATTATTAGCATTATTATTAGGTGGAAACGGCACCTTTGCTTGGCTTTGGTGGCAGGAAAAAAACAGAGCTAATGTTACAGTAGTTGAAAAGCAGGAAGTGCTTGTTGAACGGGATAATGTAAAAACAGATCTATTGGCCCTGCAGGAAGAATATGCCACCTTACAAACCAACGACAAAGGATTACAAGCCGAATTGGAAGCAAAACGTATTGAAATTGCTGATCTGATTGAACAAGCAGAAAAACATAAAGGCGATGCATATATCATTTCTAGACTTAGAAAAGAAACAGAAACCTTGCGCAGTATAATGAAACACTACATTGTAGAAATTGATTCATTAAATACTTTGAACAAAACCATTGTTGCCGAAAAAAATAAAGTTAGCTCCGACCTTTCAGCTGAAAAAGATAAAACCACTAAACTTTCGAAAGATAAAGATGCTTTACAAAGCACTGTAAATTTAGGATCCATTTTAAAGGCGGAAAATCCTACAGTAAAAGGTGTTAAATTTAAATCAGGTGGAACAAAAGAAGTGGAAACAACAAAAGCTTCACGTGTCGAAAAAATAAAAGTTTCATTTGTTTTGGGCGAAAATAAAATCGCTAAACAAGGAACCAAACCTGTTTATATTCGCATTACAACACCTGATGGCAAGGAGCTTTGCAAATCGCAGGACGATATGAATATGGTTTCATTCAATGGATCAAGAGGATATTATGCCGCTAAGCAAGATGTAAATTATAAAAATGAAGAAGTAGCCCTTGATGTATTTTGTGCCAACCCCAATCCATTTATTCCCGGAAAATATTTAATAGATATTATTTGTGATGATGTAATTGTAGGTCAATCAACCATTACATTGAAATAAAAAAATTGAATTTTAGACGCTGTTCAATTTTCTGACAATGATTTAACAATAATAAGAAATGTCATTCCGACCGTTGCGGAGGAATCTTTATATTTATCAGCATAATCGAAAACATTAAAAAGATTTCTCGCGGAGTTTATACTGAGCGCAGTCGAAGCAGTCGAAATGACAAAATGTACAAAAACTAAATCGATATTTTTTAATTAATGAATCCCAACATCAACCCAGATTCCGAAAACTTAAGCTCTTCCGAAAAAGAGTTTGAAAAAGTATTGCGTCCTGCCGAATTCTCTGATTTCACAGGGCAATTTGAGGTAGTGGAAAATTTAAAGATATTTGTTAAAGCAGCGAAACAACGCAGTGAAGCCCTGGATCATGTGTTATTACACGGACCTCCGGGATTAGGAAAAACAACTCTTGCCAATATTGTAGCAGCTGAATTAGGAGTAAATATAAAGATCACCTCCGGCCCTGTGCTCGACAAACCGGGTGATCTGGCGGGTTTATTAACCAATCTCGAAGAATACGATGTGTTGTTCATTGATGAAATTCACCGCTTAAGTCCGATCGTTGAAGAGTATTTATATTCGGCAATGGAGGATTATAAAATTGACATCATGATCGATAGCGGACCAAATGCCCGCAGTGTACAGATCAAATTAAATCCATTTACATTGATTGGTGCAACCACCAGAAGCGGTTTGTTAACAGCGCCTTTACGTGCCCGTTTCGGAATTAATTCCCGATTGAATTATTACGATGCCAAACTTCTTAAAAAAATTATTGTTCGCGCTTCAAGCATTTTAAATGTTCCGATTACGGATGAAGCTGCCGCTGAAATTGCTCGTAGAAGTCGTGGTACACCGCGTATCGCCAATGCTTTGTTAAGACGTATCCGTGATTTCGCTCAAATAAAAGGCAATGGTTCCATCGATATTGAAATTGCTCACATCGGACTTGCCGCACTCAACGTGGATAAGAACGGCCTGGATGAAATGGATATTCGTATCTTATCTGCTTTGATAGAAAAATTTAAAGGTGGCCCTGTTGGCTTAACTACTATTTCAACAGCTGTTGGCGAAGAAGCAGGAACGATCGAAGAAGTATATGAACCTTTTTTAATTCAGGAAGGATATCTTGTACGTACCCCGCGTGGACGCGAAGCTACCGACCTTGCCTATAAACATCTTGGAAAGATCCCTCGTGCCCATAAAGGAAGTTTGTTTGATACGGAATAATATAAAAAATTATTTCCCATCTTCCTTTCGAATAAATTTTTTGGTATAAATAAAAGGTACACCAATTTCCAAAACGACTTCTTTTTTCTTTTGAAGGCCGATGGGTTTTTGATATTCTGTATTGTATATTTTAAGTAAGATCAAAAAGTATGAAATAATCAATGGCCCGAAAATAAGTCCGGTAATCCCTAAGTAATTCAAACCGAAGACAATACCGAGTACAGTCACTACAGGATGTACATCAGCCATTTTTTTAGCCAGTACAAAACGAATCACATTGTCCATGCTTCCCATAATTATAGCGCTCCAGGAGACTATAACAACACCTTGCCAGATATGTCCGGTTATGAAGAAGTACAATGACACAGGCAGCCAAATGATGGCCGTCCCCACAATCGGTATTACAGAGCCGAATCCGGTCAATATTGCCCAAAAAGCAGCTCCGGGTAAACCGGTTAAAAGATAAATGGCATAAGCAAAACCTCCTTGAACGATTGCAATTAGAGGAATTCCGATAGCATTACTGAATGTTTGGGATTTTAATTCGGATCCGAACATTTTGATCTTACTATTACTGAACGGAAGATTGACAAGAATGGACGCCTCCATGCGGTTATAACTAATCAGAAGAAAATAAAGTAAAAAATACATCATTGAAAGCGATGCGAAAAAAGCGAGACTCTCATTTACTACGCCTGATGCAATATTAGAACCTGTTGATTGGATTTCCTGTATATTTTTATCAGAAAAAACTTCAATTCCAAATTTACTATTCAGATTATAATCGATTTGTTTTAAGTAACTGAGAAATTCTGCAGGATGATTAATAACAGGAGCCACCTTTTTATAGAGCATTGCGAAAAATAAAGTGACCGGAAGAAGCACGATAAAAAAAGAAACCAAAATTATTAAAAGGGCTACGATGCTTTTTTTCCATTTTCTTTCACCTGCAAGATAATCCATCCAGCTTTTAAATAGAACATAAAACGTAACACTGCCTAAAAAAGCTGTAAAGTATTCTTTCAATAAATAAACTAATATTATTCCGAACAGAACGATAAAACTCAAAAATATTATTTTATTACGTTTAATTTCTTCTTTTGTTTTCATCCTTTAAATGCTCAATTAATTCTATTAAGTAAATATTTGGTAATTTTAGTGTAAATATTTTAAATAATAAAATAATGGTTGATAAATGGGGATGTTTTATGTTTCAAAAACAGATGTTTTGAAAGACTTCTCCAATAAAAAAAATCTACTGGATATTTATTCGATTGTCATATAGGATAAAAAAAATATTTTTATTCCTCTGTTTTTTTAAAATATAATTGCCTAAATTTTTATGCCTAATACAAAAAACACGTTTAAAATCAAGGCTGAGTCAAAAAGACTTGGCTTTGCTTATTGTGGTATTTCCAAAGCAACCTTTTTAGAAGAAGAGGCTCCTCATTTAGAAAACTGGTTGAATAAAAACAGGCATGGACAAATGACCTATATGCAAAATTACTTTGATAAGCGACTCGACCCCCGATTGCTTGTTCCGGGAGCAAAGTCAGTGATCTCTTTATTACTCAATTATTATCCTTCCGAAAAACAGAAAGACGAAAGCGTACCAAAAATTAGTAAGTATGCTTATGGCGAAGATTATCATTTGGTTATCAAAGAGAAATTAAATCAATTGTTGGAATTCATCAAATCAAATATTGGTGAAGTGGACGGACGGGCATTTACAGATTCTGCTCCTGTATTGGATAAAGCATGGGCAAAAAAAAGCGGATTGGGTTGGATCGGGAAACATAGCAACCTCATTACTCGATCAAGTGGATCCTTTCATTTTATTGCTGAATTAATTATTGATTTGGAATTAGATTATGATGGCCCAATAAAAGACTATTGTGGCTCCTGCACCCGCTGCATAGATGCCTGCCCCACTGATGCTATTGTTGCATCACACATCGTGGATGGAAGCAAATGTATTTCCTATTTAACCATCGAATTGAAAGAAAACATTCCTGCTGAATTTAAAAACAAAATGGACAACTGGGTCTTTGGTTGTGATGTTTGTCAGGATGTATGCCCCTGGAACCGTTTTGCCAAGCCACATTCAGAACCACACTTCCAGCCCAAAGAAGAATTGCTCGGCATGACAAAAAAAGATTGGCTGGAAATAACCGAAGAAACTTTTAAACGCGTATTTAAAAATTCAGCGGTAAAGCGTACAAAGTACAGTGGTTTAAAAAGGAATATTGAATTTTTGAAATAACAGAGATTCCGAATAAAAAACTACAAAACATGTTACGTCATTACAGAATTATATCCTCCTTTGAAGGGCAGGAGGATGAAATCAAACAATTGAACTAGTTAGTATTTACTGAATCACTATTTTTTTATTTACCACATTTGTCATCCTGAGTTTGTCGAAGGACTTATCAATTACCTGAACAAAATAAATCCCCTTCTGCATGTCTCCTTTTTCTAAAACTAATTGTTTGCCGGTAAAGTTTATTGTTTTTATTTCTTTACCCAATACATCCATTATTTTTATGGTAGTGTTTTTTTGTTCTTTGTCAAACATAATGGTAGTTTGTGATGTAAAAGGATTAGGAGAAATTAAAACGCTATTAATTGTGCTATTTAAATTTTGCACATTTGCGGTAGCTGTATAGGTATTAACAGTTGTATTTGTATTTATCGGGTTATTATAATCAAAATAAATATTTGCAGTGTTTGTTATTTGAGTGCCTAGAGGTAAATTTGCTTTTGGCTTAATACGGTATTGCACGAAACCTTTAGAACCTTCCGAATTACTGGTGCTATCAGGTAACTGTATATTTGGAAAACGAATAGTTAATACATTGCCAATTAGAGAAGTGATATTGTTATGGCTGTAATTTGTGACTTGAAAAGTTTCTGGATCTAAATTATTACTTAGCATATCTACCAAGTGAATATTCATTGCAGGAGCTGTTCCTGTGTTTTGAAAATGGATAGTATATGTGAAATAATCATGGAATGCAGGAGGAACATCAACAGGATAAACTTCTTTCATATTTGGATCATAGGAGTTGATTGCCTGATAGCAAAACTGATAAGAATTGTTACTAGTATCATTATCACCAATAACTGGAGTAACTATTACATTGATACAAACTTGATCTCCTGTTTGAGCAGTATTATCTGTTGTGAATAGCAAACCAAAATCATGCGAATTGTTTATTGCACCGAAATCTGCTACGGTATAAGTAAGAACATTCCCTGCTACTATAGGAGTATGAGCTCCTGGTTGAATACCAGCATATGTAACAGGACCCGTGACGATTACTTTTACCTGGCCGCTAACCCCATTCGCACAATTCAGGTTATACCAATGACTTAAATCACCAGCAATAATATTCACTTCATGCTGTTGACCCGGAAAGACCCAACCAGTAGGAATTACTGATTGTATTCCAAGATCAAAGCCTGCCTTACATGCTATGTCATAGTTGACATCAGATACCAGTGGAGTCGAGATTGAAAGTGTAACGGTAGAATCGATACCGGGATAAATACATTGAGAATAAAAGGGCGCTCCAACTGTATCTAATAGAGTTGTATAAGTTCCTATAGTATCACAAAAATTATAAATGCCATTTGCAAGTGAATAGGTTTCTGCCAACTGAATACCACTTGTGTTATATAATTTTATTGGAATATTAATCAACCCTTGATCGCCAATGTCGTTTATACAATTACTTGTATTGTCTTTATATGTAAAACCAACAATACCCTTTGCACTTGCACAACCATTTGAATTGTTGATGGTGTCACCGTTGACACATAATGGATATGCCAATGTCCCTGCATCCATGGCAGGAACATAGTTTGGCAGGCAACTGAAAGGATTATGCGAAATATCAAAATAGAGTGAATAAATAAAAGTACTGGGAAACTCCGGAAAACAAGAAATCAAATTACTGTCGCAGGTTATACCAAGCAAAGAGCTTGGTAATGCAGGAAGGCTGGCCAACTGATTATTATTACAAGTTAGGGAATACAACATATTTGGTAGTGCAGGAAGACTTGTTAATTGATTATGTTCACAATGTAACCAAACAAGATAACTTGGTAAAGAAGGAAGGCTTGTTAATTGATTATGTTGGCATTCTAATCGATCAAGATTAGGTAAAGAAGGAAGGCTTGTTAACTGATTGTTGGAGCACGTAAGTTCAGTAACTGAACTT
The DNA here is from genome assembly GCA_001769385.1 of Bacteroidetes bacterium RIFCSPLOWO2_12_FULL_35_15. Taxonomy (GTDB): domain Bacteria; phylum Bacteroidota; class Bacteroidia; order 2-12-FULL-35-15; family 2-12-FULL-35-15; genus 2-12-FULL-35-15. The sequence continues at coordinate 38,768 of MEPB01000066.1, read as the reverse complement.
GGAATTGCAGGTAAATTTGTTAACATATTGTTATCACAATAGAAGTCCAAAAGAGAATTCGATGTTATTTGAGGAAGGCTTGTTAACTGATTGTTATAGCAATATAAATAATGTAGATTTGAAAAATATTCAAGACCTGTTAAATTTGAAATATTCATATTGCCGACATCAAGCGTTATTTCTCCTTGAATATCAGGACAGGTAGTATCCATTTGAAAGCCACTCATACATGTAGGATAATTGTTTATCAGAAAATAAACAAAATTAGTATCCGGTATGGTCACGTACGTTTGGGCTTTGGAAGCGAAGTTCATAGCAAACAAAAGAAATAGGAGAGTAATTTTTGTTTTCATAATGTATAGTTTAAAATGAACGCTTATCCAAATGTAATCCATCTATTCGTTAAAGTCAATAATATATTAATTTCAAAAAACACATTTAGCCGTAACGCATATTCAGAGAGTTCGGTAAAAATGTATCCTTTTTAAAATGCAACGTTATACTATAAAACAAACAAAAATTAATTTCAAAATGAAAACAATTACTTCTGTTCTATTCTGCTTTACACTTAACCTGTTTTCTTATGCACAGGCAGAAAAGATAAACCAACTTGATCCTGCAGGAAAAAAAGACGGGAAATGGATCGTTTATTTAAATGATAACTGGAAGGAGCTAAAAGACAGCACCAAGGCTGTTTATTGCAGATATACGTATTATGACCACGGAGCAAATATTTATCCTATGGGTCCTTGCGGAAAGAAAAATTACAAATTAGAATTTCTAAATACTACTAATGGAAAAGGTGGAGCAATAAAATTGCTCGATGGAGAATATAAATGGTTAAATGAAAAAGGACAATTAAGTTCGGTTCATAATTTAAAAATTGGTGAATATGTTTTTTGTAAAGAATATTTTCCATCAGGAAAACTTCACCAGCACTTCGACTATACAAAGAAGTGGGAAGAACAACCTCATACCTGGTGCCTTTCCATATATAACGAAAAAGGTGATCTGACACTCGATTATTATATGAAGAAAGATAAAAATGGTAAATGGCCGATGACGAGGTAAATTGTAGTAGAGCACTTCTGTTAACAGCATCTCACACAAAATAACCTCTGGTTATCGGTGTGCTACTCACTTAAATTTCTTCCTTTTTCTTTTTCCTTAATGAAAAAGAAACAGGGCAAAATGTACAGTGTACATTTGAGCCGGTAAGTGTGTAAGCTCAAGAACAAACGATCGCTCCACACTGGCAACACGACTTAGCCTGTCCTAAGCTTTTGTCGAAGGGCGTTTGTTCATTCCTTGCGCACGGTTTTCGAATAAAATTTGCAACAAAAGAGCTACTTCGCAAAATGATTGACAGGAAGTTGTGCCGCACTTTTATACCAACCATTCGAACAATAATAATAAGCAGTTGCTCCTGTTTCGGTATCCATGATCAAAGCGTAGGCAGATTCCCCATCACCTTTAACACAAATACTGGCCTGATATTTTCCGATCTTACTGGTACCTTGTTCTAAAAATTTTACGGGTGAAGGAACTGCATTTGCAACGTTAATTGATCGGATTAAAAATCCTGCGGCCATAAGCATCATTGTTATTCCCAGGCTTACTGATAAAAATTTAGTTTTCATTTTATGTATGTAGTAGATTTTTCTTACTCATTTGGCTTTTCAGTTTCGCCCGTTTTTTTTAGTGGTTATCTAACTCCACATTTAACAATATAAAAATAAATTCAAAATAATCCAAAAAACACATCCTAGGAAAATTTCACTATTCGAGGCGAATATTTAAAAGAAGATAGCAGATGCGGGATTTGCAAAAAGAACAAAAAACAAAACTTTCAAGGTTTCGAACAGTAGCGGCAAGAGGCTACGTTCTACGAAATTTACTGTATCACTATTTTTTTATTCACAGCGCTTTTCTTTTCATCTATAATACGAATAAAATAAATCCCTGCTTTCATTTCTTCTTTTTCTATTCGCAATTGCTTGCCTGTAAAATTAATTTTTTTTATTTCTTTTCCAAGTGCATCTGTTAGTATTATCGTAGCTTGTTTTTGTGGTTCTGAAAAAGTTATAGTTGTATAGGTATTCATAGGATTTGGAAAAACAGTTATCTCAGATTCTAAATTTGAAAGTTCGGCAAGTCCTGTAGTAAAAGAAACATTTTGACCACACGAATCAATTCCTTTTTTGTAATAGATCAAATCCCGCCAATTCAAAGATCCACCTGAAGCATCAAAATAATAATAATACGGACCTCCACAACCTTCTACATAATCATATTTTTGAAAAGGCTCTTCAAAACAATTTGTTCCCCAAACATATTCTTTATGCCATATTTTTTTTGAGCAATACGGATTAGGTTCAATGTAAACACTATCAATACTATCTGCATAGCACGGATAGGTCATCATAAAAGGATAATTTTGTATGGGCGAATTTAAATCAGTATAAAATAATGTATCGGTAAGGGTATTATACGTAAATGTAAAATAGGGAGCTTGCGCGTATGGTTGATTATAATGAACATACTTTGTTTTTATTAAACAATTATAAAAAACAGTATCCGCGCTTGCTGAAAAGAACTTGTTTAAAATAGTAGTTTTTTCGTATAAAGAATCTGTTGGTGAATAAGAGTAGCCACCAGGACCCGACACATTTTTACTATAACTATGTATCACAAAAACATCTCCCACAGTGTAATTATAAGCATCACCATGCGTCATTGTTAGTTGAGCATAGGAATTCAAGGTTTTAAAAAAAAGAGAAATGAAAACAAAGAATAGTAGTAGTTTTTTCATTTTATTTAATTTTTAATTAATACAAAAATAATAAGATGGCGAGACGCCTTGTTTTATAGAACGTAGCCGGGAGGTTACGCTCAACAGGGGCTGTTAGCTGTATTATTATTTAACATTCGATGCTGAAGGTTTATTGTTTCCAGAATCTATTAATATTATACTTTTTTCTTTTTCTAATTTTAGTTCTTTGAGAATTTCTATTACTTTCAAATATTCGAAGTTGTCGAAATACAATATAACTTTTATACTTTGTTGAGTATCACTCGCTTTTTCATATACTCCAACTTGATTTTCAAGATTCATTTTAAGTTTGCTATTTGAGGCTAACTTAAATTCAACTAAAGTTTTATCTTTTGCTCCTTTTGAAACAGCGTAATCTACAGGTCCTCTTCCATTATTGACCTCTCGATTAACATCATATGGAGAAGAATACCATGTAAGTCGATAAATCACTTGCAAATCCGCTTCTCTTTTGATTGGTTGCCCTTTGAAATAAAATAATCTATAACCATCTTTGTTTTCTATTACATCTTTTAGAAATTCTACTCTTTTGATGGCTTCTTTAAATGAACTAGTGTGGCTTATTTCATAAAATTTCGATTGTTCAGTAAGTTGGTTTATTAATTTAGAAACATTTTCATTAAATATTTTTTCGACTTCTTGAACTTTTCCTTTAGATATGTTTTTTGCACCTTCTTTATTTTCTTCTTTCGACTTAATATAATAATTTAATATCTCGGGAAACTTTTGAATTGTTTCATTAATGGCATAAGAGTTTTGTTTTTGAGTTGGCTTCTTTATTTTTTTTCTTCTACCTTTTCCGGTTAATACTGGCGCTGGTAATTTTGAACGAAAGTAATTATGAATTTCACTTCTTAATTGGTCGTTTGGAATGGAACTGCAAATACTAGCAAAATTACCTTTTAAGTCATTACCATTAATCCAATTATCATCCTTTGTAAGTAAGTCTTTAGGAGTTAAAATGATAAAATCATTATTATAATAAGGTAAAGTAATCCTTTTTGGCATCCATCTCTGTAATTCGTAATCAAAATATACTTTTCCGACATTAATTTCCTTTACTTGATTTTTTTTAAGATGAGCTTTAGCAAATATTTCTGTGTATTCAAGTAAGTATGATTTTAATAAATTACAGGAAAAATCACTTATGTTATCTTTACCAACTCCGATTTGAAACAATCCTACTTTTTCTAAATGAGATGTTGTCGTAATTATTTCTTTATTTAAATCATCATAAACAATATGCATATTCGCAGACATTGCTTTTCCAAATTTTTCTCCGAGACCACTTCCTCCATTTCCAGAAACGCTGTATCCTAACCAGTTTTGTTTGACTTCAGAAAATTTGTACCAAGATTTAATTTCTGCGTCAGTTGCTTTTCCTATTTTGGATTTAGATTTTAAGAAAGTTAGATAATCTAAAATATTATGATGTAATTTAATATATTCTTCCTTTTTACTTCCAAAAAGCAAGAAAGGGTCTATGAATAAAGGTAAATCATTAATAAGTGAAATATTGAATGCTCCGTAAGAGTCCAAAGTTTCTTCTTTTATTTTAAAAAAGTCTGTGAAAAATACCATAGTCGTTCATTTTAAATTTCTGAAATATTGTTTCTTTGCAATAGATAGCCCAATCCTTAATATTACCGCCAACATTTATATAAACTCATTCAGTCTATCTCAAAATTAAATCCCCCTCCAATTTAAACCAATCCCAATCCCAAAACCTATCTTTTATCATGGTTTTGCATCTTGTTCAAAGCACAAAAGCTTACAGCAAACGTAAACTAAATTTATAAGCTTGTCAAGGGGTAAAATTACCCTTTTTACCGGGGGTAATTTTACCCCCACTTTTTATATCGTTAAATAATAAGATATGGGGAGAAAAACATCCCCCGCCCTTCGGGCAGCCCCTTGAATTTGAAATAGCACTCGTTCTTCGGGTACCTCTACACAGTTTTATTTACATTCCCACAAAAATTTACACTTTCGTTGAACAGAATAAAGGTTGATTGCTCAATAAGATCATTGGATATTTTTTCAAACCAGCCTTGTTTTAGTCCGAGCTCGATCCTACTTAGTGGGGATCCTGGTTGGTCGTAGCGTCTCGCTACAACCTTTTAAAACCGGCATCTTGGCGAGAATAACAGTAAGGCGAGACGCCTTGTTTAATAGAACGTAGCCGGGAGGCTACGCTCAACTGGGGGCTACGTTCAACGTGGAAAAGTCGAAGGACCCGAAATGACAGAATGGTTAAAAACAAATGCCTTTACACTTTTAATCCGCCCGCTCCACTTTACTTAATCCTTCTTTTTTAATGTTTTTTGTTTTTGGGTTGCCTTTGTATTTTACACTTCCTAAACCACTTACATCAACACGCAAGTCGTTTGAAGCATACACTTCAGCAGCTCCAACACCTTCTGAACGCAGACTTAAATTTTCAGCTTTCAGGTCAAATGCCGAAATAGCACCCAAACCTTTGTTGTTTATGATCACCTCTTTTACTGTACCTGCTAAAACCAATGCTCCAACAATTTCAGAATTGATGGTTAATTTTTCGGCATCGATATTTAATTCGGTTGCACCCACTCCTTTTGCATCTAATTCAAATTCTTTTAAATTTAATTTAGTGGCACATTTTAAACTTCCTACACCGGTGGAATTCAGTTTCGAAAGATCTGTAAAGGAGATATAGATATTTATTTTTTTCATTTTATCAATAGAAGTACTGTCTTTCATGCTGATCGTTAACACTTCATTTTCTACCGAAGTTAAAATCAGTGGCTGAATGTTTTCATCCGTTTCTACCTTTACCGATTCTTGGTCGCTTTGCGAAAGAATAATATTAAATACACCCACCGCTTCTATTTTATTAAAGTGATTTATTTCCCGTTGTTCTGATTTTACTTTTCCGTTTCCTGTTACTTTATTGGAGCCATCACCTGTTGAAACGGTAGCATTGTTGCAGCTTGTAAAAATCAGACTTGCAGAAATCAATATCAAACTAAATAGAATGTTTTTCATGGGTTTTGTTTTTGTGTGGATAGATAAACAAATGTACTATTATAAGAACGGCAAAGGAATTAAAATGTTACAGACAAAATGCTCTAAATTTCCCGAATAAAAAGGACCTCTTTATACCAATTGGAATATAAAATAGTCCAATCACCTCTCCTTTTTTCAAGGAGGGTTTGTTGCCAGTGTGGAGTCCTGCAGATGCAGGATTTGTTCTTGAGCTTACACACTTACCGGCTCAAATGTACATCGTATATTTTGCCCTGTTTCTCGTATCATCAAGGAAAAAGAAAGAAAGAAAAATAGAAATGCAATTTTTATTTTTTCTGTAGAATCAAGAAAGAAAAATCGAATTGAAACTCTTCTTTCTTTTGGAGAATCAAAAGAAAGAAAGAAGCTTAAATGAAGTGATGCTGATTATTTATTAAGTAGCTTTTGATACGAATCAAAACAATGACTTAGAAACCTCCAAAAAAAAAGAGACCTGCATCATTAAAAATGGAAAGAAAAAAATTAGGATTTAACAACGGTTTTATACACTTCATGAATCACATCTTTATATTGATGTCCGAAGGTAGTTAAACACCACATCATTAATAATGCTTTTTCTTCCGGCTTCAGCCACTTTACAGCTTTTGTCAATTCTTTGCGAAAAAGGACCTTATCAAAACTCACTTTCTGCAAAATATTTTTACTTAATTCAAACATGAGGATGCTTTATTAAGGGGTTATCAAAATTTTATTGAACTAATTTACATCGTTTAAAACGAAATGTCAAGGGCAAAGTTACCAATTGTTAAAAAATAACTTTCATAAAAAATCATAAAATTTTATAACGAATTGTGACTGAGTACTTTATTTTTTGGTTCCCCATCTAAATGAATTCTGCTCCAGGCCGCAGAGATCAAGAACCCTGTCAATTACAGTAGCTGCAAGCATTTCGATGGTTTGTGGTTTGCTGTAAAAGGAAGGACTTGCCGGACAAATAATTCCACCTGCTTCAGTAACCGTTTTCATATTGTTGATATGGATCAAACTCAAGGGCGTATCACGTGTTACAAGAATGAGTTTTCTCCTTTCTTTTAAAATAACATCAGCGGCACGTGTGGTCAGATCGTTAGAAATGCCGCTTGCAATACGCGCCAAGGTGCCCATGGAACAAGGACAAACAATCATCGTATCGTATTTTGCAGAGCCGGAAGCAAAGGGCGCAAAAAAATCATTGGTCGCATAGATCTTAAAATTTGTTTTTTCAAAATCAGAATTTCCCAATTCAAATTTCCAGACATCTTTTGCATTATCACTCATCACTATTCCAACAGTTTCTATTTGTTGCTGCAGAGCATTTAATTTATCGAGCAGCACTTTTGCATACACTGCACCGCTTGCACCGGTAATGGCTAAAACAAGTTTATGTTTATTCTGATTCATTAGTTCCAAACTGATAGGTTAATGTAAATGCCAATACATTGTTTATTTGTCCGGGATTATACCATCTGCTTGCTCCGGAAGCATGTTTACGAATTGCTAAAAATGAATTACAATATCTCCAGTTCATTGCCAGATTTTTATAGATCGTATAACTTATTCCTAAATTAAAACTTGCTTCTGTTTTAAAAAAAGGACGGTCTCCTGTTATTTCACCATAGTCATTCACTTCTTTTACCTTTACCAGGTAGCCGAACCCGGGCCCCGCTTCAAATGTAAATTTCTGTTGATGATATTGGAACAACACAGGCACCTCCACATAATCTAACCGTAAAAAATAGGAGCTCAGGTCGCCTTTATCAGGATCAGGCCTGTGTTTACTTCCTTTTTGGATATAAATTATTTCAAATTGAGCAGTCCATTTTTCGCTTAGCTTCCCATTAACAAACCCACCGCCATCAAAACCCGCCTGATGAAATCCGCTATACGTGTCACCTGCAACCTGACTGGTACTCAAGCCGACTTTCAATCCCGCTTTAAAACGTTGTTGCGCCTTTGTTTCGGAACCGATCAAAAAAAACAAGACAGCAATAAAAATGATTTTTCTCATGCATTACAAAGGTAATAAAATACAAATGCACCAAAACTATTGCCTTGGTGCATTTGTATTGATAAAGATCAACCTGTTATTGTACTTTCTTCTCTTCTACTTGTATTACTTCTTTTGTAGCATCATTATAAATAAAGGCAACAACGTAACAACGATTTACATCACAACTTGTTGAACTTGCCCCACCGGCAGCAGGATAAGTTGCCGGAAATGTATAGTTGTAATTTTTATTGATCACCGAATTAGTAATAATTGATCCTGCGTTCACTAAATTTTCGCCCCAGGTACCATTGATATTGTCTCTTAAAACATGTCGGTGCATATACAATGGCACATATACTCCTGCATCCAGCTGATCAGCAATGATAGAATCCTGAAGTACAACAACGATCAAATTGTAGGGTCCGCCAGTTAAAGTATCCTGCAAAAAAGTAGAATTTACATCACAGGTTAAAACCCGTGTTCCTGCATTGTAGGTGGTTGCAATTTGTAGTTTTGCCAATGGGGGTTTTGCTAATTCAATGGCCACTTCAGTTGCCCAGGTTCCGGGAGCTTTAACATGTGTAGTGGTAGTAGGCGTATAATCTTTCCGGTTTATTAAACCATTCGGATTCGATACTGCTGAAATTCCAAAATACGTATCATACGCTGTGCCTGCGGTTGTTCTGAAATCAGTTAAGTACTGAGTTCCGGAAGCCACAGGATTAGAAAAAAAACCCGCATGAACACCTATAACAATTACTTTGTCGGGATTCGCTACTATTATTGAATTTGCAGTGACAGCAGCAGCAGGACAAGCGGTACATTTGTGCCCGGTATAATCTTCTAACAACACCTTACGATGTACTGTGCTATCTATACCGGTAGGGCCGGTTGGACCAACAGTACCCTGTTCGGGCAACGTTACAAAATCACAGGAAGATATCAATAAAGCGAATCCGATCGCGATGGTTGAACTAAATTTAATTCTCATTCTCTTTTTTTATCAATTAGAAACTACTGGAAACTGAAAGTGTTATACCATTTGAAGCGGGTACATTCCTGCAAACCCCACCAACACAGAATATTCCTTCGCGTTGTTTCCCATAACTTAATGTAATTCGGTTCGCATTTTTTGTGAAGCCAATATTTCCCATATAATAATGATAACGCTTTGAACTTTCTTCGTTCCCATAATTATACAGATCTCCCGCAGCGATGAACCAATTTTCGTTGATCGTAAATTCTAATAATGCATAGGCCCAATCCTGGTGGTCCTGTTTGGTTTGTAAATTTTGCAATTCTAAGCGTAATGAACGTGTGGCTTTTAATTTATACGTAATGTCTGCTATTACAATATTCGAATAAATAGTGGGAGAACCCGGTTTTTGAATAATGGATTTGTTATACACCTGGTAAGAATAAACCAATGTTCCCTTCCAGGTCTTGTTTATCTTTTTTGATATTTCAACATACAGATCGCGGAAGTAAACTTCTTTTCCTACTCCTGCATAATTGGAAGAATAGCCTAAATGCTTTGTATCTGTTCCTTTTATTTGAGTGGTATCCAGACTGTTTGCACCCGAATAATTTACAATTATTTCTGTTCCATAAGCACCACCCAATACGGTACCCTTTTTTATTTTATATTTTAGTTCGCCAGAAAACTCCATCTCTCCTTTGGATTGGGATGCATACGGATAAAAAGCCAATAAGCTGTAAGTATGTTGTTTGGGTAAAGCAGGAATATAATTAATTAACAGATTGGTTATCTGAGCCGTTCTGTCGGAACGATAACTCATATTATCGATTCGGGAGCCGCTAAGTGATAATGCAAATCCTTTAACTGCATAAGTTGCTTGTAACAGAGCAGCATCACCATATTTATAAATAAAATTATTATCAGACGAGGGGTCATTTATTTTATAGGCATATTCTCCGTTTATTCTGAAGTTATTTCTGGTGATCTCAAATCGTCCGGCCGAATTACCAACATTTTGGGGCAATACAAGTGTCGGGTCGGCATCCGTTTGAAATTTACTTACAAAACTTCCACCGAGTGTTACCACCAGTTTTTTATCTTTTAGTTTCGCAAAAGCTTCATTCAACTGGATCTCTCCATCAAAGCCACGAACCAAGCCTGCAGTAGCAAAATAAGTACGTTGTTTACCGATCAATCCTTTTAAATAAACTCCTTTAAATGGCTGGTATTTTAATCTGACCCCATCCAGCGCATTGTCTAATCCCAAATTTCGCTCTTCATAACTTCGCAATGTTAAGCCGTTCCCGAATTGTTCATAGAAGCTGCCTACCGTAACTTCTAGCTCATCTGATTTATAAGTTGCATAGCGATATGGAATTCCGTTTCCTTTATATCCGGAAGGATATCCTTGCAATCCATTTAAATAACTTTCGTATCGGATACCGGCAGTAAATTTTCCTTTTGTATAAATGATATTTGCAAAGCCGTTCATCAGCATTTTTTCCGGTACTTCCGCTGCTCCGATTGTTGAATCAGGAATATAATATTGTGCATTTGCCTGAAAATTGCCATGCACTTCACCTAAGTTGAGGTTATTTAATGTATTTAAATTTAATTGTGCAACAGATAAGTTGCTATAGAATACTACAACTAAAAATGCAGCTGCTTTTATTAATCCAAAATATTTTTTTCTCACAATGAGGAAATTTTTTCTATTTATGTTTTAAAATTATATTCGAAATTTTTTCTTGTCATTTCGAGCTTGTCGGGAAATCTTTTTACTCCTTTCAATTATGCTGATAAATATTAAGATTCCTCCGCGGAGTTTACACTGAGCGAAGCCGAAGTGGTCGGAATGACATTCTCAATACTGTTAAATTAGTTTAAGAAATTAAACAGCCTTTAATTATTCTGTTATTTTTTCTCCTTTAGCAACTTTTTTCAGGACCTCAAAAATATGTTCCTCGCCACCATCAACATATCCATTGTGTTGCCAAACTATTTCGCCTTTACCATTCAGGATAAATACCTGGGGAATATCTCCAACATTAAGTGCGCGTTTAAAATCCTGATTTTCGTCCAGGTAAACCTCGTATTCCCATCCATGGGTTTTAGCATCAGCAGATACTTTACCCGAACTACGGGAGTCGTCAATAGAAATAGCAATTAATTTTACGCCTGTTTCTTTTTGCCATTCTGCATAAACCTCAGAGATAGCATCCAATTCTTTTTTGCAGGGTTTGCACCAGGTTGCCCAAAAATCAATGATCATTGGCTTGCCATCATTTGAAAATTTTGATGTATTAACTGTTTTTCCATCAAGCGTTTTCACGTCAGCAGCAGGAATAGATCTCCCCTCTGAATTTTGAATGATGGTTGCAGAAGCGAATGCTCCAACTATGAATAAACCAAGTATAATTTTTTTCATAAAATGTTTTGTAAAATTAGTAAAAAATAAATCAGCAGTGGTATGTCAAACTACAAGCCAAACTGCTGATCTATTTTCAAAGCCGGGATTTTATTTATTTATTGAGATCTTTTTAACAACATTACTGTTTCCTACACGGATGTTAACGAAATAGAAACCATTGTTCAGGGTAGAAGCATCCATTGAATAATTTTGTTCGCCAGCACTTACTTTACCTAAATTTTTTGTTGAAACTATTTGTCCGATCGCATTTACTACTTCAATAATCACTTCATTGGATTCAATTAAGTTGAAGCTGATAGTTGCATTAGTTGAAACCGGGTTTGGATAAATGTTCACATTGTTAACAAATTCATTTTCTAGAATTGAAGTTGGTCCTTTTTTGAAGTTGCGTACTCCCTTACTCCCAAAGTTAGCTGCAGCACCGGATAGAGAATAAAAAGTGGTGCCTGATGCATTTTTCAACTCTACTTTTCCTGCACCAAAACCTGAGTTGATCCCATCGCCATACGAATCATAAATCTCAAAACGATAACAACCATCAGAAGGTAAAGTTGCAGTGGATGTATGCAATAGCACTCCGCTTGCGGTTAAGTTAGCATATGGCCCTCCGCTGGTAATTACTGAACCTGATACATCAAAAAGGCTCCAGGAGGTTTCAGTACCATACTGATCTTGTGTCACATTAATTGTAATAGTACCGGATGTTACTAAGGTGGTAGTTTCAATAAATGTGGCTGTTGCAGTGTTATCACTTACATCCTGATCAGTACCACCGTTTATGCTTTGAACCGATAGATTTATAGTGTTGGAAGCGTTTAATGTAAAGTTAATAACCGGCAAAGTTATGGTAGTTGACGCCAACGAGGTTAATGAACCCGTCCAATTGTAAATCTGTGCCGTTCCGCCATTAACTGAATAGCTTATAGCAGCGCTTGTCATTGTTGCAGAACCTTTGTTCTTTAAAAGAAATGATGGTATAGTTGACGTTTGGCAAATATTGTTCTCAACTACAAGTGAACTTGCAGCACCATTGTTTGTAGTGGTAATTCCTGTATAGGTAATTGGAAGTGTTCCTACATTAATAATTTCAGCATTCGTTGATTCCCCTACAAAAGCAATTAATTCGAGATTAGACACATCAACCGGTATGTTCCTAATTATCCCCGGAACAGTATAGGTATATGATTTATTGATAGTTGTTCCAGCTGTGGTAGGTGAAATTGCATCACCGGTGGTAGCAGAAATAACATCACGCAATGCATGCATGTGGCGATAAGTACCATCAGGGTTTACCATAGTTGGATTATAGGATGCAGCACCTGTTTGGGTTCCATTAACATTGTTTTGTACTAACATTACAGTTAGTTTGTTAGTGGCCTGCGGACTATTAGCGGTGTAATAGGCCTGAATATTAATGGTCATAACGTTTGTATTTATATCCAGGGAAGCTTCACCGGCAATATTCACATATGCACTTTGACCTAATATCGTTGCCACGGAAGCAGCCCAGTCGCTTCGGCTCATTGACAAGGTAGTACCCGAAAAAATATGACGGTTCACATCTCCTGTTGGATAACCGGTAATACCCATAGTGGATATTGCAGCAATGGCATCACCCTCAGAAGTTCTAAAGTCTAATTCAGCCCCGCTTGGAGTTGCATAGCTTCCTGTGTGAACATTCACCGCAAAAGCATTTCCGGGATTTGCTGCAACAATTTGTGCTGATATTTTGTGGCCATCAGGACAATATGTACAATGAATTCCGGTAAATTCTTCAATCAGAGCTTTTTTGTTTTGAGGTGATGTGCTTACAGGTAATTGAGCACTGGTCGCTAAAGCTGACAAGGCTGCAATTGAAAAGGTAATTGTTTTTCTCATTTGTTGGGGTTTTAATTAATTATATTTTAAAAATTTTTTTGCCTTGTTTATGTATTCTCGATTCTGATACTAAAAGTTTTGATTTTATAATCTCGTAAATTGTTTTTCAAATGTAGATCGTTCCTGTTTTCATTTCAAATCTAATTAAATTATTAATTAGTATTCGGAACCTGAATATTTTTTGATTTACTAATAAAATTAATATATTTGGACTGTTTTATATTTAGCACTCGATGAAAACATCTGACAATCTTTTTAGACTAATAAAGTCACTAAACAAATCTGAAAAGGGTTATTTTAAAAAGTATGCAAACTTTCATGTTCGAAATGAGCAAAACAATTATACAAAAATTTTCGATGCAATTGACACGCAAAAGGAATACAACGAAAATAAACTTTTTCGCAAATTCAGAGAAGAGCGTTTTATTAATCAGTTTGCAGTAGCAAAAAATTATTTGTACGACATGATCCTGGAAAGTTTAGAGGCATATCATAAAAACTCTACAACTCAAATCCGAAGTTTGTTAAACAGGATAGAAATACTTGTTGATAAAGGATTACACAGCCAGGCAAAAAAACTGCTTAAAAAAGCCAAAGAGATGGCGATCACCTATGAAAAACTCACCTATATTCCTGAAATAAATTTGATGGAAGAGAGTATTTACAGGATGCAATATAGTGTTGGCGACATTAAAGACAATTCGAGTAAATTAATTGAAGAGATAGAACAATATGCCATGCGTATAAAAAACCTGGCAGAATACGAGAGTCTTAAAAACCGTTTGTATGTTCAACACATGGAAATGGGGGTGTTGCGCAACGAAACAGAAATGAAAAGTTACGATTGGTTCTTAAAATCCCCTTTATTAAAGAATGAGAAACAAGCTTTATCCATTAATGCAAAAATTTTATATTACGAGTTATATGCCAGTTATTATAACTATACAGAGGACTCTCAAAAATGCTACGAATTTTCATCCGGGTTGATTAAAATATTTGAAGAAAACCCTCAGGTAATTGAAACAAATGTAAATTTTCCAACCTTATTTTATTATCGCCATAGCATTCAATGTTATAATATTGGCAAATACCATGAGGCACTTGAATACATTGCAAAAATGGAAGTGCTGAAACCTAAAAGTGATATTCAAAAAATGAATACCCTGTTTAAGGCATATAATACCAAGCTGAATGTATATTTCAGAATGGGTAATATGAAAAAGTGCCTCCGGTTAATACCTGAAATAGAAACATTATTAGCAACAAGTACTGATTCGGATAAACTCTTAAAAGAAATAATTTATTGGCAGGTAACTTCCATATTAATGATTGCCGAGGAATATAAACAAGCCTTGAAATGGCTTGTAAAAGCTAATATTTCGGAACACTCTAACATCCGGCAAGACCTGGAATGTATTGGACGAATAATGGAAATTGTATTGCATTATGAACTTGGTAAATTTGACAGTATGGAATATCGTATCAAATCGACCTACCGTTTTTTGGCTTCGAAACAAAAAATGTATCTGTCTGAAAAGATCATTCTAACATCTATTCGTAAGTTAATAAATGTAAATTCTAAAAAAGAATCATTAACCTTTTTCAAAGAATTAAAAAACTCATTAGAACCAGTTATTAAAGACCCTTTGGAAGGAAAAATCCTGATGTATTTTGATATCATGTCCTGGCTTGAAAGCAAAATTGAAAACAAAACATTTGCCGAAGTTGTTAAAAGCAAATTAAAACCTTTAAGTGTTTAATCCTTAAGTTTAATTGGTCGAATACTAAGAATCCAATCAAAAAATTAGAATTCTGTGAAACAATATTGTAAATTTGAAGTATAGAGCTATAAAAAACATTCTAAATTTTTAAATATAATAACATGAAAAAAATTCTTACCTCTCTTTTTTTTATTTCAGCTATCACTTATAGTTTCGGACAAAGTTTACGATTATATAATGGAGCTACTGAAATTACCGCTACAACCTTTACCGTGACTATTTCAGCAAATGTCCTTCAGGCAAATGATATTGATATTCATAATATTACAGGCTCATCTGTAAATTTTAAAATTCGCAGAACAATACTAAGTCCTCCAATGGATTCGACCTGCGCTGTATATTTTTGTGCCGGATCATCTTGTTATGCACCCAGTGCACTTACCGTTTTTAATGAGCCGGGATCAGGAACTTCCCTTGCCGGGATGACGAATTTAACCGGAGCTCAAGGATTGATCGCACATTTTGATGTTGGTGCGGCTTGCTGCGAAACGTATATTAAATATCAGGTTTATAACACAAATTTAGCCGGTGATACGGCAACTGTAACTATTCATTATACCTGCGCATCAGGAGTGGATGATATTGAAAAAGCGAAAGGAACAATTTCGAATGCCTATCCAAATCCTGCAAACTCAATAGTAGCAATTAATTATGAAGTGAATAATCTTTCTTATAATGGAAAAATTGTTATTTATGATATGCTTGGTAAACAGGTAAAAGAATTTATCATTACTGATAAGCAAGGTGTTGCAAAGATCAATGTTACTGACCTCAATGATGGTATTTACTTCTATTCATTTTTAATGGACGGGAAGGCAATAGCTACCAGAAAATTAGTGGTCAGCTCGAAGTAACAGCTTATTTCAAAAGTTCCAAAGCCAGCTTAGGTAATCCGATGCTGGCTTTTTCTTTTATAATTGTTAAATTATTTATTCCTGTAATTTTTACATCACTGGGATCAATTAAATACTTTGGAATAGTTGTGGGGGCATAATCGATCAGCCCGGCAGCCGGATACACCGCCATAGATGTTCCAACAACCATAAAAATATCAGCCTTTTCGGAAATGGAATAGGCCGTTTCCATCTCCGGAACCATTTCGCCAAACCAAACAATATGAGGACGGAGCTGTGAGCCCAGTTCACATTTTTCACCAAATTTTATTTCATCCCCGTTTATTTTATATACCAAGGAAACATCAATTGAGCTTCTGCTTTTAATAATTTCGCCATGTAAATGCAACACATTTTTTGAACCGGCCCGCTCATGCAGATCATCTATGTTTTGAGTAATGATCTGAACATCATATTTTTTTTCCAGGTCCACCAACGCATAATGAGCTTTATTGGGCTGTGCCTGGATCACTTGTTTTCTTCTTTTATTGTAAAAATCCAGAACCAGTTTCTGATTTTTTTCCCAAGCCTGAGGAGTAGCTACATCGTTGATATTATATTCTTCCCACAAACCTCCTGTATCACGAAAAGTTTGAATCCCACTTTCGGCACTAATACCTGCTCCAGTAAATACAACCAAGATGGGTTTCATAAAAAATATTTTTAAAATTTTCAAATAGAAATTCGGTATTATTCCTCATCCCAATTTGTTTTCAATGAAACATATTACCATTTCATAAGTTGCTAAAGTAAAAAAAATGATTGAATTAATTAAGCTATAATTTTATTAAAATTTTAAAAATCAGTTGATGATTTGCAAATTGATAAAATCACTGCGCAATCCATTGAAAATTCCTATATTCGCAGCTCACAAAAATTTATTATTATGACAAAATTCAGAAAGCAGGAAGCCTTGGATTATCACTCACAAGGCAGACCCGGAAAGATCGAAGTTATCCCTACAAAACCACATAGCTCACAACGTGATTTATCATTAGCGTATTCACCCGGTGTAGCCGAACCGTGTTTAGAAATTGAAAAAAACCCCGATGATGTTTACAAATATACTGCAAAAGGAAACCTGGTAGCCGTAATTTCTAATGGCACAGCCGTTTTAGGATTGGGTGATATCGGACCTTTGGCTTCAAAGCCGGTAATGGAAGGAAAAGGTTTGCTCTTCAAAATTTTTGCAGATATTGATGTGTTTGATATCGAAGTGGATGCTAATGATGTTGAATTATTCATCAATACAGTAAAAGCCATTGCGCCTACTTTTGGAGGAATTAATTTAGAAGATATTAAAGCTCCTGAATGTTTTGAAATAGAAAGAAGATTAAAAGAGGAATTAAATATTCCACTGATGCATGACGACCAGCACGGCACAGCAATCATATCTTCCGCTGCTCTTTTAAATTCATGCGAGATTGCAAATAAAAAAATTGAAAATATAAAAATTGTTGTGAATGGTGCAGGTGCAGCAGCTGTTTCATGTGCCAAACTTTATATTGCCGTAGGTGCGAAAAAAGAAAACATTATAATGCTTGACAGCAAAGGTGTTTTAAGTGTTGACAGGAGTGATCTGGACGGAATGAAAAAGTTTTTTGCCTCTGCAACAAAAGCAAAAACATTAGAAGATGCAATGAAAGATGCTGATGTATTTATCGGCCTTTCAAAAGGAAATATCGTAAGCCAAAAAATGGTTCAATCAATGGCAAAAAATCCAATTGTTTTTGCTTTGGCTAATCCTGATCCTGAAATTCCATACCAGGAAGCAATGGATGCACGTAAAGACATCATCATGGCAACAGGCAGAAGCGATCATCCTAACCAGGTAAACAATGTACTTGGATTCCCTTTTATTTTCCGTGGAGCCCTGGATGTACGCGCAACTCAGATTAATGAAGAGATGAAACTGGCGGCAGTATATGCCATTGCAAATCTTGCAAAAGAACCTGTTCCTGAAACAGTAAACCTGGCCTATGATTCGAAAAATATTGTATTCGGTCCCGAATATATTATTCCAAAACCAATCGACCCTCGCTTAATTTATACTGTTGCTCCGGCAGTAGCTAAAGCAGCAATTGATTCGGGAGTAGCGCAAAATAAAATAACTAATTGGGAAGCATATACTCAAGAGTTAATTAACAGGCTTGGACTGGATAATAAACTTATCAGAAACATTACCAATAAAGCAAAACAAAATCCAAAACGTGTTGTATTTGCAGAAGCGGATCATTATAAAATTTTGAAAGCTGCTCAACAAGTTGCTGACGAAGGCATTGCAAAACCAATATTACTGGGGGATGTAGAAAAGATCAAAAAATTAATTGAAGAAAACAATTTAGATCTGCACGATATTCCAATTATTGATCCACGTAGTAAAAGTGAAGATGACCGGAGAAATTCTTTTGGTGATATTTTCTTTAAAAAACGCCAGCGAAGAGGTCATACGCTTTATGAAGCACGCAAAATAATGCGCGAACGAAATCATTTTGGAGCTATGATGGTTGAAACAGGAGCCGCTGACGCCATGATCTCGGGTCTTACACGTAAGTACAGCGACCCGATTCGTACTGCCTTACAAGTAATCGGAGTTCAGGAAGGAGTATCAAATGTAGCAGGGATGTACATCATTAATACCAAACAAGGACCCTTCTTTTTTGCCGACACCACCATGAATGTAAATCCAACGGTACAGGAATTAGTAGATATAACCGTACTAACCGCAAACAGCGTAAAACAATTTAATATTACACCCCGCATCGCCTTGTTATCCTACTCTAATTTTGGTTCGGCAGAAGGAGAAGTTCCAAACAAAATGCGTGATGCAGTACAGATTTTACACAAAAATTATCCGGGAATGATCGTGGATGGCGAGATGCAGGCAAACTTTGCACTGAATAATGAATTATTAAAAGAACAATTTCCGTTTTCCGATTTAATAGATAAAAAAGTGAATACCCTGATCTTTCCAAACCTGGCATCTGGAAATATCGCTTATAAATTAATTCAGGAAATGGGTGGTGCAGAAGCCATCGGACCTATTGTAATCGGATTAAAAAGACCGGTTCATATTCTTCAACTTGGAAGTTCGGTTCGGGAGATCGTAAATATGATCACCATTGCAGTTCTTGGGGCACAGGCAAAAAATTAAAACCCCTCTCCGGCTCTCCCCGCAGGGGGAGAGAGGTGTTGGGTAAAAAAACAAGCAACCGTTTTGAAATAATTCGTCTTTTAATGAAAACATCTTTATTTATTTACAATTACCTCTCCCCTGTGGGGAGAGATTAAGAGAGGGGCTTTATGATCTATCACATTGAAGGAAAATTAGTTGAAAAAACACCAACCTATGCTGTCATTGATGTAGCAGGTGTTGGATACATCATGCAGATCTCCTTGAATACTTTTACGAAGATCGGAGATTCTGAAAAATGTAAATTATATACCGAACAAATGTATGTGAGGGATGACATGCCTCGCTTTTTTGGATTTTCCGATGTTGCAGAACGAAACCTGTTTCGTCAATTAGTTTCAGTTTCGGGAGTTGGTGGGACAAGCGCATTATTAATGCTTTCATCATTAAGTGCAAGTGAAATTCAAAATGCTATAATAACAGGAAATGTTGCATTGATAAAAAGTGTAAAAGGCATTGGTGAAAAAACGGCACAGCGAATAATTGTGGACCTGAAAGACAAAATGGGTAAAGGTGAAATAGCTTCCGATTTTTTTATTTCAACAAACAATACTTTGAAAGAAGAAGCGTTATCTGCACTCGTTATGTTAGGGTTCAATAAATTAACAGCAGATAAAGCGCTCGATAAAATTATCAGAACAGAAGGAACAGGACAAACAATAGAGCAACTTATTAAATCGGCACTTAAGAACCTTTAATAGTTTTTATAAATTTTGGCTAGATCATTTTCAAAATATCTTTTTGTTGGAGCTGTTTCATCAGTGTTACTTAGCATAATTGTTAGTTCGGATGCAAAGTTAAGTTCCTATAATTACGCTAAAGAAGTGGAAGCGCATCAGGCACTCTTCGCTATCGATACTCCACCACCTGGCGAAGAAACAACACCTGTTATACTTCATTATAATTTTCAGGATCAATCTACCGGTGACCCATTAAACTATCCTAATTCAGGAGGTTTGATGTTAAATAACCCCTCTAACATCGCTACTAAAGTTGAATACGATCCAACCACCGGAAATTATATTATAAGTCAGAATATGGGCGGACTGGATTATCGTCCCGACACCTATATGGATAGCCAGGAATACCAGGATTATATGTTTAAGAAACAGGTGAAAAATTATTGGAACGCCCGTTCACATGCCGAATCACAAAACAATCAGAGCAATGCTATTATTCCGAAATTACATGTTGGAGGCGAAATTTTTGACCGGATCTTTGGTGGTAATACAGTTGATATTCGTCCGAATGGTTCTGCCGAATTAATTTTTGCTTACAATGGAACAAAAACCGACAACCCTGCTCTTCCTTTAAAACAACGTAAAGTAAACACTTTTGACTTCAATGAAAAAATTCAATTAAATGTTGTTGGAAAAATTGGCGACAAATTAAAACTTACAACCAGCTATAATACAGAAGCAACATTTGATTTTGAAAATCAAATGAAATTAGAATACACCGGTTATGAAGATGAGATCATAAAAAAAATTGAAGCAGGAAATGTGAGTATGCCCTTGACTGGTTCATTAATTACCGGTAGTCAAACATTATTCGGAATAAAAACACAATTGCAATTTGGCAGATTAACAGTAACCAGTTTATTATCACAGCAAAAAGGAAAAAAATCGGAAGTGGAAGTTACCGGTGGAGCCCAGGTGAGCACCTTTGAAGTAGCTGGCGATGCTTACGAAGCAAACAAACATTTTTTTCTGGGACAGTATTTCCGTGATCAATATAATGCTGCCTTATCAAATTTACCTTTTGTGAACTCAGGTATCAATATTAACAGAATAGAAGTCTGGATCTCCAACAGCAACAACGCTACTACTGATACACGTGATGTGGTTGGATTTGCTGAGCTTGCCGAAGCAAATGCCGGAACACCTCCTCATATTCCAGTTGATGTACAAGGATTTATCTTAGATAATACTGCGGATGTATTACCTTACAATGATCAAAATAATTTGTATTTAAACACCAAAAACAACACAACAGTTAGAACACCAAATACTTGTGTTTCAGAAATAAAATTTATTTCAGGAAATACAATGAAGGAGCAAATTAATTTTGAAAAATTTAATGCGCGTAAATTACAGCCTTCTGAATATACCTTAAATACAAAACTTGGATTTATTTCATTGAATCAAACATTAAATCCCGATCAGGTACTTGCTGTTGCTTATCAATACACGTATAATGGAAACGTATATAACGTAGGTGAATTTTCGGATGGAGGTATTGCTACCAACCAGGTGATGTATGCAAAGATGCTTAAAAGCTCTGCTACCAATACGAAGCACCCTATGTGGGATTTGATGATGAAAAACATTTATTCATTAGGAGCCTACCAGATAAATTCTCAGGATTTTAAATTAGATATTTTATATACCAACTCACAAACAGGAACTGATATTAATTATTTACCTGTTTCATCTTGTCAATCGGCAATTGTATCCAAACCCTTGATTCAAATTGTTAGCCTGGATAAACTGGATCAACAAATGGACCATACACCTGATGGTGTTTTCGATTTTATTGATGGGGTAACTATTAATGCAAATAACGGACGTGTTATTTTTCCTGTTATTGAACCTTTTGGAAATGATCTGTTTGTAAAATTTAACTCTAATTGTTCAGCCACAGAAGCAAATGGCTATGTATTTCAACAATTATATGATTCTACCAGAACATCGGCTCAAATGTTCCCGCAAGTGAATCGCTATAAATTAAAAGGAACCTATAAATCAGCATCCGGCTCCGAAATTTCATTGGGAGCACCCAATGTTCCACAAGGCTCTGTAACTGTTTCTGCAGGTGGTGTTCAGCTGACAGAAAATGTTGATTATACTGTTGATTATTCCCTGGGACGCGTAAAAATAATTAACGAAGGAATTTTAAATTCAGGAACCCCGATTAAAATTTCAACAGAGAGCAATTCTCTTTTTGCAATTCAGCAAAAAAGATTGATGGCTACGCACCTTGATTATAAGATCAATAAAGATTTTAATATTGGCGGAACCGTCATGAACCTGACGGAGCGTCCCATGACCAAAAAAGTAAATATTGGTGATGAACCCATTTCCAACACCATTTGGGGTTTTGATGGAAATTACAGAACAGAAGCTCCTTTCCTTACTCGCTGGATCGATAAAATTCCGCTCATTGAAACCAAGGAAATGAGTACAATAACTGCAGCAGGAGAATTTGCATATCTTATCCCCGGGCACAGTAAAGCGATTGGAAAAAGCGGGAACTCCTATCTTGATGATTTTGAAGGCAGCCAATCTACCATCGATCTGAAATCGCAGGCTGCATGGAATATTGCAAGCACACCACAAGGACAACCAGGCATGTTTCCGGAAGGAGATTCTTCAAACAGTTTAGCATATGGTTTTAACAGAGCCAAATTAGCATGGTATGTAATCGATCTCTCCTTCTTACGAAGAGATAATAGTATTACTCCAACAAGTATTTCCGACACTGATATGTCAAATAATTTTGCCCGTGAAATTCCTGAAACAGAAGTATTTCCGAACAAACCTTCTTCTTCAGGGCAGACAATGAATATTGCTACACTTGATATGGCTTATTATCCAAGTGAACGCGGTCCTTATAATTACGATTCAAATCCAACAACCATTTCTTCGGGGCTAGAAACGGATGGTTCCTTAAAAAACCCGGAAACGCGTTGGGCAGGTATTACCCGTGCCGTTCAAAGCAATGATTTTGAAGCGGCAAACATTGAATACATTCAGTTTTGGGTGATGGATCCGTTTAATAGTGATAATCCGGCAGGAAATTGGAACACAACAGGTGATCTCTATTTTGATGTAGGAAATATTTCTGAGGATGTATTGCGTGATTCCTACAAAAGCGCTGAAAACGTATTACCTGCTCCAAGTACACAATCACAAAATGGAGGATTAAATCTTCCAGTGGATAGCACCGTTTGGGGGCTTATCCCAACAACACAATCATTGGTAAATGCATTTAACAGCGACCCGAACGACAGAACAGCTCAAGATGTTGGTTTTGATGGCTTAAATCTGAGTGCTGAGCAAAGTTATTTTAATAGCTTTTTAGTAAAAGCCCAAGCAATTGTTACTCCTGCAGCATATCCGGGTATTAGCGGAGACCCTTCGGCTGACGACTTTCATTATTTCCGTGGAAGTGATTATGATGCTGCTGGTTTAAAAACACTGGAACGTTATAAAAAATTTAATGGTCTGGAAGGTAATTCACCCATTACTTCCGGATCATATCCAACATCTTCCACACAAATTCCAAGCACCGAAGATATCAACCGCGATAACAATCTGAGTACTGTTGAAAGTTATTTCCAATACCATATCGGATTAAAACCAAGCGATTTTGCCGGTGGCGTAGGAAGTAATTATATCACCGATGTTTTTCGTACAACGGGTCAGAACATTAAAGATGGAAGCTCTAAACCAATCACCTGGTATCAATTTAAAATTCCTTTAAAAACACCGGAATCAAAAATAGGCCCCATCGAAAACTTTCAATCCATTCGTTTTATAAGGATGTTCTATAAAAATGTAGATAAACCTATCATCCTGCGTTTTGCCAAACTGGAACTGGTTCGGGGAGAATGGCGCAAATATGGTTTTGATCTGTTGGAACCCGGATTATACATTCCGAACGATGACGCAAATACTCAATTCGATATTTCTGCAGTTAACATTGAAGAAAATGGCAGCAAGCAACCGGTTAACTATGTTCTTCCTCCAAACATCGAACGCGAAATAAATGCAGCATCAGCTAATTTAATTCAAATGAATGAACAGTCGATGTCGCTTACTGTTTGCAATTTAGAAGATGGTAAATCACGTGCTGCTTATAAAAATACAAGCCTGGATGTACGTTCCTACAAAAAATTAAAAATGTATGTTCATGCGGAAGCCTCCGCAAATACAAATGAAATTTTAAATAATAATGACCTGCAACTTTTTGTTCGTTTAGGTACCGATTATACCGATAACTATTATGAATATGAAATCCCCTTACAAGTAACAGCACCGGGAAACTACAATGGAACCAACCTTGATGATCAATACAGAGTATGGCCGGAAGCTAATGAAATGATACTGGAATTTGAAAAGCTGCAAAATGCAAAGACAAACCGAAACAAAGAAATTTATAATGGTTCCGGAGTTTCGCTAACCACTGAATATAAAGTCTCTGATGAAAGCAGAACTATTATAGTAAAAGGGAATCCCAATTTAAGTGCCATTAAAACCATCATGATAGGAATTAAAAATCCTAAAAAAATGGGTCCGGGGATTGATGACGATGGATTCCCGAAATGTGCCCAGATCTGGGTAAATGAATTGCGCTTAAGTGATTTTGATGAAAAAGGCGGATGGGCCGCAAATGCACGAATAACGGCTAAACTAGCCGACCTGGGAACAATTTCCTTGTCGGGAAGCATGTACACACCAGGTTTTGGAAGCATCGAAAATAAAGTAACTGAACGAAAAAGAGAAACCTCTAAACAATATGATATTTCTTCCAGTATAGAATTAGGCAAATTTTTACCAAAAGAATCCAACATACATGTTCCAATGTATATCGGCTATTCCGAAAAATTCGTTACCCCTCAATACAACCCGCTTGATCCCGATATACTTCTGGTACAAACATTAAAAGACAAAACTATTCCTGAAGATGTCAGAAAAGATATAAAAGCCGCTACTCAGGATTATACAAAACGAAATAGTATCAATTTTACGAATGTAAAAAAAGACAAAGGAAAAAACTCGAAAAAGAGTCATGTCTATGATGTGGAGAACTGGGCCGCATCTTACTCATACAGCGAATTAAATCATCATAATTCAACCCTTGAATATGCCAATCAAAAAAATTATCACGGTGGATTGATTTACAACTTTGCACCAACGCCTAAAAATTATAAGCCATTTGCAAAAACGAAAATTTTACAATCAAAATATTTGCTATTGATAAAGGATATAAACTTTTACCTTTTACCAAATAAATTAGGCTTTTCAACGGATGTTGTAAGGGATTTCAGTGCAACAAAAAATCGCAATACCACCGGTGGAGATATGCTCATTATTCCTACTTACAATAAGCGTTTTAATATGAATAGGGCCTATGACTTTAAATATGATATTACTAAAGCATTAAAGCTTGATTTTACTGCAAATAATGAGAATCGAATTTTAGAACCGGTTGGATTAATTGATACAAAAGATGAAAAAGACACTATCCAAACCAATCTTCTAAACCTGGGAAACACCACACATTATAATCATCAGGTAAATATTAATTACAATATCCCAATTAATAAATTGCCTTTGCTTGATTTCACTACTGCCTCTGTGCGTTATTCAGGAACTTATAGCTGGCAGCGTGCTCCGGTTGGAGCCGACACTTTAATTGGGAACACCATTCAGAATTCGCGTAATATACAATGGAACGGCCAACTGAATATGGTCACCTTGTATAATAAAATACCTTATTTGAAAAAAATAAATCAAAAAAGCAACAAAAAGCCACAAACTACAAAAAGCGGAAAAGCTATTTCAGCATTAAAAAATCCATCTGTAAAAACGCCAAAGGATTCAACAAAAAAGGAAAAAGAAAATAATTATGTGATCGTAGAATACCTTGCCCGGGTATTAATGAGTGCAAAAAATGTTACGGTAACTTATTCCATGACAAATGGGACCTTATTACCCGGCTATGCTCAATCAACACACCTGATGGGAATGGGAAGTAATTTTCAGGGACCAACACCGGGATTTATTTTTGGCAGTCAAAAAGATATCCGGGATCAGGCAATTGCAACTACAGAAGATAATGATCCCAATAACGACTGGATATCAAAAGCCCCATCGCTGAATTCTCCCTATACACGAACAAGTAGCAACAATCTGAATATACGCGCTAATCTGGAACCATTCCCTGATCTGAAAATTGAGTTAACCGGAACACGAACTCAATCTAAAAACAACAGTGAATTTTTCAGATGGAAACTGAATGATACCTCAAAAGTAGATGGCTCTATTGCGGATCGCTTTGTTCATGAATCGCCAATTGAAACCGGTAATTTCAGTATGTCCTATATGGCTTACCGTACCTCATTTGTAAAAAACAAAGACGACATTTTTCAAGATTTTCTGGATGCTCGAGCAAGTATTTCTGCTCGTTTGGGTGCTGAAAATCCTAACTCAAATGGTTCTGTTGGAACTTTTGCAGAAGGATATAACGAAACTTCGCAGGATGTATTGATACCCGCATTTTTAGCTGCTTATGGCGGAAAAAACCCAAACAGTTCAACCTTAGATCCGTTTCCGAAAATTCCGCTTCCAAACTGGCGGGTAACGTATGATGGATTATCAAAAATTGAAGCCGTAAAAAAATATTTTAAGTCTTTTACATTGAGCCATGCATATCGCTCTACATACAGTGTTGGAAGTTATCAGTCCAACCTGATGTTTTATGACCCCGATGGAGATGGATATACAGCAATAAAAGAAAATGTTTCGAGTATTACCGGGAACCCGAATTTTTTATCACAAAACTCCATTAATACCATTACCATTTCCGAACAATGGAGCCCGCTTATAAAACTGGATATGACCTTAAACAATAGTGTTTTATTAAGTTTTGAATATAAAAAGGATAGAAACTTATCACTAGGCTTAACAAGTCGTACCGTAACAGAAGTGGTTGGCCGCGAAATAATTGGTGGTACAGGTTATCGTATCAAAAATTTATCAATGGGAAAAAAATTAACCATAAAAGGAAAACAAATTAAGAGCGACCTGAATTTGAAGCTCGATCTTTCTTTCCGTAAAAACGAAACGATTATGAGACGAATTGTTGAAGGAGTAAGCCAAACAACAGGTGGAACCAATATTATTTCTATAAAAGTAGCAGCTGATTATGTAATCAGCGAACGAATCAATATTCGTTTATTTTATGATCGTATCATAAACAAACCGGTAATTTCATCCTCCTTCCCATCAACTAATACCAATGCCGGAATTAGTTTACGATTGATGCTGAATAATTAATTTTCAATCAACCGATTTTATCTTCTAAAAAAAAGAATCCTAAATGGCCCTTTTTTATTGATTTTTTTGCCCTTAGCGATAATTTATCAGTATAATCATTATTTTATTATTGAAATAAATATAAATTTGCCATTCATTACTAATTAAAAAATCAAATTATGAATTTTCCTGAAAACTTAAAGTACACTAAAGATCACGAATGGATTCGTGTGGAAGGCAATGTTGCATACATTGGAATTACTGACTTCGCTCAAGGCGAATTGGGTGATATTGTTTACGTAGAAATTGAAACCGAAGGTGAAGAATTAGCTCACGAGCAAATTTTCGGAACAGTGGAAGCAGTAAAAACTGTTTCTGATCTTTTTATGCCTGTTTCAGGAAAAGTATTGGAAGTTAATCCCGGCTTGCAAACAAACCCTGAGTCAGTGAATAAAGATCCTTACGGACAAGGTTGGATGATAAAAGTGGAAATGAAAGATGCATCTGAAGTAAATAATTTATTAAGCGTTGCTGACTACAAAACACTGATCGGTCATTAATCACGATTAGCTATCGGGATGCTGAATTGTTTTATTGCTAAATTGTAAAACAACAATTAATCGGAGAGTAACAATAAAGCAACATCATGTTTTTTAAACACACTAAATGGGCAATGCTTTGGGCATTGCTCATATTAATTTTATGCGGAATTCCAGGAAAGGATATTCCGCATATTTCTTTTTTAGAACTTTTAAGTTTTGACAAATTTGTTCATGCCGGAATTTTCTTCGTTTTGGTATTATTGACAGTTAGAGGGTTTATACTACAATCAAATTTTCCACAATTAAAAAAACTTGCAAAATTTATTGCCCTTTTAATTTGTATTGTTTATGGCGGCTCACTTGAAATAATGCAAGGAACATTATTTGTTGATCGCGGTGCTGATGTTTTTGATTTCATTGCAAACACCTTTGGTGCCACTATGGGAGTGATATTATATGATTGGATGGAGAAAAAGGTTTTGATAAAAATGATAAAATAAATATTGCATGATTATTAAAAGTAAAGAAATGACTTGTTCCTGGGAATTAAAAAGTTTTGAAGAACTCTCTAATACAGAGCTATACAACATCCTGAGTTTACGAATGGAAGTATTTGTAGTGGAGCAAAACTGCCCCTATCAGGATGCCGATGGAAAAGACCTGAGATCATTTCATTTAATGGGATTTGATGAGAAGGGCAATTTAATTGCATATGCCCGAATTGTTCCGGCAGGAATATCTTTTAATGAAGTATCTATCGGAAGAGTTGTTTCATCACCAAAAGTTCGTGGAACGGGTGCCGGACAGGCATTAATGAAAAAAGCAATTGAAGTGATCCATCAAAAACATGGAACTGTTCCCATTCATATCGGAGCACAATTATATCTGAAAAAATTCTACGAAAGTTTTGGCTTTTCTCAAATTAGCGAAGAATATCTGGAAGATAATATTCCACATATTGAAATGATAAAAAGCTTAACATAATTTTTATACCCAAAGTTTCTACTTCTAAAATTCCAATTTTTTTCTCGTATTTCTTTTCGCAAAACGCATCTTGTCTTTTGACACCAAACCCTGTGTCGTAATACACGCATGATATTCATCGCTATGTAACTATTGTTACACAAGGGGTATTTTGCACGATCTAATTTTGTCCTGTCAAACTATTACAATTAATTTTTAAAGTAAAAACTCGAAATCATGAAAAACTTAATAATACTTGGAGCGGGAACTTCCGGAACAATGATGGCAAACCACTTAGTTTCAAAATTGCCTAAAAATGAATGGAAGATCACTATAGTGGATCAATACAAAACACATTATTACCAACCCGGCTTTTTATTCTTGCCTTTTGATATATACAAAGAGAAGGATGTAAAAAAAGAAGGCAAAAAATTTATCCCCAAAGGAGTAACCTATATTCAAAAAAGAATTGAAAAAATTGTTCCTGAAGAAAATAAAGTACAATTAGAAAATGAAACACTATCATACGATGTCCTAATAGTTGCAACAGGTTCAAAAATTGCTCCTCAGGAAACAGAAGGAATGAAAGGCCCCAAATGGCACAAAAATATTTTTGATTTTTACACTTATGAAGGTGCACTGGCATTAAGAAACAAGCTTCGTTCCTGGAAAGGAGGGAAACTGGTTATCCACATTACCGAAATGCCTATTAAATGTCCGGTTGCACCACTTGAATTTGCATTTTTAGCAGATACCTATTTCAGAAAAAAAGGAATGAGGGACAACGTGGAAATCACTTATGTAACGCCACTTTCAGGAGCTTTTACAAAACCAAAAGCAACCGCTGCCTTGCATTATTTATTAGAAGAAAAAGGAATAAAAGAGCTAATTGATTTTAATATAGACAGGGTAGATTACGAGAACAATAAAATTATTGATTATGGCGATATTGCGGTAGATTACGACCTATTGGTAACCACGCCAACCAACATGGGTGATGATTTAATTAAGCGTTCAGGAATGGGAGATGCTTTAAATTTTATTCCTACCAACAAAGCAACACTGCAATCTCTGGCAAATGAAAACATTTTTGTTATTGGAGATGCATCTAACATTCCGGCTTCAAAAGCTGGTTCAGTAGCACATTTTGAAGCAGAGGTGCTGACAGAAAACATCCAAAATTATATCAAGGGCAAGGAATTAAAAGAAGAATTTGATGGCCATGCCAACTGTTTTATTGAAACAGGGAATGGCAAAGCTTTATTAATAGATTTTAATTATGAACAAGAACCTGTAAGAGGTAATTTCCCATTCCCGGTTGTTGGCCCTTTAAGTCTTTTGAAGGAAAGCAAACTCAATCATCTGGGTAAACTTGCATTCCGATGGATCTATTGGAACATGCTGATAAAAGGCATTTCAATTCCTTTTGTGACAGCAAAAATGACAAAAAAAGGTAAATACATAACAAATTAAAAATTTAAACCAAAAAACTAGAAATCATGAAAAAGATGTTAGCTGAAAAAACGGTAGAGGTAAACGAAGAAGGTTATCTTTTACAATTTGCACAATGGGATAAAGACATTGCAAATGCTATTGCCGTAGAAGAAAAAGTAGAATTAATAGATCGTCACTGGAAAGCGATTGAATGGATTCAAAATGAATATAAAAATGATTCGCCACTTTCAATCAGAGGAATAAAAAACAGTGGGACATTAAACATTAAAGAGTTTTATGAATTATTCCCGGGTGGCCCCTTAAAAAAGGCAAGTAAAATTGCGGGCATTCCCAAACCAAAAAGTTGTATTTAAAAATTTAATAACTAGAAATCATGAGTGAAACCAAGGTTAAAAAAATGCTATTCATACTTTCTAAAGCTACTTTAGAAAACGTGTATGCTGCTTTTATAATGGCAAATGGCGCAAGAATGGAAGGTATTGAAGCGGAAATCTTTTTTACATTCTTTGGACTGGAAGCCATCCAGAAGAAAAAACTGGAAAAACTGCATGTAGCAACCGTTGGAAATCCTGCTATGCATATGCCTACCATGTTAGGTGCATTGCCGGGAATGGAAGCATTTGCCACAAACATGATGAAAAAAGAAATGGAAAAATTAAATATGCCCCCTGTTGGCGAATTTCTTGAAATATTAAAAGATTCAGGAGTAAGCCTCTGGGCTTGCAAATTAGCTGTAGAAATGTTCCATTTAAAAGAAACCGACCTGATAGATGACCTCGATGGTATTTTAACCATTGGAGATTTTTATGGCAGAGCAAATGAAGAAGGCACTCATTTGCTATTTATCTAACACTATTTGTGGTAGTATTAAAAATTCAGCGAAGTATTGGAAATTCTTATAAAAAAAGTGATTTCCAATGCTTTTCTCATTTGATTAACTTCTGGTTTTTTGATCAAAGAAATTTTTTCAGGTTTTCAGTTAATTTATTTAGTTTTGCATCCATCATGCAAATAGAAGTTTTAAAATCAAAAATACATCGTGTAAGCGTTACCGAAGCCGACCTGGATTATATCGGAAGCGTAACTATTGACGAGGACCTTATGGATGCTGTCAGTTTTATTGAAAACGAAAAGGTAGATATCTTCAATTACAACAATGGCGAACGCTTTACAACCTATGTTATAAAAGGGGAGCGAGGTTCAGGTGTAATTTGTTTAAATGGTCCTGCTTCCATGAAAGTAAAGGTGGGACATCAGGTAATTATTGTTTCGTATGCCATGATGGATTTCGAATTGGCAAAAAAACACCAACCAAAGGTTGTTTTCCCGGATAGTTTAACAAATAAACTCCGCTAATTTTGAAAAAACAAGCAACCAATGTTCTGAAATTCTTTTTCTTTTTGAGTATCGGGATTTTATTGATCTGGCTTGCTCTACGTAATAAATCAGAAAAAGAGATCAATGATATTATTGTTGCAATAAAGCAGGCTAATTACTTCTGGCTTTTTGCTTCCCTTATTGTTAGCGGCTTGAGTCATTATTTTCGTGCCATCCGTTGGAAACTTTTATTAAAACCTTTAGGGCATCGCCCAAAAACTTCAAATACTTTTTTTGCAGTAATGGTAGGCTACCTGGCGAATTTCGCCTTGCCTCGTTTAGGGGAAGTTTCACGATGCGGAATATTAACCAAGTATGAAAAAGTACCATTCACAGAAGGATTCGGAACCGTGATTGCCGAACGGGCATTGGATTTTATTTGTTTAGTGCTATTATTTTTTGCAACGCTTGGCTTAGAATTCGAGCGGATATCAGGCATTGCAAACTATTTTATTTTCACTCCTCTTTCCCAAAAATTTCATGCTTTCATGCAAAAACAAGCTTTTGTAATTATTGCATGTATTACCTTACTAATTTCTGTGGCCGTTTTTTATTATTTCCGAAAAAAAATTAAATCACTCTTTTCTGCAAAAGTTCTTGGATTTATTTACGGTTTATGGGATGGCTTAAAAAGCATTAAGAATGTTGATAAACCATTTTTATTTATCCTGCACACCCTTCTCATTTGGATGATGTATATTTTGCAGGTGTATGTTTGCTTTTTTGCTTTTACCGAAACAGCTCAACTTCCGTTTATGGTTGCAGTGGTTATTGTAGTGTTCGGAAGCATTGGTGTAATTACTGTTCCCGGAGGCACCGGTGCTTATCAGATCATTGTTATACAAATACTCACAACTGTTTATTTGATATCTGACACTGCCTCAAATGCTTTCGCCTGGTCAGTTTGGACCTCTCAGTTTTTACTTATTCTTTCATTAGGTCTCATATCTTTGATACTTTTAGCTCTATTGAATAAAGAGGAGAAAACAATCGTATAATTATTCTAATTTTACATTGTAACTTATTATCTCATAATGATTCCATTCACACAAAAAATAAAAGCCTTAACTGTTGTAGAAAATAAAACTTACAGCAAGGAGGTGTTGAATAATACTGTTCGAATGTGGCGCTTTTTTGAAAAAAAAGTTGTGTTCACAAACGGGTGTTTTGATATTCTTCATCGCGGACACATTGATTATCTTGCTAAAGCAAGTGATCTGGGAAACGAATTGATTATTGCAGTAAACAGTGATGCTTCTGTAAAACGTTTAGAAAAAGGGAATTCACGACCATTACAGGATGAACAAACACGTGCAATGGTACTTGCATCCTTACATTTTGTAAGCGCAGTAATTATTTTTGATGAAGAAACGCCATTTGAGCTGATCAATTTCTTAAAGCCAGATGTGTTGGTAAAGGGTGCTGATTACGATTCGAGTGAAACTAACCCGCTAAGCAAAAAATATATTGTTGGTTCTGATGTTGTAAAAGCCAATGGTGGCGAAGTAAAGACGATCGAATTTCTGGAAGGATTTTCTACAACGCTAATCGAAGAAAAGATTAAGAATTTCAATAAGTAGACAAGAAGGCAGTAAGCAATAGACAAATTATAAAAAAAAGGAGAACACATGAGTGAAAATAAAAACTCCTCATTTAAATTTAAGGATCTAACTGTTTACAAAAAAGCATTTGGTTTGTCAATGGAAATTTTCGAAGCAACAAAAAAATTTCCTAGCGATGAAAAATATGGGTTGACAAGCCAAATTAGAAGGGCTTCCCGTTCTGTTTGTTCTTCAATAGGTGAAGGATACAGAAAAAGAAGATATGAAGCTCATTTTATTAGTAAAACATTGATGCTGATATGGAAAATAGTGAAACAAGTGTTTGGATCGATTTCGCTTTTGAATGTGGATATATTGATCAGGTAACACAAAATAATTTTAATGAAAAATCTTCTGAAATAGGAAGGTTATTAAATCACATGATGGAAAATCCAACAAAATATAATCGCAATTAAAATAAAAGAGTAGATTGTAAACAAGAAAAAACAAAGAATACAAAGAGTGAATTTTTTTATTTGTCTATTTTTTCAACTTGTCTATTCTCTTTTTTTTGTCTATTGTCTACTTTTTAAAATTGTCTACTGAAAATAATGGCTAAAACACGAACAACATTTTTCTGTCAGAACTGTGGCGCACAATCCGGCAAATGGATCGGTAAATGTCCTTCTTGTAATGAATGGAATACTTACGTTGAAGAAGTTGTTTCAAAAGGTGATGATGCAAAAACGCCTGGCATTGCCAGTACAAGTACCCAACGCGCCTCGAAACCGCAATTGATAAGTGAAATAAGTTTATCGGAGCAACACCGTATTTCTGTTTACGACTCTGAACTCTCCAGAGTACTTGGTGGCGGCTTAGTTCCGGGATCATTAATATTGTTTGGTGGGGAACCGGGTATAGGAAAATCAACATTGATGTTGCAGGTTGCCCTCAATATGAAAAACCTGAAAGTACTTTATGTTTCAGGTGAAGAGAGTGAACAACAAATACGGATGCGTGCCGAACGAATTGGCATGAACAATCCAAATTGTTATATTTTAACGGAGACCTCCACCCAAAATATTTTCAAGCAAATTGAAATTCTGGAACCGAATTTATTGATCGTTGATTCAATACAAACATTACATTCGGCTCATATCGAATCATCACCCGGAAGCGTTTCTCAAATTCGTGAATGTACATCAGAATTGATGCGTTATGCAAAAGAAAGTGGTACCGCTGTTTTTTTGATCGGACATATCACAAAAGATGGAAGCCTTGCAGGACCAAAGGTTTTGGAGCACATGGTAGATACTGTTCTGCAATTTGAAGGCGACAGAAATCACGTATATCGTTTGTTGCGAACCACAAAAAACCGTTTCGGCTCCACCAACGAATTAGGTATTTACGAAATGCAGGGAAGTGGCTTGCGCGAAGTAAGCAATCCTTCCGAAATATTAATTACAGCACGTGAAGAGTTAGTAAGCGGTGTTGCAATTGCTGCAACCATGGAAGGTTTGAGACCGATGTTAATTGAAACACAAGCATTAGTTAGTAGCGCTGCTTATGGTACACCTCAACGCTCCTCAACAGGTTTTGATCTTCGAAGATTATCCATGTTGTTGGCCGTTTTGGAAAAACGTTGCGGATTCAGATTAGGAATAAAAGATGTGTTTTTAAATATTGCAGGCGGAATAAAAGTGGAAGATCCGGGAATTGATCTGGCTTTGGTTTGTGCAGTACTTTCAAGCAATGAGGATATGCCCATTTCACCCAAAGTTTGTTTTGCAGGGGAAGTTGGATTAAGCGGAGAGATCCGTCCTGTAAACCGCATCGATCAACGCATTTCAGAAGCTGAAAAATTGGGCTTTGAGCATATTTTTATTTCGAAATACAACAAAAAAGGACTGGAACTAAAAAATTATCACATTAAGATTACCATGGTTGGGAAGATTGAAGAAGTGTTTCGATTGTTATTTGGGTAAAACCCGTTTTCAAATTCCGTCAGTCAACTGACGGAATTTACATGAATTCCGTCAGTCAACTGACGGAATTTTTTTTATATTTGTGTAAAAATCAAACAAAATGTACATTTCGAGAGCTATTGAAAAATCCTTTCTGAAAAAATTAAAACCAAACAAAGTACTTGTTTTGCTTGGTGCCAGGAGGATTGGAAAAACATCCTTCATAAAAAAAGTATTACTTAATTTTAAAAAGGACGTTTTAGAGATAAATGGCGAGGATTTTTCAACGATAGAGATTTTAAAAAACCGTACTGTCGAAAATTATAAACGCTTAATCGGCACCAAAACCATTCTGTTTATTGATGAAGCTCAAAACGTTCCGGATATTGGAAACATCTTAAAATTGATGGTTGATGAGATAAAGGGAATAAAAATAATTGTAACCGGGTCTTCCATGTTTGATTTAAAAACCAAACTGGGAGAGCCTTTAACAGGAAGAAAAACAACTTTTTTATTATACCCGTTGGCTCAGATGGAATTTTCGCAAACAGAAACGCTAATCCAAACTAAATCTCGTTTAGAAGAAAGGTTGTTATTTGGCGCATATCCAGAATTGTTGCA
This sequence comes from Bacteroidetes bacterium RIFCSPLOWO2_12_FULL_35_15, assembly GCA_001769385.1. Taxonomy (GTDB): domain Bacteria; phylum Bacteroidota; class Bacteroidia; order 2-12-FULL-35-15; family 2-12-FULL-35-15; genus 2-12-FULL-35-15. The sequence goes on along the minus strand of MEPB01000066.1, from coordinate 3,240 downwards.
ATACAAAAGCGATACAGATAAAGTGAATTATTTGAAAGAACTGGTAAACGACTATTTATTCAAAGATATATTGGCATTTGAAGGTGTGAAAAATGCTTCTAAACTCGTTGATTTATTGCGTTTAATTGCATTTCAGATTGGCAAAGAAGTGTCAATGGAAGAACTTGGACGACAATTGGGAATGAGTAAAAATACTGTAGAGCGTTATTTGGATTTGTTAGCTAAAACTTTTGTTGTATTCAAGCTTCAAGGGTTCAGTAGGAATTTAAGAAATGAAATTACTAAAAGCAGTAAATGGTATTTCTGTGATATTGGCATTCGTAACACACTCATAGCGAATTTTAATAGTATCAATTTACGAAACGATGTTGGTGAATTATGGGAAAATTATGTTATTGCCGAGCGTATAAAATATCAGCAATACAAAGGAATACTTGTAAATAATTATTTTTGGAGAACACATCAACAACAAGAAATTGACTGGATAGAAGATGGCAACGGAAAATTATTTGCTTATGAAATAAAATGGAATGAAAAAAAACAGATAAAAGCTCCTGGCGCATGGCAACAAGCCTACCCGGATAGCAAATTTGAATTGATTACACCGAAAAATTATTTAAACTGGATTTGCGATTAAGTTATTGCGTGTCCATAATCTTATCTTTGCAAAATGAATTTAGATCTATCAGGAAAAACCGCACTTGTTTGCGGTAGCACACAAGGCATCGGAAAAGCTTCTGCCATTGAATTAGCGTTGCTTGGTGCAAATATTGTTTTAGTTGCCCGCAACGAAGAATCATTGAAACAAACCTTAAAGGAATTAGATTCTTCCAAAGGTCAGCAACATGATTTTTTAGCTGTTGATTTTCAAACCCCGGATAAGTTAAAAGAAAAAGTAGAAAATTTTGTAGCTACAAATGGCGCCATTCATATTTTGGTAAACAACACTGGTGGACCGCCAAGCGGACTTATTCAAAATGCGAGAGTGGAAGAATTTTTGCAAGCTTTTAATAATCATTTGGTATGTAACCACATCTTAGTTCAAGCTTTGATTGAAGGAATGAAAAAAGAAAAATACGGTCGTGTTATCAATATTATCAGCACTTCTGTGAAAATGCCTTTGAAAAATTTAGGTGTATCAAACACCATCCGTGCTGCCGTTGCCAACTGGAGTAAAACATTATCGAATGAAGTAGCATCCTTTGGAATAACTGTAAACAATGTTCTTCCGGGAGCAACACTTACCGGACGATTAACCAGCATCATCGAAAACAAATCAAAAAACACAGGAGAATCGTTGAACGAAATTAAAAATGAAATGGAAAGCGAAATTCCATTAGGTCGTTTTGCTGAACCATCAGAGATCGCGAATGCAGTTGCCTTTTTAGCTTCACCAGCAGCTTCTTATATTACCGGAATTAATGTTCCAGTGGATGGTGGTAGAACGGGGTGTTTGTAGGTAACTTTAGGATTAATAGAAGAGCAACATAGTTGCAAATACCTTTGAAATAAATAGAGGTGAAACAAAAAAGAACTATATTTGAATATCCCCTATTTACCTTATCCCAGAAGCAAATGTTTACTATTTTGAATTTCTGCCTTAGTTTAAGAAAACAAAAAACAATTTTCTTTTGTTACAGCATTCATTTATTTCTTTTCTTTTTCGCTTTAAATTCGTCTGCACAGCCACCTAATTGGCAGTGGGCAAAACAGCAGAATACCAGTGGAAGCAGCACAGCACAGTCCGTCATTACAGATCCCTACGGAAATATATATGTAACCGGAAACTTCTTTGATGCTTCAATAACTTTTGGTATATATACGTTGAATAATGATACCGTTGATGGCACTTCAGATATGTTCATTATAAAATACAATAGTAGTGGAAATGTCATTTGGGCAAAGAGTGCAGGAGGGAGCGATAATGACAGAGTGTCATCAATCGCTGCAGATTCCTCAGGTATTTATATTGTTGGATATTATTCAAGCAAATTTATTCGATTCGATACGCTCATCTTGCCAACGGACAGTCTTCCTTCTTACTCATCCCAAGATATGTTCATTAGTAAATATGATACGAGCGGGAATGTTTTATGGGCTAAGACTGCAGGAGGTTTCAGCAATGAGACAGCTAATTCCGTTTCGGCTGATACATCAGGAATATATGTAACAGGAATCTTTGGTCCCTCCTCAATTATTTTTGATACAACCACATTGACGCCTAAAACTAATCCACTAATTTGTATTGGAGCTAAAGATATTTTTGTTGTAAAATATAATAAAAATGGAAATGTTATATGGGCCAAGAATACAGGTGGAAGTTGTTCCGAATTTCCAAATGGTATTTCCTTAGATTATACAGGCTTATATGTTATAGGAGGTTACGATAATTCAGACATTGATTTTAGCTTTGCTTCAACAACAGTGGTTTGTCATGGGGATGAAGACATCTTCATTTTAAAATATGATAAAAATGGTAATGAGATTTGGATAAGAACTGCAGGTGGGACTAATTATGATTATGCAACATGCCTTACTGCAGACTCCTCAGGAGTATATGTGGGTGGTATATTTGCTAGTCCAACTGTTGCTTTCGCAACAGGCAACTTAGCCAATATTAATAATTTGCAGCCGTCCTATGATATTTTCATTGTAAAATATAATCCGCTTGGCATGGAGGTTTGGAAAAAACGAGAAGGAGGGTATGGGACTGATGAGGCAAGAAGTATTTTTGTTGACTCCTCAGGAGTTTATTTGGGAGGTGGATTTAGTAGTATTCTAATTACCTTTGGATCAACCACTATTTATTATGCAGGTATGGAAGATATGTTCCTTACAAAATATAATTTTAATGGAAATGTTATTTGGGCAAAAGGCAATGGAAGCAGTAATATTGATGTTATTAATTCAGTTGCAAAATATGGTAAGGATATATACGTTGCCGGGCATTTTTTAAGTCCAACCATTAACTTCGGACCTACTATACTGACAAACTCTATATATAGCCAGTCTCATATGTTTCTGGCAAAAACTGATACCACTTTCTCAACGATCGGTATTCCTGAATTTGAATCGAATATAGGGATTCGTATTTACCCTAATCCCTTCAGTAATGAAACAACTCTTAGTTTTAACGAAGAACAAATCGACTTAACAATTAAAATAATTGATCTTCTTGGAAATGAAATAAAAAGGTATAATAGCAAAAAATAGTTGGTAAAACAACCTATAATCTAATAT
>MEPB01000065.1 GCA_001769385.1 Bacteroidetes bacterium RIFCSPLOWO2_12_FULL_35_15 | reverse complement strand
CAGGACGGTTTGCAAAGATTGGTTTTGAGAATCCTGAATTTTGGGCACAATTTACAGCCTCATTTGAAATTCTATGCGGTAGTTTAATTTTAATAGGTTTTCTCACACGGTTTGCTGCGGTTCCTCTTTTATTTATAATGACAGTTGCTTTCATCACAACCAAATATCCTATCCTCATAGAAAAAGGCTTTTGGTCAATGGCGCATGAATACCGGACGGATTTTTCAATGACCATCGGAAGTATTTTTTTGTTCATCAAAGGTGGTGGTATATATTCCATTGATTATAAATTAAAAAAGGATAAATAAATTGGATAGTTTTTTTGCTCAATTTTCTGAATACGACATTTCATTACTTCGGCTGATTCATCATAATCGCTTTAGCCTATTGGATGATGTATTTTATTTAATCTCGTTTACTACCTCATTTGTAAGCATTGCTTTACTGATCGCTGTCCTGTCAACTTCCATAAAATTAAAATCAACAGAAATAAGAAATAAGTTTTTTAAAATCCTTACAGTATTACTTGTTTCTGCAACGTTAGGTTGGACGTTAAAAAACTCAATATTCAGGGAACGCCCATTTGTAAATTATCCCGATATAGTTAAACTCTCGGAGGCAGGTTCATCTTCTTTCCCTTCAGGCCATACAATTGAAGCTTTTGCAATTGCTTTGGCATTTTCAACTTTGTTTCCCCGAAGAAAATTTATTGTTCCTGTTTTTATATGGGCATCTCTCGTGGCTTACTCCCGAATGGCTCTTGGTGTTCATTATCCGGCAGATGTTATTGCAGGAATAATTATAGGCGTTTTAATAAGCTATTCTACAATAGCGATTTATCTGTGGATAGAAAACAAAAATAAAATTATCAATCATTAATAATAAAATATGGAAATAGTTATTATATCACTTGCAGCATTCATTACAGCAATCCTCACTTTCTTTTCAGGCTTTGGGTTAGGGACGATACTCACGCCTGTCTTTATGATTTTCTTTCCGGTGGATTTAGCCATTGGCCTTACAGGAATAGTGCATTTTTTAAATAACATTTTTAAACTCGCATTAGTTGGTAAAGGAGCCGATAAAACAGTTTTAATACGCTTTGGTATCCCTGCTGTTATAGCTGCCATTGCAGGAGCATGGCTACTATTACATATTCCTGATATTAAACCATTATTCAGCTATCATTTGTATGGAAAAACATTTGAAGTGTATCCAGTAAAATTCATTATATCTATCCTGCTTATTTTCTTTGCGATACTTGATCTTGTACCTTTTCTAAATAAACTTCAATTCGGAAAAAAACAAATGCCGCTTGGTGGAGTATTAAGTGGGTTTTTTGGTGGCCTTTCAGGTAATCAGGGAGCTTTACGCAGTGCCTTTCTTATTAAGGCTGGTCTTTCAAAAGAAACATTTATAGCGACTACGGTGGTAATTTCTTGTTTTGTGGATTTTACCCGGCTCACGGTTTATGCTACAAGATTCACTAAGGCAGGACTAAATGATAATTTGACCCTTGTTGTGATAGCTACACTGGCTGCAATAACCGGTGCATTTATCGGGAATAAATTATTGAAGAAAGTAACCCTCAAATTCATACAAATACTCGTTGCAGTAATGCTGATAATTATTTCAGTAGCATTAGGAGCAGGATTAATATAGATGCGTTTAAACGCATTGTGAAAGAATGTGGAAGCATTTCAGTCTATTCCTTAATGCCGAAATTTTATTAATACTATTCAGCAGCATTATGAAAGTATGTACACAGGAACTATTCAGAACCCGCAGTTCAGAGAAATTTGGGCTCCTACGGATGGATTTATTTTTAATGGGGGAATAAAGCTAATCTTATAAACTTCTCAATATTTAACTCCTTTCTTTTTCATTTCTTTCATCAACTTTTCAGGAAATCCTGGGTGGCAAGAGCAGTTTTTATTATGCTCAATATGCCACTTTACCCTCTGTTCAAAGTTTGCATTTTTTGGCATTTTGTTTTTCTCATGCCAGGCTTTATTTATTTTCATGGATGGTAATTATTTATGGCTCTTAAAATATTGAACTTCCCTTTCATGCTTTTTGGCTTCCTTCAATGTATTAAATGTTCCTAAATTCCTGCGCTTATTGGTCTTGGGATTTTTCTTTCTTGAATAAAGACGGTATTCGCCTGATTTTAATTTTCGGATCATGTTTTATTAATTTTCGCTGTATAAATGAATAAAACGAGTTATAAATTTCCAGGATACAGAACCTATATATTGTATATACATCACAAGCAAAAATAAAGAGGCAGGGATTATCAGGATCATATTCATAATTTTTTCACGCATCTTTTATGTTTTTCTGATCTTTAACCTTTCCGCTATTTTATTGACAGATTCATCAGCATAAATTCCGTAACCATTTACCAGGATGCCTTTAAAATTATTCTTTTTAGAAGATATGGCATAAAGTATAGCTTCATCATCCGGGTCCGTTATTCCTTCAAACCGATATGTTTTATCAATAATAAATTCTTCAGGATTCGTTTGCAGGAGTTCTTTTCCCGGATTCGTGTTAAAATCTTCTTTATATCCTCGCTTGCGAAGTGTATCCATCACGCTGGATAAAGATTCCATTGTTGAAATTGCATTTCCCATGTTTTAATTTATAGGTACAATAAATACAGGACATTTTGAATTTCTTATTACGTGCTCCGCCACGCTTCCCATAAGCAGATGTTTTAATCCGGTTCTTCCGTGAGTACCCATTACTATCAAATCAGCTTTCCAATGCCTTGCCTTATACAAGATTTCTTTAAAAGGTTTTCCCACTTCAAGAAATTTTTCAATTTTCATTTTTGAAGATACTTTGTCAAGTACCGAAATTCCCTCCTGGCGCATTTCATTTAATATGGTAACTGGAGAACCGTAAGTTTCATTTGTGCCAAGTGCAACGAAGCTATCGTCCACCACATAGATAACGGCTATCGCTGCATTTAGTTGAATCCCCAACTGGATACCTTTTTTCGCAGCTTTTGTTGAGCAACTACTGCCATCAACTGCAATCAGTATTTTGCGGTAGTTTTTTTTCATAAATACGAACGTGTCATCCAGGCCATCTTTTCATGCTGCTGCAATAGTCCGGTTAAGAAATCACTTGTTCCTGCATCTTTATATTTGCCGGCAGTGTCATCAACTGCTTCACGTAATTTTTTGATAATTGATTCGTGATCGGAAACAAGCTCTTTAAGCATATCTCTTGCTTTCAGGTTCGCCTCTTTGCATTCTTTAATGGAAGCATGATTTAAAAACTCTTTCATGGCTCCTATGGCAGGATATCCCAATGAACGAATCCTTTCGGCAATATCATCGGTCGCTTTTTCAATTTCCGCATATTGGGATTGAAAGAAGGCATGAAGTTCGCTGAAATTCTGTCCTGTTATGTTCCAGTGAAAATTTTTGGTTTTGACAAGCAAAACCATTGCATCAGATAGTATTTCTGTAAGCAGCTTGCTTACTTTCTTACTATCATTTTCCGAAATTCCGATTTCTGCTTTCATAATTAACCATTTTTAAGTGAATGTTTATTGTGCAATCCAAGCTCCGTCCACTGCCATAGCATCTCCGGTAACAAAGGAAGACGCATCGGAACAAAGCCACATCACAGCTTCAGCCACTTCTTCGGGTAGTCCCAATCGCCCGATGGGTTCCATATTGGCAAACTGCTGTTCTGCTTCTTTCTTTTTCCCTGTGAAACGGTCAAGCATGGGAGTTTTAATAGCTCCGGGACATACTGCATTTACACGAATATTCTGTTTTGCAAATTCCAAAGCAGCCGTTTTTGTGAGGCCAACCACACCATGTTTGGTTGCAACGTAAGCGGGTAATGTCGGGAATCCAACCAGTCCAGCTATGGATGCGATGTTGACAATAGCGCCCTTTCCTGATTTAAGCATTTGCGGGATTTCGTATTTCATGCACAGCCATACACCTTTAAGGTTAACACCAATGGTTTTATCCCAATTTTCTTCTGTACAATCTATTGTGTTCGCTGATACGCCTTCAATTCCGGCATTGTTGAGGGCATAATCCAATCGCCCGTATTTTTCAATGGTCTTATCTACCAATGACGTTACATCAGCAGATTTTGAAACATCACATTTAACGAACATAGCCTCTCCACCGGATTTTTTAATAGCATCAACTGTTTCTTTGTCCTCCATCCAGTCGGCCACCACAACTTTTGCACCTCTTTGGGCGAATGCAATGGCACTCGCCCTACCAATACCAAAACTTCCTCCGGTAACAATGGCGACTTTATTTTCAAATATTTTTTCCATGATTTTTTGGGGTGAAAGTATGTTCAACTGCTATTTTTAACAATGATCTTTCTCAGAACCAAAAGTGATTGTTGTCATCTGCTTCTGAAACGGTAAAAACACTCAAAATTTATACCAGCTAATACCTTCTCCATTCTGTTCCCGTGGAATTGCGATTATCAACAGGCCCGGTTCCTATGTCGTGTAATCTTCGCCATGTTTCAACAATATCTTAAAATAGGTATTTATTCAACTCTCGCAATTGCCTGACTACCCAATTTAGGGTATTTTATTTAGAATCATTCTAAATACCTACTTTATGGTATTGTATAGAAGTTTTTCCCTCCGTTTATTTGCATCGTGAATTTTCAGAAAAAAGAATTACAAATTAAAAAAAATGAAAAGTAGAAAAATTCTGCCACCTGTAATTTTCATAGGGAGGAATCACTTTCTCTTTCATCACTTCACGGATTAGAAACTAATGAAACTGCGTAAGCAAATAAACAACCTCAGAAAAATCTCTGGGGTTGTTTTGCTTTATGTCAGAAATATGGGATTGGATATAATGTTTATTGGATTCAATCTAAAATTTACCCGATTCAATCCCAAATATTGTTTCGATATAACATAAACTTAAAATACAAAACGCTACCATTTAAGCATGGCAAATATACCTATCAACCGTAACCCGGAAATGCTTCTGAAGCTTTCCGAGGACATTATAAGAAAGCACAAGAAGGATGGACGAAGCAGTCCTCTTGTTGGAATTGATATGGTTGATATGGAAAAGCAAACTAAATCTGCACGCGAAAAATATACTGAAGCGGTAGAGCTACGCAAGCGAAGTGAAAAGCTAACCAATGAAGTTCAGAAACTTTTAGGAATTCATAAGTTACAAAAAACTACTCAACCCGGTCATGTTCTCTTTTATACTACAAGGGTACGTGATGTTTTAAAGGGAATTTTCAGGGACGCTGTTAAAAAAATAGGTGATTGGGGGTTCTTAGTAAATGAAAGGAGTGGAAACAATAAAATACATAATCCATAAATAAAAAAGTAAACAAACATAAACAAAAACCAAAAAGATGAAAAAAATATTACTTACCTGTGCTGGAGCATTATTAATGAGTAGCAGCTATGCACAAACAGTCATTGACACTGTATCTCTCGGAACAGGCTATGCCAATCAGAAATGGTACAGCCTGCAAAATGATGAACAAGGTTCATCAGCAAAAAATAATTGGGACATCGCCTTCGGAACAGGATCGCAGGGTTCCACCATAATGATTAATTCCGTTACAGGAACAATGCTTTGGGGATACCCAACAGCGGATACATCCGGCTGGAATACGCTTGACACAACAGGATTATCAACCTGGACACCACGTTATAATTCGGATACATCATGGGCTTTTGGAGCATTTAGTATGCCACGCAACATGAGCAATTCAAGTGATTTAGGCTGGGGAAATTACAGTTCCATTACACATTATGTAACAGCAGATTCCTTATTCGTAATTAAACTTGCAAACAGCACCTACAAAAAACTATGGATAAAACATTTACAAAGCGGAACTTATACTTTCCGTTATGCTAATCTCAATGGCACAAGTGATACTACTGTTTCTCTTGCAAAAGCAACATATACCGGGAAAAATTTTGGGTATTATTCCTTACAAAACAATATAGCTTTAGACCGTGAGCCTCTTTCTGCTAATTGGGATTTATTATTTACACAATACACAGCATTTATTCCACAGCCTTATTCAGTAACAGGGGTTCTTTCAAACAAGGGATTAACCGCAGCCAAAGCATATCCGGTTGATACTGCTAATGTTTCCTGGACGAGTTATACATTTGTTACTCCGATAAACACGATAGGATATAATTGGAAATCATACAGTGGTACATGGACGATTGAAGATTCATTGGTGTACTTTGCTAAAACAAGTACGGGTAATATCTGGAAACTCACCTTTACAGGATTTGGCGGAAGTTCCAACGGCAATTACATCTTTTCTAAAAAAATGATAAGTGCTACCGGCATTGAAGATGTAAATGGTGAAAGTCTTGGTACTCTTGCACTGTATCCTAACCCGTCATCCGGTGAAAACACCACCATCGTTTACAGCATTGACAAGAGTGTTTCTTCCGCTGTACTGAATATTTATGATTTATCAGGTCGAAAAATTCAGTCAGAAAGATTAAACAATAATCCCGGCTTCTATCAGCAGCAATTCTCCAATCAGAATCTTACAGCAGGAATGTACCTCGTAAGTATTGACCTGGATGGAAACCATATTCAGCAAAAACTGATTATAAAATAATTCTATTACTGTTCCCTATTCATTTATAAAAAGAATAGGGAACAGTTAATCATTCGTCATAATGTGTGATAGCTGTAAAGAAACCAACAATACTAAAATGAATCCCGAACAATCTAAAAAAGGAATTGTAAAATTTATTATTTGGTCATTAAGCGTACTACGAAAAATATTTACCAAGCATTAAATCAGTATAAATGATAACAGAAGAAACAACAGTTCAAGACATAGTATCCGTAAACCCTGAACTGGCTTTTATTTTTGAACGGTTTAACCTGTATCCTGCCTGTATCGAAAAAAACTTAAAAGAAGTAAGCAGCAAATATGACATTGAACCGGGGTTTCTTATAAAAATTCTGAAATCATTTGAAGGTACAATTCATGTTCAGGATGAATTTCGTGATGTTCCCATACAGGCCATCATGGATTTTTTGAGCAGAACCCATGACTATTATCTCGGAAAAAAATTACCTGAAATAGAACAATCTTTCTACCACTTATACCTTCAGTACAAGGACACACATCCTTTACTGATTTTACTGAGCAATTTTTTTATTGCCTATAAAAAAGAGTTGACCAAACATATACAACGAGAGGAAGAAATACTGTTTCCATACATACAATTCCTTATTAAAGCAAGATGCGAAGGATTTAAAAGTAACGAGTTGATTGAAGTAATGAAAAGCTATTCTATCAGCACTTTCATTGCAGAGCATAATGATATGGAAAACGATTTGGCGGAGGTGAGAAAAGTAATCGTGGACTATTCCCCGGCATATTCCATCACTCCTTTTCCGTACAGAATATTTCTTATCCAGTTGCAGTTGTTTGAAAATGATTTAAGGAAACACGCACAAATAGAGGATGAAGTGTTGGTTCCTAAAGCCCTGCACCTTGAAAATGAATTATTGTCCGAAGCGCAGGGCAGGCAAAGTTTATTGGATAACCTTATTATTTATTCTTAAAAATTATACGATGAGCAGGCACAACGCAAAACATTCCGAACAACCAAGCTGGTTTCGCAAGATGAACCGGATATTAAGTAAAAATCATTTCTCCGGCAACCCAAGAGAATACAGGGCATATCTTGAAATGCAAGCCTTAAATGGAAAAAAGAATAAAACAAGTAAAGACAAATAAACCATGTGCGATTTCAAAATACTTCATCACTGCGAAAAAGGATACGTGGTACAATGTGAAAGATGTGAACACATTCAGTTGGCTTTCGGAACAACCATGATGGTCATGGACAGGGCTGAGTTCAGGAATTTCAGGAATGCAATCTCTGAGCTTGCTGAACTGCACAAAAACGAACCTTTCCCGGAAAGTAAAAGTATCACCCTGCCAACACCTTGCAGGCAGGTTCATTTGGTATTTAGCCCAAAAGAAGCAGAAGTATTTAATGAACTGCTCGATCAGGCATCACTCCTGCTCGAAGCAAATGAGATTTTATGCACAAACCCAAAACATATTTGAATGACAATAAAGTTTATAGGTTCTAAAAATGAAAAATAAAATTTTAACACTTGCATTCACCTTCGTTACACTTTTTTCTTTTGCCCAGCAGCAAACTGAAAATATTGAGATGGCGGATGTGCTGAGAATATCCGGGAAAATTTACGTAGTAGTCCTCGTATTGTCTATTATATTTTTAGGAATTATCATTTATCTCATTTCTATTAATAGAAAATTATCAAGGCTTGAAAAGGAAATAAAAAAATGAAAATATTTCTATTTAAAACGGATGTAAAAAATGACTATCAGAAGAAAATGGTCGCTCCTGTTATTAATCAAATAAAGGGAATTAACAGATGGTCATTTGATCTTGAAGATAAAAATAAAGTATTGAGAGTTGAAGGTCATGGACTAAAACCCCAGCAAATAGAGGAAATGATTTCAAACGCAGGTTTTAAATGTGAAACAATGTATTAAGAAAATGAAAACACAACGAAAAATAATATTCATCGCGTTGTTTGTTATTGCAAACATAAGCTACTCGCAAACCATTACCGTTTTGGCCAAATCAGATAAATCACCCGTTTTATTTGCTCATGTGGTCTTTAAGCCAATCAACTCTGAAACCAAAGAGCAGGTTGTATTAACAGACACCAATGGCACAGTGACTATTCCCGCTTCTATCTTAAACCTCAGGTCTCAAATCCTGATTAGTTGCATAGGATATGAAAAACTCATGGATACACTTATTCTCAACACGAACAAAATATATTACCTCAAAGAACAAAACCAGGTATTAAATGAAGTGGTAGTAACGGGACAATATGCTCCCAATAGTCCCGAAAAGGCAGTACACAAAATCAAAATCATTGACCGGAAAAAAATTGATGCGATGGGCGCACAAAATCTGCGGGATGTGCTTACCAACGAAATGAACATACGCATCAGCCAGGACAACATTTTGGGCAGTAGCATGAGCTTACAAGGTGTATCGGGGGAAAATGTGAAAATCTTGATTGACGGTGTACCGGTTATAGGTAGGCTGGGCGGTAATATTGATTTATCGCAGATCAATCTCAACAATATAGAACGGATTGAAGTGATAGAAGGCCCTATGTCGGTAAGTTATGGAACAAACGCACTGGCAGGAACCATTAACCTGATTACAAAAAAATCGCAACTAAATACTATTGAAACAACTATCAATTCCTATTATGAAAGTATTGGACATTATAACCTCACTGGCAAAGTAGGTTTCAATAAGAACAAAAATAAATTCACTGTTTCGGGAGGAAGAAATTTTTTTGACGGATGGAAAGATGGTGATAAAATCTCATTCATCAATAACAAACCACAGCTTGCTGATAGTAACCGTTACCAGCAATGGAAACCCAAAGAACAATATTTTGGGGATCTGCAATATATCCGCAAAATCAATAAACTTTCCCTCAATTACAAAGGCGGATACTTTTACGAGAAGATTAGCAACAGAGGTTATCCTCGTTCTCCCTATGGGGAAACCGCTTTTGATGATTATTACCGGACTTACCGGATAGACAATGCTGTTTTTCTGAATGGAGAGATTGCAAAAAACAAGAATCTCAATTTTCTCATTTCTTACAATGATTATAAACGTATTAAAAACGAATACTATAAGGATTTAACAACGCTTAGTGAAGTATTAACTGAAAATCAAAGCGATCAAGATACAACTAAATTCAACCTGATTAATTCACGGGCTACATTCAGCACCAGCAAAGACAGTGCAAAAATAAATTATGAAGTCGGATACGACATCAATGTTGAGAATGCCTACGGTCTTCGTATAAAAGATAAACAACAGCAGATTGGCGATTATGCTTTATTCTCCAGCGCAGAATATAAACCAATTGAACCGCTTACCATTCGTCCTGGACTACGTTATGCTTATAACACAGTTTACCAGGCTCCGTTAGTTCCTTCGCTGAATGTTCGTTATAAAATCAAAAATAATATTACACTGAGAGCCTGTTATGCAAAAGGTTTTCGTGCCCCTTCGTTAAAAGACCTTTATTTCTATTTCGTTGACATTAACCACAATATCAAAGGCAATGAAAATCTGAAAGCAGAATATTCCGACAATTACAGCCTCACAGCTAATTACAGCAAAATCAAAGAAAACCGAATTTATAAGATAGAAACTTCCGTTTACTACAATGACATCAGAAATCTGATTACACTGGCACAAACAACCGGATCGGAATATTCATACGTCAATATTGGTAAATACAAAACGCTTGGCATTCAGTTAAACAATGAAATAGCCATTAATCACCTGAAAATATCTCTTGGAGGTTCCTATACGGGTAGGTACAACATACTTTCAGAAACACAGAATGTAGAACCTTTCAGCTATACACCGGAAGTCCGCAGTAATGTAATGTATGAGTTTAAAAAAATCAATTTAACAACGGCATTGTTCTATAAATACACAGGCAAACTCCCCGGCTTTACGGTGGATGCTAACAATAACATTTCACCCACATTTATTAATGAATACCACACAGCAGATCTTTCTGTATCAAAACTATTATGGAAAAAACGCATCAATCTTACTGTTGGCAGCAAGAATTTATTCAATGTAAAAAATGTACCTGCCTTCGCTTCCGGCTCAGGACATTCATCCAGCACCAGTAGTGTACCCATTGGAACAGGCCGGACATATTTTATAAAACTTGACTTTAATCTACATAGTACGAAATGAAATTTGAAATGAAAATGAAAACTCCTTTCCTTTTGGCGAGAGTTGGAGTAGGGCTTCTTCTCCTCCTCTTTGCTTCCTGCCAAAAAGAGGAACTGCCTGTTCCTGCTCACGATGCAGGAAATGTAATTACATCTACTGTCAATATGGAATCTAATTACAAATGGCAGATATTCTTTGATTTAAAGACCAATACAATGGTCAGCAAAAATTTAAAGACCGCTTGGGACATAGCTTTCGAGGCAACATCGGACGGATACCGTGTTATCCTCAATTCTTCAAAAGCTATGTATGCAGCCAATACAGGCAATACCAACTTTACAGTGGTAACAGATACCGTTGGTTTTGGGAATATTAAAAAATTCGATGCACCATCTGGCGCATCCGATTCCACAGCCATTGGGGACTGGCGTTCAAGCAATAAGATTTATATTATAGACAGAGGTTATAGCGAAACAGGCGCACATCAGGGATTCAGAAAGATTCAGTTTCAGAGCGTAGATGCAAATAAATACACAATCCGTTTTGCTGAATTAAATGGCAACGGAGATACATCAATAGAAATAAATAAAGACAGTACGTATAATTTTACTTTTTTATCATTCACTACAAAATCCACCGCCATCATTGAACCACCTAAAGCGGATTGGGATATTGTGTTCACTCAATACCTTGAGGCGCTTTCCACTCCATACCTTGTAACAGGAGTATTGATTAACAGGTACGGCACTTCCGCTTTAATGGATTCCCTAAAAACTTTTTCACAAATCACCTATTCAGATGTTTTAAGTTATACACTTTCCTCTAAATTAACTGCTATCGGGTATAAATGGAAAAAATACGATTACAGTACTTCCACTTTTATCATTTACCCTCAAATGAATTATATTATCAAAAACAGCGAGGGAATTTATTACAAGCTGCATTTTATTGATTTTTATGATACCAGTGGCAACAAGGGAAATCCAAAGTGGGAGCAGCAGCAATTATAAATTTTATGAAAGAATTATGTGGATATTCCTGATTGTATTTGTATTGTTTTCTTTTGCTTATACTGTTTTCAATCTTTCTATTGCTGAATCAAGGAAGATATTGATAACGGGCGTATCATTTCTTGCCTTATTTGGTTTCACTATCCATTTCCTGACTGTCCAGGAAAATAATCAAACACTACTAAAAATACTCGACCAACCGCAGATAATATCAGTGGTTGCTATTGTGCAGATCATTGAATCATTGCTAATGATTTTTCTTTCATTGGAGCAAATCAAGTCTCACTACCTTAATAAATGGAGAGTTTTTTTTCAATGGCTTTCTGCATTTCCGTCAGTCATATTGCTTGCAAGTCTTTACTTTCTTCAGGTGTATGCCCTATTGTACATAGAGGGAATTTCATTTGGTATGATCGCCTTTGGGTTTTCGCTTGGAGTGGCTATTCTGTTAATGACAGGAGTTTTTCTACTAAAAAAAATAATCAGAGAATGGGAAATTCGTACAGAACTGAAAATGCTGATCTCACTGGTTCAGATTTTACTGGCCATGTTTCTGCCTCTTATCGTTTTCGGAACAAAAACATTTGAAAGTAACGAGTTCATTATAGAGCCAATGGCATTGATAATTTGTTTCAGCATAATTGCGGCATTCTCACTTTGGGGATTAATAAAATACAAACTAAATATAAAAACAAAACTATGGGAGAGGTTAATAACATTATTCATTGGATAGCCGCAGGATTACTGATACCTGTAATTATATTATTGCTTTTTGCATTTGTAAAAGCGTTGATTCTGCTCGGAGGCTTCTTTGGAATGTACATCAATCGCCTGAAATATTCAAAAGAAGTGAATAGTGCTATTAAGGAAGTAAAAAATGATAAGACCAATTTGGTTGCGAAAATTAACGCAATCAAAGGAGACAGATCCTTCACGGCTCATTTAAAGGATTTAGTCGCCCATACAAACGATTCTCTTTACTCGGAGAAAGTGTTGTCTGATTTTGAGATGGCTGTTGAAAAAGACCTCAGTACCTCCAAGTCGCTGGCTCGTCTTGGCCCCATGCTTGGATTGATGGGAACTTTGATTCCGATGGGAGGAGCATTGGTAGATATGGCATCCGGTGATATGGGTTCTATGGCTCAGAATATGCAGAATTGTCTTTCCGCTACTGTTCTCGGACTTTTTACCGGGGGCATTGGCTTCGTAACACAGCTTATTAAGCAACGCTGGTATGTAGAAGACCTGAATAACCTTGAGTTCCTATACAATATTTTAAAACAGAATAAATAGCCATGAGGAGAGGAAGATTTTTAAATAAAGGATTAAGAGGCTCGGAAGAAGATACAGACCCTCTTTCAGGAATGGCTAACCTGTTTGATTTGGGGATGGTGTTTTCCGTTGCCCTCATGATCGGACTGATAACACGGCTCAATGTTCCCGAAGTGTTTTCCAAGGAAGATTTTACCATTGTTAAAAATCCTGGAAAAGAGAATATGGAAATCATAAAAAAGGAAGGAAAGAAAATTGAAAAATACAAAGGCACAAAAGGCAATTCCGAAGGCAAGGGAAAAAAAATCGGAACAGCTTACCAATTAGAAAACGGAGAAATAATTTATATACCTGAAAATACTGAATAATTATGAAGAATAAATACGTACTCATTCCTGCAATCCTGTTATTAATAGCAATAGGTGTTTATCTTTTTTTCTATGCACCCACAAAAATTGCTTTGGTAAATTTTACCGATTCACAAATGGCTGAAATAGCTAAAGCCAACGATAACAGCTTTATTAAAACCGAGCAGGTAAATGTGAAAGAGGATGATTTTTTATCCATTATAGATTATCCGGTTATCTATCTTTTTCATATCAGTATGTTATCGGAAGAACAACGTGCTAACCTGAAAATAGCAATGGACAATGGAGCCAAAGTCCATGTGTTCGCTGCGACCAGCAAAGAAAATAACTTTAGCAATATCACAGGTGATGACTTGCAGTATATCTCCGATTGTTTTGAAAATGACGGAGAGACGAACATTAAAAGCTGGCTAAATTATTCACGGAAAATTTTTGATGGAAAAAATTTATTTGCTGATGAAATTAAAGAGCCGGTAAAATTTCCCAAAGATGTATTTTACAGAATTGGTACTGAACATTTTTTCACTAAGACATCTGAATACTGGAATTACTATAAGAAAGAAGGACTTTTCAAAGAAGAAAAGCCTGTTATTGTCATCATTAATTCACAGGAAAGTCCTCAAACACAATACAGAACCTACCAGGATAGCATTATTCTGAATCTTGAAAGAAGAAATTTCAATGTAGTGGCGGTAGCAGGATTTGAAAAGCGTTTGGAAAACCTGCAAACCCTGAATCCTGATTTGGTTATTTACTTTCCTCATGGCAGGCTTACCATGAACAAGGGAGATGAAGTAATAAAATGGTTGCAGGAAAAAAATATACTTCTTTTGAATCCGCAAATAGTCGAACAGAGCTATGAAGACTGGATGAAAGATCAGCAGGGAATGTCGGGAGGAATGTTCGGACAAAGCATCGTTACACCTGAGTTGGATGGAGGTATTCATCCGTATGCCGTTGCTGCCCAATATAAAAATGAAGAAGGGTATCATACCTACAAACCTATTCCCGGAAGAATAGAAAAATTCTGTGAAACCACAGAACGCTGGTTATCCCTGAAAAAGAAACCCAATTCAGAAAAGAAATTATGTGTTTACTATTATAAGGGAGCTGGCAAAAACGGTATCGTAGCCGGAGGTTTGGAAGTTGGGAGTTCCCTGTTTAGTTTATTAAAGAAGCTGAAAAGCGAAGGATATACTACCGGAGCGCTTCCTGAAACTACGGAAGCGTTGCTACAAAAAATACAAAAAGAAGGACCCTTGCTGGGCGACTATGCACAAGGGACTTTAAAGGAGTTTGTAAAAGAAGGGAATCCCGCATTGATTCCTGTGAACGAATATGAGAGCTGGTGCAAGAGTGAACTCGATCCTGAAAGTTATAAGGAAGTGATAAAACAATACGGAAAAGCGCCAGGTACATATATGACCACTACTGTTAATGATAGCTTATACCTTGCTATTCCAAGAGTTCGGTTTGGAAATATCTGTTTACTTCCTCTGTTACCAGCTGCATTGGGTGAGAATGAATTTAAAATGACACACGGAGTAAAACAGGCTCCGCCTCATGCTTATATTGCATCGTATTTATGGTCTCGCATGGCTTTCAAAACTGACGTAGTAGCCCATTTCGGGGCGCATGGCAGCGTTGAGTTCACTCCCTGGAAACAAGTTACACCCTCCTTACAGGATTGGCCTGAAGCACTGATAGCTCCTGTTCCGCACTTATACATTTACTCCATTGATAACATCGGTGAGGCAATGATGGCAAAAAGAAGAACGTATGCTACCATGATCTCACATCTTACGCCACCTCAGTCGGAATCTGAACTGTACGGAGATTTAAAACAATTGGGAGATATTTTACATAAATACCCGGACATCCAGGATGCGGCTCTTAAAAAGACTTATCAGAATAAAATCAGAATACTTTCCGATTCACTCAACCTGTATAAAGATTTAAGCATTTCCAAAAAGGATATGGAACAATTATCCGAAGAAACCATCAACACCCTGCACAATTACGTTCATCACATTGAAAGGGAAAAAATCAATATGGGCTTGCATACTCTTGGAGTAAAATATTCCGATGATGAAATAGATGAAACAGTAAGAATGATGGCAATTAATCCTTTGGCAACTAATCTGAAAGAATTGGAAGAACAAAAGGGTAGTCTTTCAAAAGAATACGATCAAAACCACGATCATCACCATTCGCATTATAAAGGAGATAGCCACCATCATGCGGATGATGATTATGAAACCATCGCCAGCGATATTATAATACAGATTATTAAGAAAGGAGCCGACCCATTATCATTCATCAGCGAAGAAGATAAAAAGACACTCACACAACTGGAATTACTTTACCCAAAACAGGAACAAGGTGGATATAGTTCCTATTCTTACCCAAAGAATAAAGAAAAGCATGAAGTTAAACTTACAGAGGATTCTTTGAAGGTGTTGCTTATTACTTTAGAAGCTGATTCTAAAACTGAAGGAGCCATTGCCTCCTTAAAAGAAGACGAAGCATTCAAAGAACTTTCCGGGCTTTTGGATGAAAAGAATCTGAAAAAATTTGAAACGGCTGCTGATTTTAATAGCAGTATGCAAAAGAAAGTTGATTTAATAAAAAACAAAGGTTTTAAAAAGCTATTGTCATTCATGCAAAAACCTGAACAAAAGGGAAAAGTATTTGCACTATTAGAAAGTTCAAAAATTAAAGATGGCATTCAAGAAAAGAAAATTCAAATCGGGGAAAAGCTCATGCAGCAAGCTAATGACCGTAAATACCTTGACGATATTTTATTCGCTTACAAAGCGACAAAAGAAAATTTTCAGGCAGCTATTCAATCAAAATCCAAAGCGGAAGTTGAAGCTGTTAAAGCTCGGATTTCTTTTTATTTAGACAATACTGCTGTCATATCCGAATCTGAAAACCAAGAAAAACAAGACCTGCTTGCGGTTCAGGCTATCCTGAAAAGCAAGGAATCAACAGAAGCATTGAATGGTAAAATAGAACTTCTTAATAAAAGGCTTTCCAAAATTGTGCAGGAAGAAAAAGCAATGCTGCAAACTTTGCAGGAATACAAAGCAACACTACTTTCCATCATCGAATACAAACAAAACTTAATTGCTTCTCCTGAACTTGAACTAAGTTCATTTATCAATGGAATGAACGGAGGATATATTACACCTTCTTCCGGTGGAGATCCCATATCCAATCCACAATCAGTTCCAACAGGTAAAAATTTATTTTCCATAAATGCGGAATTAACCCCAACTAAAGAAGCCTTTGAAACGGGAAAACAATTGGCCGAACAGGTATTGCAAAAGCACATTGCCAAGCATGGAGATTACCCTAAGAAAATCGCTTATTCTTTGTGGGGTGGCGAGTTTATCCGGGATCAGGGAATGAACATCGGGCAGATTTTTT
Organism: Bacteroidetes bacterium RIFCSPLOWO2_12_FULL_35_15; assembly: GCA_001769385.1. Classification (GTDB taxonomy): domain Bacteria; phylum Bacteroidota; class Bacteroidia; order 2-12-FULL-35-15; family 2-12-FULL-35-15; genus 2-12-FULL-35-15. The sequence continues at coordinate 2,629 of MEPB01000065.1, read as the reverse complement.
ATATGCTTGGTGTTGAACCTGTATGGAACAACAGGGGCAGGATGCACGATGTCAAACTGATTCCAATGGAACAATTAAAACGCCCAAGAATAGATGTAGTAGTGCAAACTTCAGGACAGTTCAGGGATATTGCAGCATCACGGGTTTATTTAATCAATAAAGCCATTGAAGTAGCTTCCAATGCAGATGATAATGGCAAGTATAACAATTACGTGAAAGAAGGAACTGCAACAGCGGAGAAAATGATGAAAGAAAAAGGGTTGTCGCCTGCCGATGCAAGAAAATTCTCAACAGTTCGTGTTTTTGGCGGAGTGAACGGGCATTACGGTACAGGCATTATGGGCATGGTAGAAAAGGGGGATAGCTGGGAAACAGATAAGGAAATAGCAGACCAGTATATTAAAAATATGGGAGCGATGTATGCTGAAGGAAACTGGAGCGAATACAAAGAAGGAATGTTTGAAGCAATGTTACAAAATACGGAAGTGGTGATGCACCCTCGCTCTTCCAATGTAACCGGCCCCATCTCCCTTGACCATGTTTACGAATTTATGGGAGGGCTTACAGCAAGCATCCGTGTAAAAACGGGGAAAGATCCGGATGGATATTTTAATGATTACAGAAACAAATACAACCCCAACGTGCAGGGCTTGAAAGAGGCTATATGGACGGAAACCCGCACCAATCTTTTTAATCCTAAGTTCATTAAAGCACAATTATCAGAGGGAGCTACGGCAGCTGAAAATTTTGCGGAGAATTTCAGAGATACTTATGGCTGGAACGTGATGAAACCCGATGCGATTGACAAAGAAATATGGGAGGGCTATTATAACATCTATGTAAAGGATAGCCTGAAACTTGGAACGCTGGATTTTTTCAAAGAGAAAAATCCTTATGCCTTACAAGAAATGACGGCTGTGATGCTTGAAACAGTGAGAAAAGGTTACTGGAAACCAAACGATGCTGTGGTAAAAGACATTGTTAATCTTCATGCTGGATTAGTAAAAGATTTTAAAGCCGGTTGCAGCGGTTTTGTGTGCGATAACAGCAAACTAAAAGCTATGATCGAGCAAAACCTTACCGGGGCTTTAAAAGAAACCTATAACAAAGAAATTGCCAACGTAAGAACCGGAATTGCCGGTGGCCAGAAACAGGAAGGTATGGTTCTTCAAAAAGAAGAATTTAATACCGAGAAAGTAAAAGAAATTATTAAGGAAAACATGAGCACTGTGATTAGTTTGGTTATTACAATATTACTAATCATCGGAGCGGTTGTATGGGGTATTATTAGAAGAAGGAGACAAAGCTAAGTTTTTCATTATAACAGTAGATGCAAGGTGCTAAAATCCGAAAAATTAAAAAATTGGCTGAAAAGGATTGGTGCTGTTGGGTTTGTTTTTTTCTTAGTCAAAGGAATTGTTTGGATTGTGCTTTTTTTTGGATGGGTTAAATCTTGCAATGGGTATAAAGTGTGTAAAAATGCCAATTATTATACCTTCCTCGTGTAAAGTATATGATTTTTACCATTCTGCGATGTGGTTAAATAATGGTATTATGTATGGGAAATACAAACCTGACCTTGTTATTGATATTGAAATAGCTCAAGAAATGGTTAGGGACAGGAAAAAAGTTTCAGCAGGAATTTCACGACCATTTTTAATTGATGTAACAGATCTTTTGTCTGTGGACACAGATGGCAGAAATTATCTGGCCGGGCCAGCTGGCTGCGAATTGATAAGTGCAGGAGCTATATATACCCAAAACCAACTTTTAGCTTTCGTGGGAAATGCTTTTATTTTACTCGATAAGCCACTCGTTCCGGCTAAAGTATTCAGCAATGAATCTGCTGCGCTCAGATGGTTAGAACCGTTCAGAAATTTGAACTAAGTTTTATTTCAGGAAATTTGTTCAAAGCATCTTCCAGTGTACATCTGAAATTAATTTCCAATTCTCTAATAAGAAATTCACACTGAAGATAAGTTTTCCTTTTACTCAAGAGATCGTTAGGCTTTTCATAGGAAGTTAAGTACTTGATGTTGGAAAGAAGATTTCTAACATCGGCTTTAGCAAGGGGTCTCTTTTTAGGAGCAATATTTCTTTTTAGAGTAGAAAGGGGATCATGCTCTTTTGGAGGTATCGTTTGATTGTGAACAAGTTTTAAATGCCCACTTTTCCCACGAATATTTAAACTCTTATTGCAAATAGGGCATTCCCACATGCCAGCAGATTTTCTTTTACTCGGATAATTTCTTTTTTCCATAGAATATGGTTATTAAATTACTCGAGTAAATGTAGCCATTTGTCATTTAATTTCGATAAAAGGCATCAGATCATTTATTAACTGTATATCTTTGAGAAAAAAGTTAGATATTGCAGGCAGGCAGTCTACTAGTAGCCGATTCTTCTAAAGAGAATCGGCTTTTTTTTTCTGTTATGTATGTTGTTTACATTCTTTATTCGTATAAATTTGACACCTCCTATGTTGGATATACCTCCGATTTAATTAACAGAATAAAATCTCATAATGAACTGGGCAAAGGATTTACATATCGATATAGGCCATGGATAGTTGCTCATGTAGATTTTTTTGACAATAAGTCTGCCGCTTTAAAAAAAGAAAAATATTTTA
>MEPB01000064.1 GCA_001769385.1 Bacteroidetes bacterium RIFCSPLOWO2_12_FULL_35_15 | reverse complement strand
GATACACCAAATGCTGAACTTGATAGAGGCGCTCAACAAAATTAACCGGCAAATTATCAATATATGAAGCCTCCGTTAAAACAGGGTGCAAAGGATGATTTTCAGACACCGCCAACTGCGCTTGATCCGCTTTATAAATTCCTGAAGCGAGGCTGGACAATATGGGAATGTGCAGCAGGCAAAGGCAACCTGTCAAGAGCATTGCGGAAAAGAGGGTACAAAGTTATTTCTACTGATATCCTTTCCGGGCAGGATTTCCTGGAATATGAACCAAAGCACTATGATTGTATTATTACCAATCCCCCATTTTCCCTCAAACAGGAGTTTTTACAGCGGGTTTATTGTCTTGGTAAGCCATTTGCATTCCTGCTGCCATTAACTACGCTGGAATCGGCTAAAAGGCAGTTTCTTTTCCGTTGCTGCGGACTGGAGCTGATCCTGTTTGACCACCGGATTAATTTTGAGACACCGGATGGTGAAGGTGAGGGAAGCTGGTTTGCTACGGCCTGGTTTACGAATGGGTTGAAAATTGGAAAGGAATTGACCTTTGTGGGAAAGGATCCTGGAAAAAAACTAAGCTGTCGGTTGAATTGTAATTAGTTCCATGAAGAAGATACTTTAGAGCCAAACTCATTATACCTTTGATTAGCATTTTGAGGCGCTAAATAAAATCAACCAACAAATAAGCTACCTATGAAACCCCCTTTAAGGCAGGGCAGTAAGGATGATTTTCAGACACCACCTGGTGCGCTTAATTCGCTATAAATTTTTTGTCTAAAGTTACAAAAGGAACTTATTTTGTTTACATTTGCCCTTTATAGGACAAGTCAAAAAAGGGTTAACAATGTTGGGCGAAAAACTTAAGGAGTTAAGGGAAACTAAAGGCTTTTTGCAAAGACAAGTTGCTGCTCAATTACAGGTTGACACAGCTTACATAAGTAAGATGGAGCATAATGAAAAGCCCGTTAGCAGAAATCACTTGAAAAAATTATCAAAAGTGTACAGCATTCCCGAAGCAGAGCTGTTACCACTTTGGCTTGCAGACAAAGTTTTACAGGTAATTGAAAAACAGCAATATGGCATAGAAGCATTAAAATTAGTGTTAAATAAACTGGATAATGACAAAAGCAAACCATAACCCATTCGTTGATACTTTCCTGAAAATATACTCTCAAAGTCTTTTAAGCACGGGGCTTACAAGAGGATTGGATGAAAGTACATACATCCCGACCCGTTTAGATACTTCGCTAAAAGAAGATGTGCTAAAAGGGAAAAAGAAGTTAGTTGTATTAACAGGTAATGCCGGAGATGGTAAAACTGCTTTTATTCAGTTGATAGAGGCTGAGGCACGAAACAAGGGCGGTAAATTTAGTTCCGAAACAGACAACGGCTGTAAATTCAGATACAAAGATTTTGAATTTGAGACCTTGTATGATGGTAGCCAGGATTTTGAAGGCAAAAGCAATGACCAATTACTCAAAGAATTTTTCAAACCCTTTGAAGGTAACACTGAACCTAAAGCCAACATTGTAAAAATCATTGCCATTAACGAAGGTAAACTCAGAGATTTTTTACTTAGCAAAAAAGAATACAATTGGTTAGGTAAGCAGGTGCATCACTATTTAGAGTACGACAATCATAAGTTACCCGATTCACTTTCATTCATCAATCTAAACAACAGAGCGATTGTAGAAATAGAAAATACTAATTCCATTTTTGATGAATTGCTGAACATCATTTTAGATACCAATGAAAAGCAAGACACATGGGCAGCTTGCAAACCTGAAAATTGTGAGTATGCAGAAAAGTGTTACATCAAATATAACATTGACACACTTCGTGACAGTAAGAAGGGAGCCAGTGTAAAGCAGCGATTAAAAGAAATCATTTTAGCCATCTACTTAAAGAAAGAGAAGCATATCACTATGCGTGATATTCGTTCTCTCATTTCATTTATTCTTTTCAACAAATACACTTGCAGCCAGCTACAAGCAAGCATTGATGAAGGTGAAAATCTGTTAGACAGATTTTATTACAACAATGCTTTCAACAAAGAGGAGCAGGATAGAATGGTAGCAATACTTCAGGAGGTTGATGTTGCTGATATGCCTTTACCCAAATTAGAAAACCATTTATATTTTCTCAATCCCAAAACAGAATTAGCAGAGGAATTATTTGAGAAAGGTGAGTTGATTGCAAACCCGGACTTGAATTATTTGGAAGAATATTTTTTAAACAAACCCGAAGGAACAAGCGACAGAGAAAAAGGGAAAACAGAAAGTGCCGATATGTTTTTATCCTCAATCAAAAGGAAAATATTTTTTGAAGGCAACGATAAATACATTGATGAACAGTTTGCAGTAAACCACTATTCATTTTTGTCTTATAAATATTTTGAACGCTTTGTTGCATTTCTCAAAACGGGTGTTGATGATAATTTTCAGTTGCGGGATGATTTAGTTTTGTCAATCAGCAAATCAGAAAAAATATACAATGATGAAGTAGGCAGAGAAAATGTTTGCATCAGTAGCAGCAGCTTAAAAAAATCTTCTACAAAAGCATTTTACGGTTTCAAGTCAGCAGACTTTGAAGTGGTGTTACCCGATGTAGGAAACCAAACGGATTACATTGAATATTTTCCTGACCACATCATTTTTCGCCATGCGGATAAAACAGCAGCGTTAGAAATCAATATTGATTTGTTTGAAATTCTGATGCGGATAAAAGAAGGTTATGTTCCAACTTCAATTGAGATAAGAACTTTCTTCTTAAACCTTGAAATGTTTAAGCGTAGAATTTTAGCAAAGCGTTCAACAAAAGTTTTTCTCACTGAGGATGATTCTAATTTATACTCATTTGAAAAATCAGCATCCGGCAAATTGGTATTAAACAAAATTTAAAGAAACAATTATGGCTCTCGATAGAAAACAAAAAGCGTTCAGGTATTTTCCGATAATGCCTATTGATGCCAACAACATTAACTTTGAACAGGCGATAGTAAGACTGTTGGTGCTGTTGCATACCAAAGGAAAAGTTATTTCCAAAACAAATAAAGACACACTGTATCCTGAATCATTGGTTGAAATTGTAAAGGACAACAAAATCCACTTTGAAGGAATTACAGACCCCATCCGTGAACGCTTACTCAAAAATTGGATTACAGCCGATTTTTCTACCACCGTAATTGAAGGCAAGGGCAGACAAGGCAGACCGCGAATTTCAAATCTCAAACCACTCCATTTAAGCACCATTAAATTACTTGACCCACGAATCAGAAGTCAGGACAGGGATTTAAGTATCTTACTATACAATGTATTTAAGGGCACGGGTTCAGAAAGTGTCAGTAGTGTTTTGATGGATTACTTGGTTGAAGGCACTAAAAAAGAAGGTCAGTTTAATCTTGTGGTTGATGAAGAAAGATTTCATTCAATGGATATAGAAACGCAATTCTTATTGCGTATGTTGGATAGTTTCAGAGTTGATTTACCGCAGTCCAATTCAAAAGATGTTTATGAATATAAATTTTTGTGTGAAGCCCATCAGCGTCAGTTTTTATATGATACTATTCTGCTATTAGTTTATAGAAATTCTGTTCCCCGTAGGGAGCTTTTTCAATACATTACCGTATTGTTCAATTTTCATTCCGCGTTGTTTGCAATGAAAACATTTGGTCAAATCAATTCTCTGGTTGAGAACCAAAAATCAAAATGCGGCTCCTGTAAAGCAATAGCAGGTGCAAATGATTTTGCCAAATTTTGTAAGTGTGATTTTCAACCTAAAATATTTGTTGACCTCACACTTGGACAGGATAAAATTTGTGATGCACTTTCAAAGAAAAATGTAGAGAGTGATTACAATGAGATGTATAAATATTTCAAGTCGCATTACAAATTGGTTAAGCTGAGTGAGTTTGCAAAAACACAGGGCAACAATAGCCCCACAGTAGAACAGCTATCAGGATATTTAAACAACCCTGCATTAGAAGGTTTTTTCAATTACAAATTAGCCGACATCACAGCCGATGAAGATTTAAAAGACGACCCGGATGTGCAAGCCATTCTGCAAATGAGTATTCCGGCAATTGATAAGTATGTAGAAATTCTTTGCAACGATAAATCCAATTGGAAAAATTTAGTAGCAAGGCATAAGAAACTGATGAACGGACTTTGCAACATCAACCGTGAAGATGGTTTTTTACAAGGTGGCAGAGGCAGACAACGCAAATATGTAATGGGCAATTTGCTTTTAGAAGTATTGGTGCAATTAGCCGTTGTAAGTGCAGACCCTAAAGGATTTAAAACACAACCCATCACCATCGTTTCTTTTGTTGAGTGGCTCAAAAATCGTTACGGTATTTATATCAATGAATGGATAACAGGTTCTGACAGCCCAGAAACTGCAAAGGCATTAAACAATAATTTTTTAGCTCTCAAAGAAAGATTAAGGCAGTTGGGTTTCTACACAGACCTTTCAGATGCTTCAAATTCTCAGGTAATAAAACCACGATTTAAAATTGAACCAACTATAAATTAGTATAACAACCCTGTATGGCAAACAAAATAAAAAAAGTGGCAGTAGATACCATTGAGGACGTTGAAATTCCTGATGGAAAAATAGCTGATTACATCACCGGAAAATGGGTGAAGGAAACCGAACAGGAACAGGTTCGACAAAACTTTGAACGAACATTGGTAGAGGAATATGAATATCCTGAAACGGATATTCGGGTAGATTTCTCAATCAAAATTTGGGATGGTGATAAGCAAAAAACAAAAAAATCCCCTCTTGCAGTAATGCAAGCAGGGAAAGAAGAATCTTATATTTTAATTCTTATTGCAGCACCAAAAGCAAACCCTACTGATAAGTCAGGCGGTGCATCCGAATTAGAACAATGGTTAGTTGATATTCCTACTGCTGATTACGGTTGCTGGACAAATGGGATAGAAAATATTTTCTTTCAGAAAAAGAAAACAAAATTTGAAACAGATGTTTTTCCTGTAAATGATTTCCCACGTTTTGGTGAAGACGCATCTTCTATTTACACCACCGACAGAAGAAGATTAAGAGTAGCAACAGGAAACAATTTACTCTATGCTTTTAAGCGTTGCCACGATTACATTCATGCCAATCAGGGAGGCAGCAAAGAGCAAATATTTTGGGAGTTCCTAAAATTACTATTTGCAAAAATTGAAGATGAATCACATACAGGCAGACCCCGTTTTGCTATCCGCAGTGCAGAAGAAAGAAATGATGCAGACGGACAAAAAGAAGTAAAGGACAGAGCAGAAAAACTATTTAAAGAAGTAAGAAGCAAACCGGAATTTAAAGGATTGTTTGATGCACAAGCCGAAGGAATTTTATTCAATCACGAAACCGTTTCTTACATAGTAGCACAGTTAGAAAAATACGATTTCATTCATTCATCAGTAGATGTGAAAGGAGTTGCTTATGAAACTATTGTAGGTCCTACTTTGGAAGGAACAAAAGGAGAGTTTTTTACTCCACGAAATGTAGTGAAGATGACAGTGAAAATGCTTGACCCAAACCCCGGTGATAGAATTTATGACCCTGCATGTGGCACTGGTGGTTTCATTGTAATTGCATTTAATTATGTGAGTGAAAAACTTCGCCAAAAACATAAATTGAAATGGAAGAATAAAAACAAACCGACAGAGGTAGAAGAAAAGAAATTGTTTGATGAAATACATGAAACAGGTTACAGCATTTTTGGAACAGACTTCAATAGCAACTTAGTGAAGGCAGCCCAAATGAATATGATAATGAATAACGATGGCAGAGGCGGTTTGTATGCTGTTAATTCATTGAAAGACCCGAACAGTTGGGCAAAAGAAATAAGTCAAAAAATACAGTTGGGTAGCATGGATTTTGTAATGGCAAATCCACCTTTCGGAGCAAAAATAAAAATTGATAGCCGTGAAATTTTAGAGCATTACGATTTAGCACACGGATGGAGTAAAACCACTGATGGTAAATGGCAACAGGAAGCCAATGTTCGCAATGCAATGGAACCCGAAGTGTTATTTGTAGAGAGATGCATAAAACTTTTGAAACCCGGCACAGGCAAGTGTGGCATCGTATTACCTGACAGCATACTTGGTAATCCCGGCTATGCTTATGTAAGGTTTTGGATTTTGCAAAACTGCCAAGTATTGGCAAGCGTTGATTTACCAGTAGAAACATTTTTACCTCGAACAGGAACGCAAACAAGTGTGCTTATCCTTCGCAGAAAAAGCGACCAGGAGAAACTAATGGAAAGCATGAGTGGTGAAATGGCTGCCTACGATATTTTCATGGCAAATGTGAAGAAGGTTGGAAAAGACCGCAGAGGCAATTTCATTTATAAGAAAGATGAAAAAGGAAGGGAAATAGTAAACAGAGAATTATACAAACCCTTTGCAGAATCTACCATCCTTGACTTTCTACCTGTGGCAGAAACAACAGGTAGAATTGTTGATGATGAATTACCAATAGTGGCTGATATGTTTAAAAAGAGCAAAAAAATAAAATGAGCAAATTGATAACAGATTATTTCAAATTGGAATCCTTTCAATCAAGCTCATTAAGTCTTTTTGAAGGAGATTTCCGACTTAACGCTGAGTATTATACTCACGACAACAACTTTAGTTTATCAAAGCATCTTACTACTAAAAAATTATCTGCAATTGCAACTGTTGTTGGTTTTGGTCCTTTCAAAAGATATTACATTGATAATATCAAATACGGTGTGCCATTAATTTCAAGTTCAGAGATGATGGAATTAAATCCATCATGTGAAGGAATTATTTCAACCGAACTCACAAGAGATTTTAAAAAATATTTGGTTAAGCTAAATACAATTCTTGTTAGCTGTTCAGGCACAATTGGCAAAATAACATTGGTTGATTCAAGACTAAATAATAAAGCAGTTTCTCAACATGCTTTAAGAATAATTCCACATAATAAAACCTACATTGGTTTAGTGTATTCGTTTTTAAATAGTGATTATGGTCAATCAATAATCACTGGTAAAAAATCAGGTGCAGTCATTGATGAAATATATGAAGGTGATTTAAACATAATTGACATTCCAATTATATCAGATGCTGCAATAAAAAAATTGAACAAATTAATTCTTGATGCTTATTCCAAAAGAGATACAGCAAATGAATATTTGGAGAAGGCACAAAATCTTGTTCTTAAAAACAATAATCTTCCTAAGTTTTCTAAAGCGGAATTAGAAACAATAGACCCGAATTGTGAAGTAGAAATAAAGAAAACAAACTTATCAGAGTTTACAAAAGATTTTAGATTGGATGCTCATTTCTACAATCCATTAGCAGAAATAGCAGTAAGCAACATTCACTCATTTTCAAAAAGATATGAGAGTTTATTTGATATAGCAGATTGTTCTTTTAAAGGTAGTCGTTCAACAAGAAATTATGTAGATAGTGAAAATGGTGTTCCCTTTTTGTCAGGAAAAAATATCATTCAAATAAGACCTGATTTCAAATACATTTCTACTACTGAAACAAACAACCTCAGTGATATGATTGTTAAAAAAAATCAAATTCTTATTTCCCGTTCCGGCACTTTGGGCAGAACTGTTTTTGTTTGGAACAACTATGAAAACTTTGCAGCATCAGAGCATTTGATAAGAGTAGTTCCCAATTCCGAATTAGTTGATGAAGGTTATTTGTATGCTTTTCTTTCTTCTGATTACGGCTATCATCAATTGCTCAGATACAAACACGGTTCCGTAATTGATGAAATAACAGAAGACCAAATAAGTCAATCTGTAATTCCAATCCCATCCGATAAGCAACAAAAACAAATTGGTGATTTAGTTCGTCAGGCATACGATTTAAGGGCAGAAGCAATCCGTTTAGAAGATCAAGCCCAAACACTTTTAACCCAAGCCCTCACTAAAGAATAAACAACAGCACAATGGTAATTATAACCCAAGAAATATTTTTTGAAGAAATTGCACAAGCAATTTTCAACGATTTAAAAGCAAAACTTTTGCTAAAGCAAAAGAACCATTGCCTACGTGTAGATTACTTACCTACGGCAGTAATGACCTACACTTGTGAGAAATTAAATAAGGATAAGGAACTAAAGAAAAAAGATGTTGAAGCATTTGTGCTTACAGATAAAAAACCAACCGGCTATGAAGTAGAAAGCGGAAGATTGATTGAGTTGAGAAATCGTTTAGAATTTGGCGTGTTGGTAGTGTTTATTCCACAAGGTTTTAAAGGTGCAGCAGAAGATAGTTATGACATCCACACCTTTGAGGCGTATGATTTAGCAGGTGTTTTAAATGAGCATAAGAAAGATTTAATAAAAGGTTTTACAGAGGAGCAACAAAAAATAATCAAAGCAGTTTTTGACACCACTCCTGCAAGAAAGCAACGCATAGAAAATCAGTTGCGTTATTTATTGGCAATCAAACAAGACGGTTGCACATGGGAAACAGCCGGAGCATACTTGCACTACTTGAATCTCATTCCTGATTTGAAATTGAAAGAAGATGATGTGCAAGCCCGTTTGCTTCGCAACGGGGAGTGTGTAGAAAATTTAAGTGATGCTGACAAAACAATTTTTTTAGCTATTGATGCATTAGTCAATAAAGGTTTAGACCCCGAACACAACAAAGTAAAATCACATCTCTTAGAATTTTTCCGCAACCAAAACCAAGTGCAGGTAAAAGAGTGGACGGAAAAGATTTTACAAGATGCGGATTGGCTAAAGAAAATCAGTTTTGATAAATGGAAATTCAAAGACCTTGCGGGAGAGCAGATAGAACTTTATTTAGAACCGTTCAGAGACAAAGAAGGCAACCCACTTAGCACAACTGGCTTGACATTGGAAGGTGATAATTTGTTGGCAACAAGCAACAGCAAATTAAAAGTGAAATGGAAAACCAATCCACGGAAAACACCAAAGGTTTCTCAATTCGTAATTATTTTAGAGAGAGAAGAAGATATAGATGCCAGCAACGAACTACACCGCAAAACCGCCAAAGGCACAACAGAGCAAGCCAACTTTCCTTTCAAAGATGTAGAACTTGAACCCGGTGAAGAATGGTTGGTGCAAATTCGTGTTGTTGCCTTAGATGAAAACAAAGCGAAAATTGCAGAAGATATAAGCGAACCATTTTATTTAAGAGGTGAGGACAGCGACACCACAAGTGGTGAATCAAAACGCTACAACAGGATAAGGAATGTAGCTGAAGCTACATTCAAAGCAACCTACCGTTTCCGTAAAGAAATTGGAATTGAAAGCCAGGGATTAGAAACCGGAAGAATTTTAATGTATCGCATCAAAACCAATCCGAGAGAAACCTATCAAATCCCTCTCAATGATTTGCTGTATGAATTGGAAAGGAAAATTTTACAAGACCCTTTCAGTGGTGGAGTGTATGAAGTGGACATTATCAACAGAGGTTTTATTGAACATGGTGATTTTAAAAATGGAAAGATAAATCTTTCAGTTTTTAAACCTGAGTTCAATGCTTTTTTAGAAACAAGGAGAGAATTATTTCATGCCATCACATCCGCTGATTCGGCTGCTGTCATTGAAACACTTGATTTAAGAAATTACCAAACACAAATTGTTGAGTATGCTAAAGCATACCAACACCTAACCAAAGTAATTGCTAACGCAATTACTCATTCACCCGATGCAGAAGTAAACAACCTACTTACCAATACTCATTTACTGCATAGGTTAGATACCATCCATATCAAGTTAGGTTCAATAGAAGAACCCGAAGAAATGATATTGCTTGCACCTACACACCCTTTAAAAATGTTGTGGTTACTGCAATACCAATTGATGTTGTTTGATTGGAGCAATCAAATGACCGGAATGAGTGAAGATGCAATTCGTAAAGCAATAGACATTGAAGGATTTGAAAAAATATTGCCACTCAATTTACCCAACGCATTATCATTTGAGAAAAACAATTTCTATGTAAATACAGATGTGTTGGATTTGTTTTGGAGCATCTTCCCGAAAAGCACTACAACCGATATTAGAAAGGTGGTAGCAATGATTTCAAAAGCATTGGGCTACAAAGATGATTTAGGAAATATTTCTTCTGTAAATCCTGCACAAATAGCAGATAGATTGTGGAGATACCTCAGACACCATCCCTACATTAAAACTTTGAAATTAAATGTACTGAACCCTGGTGATGGACTACTGTTTTTAAATACCATCCGAGAGTTACAGAAAATGGATGATTTCAAAAACTTGCGTTACGATATTACTTTTTATGGCACATTGGGCTATGAACTAATGGGTAGTGCATTTGATGAATTGATGAATGACAATACACTTTCAGAAGGCAGCAGACCTGATGTAGATGATGAATTGTTAGAACCAAGCCACAATCCGTTATTCCCGAAATTGTTTTTCTCCAAAGTAAAAGTTGTACCCGATAAATGGACAGAGGTTCAATTCAAAGAAGCAAATGTTACAGTAATCATTGACCAGTTTGTAACCAAAACAATTTCAAGGCCAGTAGGCAATGTTCCCGGCTGTTATTTCCTGCATGGACTTTTAGCGGAGTATCGTTCAGAGTTCAACATAATGAAAGAAGCCGTTACATGGAGTAGAAAAGTAGTGCCATCTCCAACATCAGAAATAACAGCAGGGAATGAAATCAGTGATTTGATTTACCATTCAGGGCTTAACTTTTTGGGCTTGTCTTGTTCTTATTTTGATTGGGGAAAATCCATTGACCACTTACCTACAATACAATTAGAATTAGAAAAACAAGACCGCCATATCCTTTCTCAAATACATGATAGAAGCGATTGGGTTTTTACCATTGACAGAAATTTTGGAATAGAATATTTTGATAACCCTGCCGATGCAAACCCCAATCTGAAAAGTTATTTGATTGACTACACACCGGAATTTATGGATGGTGTAGGACACCGCTTAATTGTTTCAACAGGTTGGTTAAATGAAATTGAAAAACTTATTGAAGATGGATTGAACAAAATAAACATTCCTACATCTTCATTCAGAGCAGTAAAAATTTTAGACATCATCAAATCTGTTTCAGGCAAACTTGCTTTGAAACTCATAAATAATCCGAACAACGCAAGAGAAATAATTGGCTTGGCTATTACCCGTTTGGCATTGGAGAAAGAAGGGTTAATGAATGACGGTGTTTTAATTCCTGTTGATACTCACATAGATATTTTTGCTCAAAGCAAACGCAGAAACATTGAGGAAGAAATAACAGTGAAGCGGAGTGATTTGATTTTAGTTTCTGTAAAGAATGGTAAACTGAATTTGAATTTGATTGAAGTGAAATTCCGTTCAGGTGAAGGAAACATCACAGAGAGTTTAGCCCTGAAAGAAGAAATTGTAAAGAAGAATGAGAACTCTGAAAAAGCATTTAGAACCAAATTCATTTCAGATGATACCAACCCGAAAATTGATGTTCACCTTTCAAACAAATCACTTTCTACTCTCATTGGTTTTTATTTAGAGAGAGCAATACGACACAACTTTTGCAATAACTCTTCCGAGTTAAAGCAAATGATTGAAGCCATCAACACAGGCGATTTTCAAATTCAATTTGAAAAATCGGGCTACATTTTTCATTGGGCAGGAACAACCAAGCCGGTTGATAATTACAAAGGCAATAAGATTTATGAAATAGGCAACAAAAAAATTGCAGAGTTGCTTGAAATAAGAGAAACCGAAATTGAAGAACCAACCGACAGCACACCCACAAACACAACAAGTGAAACTGAAGTTTCACCAGTTGTAACACCTGTTACACCTTCCAAGAAAGAAGAAAAGAAAGTTGCTGAAAAAGAAAAGGACAAGAAAAAAACAGAGCAGCCCCCAGCAGAAAAACAGAAAGCGGAAAACACTACACCGCCAAACATTGTTTCAGAGCCACCATCACCGCCAACAACAAAACCTTGCATAGTATTAGGTAAGAATGTAGATAATGGCAAGGATGTAGTGTTTGACCCAACCACAATGATTCCAAAGAAGTTGGCAAACCAACATCTTTTAATTGTAGGTAAATCAGGAGCAGGAAAATCACAAACCACAAGTGGTTTGCTTTATGAATTAAGTAAACAAGATATTCCTTTTCTTATTCTTGACTTTCAAGGTGAATACATTTCAAATGTTTTATCAAATGCAAATGGTGATTCGTTTTTGCAAGCAACAAACTCAGTAGAGTTAGACCCATCTTATGGGATGGATGTAAACCCGTTGGAGCTTTCAATCAGTGGCAACAATGGTGAGAAGGTGAGTTATATGAATAATGTTTATCAAGTTTCAGGCATCCTGAAACAGATTTTTGGTTTAGGTGATATTCAGCACCCTGTTTTAAAAGATGCAATCAAAAGAGCATATCAAGAAAAGGGATTTTCAGTGGCCGACAGAACAACATGGAACAATGAGCCACCACAATTTCAAGATATTTGGACAATACTGGAATTTATGGAACAGAATGAAGGAAACAATGTTCGCAATTTAAAATACAGAATAGAACCATTATTTGAAAACAACATTTTTGTTTCAGGCGCAAACAGCATTTCCATTGCAGAAATATTAAGGCAAAATTCAGTAATCAATCTTTCAACTTTGCATACACCGGAATTAATGAAATCGGTTGCAAGATTTGTGTTACAAGCTGTCTATAACAGAATGCTTGCTGAAGGGCCATCAAAAAAAATAAAACTTTATGTAGTAATTGATGAAGCTCACAAACTTTCTTACGACCAAACACTTACCGATTTAATTCGGGAAGCAAGAAAATATGGTGTAGGTTTCATTTTAGCATCCCAAAGTGTAAGAGATTTTGCGACTGTTGTGTTCGAGAATATGGGAACTAAAATAGCATTGCAGTTAGAGGGTGAAGATGCAAAGTTTATGGCAGAGAATTTTGGAGCTACGGATAAAATGTCTAAAGAAGCCGTTTTATCAATGTTGCCATCTCAAAAACCGCTAAGAGCATTAATAAGAAGCAATCACTTTGAACCTTTTTTACAGTTGGATATTGAACCTTTCTATGACAAATAATCCTTTCATTCTTTAAACAAATTATTGGCAATATTCTGAAAAATTGCCGATAATTTGTTTGGCATACGTTTTTAAGCTAACGCAAGGAGTTTAAGGATTAAGAACACCTCCTTGTGAATAAAATCAAAAATAGATTATAACTTTGCCTATTCGATTACGTATATTTACCCCATAAGTTGATAAAAATGTCTCAATTTGATCTCATAAAGGATATTGCAAAATTTGGTCTGGAAAACGACAAGGAGAAGCTATTGGAGGTACTTAATGAATTGATTGAATATTCAAAAAAGACAAAAAAACTGAATTTTGCTCTGCAATTACAATCAATACTCAAGGAGGCTATTCGCACTCAGCAAACCAGCGGATTAACCAAAGTGGGATCTCCTCAACATTTTATGAGGGAAGAAGACAGAGAAATAAGTGAATTTATTCTTGAAAAAATTACTTCGGATTACCGTTTTGAAAACTTGGTCTGCTCCGATGATGTAGAAGAAACTTTAAAACTTTTTATTAAAGAATATAAGTCAGCTGATCTATTAAGCAAATACGATTTACCAGTTTCAAATAAAGTTTTATTTCATGGCCCATCCGGGTGTGGCAAAACTCTTGCTTCTTACGTTCTTGCAGGTGAGTTAAGTAAAATGATGATAGTCATTAATCTTGGAGCTATTGTTTCTTCTAAACTTGGGGAGACGAGTAAAAACTTAGCTAAAATATTCAGACGTGCCGCTTCAGAAGGATGTATTATTTTTATTGACGAATTTGATACACTTGGAAAAGTCAGAGATTATAGCCAGGATCATGGCGAAATGAAAAGGGTTGTAAATACTATTTTACAGCTATTTGATTATTTACCGCAAGATAGTATGGTGATAGCAGCTACGAATCATGCAGAAATGATTGATAATGCTTTGCTCAGAAGATTTGATCTTAAAGTTCATTTAGATTTACCCGACAATAAGCATATTCAAGAACTTATCAATAAAACGTTAAAATCAGATTTATTTGAATTTGATAAGCCTAAAGCACTTCCGCAAATAATTAAAGCCTGTAAAGGACTTTCCTATTATTCAATTCAAAAAACACTTGTTACCACAATCAAAAGGAGCATTTTTGAAATGGATAAAACAACCATTGGTGTAAAAGCCAAGATTAATACTACTCTATGGTTGCAACTTCTTAAAAAAGAAATTCAGGACAACTCTTTAAGTAAATAAGCTGGCTATTCTCCTATTTCAACATCAATATCAGGTTCAATAATGCCGATCACCTCTATTGTGTTAATGGCTGAAAGTTCATTGTAAAGCCGGTTGGTATTCGTTTTCTCGTGAGGCAACTCTGTAAATGTTAATGCAAGTGAAAACTCATGTGAGCTTTTTGCAAGAATATCCGCAACAGTACTATCAATCTCATCTTTATTGGTGCAGCGTATAGCAATACTTATTTCATTGCTGACATTACCTATATCTTCCGGCTGTAAATTATAATCAATCTTCTGAACATTGCTTAGAAGTCTGTTTTCAATTCCAAAAAAGTCCTCAGACCACCGTATAGCTGTTTTGATTTGATATTCCTTTCCATCCTTCATAGCCATACCAGGAATGTCCGGTTTGAAAATTCCAAAGCTAATATGCAATGGACAATAAGAAAGATGATTGTCTTTTACAGGAAAAAATTTGTAACATAAAGTTGCTGTTACATTCAACTTATGATTGGTTTTATGTTTTGTTGGATTCAGGTATTCAGGTAGTTTGATCTTAATGAGTTTAAATTCCTCTATGGTAATTGCATCCTCTATCACAAACGTAATACTGTTTTCATTTGAAAACAGTACATTCTCTCGATTTGGTGTACCATTACCGATTAGTTTTTTTAACAATCCTTTTTCAGTAAAATCAGGTGGGTTGTTCCCACAAACAGAATCAGAGGCATTGATTAATAAGGCTTTTACGGTTTGCACATTTAATTTTGGATATGCGGTTAAAATTTCTGCTGCGAGTGATGCCACTAATGGAGTTGAAAAACTACTTCCAGCATTCCGTGTATAAAATTCTCCAGCATTTACTGAAAATACTTCCATACCGGCATTTTCATCCAACAAGTCCCCTCCGGCAAAAGCTATATCCGGCTTAACAAGATTCTTATTTTTCTGGTTTCTTGAAAAATTGGTTCCGTTAATTTGCTGGTTATAATCAAAATGAAATTTCCGTGCATAAGAAGCAGGATATATTTTTGCAGGAGTAATTCCCGATTTATCTTCTTCATTGAAATTTTCTGCTAATGCTCCAATAGTAATATTATTGAGTGATTCAGAAGGCGTACAGATATTCGTTGTTTCACACCTGTGGAAAGGGCTGTCTGTGTCAAGGCAATAAAAATAATTTGGGTAAGTATGTGAATTATGTGTATTCTCATAAAGCTCTTTCACTCTGTCATAATCAATATTACCACTTGAAATAAAAATTAGCAGATCATTCTTGTAACTCAACAGATCAAGCAAATAAGCGTAGTTTGAAAATGCTGAATTATATCTTTTAGGTGAATGATTTACAGAGAGATTAAACAAACGAACTCCCTTACTATATGCAGCTTCAATAGTGCCAATAAGATCATTATGACTAAAATTTCCTTCGGAATCCGTTAATACTTTAATAGGTACAATAAATGCCTTGCCCTGGTATTTCTCCTTTACTTCAGTAAAATATTCTACTCCAAGCGCTACCAATCCTGCCACCATTGTTCCATGCCCATGACTATCCCAATTTGCTGCGGTTCCAGTTAGATCATAACCAAAGCCGGCCATCACGCCTTTTAATGGATCAATGTTTTGAACTCCTGTATCAATGATGCCAACGAAAGGTGCATTCTTATTTGGAGTAATCTCAATTCCAAAACTTCGTATCACATTTCCTAATCTGCCTGGCCGAACTTTACCAGCTCTTGTACTTTGAACTGACTGCACAATATCGAAGTTGTCAGTTATCAAATCTATCTGCTCTTTTGGCAATTCATAAATTTCAAATACATTTCCATCTCTTTGATATGAATATTTTATTTTATTTTCTTCCAAGTAAGCGTTTAACGCTTTAAGTATTTTGTCTGTTTTCAGGCTGTACGGAGGAATAAGGTTGAACGAGGATATCCGTTCATCGTAAGCATTGATTATTTTACGTGAGTTTATAAACTCAAAATGAGAAATTAATACTATCAGATTATATTCTTGTCCTTGAAAAGGCTGGTCATCCGAACTATTATAATATAATTCTAAATGCTTTTGAAAAACTTTAAATAATTCCTCATTGTCAATTGCAAATAATACGGTTTTATTGAAATCAAAAAAGGACAATACTTGCAATCCATATTTGTTTATAAACTCATTTCGTAAGCTGTGATTGAAAACCTTAAAAAAATGTATTCTAACCTGGTCAATATGCTCGGGTAAAGCAATAGTCCTTTTGTTATGCCTATTTCTTTTTTCAATATTGAAAATTCTATTATCCTCCTTTAGCCTGTCCTTCTGAGGCGTGTAGTTTTTTTCTTCTTCTTCCTCTTGAGGCTTTGTTCCAAAGCCACGATTTTTTTTAAATTTTTCAGAGGACGTAGCCTGATTTCTTAAAAACAGATGAGGTAATTTTTTCTTTTCCGGCATTATAAATTGATTAGGGTAATTCGTTTGACAAAAATAGCTCTTTTTTTGTTTTAAAACTTGTAGTCAAATCCACTTCCCAATCACTCTGTTTCCCTCTGTTCAGTATTCAAAGTTATAGTCCACGTATATGGTTTTATGGGGTTGTAGAATTTAATGATGAATTAAAACTCTCATTATTTTCGTCCGGGTACTCTCCTTTATTTTCAATAGATTCAGTTTTTTACAATGAAATGGAAGTTATGTTAGATTTGGAAACCAGAACTAAACTTCCAGTAGGTATGTACATTTTATCAATGGATGCTTTTATACAAGATGCTGATGCAAGAAATTCAACTTTTTTGAAGATTTTAAAAGAAAGTTTTAAAAAACGAGAAGATGAATAGCTCTCCCTCATTCGTAAGCACATATATCAAATTCTCTCTATCAATTCTGTTTTTACCAGTTCATACGCCTCAACCAGGTTAAACTGTTCCCCTGCACTCAACAGCCCTTCTATATCTGAAAGAAAAATTTTCTCTTTCATCTTTGCATTCATGTTATTTATAAATTGTTTTTGCGATACTTTCCTGTTTTCATTTTTCATATACAATGCAAAAGCTTCAACAACTTTTTCAGGTTTCGCCTTAGCATGAAGTCCTTTCCACATATCAAATAAATCTCTGCCCTTTTTGCGTTGGTATAAAGCCCGGAGTTTAGTCCCTAATAGTTCTTCAAGTGAATAAGTAACAATCTTACTTTCTCCTGAATACCAGCGAGAGTTCATTTTAAATGGAACTTCTTTGTACCCAAAAGCCGAGAAATGTTCTCTGCAATTAATTTCGACCTTAAGCTTCATTGGCAATTTGTCTGATTCTGATTCAAAACGAAAAATCATTGTATTGTTATTTCGTTTTTGTTTCACAGTCGGAGTTCCAAGAAAACTAAGCCTTTCCCTCAACACATCAATAGTTTCCTTAATAGGTTCTGCTTTCGCCTGAACCAGATCAATATCTTCTGAGTACCTGGCTTGAGGTTTTATATAGATTTTATGCAATGCGGTTCCTCCCCGAAAAACAAGGTGATCCCTCAGAAACGGATCTGAAAATATCTCAATCAAGGAACGTTCAATTATCATGTCCTGCTCCACTTGCAGGCTCTGTTGCCAGGGAGCATATTCGCTCCACGCATCAATATATCCTTTAGGTATCATAAATCGCTTTTGGGTGAAGCATTTTTAATAATTTTCCACCTGTTTTTTGTTATTCTGTTTTTTATTTTTTTCCCTGGTTCTAAAGGCGTTGGGAAATAATGCTGCTCTTTTAACCATTCGTACAAAGGTTCCACTTTTTCTTTATGTTTCAATACTTTCTCCAACATATAGCCTAATCTTTGCGCTGCGGTGATTTGACCGAATCTCCTGGCGGTTTCCACAAGTTTTGCCGGATCAATTGCTTCTGCCAATTCATCTAATAAAGTCGCCAATCTGTTTAAACCTCCAATACGATCAAGGAATAATACCAGGTCAAGCGCAGTAAGTTCAGGAGAAGAAACTTTCACATATCCTGTATCTGTTTTCCTGTCAATAATATCCAACTCATCCCATTCTTTTTTTTGAGAGAAATGAATAATTACTTTTTTATTTTTTATATCTCTTAATGAAGGTTTCTCTCTGATAATAATATAAAAATCCTGTGGTTGCTGATGGGATGCACCATGCACAGCAGCTGCATTTAAAAGCCCAACGTAATAGCTTCGCTGAAGGTATTTCATCAAATCATCCACGAAGTTCCATACCGGTAAAATCCCTCTCTTGCTGTATTCGGGTGGAACAATCACATAAAATTCCTTCCTGACCTTAGCTATTTTTCCTTTGCTTCTCAGACGTTGAACAGCCTGGACAAGGGCTTTGGGAGATGTTTTAAACTTGCTTTTAATCTCGTCAATGGTGAATGAGTACATCCCCCTTGCTTGCTGTTGCTCAAGGTAGGTTTCTATGTAGTTATGTGTGCTTTTTAGTGGCATTTTAAGTTTCTATCCGCAATTATATACGAACTATGTATATAATCGCAGACGCAAACTTAATAAATTTTATCAAAGAACATAGTTTTATTCTTAAAAATTATAAACAACCGGCCATGAATATTTCCAAAAAGTAACACTTTCAGGGTTCTTCATCAAGAATTTAGAGCTTTTTATTAAACAAATTATTGGCAATAAATACAGCCCTCCTATTTTGATACGCATGAAATCCTTCTATTTCCTGTTTTAAAACTTGTAGTCAAATCCACTTCCCAATCACTCTGTTTCCCTCTGTTCAGTATTCAAAGTTGTAGTCCACTACAATTCCGCTACTATGAATGCCTTGCTATTCCGCTGAATTTTGGCTCGTGGTTTAAATACCATTCAGCGATAAGCAAACGATTAAAATCAAAAACCATTTAAAAATTATTCACATGGAAAGTAACGCAGTATCCAACACAAACTGGAAAGAAATCGGAATCACAGCAGGAATTGTTCTTGTGGTTGGCTTTGTTGCCACCCTCGGAGCATTGTATGCCCATGAAGGCATCAAGAAAATTGCTGCAAAAAAATCTTCTTCAAAGGAGGCTGATTCCAAAAAGGCTTAGGTGTACATAAAGCCTTGCATCACAAAAAAAACGACAAGTAAAACGAAACATTAACAATTAACAATTCAAGCCATGAATAAATATAACGAAGAAATTCGCAAGTATGAGAAAGAGGCCGAAGACCGTTACGATGATTATGATGACGATAATTACGATGACGATAACTTCGACACCGGGCTGGAAGGCCAGGATTCGTATGATGAAGATTCATACGAAGAAGTAGAGTACGTTGGAGAAGACAGTTACGATGATGATTCATACGATAACTACGCTGCCAACTCAATCGGTAAAATCAACCCGAACGACAGAACCTTAACCATTTCCATTACCAACACCAGCGGAGCAGATGCGGAAGCAATTGTTTTTGGTGGTAACGAAGGCGCAGCGCAACCCGCAGGCGTAACCGTAGTGGTTCAGGAAAGCTCTCACAGTGAAGTAAGGGAAGAAAGCAAAGCCAATCCGTTCAAAATCCAGGGTATGAAAATGTCCGTGTCGGATCCGTTGCAATTTGATAACGTATGGAAAATCCTGCGTAAGTCAGCTGCCGGTTCTTTCAACTCACATCCATACCAACCCCGTAACGCAACATCACCTCAAAATACTAACCCTAATTTGATTGATGACAGTGCATTCGAGATGGACGTAACCGGACAGGACAGCATTCGCTTCCTGCAAAAGAATGGTGTAAAAACCACGCTGACCTTCACTATAAAAGCCCGTGTTGATATGGGTAACGTGTTGGCTGGACAAAATGTGGCAGAAGTTTCTACCGCACCACGCCCAACAGGATTGCCTCAAATTGACCTGGCTAAACAGGCTCCAAAACCTGTATTCGGTGTGAAACCTAAAGTCAAAAAAATGGTTCGCAAAATTGTTCGCAGACCAATTGGCGGTGGAAGACCAATGCAGAAAAGAAGGCTGTTAAGAAAACGCAGATAAGCGAAAAATCAGCTAAGGGTTAAACAGAAAAAGCCAAAGCGGGAAACCCTCTCAGCTTTGGCTTTTTTCACAAAATGAAAAGCACAAACCCATTAATACAATTACCATGTGTAAAGGAAAAGCACAAAATCGAATTGATTACATCGTCCTGCAAAAACCATCCGAAGCAGCAAAGATAGTTGAGAAGTATGGTTACGAAGCTCCGGGAAAAGTGGATGATCTGGTGAAGTCGGTAAAGCTCCTGGTGAAGAAAAAAGGAGAACCGGTTATCAAGGAATTGATAAACATACACCCGGAAAAGAAACTCATACTGGAAGTGTCCGGGCATAAAAGCAATGAGGACAGTTATTGCGGATGCCACAGCGCTTACTCAGGGGAAACAAAAGAATTGCTCGATAAGCTATCGGAGCTTTCGGTTGATGACCTCACCAAGCTCTATGACGATACCAAGAAACAGTCAAAGGATAACCCTGAAGATAAAACCATGATGGCGCAGGTGGAAACAGTTTGGGACGAGATCAAGCGCAGAAAAAAGCAAACAGAAAAAATTGAAAAGAAACAAGAGAACGGCCTATGGCTGAAAGTCGCTGTTGGAGTAATTGTCGGAATAGTCATCGGAAAAGCACTTAGCTAATGGTAAGGA
Source organism: Bacteroidetes bacterium RIFCSPLOWO2_12_FULL_35_15 (assembly GCA_001769385.1). Taxonomy (GTDB): domain Bacteria; phylum Bacteroidota; class Bacteroidia; order 2-12-FULL-35-15; family 2-12-FULL-35-15; genus 2-12-FULL-35-15. Next base: position 159 of record MEPB01000064.1, on the reverse strand, counting down.
TTATCAACAAAGAGAAACCAAAAGAGCCGGAAGTAAAGCTCAACGAGAAATCAAAAGCTCTGCTTGAGATTATTGGGATCATCATTACCGATAAACCCAAAGCCATTCAGGAGCTATTGGAAGATTATAGCGTAGAGTTTCCCGAAAGCCCTGACGAAA
>MEPB01000063.1:8667-12058 GCA_001769385.1 Bacteroidetes bacterium RIFCSPLOWO2_12_FULL_35_15 | reverse complement strand
ACCTGACTCACAGAATAAGGTCTGTTTATAAAAATTATCATATCTATTTCTTTAACGTCTTGAGGCATTTTTTGTTCTGGCTAATATAAAAAAAATCAGCGTGGGACATATTGCCACTGCTGATGAGGCCCGACTAAGAGCCAGCAAAACAGATGACAACAGCCCACGCCTTTCGTGAGCGTTGTGCTTATCCTGTTTTGCTTTATTGCTTTAGTCGGTTTCATCAGCTGGGATAGGGCAACGCAATATCTATTATATTTTTATTTCCTTACTCTTACATATTGTTTATGAACCTATTACAATTAAAATTCAATTAAAACCTATTTTTACGTAGTAAATGTAAAATATTTTGGCGGTAAAGAAGTCATAACTGTTAAAAAACATCTATTTTCATTAAAAAATTGACTTTTTTATGTGATTAGATACCTTTGTTAGAAATATTTTTGAAAAAACAATTGAAAATTTATCCAACAGAATTGCTCACACTAATGTTACCAACAATTTTAATGACGACACTACGCAGACATAACCGACCTTGACAATTTTAATTACACAAAAAATAATCGACAATGATAAAAACAGACATCAAAGCATACAGAGTTATTGTAGATAACAAAGATGCAAGGGCAACATTGGTTTGCGTTACTTATCGCATTAGTATTAGTGAACCTCATTACGGGGCAGAGTTCTATCAATTAGTTTCATCTTTTGACAATTCATCGCTAAAAATTCCTGCTGGCGGACACACATTTACATTTCAAGAAGAGTTAAGATTATTTTGGAATGCTGCGGGCATTGCACCGACAGGCAGACAAAATATTGAGGGTTGGATTACAGCAAAAATGAAAGAAGCATACGGGACAGAGAGCAAAGTTGTAGTTGAGGACTTCCCGACAAAATAAAAAACTGCTGGTAACAGCAAGAAATTGGCGGTTCAGTGCTTCGTATGACAGTATTGTGGTTCAACAAACATTAGAAAATGAGCAAAAATATTTAGGGGGTATAAATAAATTTAATTGTAAAAGAAAATCAGGTAAAACGGGTTGAGCATTTTCACAAATAATTCGACTATACCACTCCTGAATAAATTATTTTTGCAGGATCAACTTTAGCCCCTGAAGGATCAGTGAGCGTAAAATGTAAATGTGGCCCCGTACTCTTTCCGGTACTGCCTGATAGTCCAATAACATCACCTTGCTTTACCTTATCTCCTTTTTTTACCATCTGTTTGTTAAGATGTGCGTAACCTGTTTTATAGCCATTATCATGTTTAAGTATAACCTGGTTCCCACCATCTCCCCCGGAAGTAACGGCATCCACAATACCCGGCATTGGGCTTTTAATTGGAGTATTCACAGGAACCGCCAAATCAATTCCATTGTGAAAGGCATTTTGCTTGCCTGTTTTTGGATCTGTCCGATATCCGAACTTACTTGTGATTTTGGCTACTACCGGACGTAACCAGCTTTTAGCTTTCTCTGAGGCTTCTTCAGCAACCTCTTTTATTTTCTTCCTGTGTTTGTAAACAAGTACCCCAATGGTAATTAGCCCGGCTGTAATACCAAGTCCCCAATAAACCTGTTTGCGAGTAATTTTCATTTCAATTTGCTTTTACAATCACATTCTTTTTTCTCATCTTCTGTAAACCTGTCATATAAAGAAACACAGGTACGAACTGTAACCGCTATGAGGAATACAGTGTATATTGCTTTCATTAATTTGCTTTGCTCATTCATGCTCGTGTGTTTTTGAAATTTCCTGAAGCTGGTTCCGCAGCTGCTCGTTTTCCTTTTCTACTTTTTCAACTTTGTTCTCCAGCTCGCAGATCCGGTTACGCTGGCTCTCGATTTGCTTTTTGAGTTCCTTATTTTCTTCGGCAACAGCTTCCAGTTCCTTTACTCTTTTTTCAAGGGCCTGCGACCATTGAATCCAGTTTTCGGATATATGTTTTTCTGCCTGTGCGTTCAGGTTCCTGATTTCGGCAGATTGTTTCCTGTTATCTGACCGGAATTTGATAAGCATTTCTATCAGGTCGGGTAAGCGGGGGGCATTGCTGCCCCCAACTCCCCTAAGAACCGTGCTTGCAACTTTCACTGCACACGGCTCAAGCCTCTTTGATATTTTTCTTATTTTGAATAACACGGCTTGTTAACTTTAATATTCAGACTATGTACCTGCCTATGGCAATCTGGATGTAACATGACCAGATTAGCGGATTTGTATTCTCCACCCAAGTGTTTAGGAGTAATGTGGTGCGTGTTCCATTTTGTTGATACTGTAATTTTGGAATTACATACCGGACATATTCCCTTTTGACTTTTCCACAGACTTGTTAATAGATTGTATCCATGTAATGCACAAACCATGATTCTGTCTATCCTCTTTTCAAAATATTCTTCCCATTCAGAATCATAGGGATTAGCATGTCTTTTAATCATTACGTGCCTTTCTATTTTTGTGGTATCCATTTTGAATAATTCTACCTGAACTCCGTTTTCAATAGCAAAGAATACCCAATCTCTATTACCTTTTCTTTTATAGTATCTCGCTTTTACCCATCTTCTTCCTTTTCTGGGATGTCTCATCAATGCCCATTTCCAGAGCATTAAGAAGATTTCATGATCCAGTCTGGAAAACACCTTTTTGCTCACCACATGTTTATGATAATTAGCCCAACCCCTGATTATTGGATTGAGCCGATTTATCAAATTACTCGTTGCCATAGCTCTGTTTCCACGAATGAGTTTTTGAATTTTCTTTCTAACAGACATAATACTGGCTTTCGAGGGTTTAATCAATAGTTTCCCTTTATATTTCCGAATATTTTGTCCGAGAAAATTAAATCCAGTCTCAATGTGAGTAAGTCTTGTTTTCTGTTCAGATAGTTTTAATCCTCTTTCAGCAAGAAACACCTCAATAACCGGCTTAATTTTTTCTTGCAATATTTCAGAACTAACACCTGTTACAATAAAGTCATCAGCATACCGAATGAAATTCACCTTTGTTGATGTACCTTGCTTCTTTCCATTCTTATAATATATACCAACAGTTTTATTGATCTCTGCTTCAAGACCATCCAGTACCATGTTAGCAAGTATGGGAGAAATTATTCCTCCCTGCGGTGTTCCGGTTTTTGTAGGGAATAAAATTTTATTTTCTATTACCCCCGCTTTCAACCATTGCTTCAACATTTTCTTATCTAATGAAATATTATTTAACATCCATTCATGATTGATATTGTCAAAGCAACCTTCGATGTCTCCTTCAAGAATAAATTGTGCACCGTCTTTTCTCGAAACTACGTTGAAACACATAGCTATCGCATCTGCACAACTTCTATAAGGTCGAAAACCAAATGAGAACCCATCTGCTGTTGATTCAGCAATAGGTT
>MEPB01000063.1:0-8644 GCA_001769385.1 Bacteroidetes bacterium RIFCSPLOWO2_12_FULL_35_15 | reverse complement strand
GTTGGAATTCTTAATGGTCGCTTTTTACCATTTGATTTGGGTATATATACCCTTCTCAAAGGTTGCGCTTTATAGTTCTTCCGGTTTAATGATTTGATTGCGTTCCATCTCGCATCGGGCGCTTGCCATACTTCTTTATCAACACCCGGAGTTCTTTTGCCTGAATTTTCAGTTACTCGTCTTACTGCTAATGTTTTTGCAGCATACGAATGAGTTAGTATCCATTGTAAAGACTTTGCTTTACGATGTTTACCTTCTTTCCAAGCCTTCACGATACGTTTCTGTAATAACTTAACAGCATGGTTAGCCTTAGTCCAATTGATATTGTTCCAGCCTTCCATTTCCGCATTAAACGCATATTCTGTTTTTACAGAATCCTTCATTGCCTTTTAATTTAAAAGTTTCATTACAAATTTCTCGTGATAAGAGACCAGGTAGAAGTCTGCCTGCTTTCGCATGGAGTAACGTTAAAACTCCTATCCTTATCATTACAACAAGGCTTTCGCTTTTTCTACCCTCCCTTACCCGCATTTCCGTCAGTCTTCCTTGCGGTTAACCTTCTTCGGTGATATTATACTGAAGAGAAATTCGGGCTTACCAAGTTTCTCCAATTTTATAGAATGGGTTAGAGCCTGTCTCAGAGCCGGAGGCGTTATAGTTGTGTAACATGATGGAATACATGTTATCTTGCCTCTGTACCTTTTGGTTTAAGCTTATCAGCACTTTTAGCTTATTACGGTTTCACGACCCCTTATCAACAGTTCATATATTTTACTCATACCATTCGTCCTTAGCCTCCTTTCATGTAGTGCTCATGAATTTCGATTTTTTGCTTCACAGCTTAATCTTTAGAGTACATTGTCCTTTGAGCTTCACACCATGTCGTTGCCAACATCGCATGTCAAAGTAAGGAACCTGTGACAACACACAGGGTTAAACTGGTTGTATTAATTTCAACCATTTAACATTAAAATTGGCGACTTTTTCTTGTCGCACCTTCCAAAAACCGGTTGCGCTAAATAATATTGCTATCAGTTTTAAATAATCCATAGTAAATTATCTGTTAGGGAATTTCAATCACCGGTTCCACCGGGATAATCCTTCAAAGACTAAATTTGGTTTGCGTGATATATCCTGTAATGTTTACATGAAGATTCTTATTGGCAATAGCAATTACAATAGGAATAAGTTCATTTCCTGAAGTCCCAAAAGAAACTGAGGGAGAAAGACCAGCATCCTGACGAATTTCTCTTGCAGTGGGCGCTCCTCCTACCCATGAAATAACACCAGCTACATTTTTTGCCACACCTTCATAAATGGCTGTCCAGGTATCACCAATAGTTCCAGCTGAACCGGAATTTTGCACAATGCTAAACTGCAACATAAACTGTATGATTGAATTATTGGGGATCCTCCAACGGTTAGAAGCACTTGCTCCACCGCCATCCAAGTTGATTGGGTATATTCCTCCACCGGAAGGAACAATGTTCCAAATAGTTAAAACACTATGCTGTACACTTCCCTGGGTAGCAAAAAAAGCTCCCGGTGCTTTGCTATATTCATTGAACTGCCATGCATCTGCATAACTTCCAATAGCTACGCTAAAGGTGCTGTTAGCTCGGTTATTGTTTCCATTTAGTACAGCAGCATGAGAACCAGGAGCAGTATTGTTCACTCCTAATTTTGGTATAATGGAATTTGCACCTGCGCCTGCCTGATATTTTAAAAGTGCATTGAGTAAGGTCATCAGCTTCAGAGAAGTTACTGCCCGGACATCATCTAATCCAGCATTTACCTCTGCCTGAGTTGCGAGTTCGATCAAGCCTGATAAAATTTCCGTTGCAAGGCGGTTATCTAACAAAACTCTTAATTTAAACGGAGTAACTATACGTTGATCATCAATCCCTGCATTTACTTCAGCTACCGTTGCTAATTCAGAATAGCCAGCTAATAATTCGGTAGCCTGTTCAAGGTTAGCTTGAATAATAGTCCAGTTTGCTCCAACCGCTAATTGTGTTCCACCCGGATTATCAGTATTACAGTAGATAACATCTTTTACTTCTACATTTACTCCTGCTGGCCCACCGATTTTACCAGCAACATTGACCGTATAAGCATCTCCTTTTAGCCCGGCAGGATAATTTGGATTTCCAGCGCAATTAATTGTTCCTTTATCTTCCCATAAGCCGGTTATCTTACCTGCTACATACGCTGCCAACTTTTGCGGAGTGACGAATCGGGTATCATCAATTCCAGCAGTAACTTCTGCCTGCGTTGCAATTTCAGCGATACCGGCTATTGCTTCCGTTGCGGTTTTTGTTATAAACCAATTAATAAGTTTAAGAGGGGTAATGTGTCTTTGATCGTCAAGTTCTGCATTTACTTCTGCCTGTGTAGCTCTTTCAGAAATTCCCGGCTGAAGCTCGGTTGCGAGTTGCGAAGCCAACCACGTAATTAGTTTTAATGGAGTGATGAATTTGGAATCATTAATTCCAGCAGTAACCTCTGCTTGTGTTGCAATTCTTGCATATCCGGCAATAAACTCTGATGCTTGTTCTAAGTTAGATTGAATGAGTGTCCAGGCAAAACCTACATTTTCATCATCTCCGCCTGCGTTATCAGTGTTACAATAAATAACATCCCTTGCCCCCACATTCTGTCCAAATGCTCCTCCGATTTTTCCAGCTACGCTCACCGTATAAGCATCGCCAACCTCACCGGCAGGGTATAAGGGATTACCCGCACAGTTAATTAAACCTTTGTCCTCCCACAATCCGGTAATCTTATCAGCTATGTAAGCTGCTAATTTTGCAGGAGTAACAATTTTAGTATTATCCACTCCATTATCCACCTCTTGAGTAGTTGCGATTTGAGATATACCTTTATGTGTTTCAGTTGCTTCCTTTAGTAAATGGCTACTGTTTGCAATCTGAAAGACAACTCCATCGTAAATCAAAATGTAAATTTTATCATTTGTCAGATCTCCCGCTTCCAGGTTCACCAATACTCCCGCAACAATTTTTTTAATTGCGATTGCGCCCCTCCCATCAACATTGATTGTTACTGCTCCGGTATTGGGTTGCGAAAATCTAACTTCCAACGGCAAGCCCTGACGGTATTGTAAAATAGCAGGTGTTAAGGCAAGCAGGTAATCATCAACTCCGGTAGTTACACCGAAGCCACCTATGGAATGGTCAATAGGAAAATCTCCGACAAAATTTATGTCGTTGAGATTTACATCACTTTGGTATCCTCCGATAAAGCTCATGGTAATTAGGGTATTTGTGAATAATTAATCTGTGTATGAATGGCTCCGTCATTGTAAATGGTAACCGCTATGTCTGCTCCAAGATCTTTCATCAGTATTTGTACTTTGGAAGCATCGAGGCTTTGGGCCTGGATAATTCCTGCTACATAATTGCTAATGTTCGTTCGTTTCACATGGTTAATACCAGGTAAATTTGGATTGGTTAACTGGCCGGACTGGTTCATTATTTCTTCCAGCGTGGGTGGTTGCGGAATTATTCCACCGCCTCCGCCTTCGCCACCTTCGTCTATTATTTCTATTGGCATGGTTGTTTATTTTATAATGGTTAATACTGCGAAAATGAATGTTCCGGTTGCAAAGAGGCGTTTCTGCCATCTTTCCTGTCGAAATTTCTTCTCCGATTGTTTTAAATCGATGTTGAGATTTCCAATTTGTACATCCTGGTTAGTGATAATACTTTGTTGATTTTCTGTTTTCATTTTCATAATCAGCAATGAGCTGTCTTTTATTGCCTGCAATTGGTTGAGCAGCTCGACTTCATTTTCAGTCTGTGTCAATACAGAATCACAATACCGGCTATTTTCCAAATGCTTTGCAATGACCTTGCTTTGAGGTATTGTAAAACAAAAAAGCGTATCCTTATTTTGTACCTGTACTTTCGGTGTTAAACTTTGAGAAGAAACCGAAAAGCTCATCATTAGTAAGAGCATCAATGGCATTAACTTTTTCATGCTGTTTGTTTTTAAGTTGAACAATTGTTTTTTTGGTAATGGAGAGTGTTTCCTGAAGGCTATCCGCTTTTAATTCAAGTTCCTGGTATTTTTTCTCAAGCGCTTTGTTATTTTTCCGTAGCGAATCATTCACCACTTCCAGTCGTTTAGTTTTTGCACCACATTCTTTTTCCCCTTCTTTGCATGGAAGTTTCAGTTCTATCGCTACATATAGAGCGAAGCAGACAAACAAAAGAATAGAAGTAAAAATGTTATTGCTTTTCATTTTCCGTTTTGATTTCGCTTTCTGCTTTAGTTTCATTCGCTGGTTGCTGTTCTTTCACGGGTTGTTCTTCCGGTACTTTATCGGTTGCTGTGATTACTTCTTCTTCTAAATCATTTTGCACTTTCAACCGTTGTACTTTCCTTAGATCATGCAGGTCATTTGCAATTTGAACAAGAATAAAAGCGTTGAGAAGTAATGCTCCCACGATGGCTGCACCGACAACAACCACATCACATCTTATACCTGATAGTTCGGATTCAACTCTGTAATTTTCCATGTTATTTCTGTTGATTAAGTTTTTGTAATTGTTCTTCGTCTATTAAATGTTTGGAAATAGATTCCGGTAATGCGTGTTTAGCCAGCCAATAGAGCAATGCTTCCACGATGAACTTGTGAAATACCAATGCGAAAACGAAAGACTGAAACAGGTTTTCGATTTGCGGTAACTTATATCCCCGGAGGAAATACAATCCTATTGCATACAATACACCGATAATAATAACACGATAGCGTGTCCGGGTTTGTGTTCCGGTTGCTTTCTGCAATCCCTCTTTTACCTTGTAATGGTTGATGCCATAGCAAATAATAATGAAGGTGATAATGTATGACCAGTCCAAGGAGGTCATGTAATTCTGAATATGCGAGATGATTTCTGTTAGTGTTTCCATGTTTTAATTTTTGATTGTTAGTGATTATGCTACCTTCTCCGAAAAAGGAATAATTCCTGCAACTGCTTTCAGGTCGGCTTTTTCGGTGATCTTCTTTTCTTTGAGTTTCATAAGCAATGGTTCTGTTTCCTCTTTGGGCGCACTTCCAAGCACTTTTGATGAATAGTTCATCAGATATTTTACTTCCCACAGGTAGAGCCTATCGAGTTCTTCTTTGATCTGCTTAATAACCCCTTCGCTCAATTCCTTCTTTTGCTTTTTCGCTTCTTCTATCCATGATTTGACCAGCTTGTTAATGAACATAGACTTCACCTGTGAGTAAGTCAGGTAAAGTGTTCCCGCTGTCAGGGAAATTGAAAAAACGGCTATAAGTGCTTTCTTCATCTTATTTGTCTCCTATTTATGTTTTGTTTGTGAACATTGATTTCATAACGTAGTAAGTAGCAGTGCTTAATCCTGTTGCGACTACCGCAGCACTAACAACCATTGCCCAGGTTTGCCAGGTTAGCGTGATCTTCACATCAGTTCGTAAACCTTCATCCCCAAAAGTGTTATCGAGGTACTTCTTCAGTAATCCTTTTTTTTGCTCTTTATCTTGTGTTTTCTCTGCCATAGCTTATTTTTTTGGTGGTTCTGCCAAACGGTATTGAGGGAGCTTCTTCACGATTTCAAGGACTTGCCCAACTTCCTCTTTACTTAACCTGCTTTTCAGGTCATCAATCAGGTTAATTTTGCCTCCTTTGGGATCATTGTAATATTGTGAGGCAACCTGTGATACCTGTACCTGGTCTTTTAAGGCACGGAAAACACTTTTGATTTTGTCTTCGTCATCATCAAACACTCCCCACGAATCCCTTATGTCTTTAGCGTAAGATTTTGCACTTGCTACGGTGAGCATAAACATTGGCTTCTTTATTTTCTTGCCTATGTTTTCCCAATACCGGATATCAAAAGCATTGCTCTCAACCAGTCCAACTGAATCAGGCGCAATGTCCCTTTGTAATTCGCTGAAGAATGCAACCGCTTTCTGATCCTTTGTTTTCCTTCGATGGTTGAACACAGCAACCGTGATCCACACTCCGGCAACGGTTACAACCCCTCCGATAATGAGAACCTTTGTATTGTTCTGTGCTATTCTTATTGCTGTTGCTTTCATTTGAGTAAAGAAGCCGCCCTCCCTTGCGGTGTTAACATTGCAACATCAGATGCAGTGGTATTCTTAGCTACCTTGACAATGGCATACAGGATGGCTGCAATAATTGCAGTTGCAACAATCGGAACTCCATAGGTCAGCACTTTGGTAAGACCTTTACCAAGGCCCATGATACTACCACCTAAGTCGGCTGCCGAGGCAACGGCTGCCGTAGCCATGTTGGTAACATCAATGTCATGCTTTTTGAAAAAAGCATTGAAGTCCGGGCGTGTGGTACACGAAGCTGTTGAGCCGTTCACCTGCCAGGTCTTTAACCAAATTGTTTTGGCATTCTCCGCACCGAACTTTTCCTCCAGTTTCTTGAAGTAACTTATCCATTCCGAACATTCGGAACTTTTCTCCGGGATAATGATGTCTTGTATAATGGTTGCCATTTCCTTTTCGTTGTTGCTTATGCAGCTTTTAAAATCCCTTCTACCTCTTTTTGCATATCTGTTGGTGGAAGGGTTGGCAGTTTCTCCTGGATAAACTTTTCCAGCGCCTTGCGGATTTTTACTTCACGCTCCCTTGCCTGATTTTTGGCGTGTGTCGTGTAGATTTCCCTTCCAATCCAAACACCAACAGCGAGTATCAGAATCGTTCTCATGCTTCAGCTTCAGTGGAATTGGTTTCAACCGTTGCTTCTGCAACTGTTGTTTTGTTTTCTTCCACAGCCGGTTTGTGGTAGATGTTTGCTTCAGCTACACCGATAGAGCGTAACCATTCACCTACATTGAAACTTGGACAGGCTTTTCCATGTGCATTGGGAGCTTCGTTGTGTCCCAATACCAAAATTTTAGGATGACGTTTGATGGTGTATTTTACATACACTTCCAGCGTAGCCAGTTGTTCTTTGGTACGGGTATCTTTTGGCTTTTTGTTTTCTGTGTCCATTCCGCCAGCGTACACGATATGACGGGCGTTACCGTTTAATCCTACTACACCGTTGCTGATTTCCCATTGGTCAACAAAGTCGTCTGTGTTGAAAGGAATGATGCTTACCAAATCTCCGTCAAGCTCTACAAGGTCAGAGTAGCCGGGACGGTTCCATCCACGACCTCCGAGATGAACAGGGTTGGTGTGCCAGCGAATGATTTCGTCTTTTGTTACTGGTCTTCCTTCGGGTGTTGCTGTGCAATGAAGCACTAAGTAGTTTAATTTGTTGTTGTTCATGGCTATTGATTTTTAATTATTGATTTATTATTTGTCGGGCTTAAAATTTCTCGTACTTCAAACTGGCGATACCAAACAAGGATGCTCACTGTGTGCAATCCAGGCAGCTTGAATCGCCAGTTCATTTTACCGTCAATGACAGTTCCGGCCAGCTCTGTTACTTCAGCAACATTGAGCTTGCTTTGAGGGCTTGCATACAGTTCAAATGAAATAGGCTTGCTTTTGATACTTCCGGTTGGCGTGAACTTGTTTACCCGGAAGCTGTTCAGGCGCTCCAATCCGGTTACAACAAACTTTGCGTGTTGTATCACGGCAGGATTGCTTTGCAGATCCTCACGCATTTCAGCATAATCGGAATTAATGGAAACGGTGCTGCTTACAGGCAGGTAGCCAATTGCAGTAATGGTATTATTGCTGGTATCAGAAACGTAAATCGTTTTGTTGAAACTGTTGAAAGCTCCACCAATATTTTGTTCACCGAAACTTAATCCATCTACTTTGCTGTTGTCCGGGCGAATAATTGTGAACGTATTATCAGCTCTGTTTTGAACATACAGGTAACCGTTGTAAGAATCAAAAAAGCTGTTATAAGGTTTACTTCCTGCTTCAATTATTCCAACAATGCTGTGTGTTGCTCTTTCAATCTGATAAACAAAATTGTTATTGGTAGCTACGGCATACATGGTATCGTTTGCAGCGTTATAAGTAATAGATACAGGGTATTGTCCGACTGCCGGAATAGTGGTTATAAGTATGTTTGCGCTATCATAAACAGTAATGCTGTTGGCCAACGAATTAGCAACATAGATGTCTCCGTTCACAGGATCAACTCCAACACCAATAGGATCCTGCCCTGTTGGAAGTGGTGAGCCTGGTACTTCGGTTAATGCTTCAGCATCAATAACACTTAGGTTATCACTTACCAGGTTCGCAACATATACACGAAGATTTATCGGATTGAAAGCTGCTGCGACAGGTCGAGTTCCCACAGGTATATAGTCAGTAATATTCAGCGATAAATCAATGACCGCAAGTACGTTGGCAACGGAGCATACTACATATACATATCCGTATTTGCTGCTGGAGCTTTTGGAATTTACTGTGAGTGCAACGGGTGAAGCAAATCCGGGAAAAGAAGGTTGTAGCTGTATCACTTTTACAACCTGATTGTTTCCATCCAGGACGGTTACAGAACCACTTAACTGGTTAGCTACATATACAAGCTGATTCGCAGGATTAACTACAATGCCCTGCGGATGAACACCGGTAGGAATACTAATCTGTGCAACAATGGTATGATCCTGAACATCACCGGGAGCCGGTGCGCTTACGCTGATATTCTGATTG
>MEPB01000062.1 GCA_001769385.1 Bacteroidetes bacterium RIFCSPLOWO2_12_FULL_35_15 | reverse complement strand
AATTCCATAAATGAGAAAATTGAAAAATATTTTTAAAAAACAATTAAGTCCTGATGAAATTAACCTTAAAAATCTTCGAAAAATAATTTTTAAAGTAGTGCTTGGGTTTGGAATAATTGCTGTTTTGTTTTTCATTGCCATAAATATAACACACAAAAAACTTTCTCAATTATCCGACACAGTTGCTGCTATACTCGAGCCGAATATAAAACTCAGCAAGTTGAAAGAAATATCCACAAGTCTTTACGGTGCAGAAGAAAATGTAAAAGCTTATACGATAAGAGGTGATACCGCTTATTTACTCAGTTATGAAAACTATATCAACTACATAAACACACGGTTAGATACTTTGCAATTAGTATCCGACAAAAGTGAAATTATTGATAAAAATGGGGCAACTAATAATCAAAATTTCTCAACACAAATTGACACATTGAGAGAGCTTATAATTGCCAGGGTTGATTTGTTCAATAAATATATCGAATTAAAAACAGGAGAAAGTTCAGCGGATGTGCTTTTGCAACTGCTTCAAAAAATAAAAAAGAAAAAATCTATAACGGAAAACAATCACGAACAAAAAGCGGAAACACCTAAAAAATCTTTTTTATCTAAATTATTTTCCTCCACTAAACCGGCTGAAAATTCACCAGAGTTGGTTTTGCCAATTGCCTCATCCGACTCAGTTCATGAGAATTTAAGTGAAATTATTTCCAAAACGCAACAGGAAGAAAAAATTAAAGTTGATAAACAATTGTCTGAAGAAATGGCAATTACTCAAAGAGAATATATAATTACGAATACTATTTTTTCCATTTTGAACAAGATGGAAGAAAAAGAATTAATTGAAGGAATCAGTAGAATTCACTTGGCAAGCGAAGTTGCGAACGCCAAAATCAGTTTTATCAGTAACTGGCTTACCATCTTCGGATTAATTCTGGCACTATTATTTTCGTATTTTATATATAGGGATATTCTTAGAGCAAGACACTTTAAAGAACAACTGTTTTTGGCAAAAGGGGAAGCAGAAAAATTATCTTCTCAATATGCCCGAAGCCTTATAGAAGCAAGTCTTGATCCACTGTTTACAATTAGTCCGGGAGGGAAAATTACTGACATGAATAATGCATCTATAAAAGTAACAGAATCCTCGCGTGAAAAATTAATTGGAACCGATTTTTTCGATTATTTTACTGAACCTGTTAAAGCAAAGGAAGGTTATCAAGAGGTTTTTGCTAAGGGGTTTGTGGCAGATTATCCGCTAACCATAAAAGATGGTAAGTTAACAGATGTATTAATGAACGGTTCGGTTTACAGAGATGATAAAGGAAATGTGCTGGGTGTAGTTGTTGTTGCCCGAGACATTACAGATCAAAAAAGATTTGAAAATGCATTGATTGAAGCAAAAAGTTATGCAGAACAAGCAACACAAAAAGCAGAGGAATCGACTAAATTAAAAGAAGCTTTTCTGGCCAATATGAGCCATGAAATTCGAACACCAATGAATGCTATAATTGGTTTTTCGGATATATTATCTAAAAAACAATTGGGAGCCCAGGAAAATGAATATGTAACAAGCATAAAATCGGCAGGAGAAAATCTGTTAACCATTATTAATGATATCCTCGACATATCTAAGATAGAAGCGGGGATGATGACTTTTGAAGAAAATAATTTCAGCGTTAAAGAAACTTTTAAATCGCTCAACATCATGTTGATGGAACGGGCAAAAGAAAAAAATATTGGATTAATTTTCAATTGTGACGAAGATGTTCCGGATGTTTTGCTTGGCGACCACACGCGCCTTACTCAAATACTTATCAATCTTACCGGCAATGCAATTAAGTTCACACAAAATGGAAGTGTGAAGGTACATGCTAAAGTTCTTAAAATTGAAAATAACATCCGGTCAACCACCACCGAAAAGATACTTTCAGACGCAAAGCGCGTAGCCGGGCAGGAAATTAAATTAATAGAATTTTCAGTAAGTGATACCGGCATAGGAATTGCCCGGGATAAACTAGAGGATATTTTTGAGAGATTCCAGCAGGCTGATTCTCACACCACAAGAAAATTTGGCGGTACAGGACTTGGATTGAGTATCGCAAAACAGTTAGTTGAACTACAGGGTGGAACTTTGTCTGTGGAAAGCGAATTAAAAGTTGGTTCAATATTTACTTTTTACATTCCTTACAAAAAATCAGCACAGGCTCTGCTGAGAGATGAAAAGATTGAAAAGAAATATGATATGAAAAGTTTGAGCAAATTAAAAATATTATTGGTAGAGGACAATCAGCTGAATATATTGCTCATCTCGAGTTTGTTTTCTGAAAATAATTTGAAATTACAAACTGCAGAGAATGGTGCTGATTGTATTGAAAAACTCAAAGAAAATAATGGTTCGACTTTAGTCAGCAAATGTTTTGACATTATTCTTATGGATATGGAAATGCCCAATATGAATGGGTATGAAGCAACGACCATTATCCGAAAGGAGCTCAAAAATAATATTCCGATCATAGCAATGACTGCTAATGCTATGGCTGGCGAAAGAGAAAAGTGTTTGAGTTTTGGAATGAACGATTATATTTCAAAACCAATAAATGCAAATCTGCTTTTTGAAAAAATCTATGACCTGGTCCTTAAAACGTTGTAAAAAAATAAAAAGCGAATCGGAAAAGTGCAATGAAAAATTGTTTTCGCCTCCATTCTCTATGCGTTCTCTTTTCGTTATGAATTGACAAGGAGCATTTATGCTATTCGTTATTTTATCCAGATAAAATTTTAACAAGTCTTAAATAAAAATATATACCTGTTAACCATATAAAATCGGGTAGCACCGAAATAATATGTGTGAATCTTGTAAGTATTAAAAAAGATTGTGTAACACATTCAAGTTTAAAGGTCCGCACCTTTATAATGTCACTAAAAGAGTTTGATAATTTAACTAAAACAAAAATAAACATGAGACCACAAGATAATATTTCCGTTTTTTTAGTAGAAGATAATGAAGTGTTTCTAAAAACATTAGCGCTTTCCTTAGGTGAATGTTTCAAATCAGAAATACAAATTGAAACATTTTTAACCGGTGAGGATTGTTTTAAAAAAATTGAACAAAATCCTGAGACAGCCGCTGATATAGTAATATTGGATTATCACTTAAATACCGATTCTAAAAATGCAATGAATGGTTTTGACGTTCTTAAAAAAATAAAGAAAATTAATTCTGGAATAATTGTCATCATGCTATCTGCTGAAGATAAACTTCAAATAGCCATTGACTGTATTACATACGGAGCCTATGAATATGTGGTAAAAAGCGAAACAGCTCTTATTCGCATACAAAACATTTTGAAAAACAGTTTGGAAAAAGAATTTAATTCCAGAATTCTGAAAATTACCATGTTGATTCTGGAAAAGTATCCCGAAATGTATAAATATATAGATGAAATGAAGGTGACTATTCCTGATGAAAAAGATCCCGGAATAGCCCTCAAAAATTTAAAGGCATATTTTGATACGCTTGATTCGATGTTAAATAAATATATAGTGGAACAATCTAATAACCTGAATAAATAGAAAGCCTAAAGGAAATTTGGGTCCATTAAGAGATTTGTAAAAAATCTTCAAAACCAAGATGCAAAATATTAAAAATGAAAAATCAAAAAAACAAAAAGCCGGCAAAGATTCTAAATGGTATGATTTCAATTAATGGTTCTACGCAGAAGCAGTCATCTGATTACGCCCGTAGTTTGATTGAAGCAAGCTTAGACCCATTGGTTACCATCAATACAGATGGAAAGATTACGGATATGAATGAGGCATTAGCAAATATTACAGGTATCACTCGCGAAAAACTTACGGGAACCGACTTCTTTGATTATTTTACTGAGTTACAAAAGGCGCGTGAAGTTTATCTGGAAGTATTTGCCAAAGGATCTGTTGCCGACTCCCCACTTACAATTCGTCATAAAGATGGTAAGCTTACCGATGTTTTATTTAATGGATCGGTTTATAAAGATGATAAAAGTAATGTTTTGGGTGTTGTGATAGTTGCCAGAGATGTAGCCGAGCAAAAATGGGCAATAGAATTAAGAATTGCCAACAAAGAACTTGCCTTTCAAAATGATGAGAAAGAAAAAAGAGCAGCCGAGTTAAGTATTGCTAATAAAGAACTACTCTTTCAAAATAATGAAAAAGAAAAACGTGCCGCAGAGTTAGACATTGCCAACAAAGAACTTGCTTTTCAAAATGATGAGAAAGAAAAACGGGCAGCAGAGTTAATCATTGCCAACAAAGAACTTGCCTTTCAAAACGAATTAAAGGAAAACAGGGCAGCAGAGAAAGAAAAGCGCGCAGAAGAATTAATTGTTGCCAATAAAGAACTAGCCTTCCAAAATGAAGAAAAAGAAAAACGAGCTGCCGAATTAATCATTGCCAATAAAGAACTTGCCTTTCAAAACGAAGAGAAAGAAAAACGCGCTGCAGAGTTAATTATTGCAAATAAAGAACTTGTCTTTCAAAACGATGAGAAAGAAAAACGGGCTGCAGAATTAATCATTGCCAACAAAGAACTTGCTTTTCAAAATGATGAAAAAGAAAAACGTGCAGCAGAGTTAGTCATTGCCAACAAAGAACTTGCTTTTCAAAATGATGAAAAAGAAAAACGTGCCGCTGAATTAGTCATTGCCAACAAAGAACTTGCTTTTCAAAACGAAGTGAAAGAAAAACGTGCGGCCGAGTTAATTATTGCTAACGAAGAACTTGCTTTTCAAAATGATGAAAAAGAAAAACGGGCAGCCGAGTTATTTATTGCAAATAAAGAACTTGTATTTCAAACCGGTGAGAAAGAAAAACGCGCTGCAGAATTAGTTATTGCGGATATAGAACTCGACTTTCAAAACAAAGAAAAAGAAAAACGGGAAATTGCTAATAAAGAATTGGAGGCATTCAGTTATTCTGCAAAATTAGCATCTCAATATTCACTTAGTCTTATTGAAGCTAGCCTTGACCCATTGGTTACCATCAGTACAGAAGGTAAGATAACAGATATGAATGAGGCATTGGTGAACATTACCGGAATGGAACGTGAAAAATTAATCGGTTCCGACTTCTTCAATTATTTTACAGAGCCACAAAAGGCGCGTGAAGTTTATCAGGAAGTATTCGCAAAAGGATCTGTTGCCGATTCTCCACTTACGCTTCGTCATAAAGATGGCAAACTTACCGATGTATTATTCAATGGATCGGTTTACAAAGATGACAGAGGAAATGTACTCGGTGTAGTTATTGTTGCCAGGGATGTTACTGCCCAAAAATTACTTTCAAAATATTCTCTAAGTCTTATTGAAGCTAGT
The DNA here is from genome assembly GCA_001769385.1 of Bacteroidetes bacterium RIFCSPLOWO2_12_FULL_35_15. Taxonomy (GTDB): domain Bacteria; phylum Bacteroidota; class Bacteroidia; order 2-12-FULL-35-15; family 2-12-FULL-35-15; genus 2-12-FULL-35-15. The sequence continues at coordinate 56,019 of MEPB01000062.1, read as the reverse complement.
CTTGACCCATTGTTTACTATAAATACCGAAGGTAAGATCACCGACATGAATGAAGCAACAGTAAATATTACAGGAATAGAACGTGAAAAACTGATTGGCTGCGATTTCTTTGATTATTTCACAGAACCGCAAAAGGCGCGTGAAGTTTATCAGGAAGTATATGCAAAAGGATCGGTTGCCGATTCACCACTTACGCTTCGTCATAAGGATAGTAAACTAACCGATGTATTATTTAATGGGTCGGTTTATAAAGACGATAGAGGAAATGTGTTGGGTGCAGTTGTAGTGGCAAGAGATATTACAGAACAAAAACAATTAGCAGAAAGAGAAATTGCAGGCAGAGAAAAAGAGTTAATGAGAATAGAGGAATTGGAAAGATTCAGAAAATTAACGGTAGGACGGGAACTAAAAATGATAGAGCTGAAAAAAGAAATAGAAGAATTAAAAAGTAAAATTCACTAAAAATGTTTTTAGGTCATTTCGACCGCAAAGAAATCTAGTTTTTAAAGAAATTTTATTGTGATTTCTTCTAGGTTATCCTGAACAAATTCGAAAGACCTGAAAGGACAAAGTAAATACAACCTTGATAATAGAATATTTACTAAAACTTAAACAGCGTCTTATTATTTTAATTTATAAAATTATTTTAAATTTTTAAAAATGCAAACGTCTTCTTCACAAAATAACAATATGAATAACAAGCCTAAGGAAATTAAAAAAGTTCAGGTTAGAAATGAGGAGTTTATTTCTGAAGAAAAAATTGATTTACAGAATACCGAAATAGCACTACTAAATATTTTAGAAGATTACTCGGAAGAGAAATATCATTCGGAAGACAGCCAGCGGGCTTTATTGAATATCCTGGATGATTACAGTGAGGAAAAAATGCATTTGGAAAATACCCAACGTGCCGTTCTTAATATCCTTGAAGATTATAGTGAAGCAAAGGAAAAAGCTGAAGAATCAACAAAATTAAAAGAAGCATTTCTTGCTAATATGAGTCACGAGATTCGTACACCAATGAATGCCATTATTGGTTTTTCGGATTTATTATCCAAAGCAAAACTGGAAGATAAGGAGAAGGAATATGTGAGGACGATAAAATCTGCAGGAGAAAATCTACTCACTATTATCAACGACATACTTGATATATCAAAGATCGAAGCAGGCATGATGACTTTTGAAGAGCAGACTTTTAGTGTGAAAGAAATTTTCAAATCACTTAATGTCATGATGATGGGAAAGGCTAAGGAAAAAAATCTTGACCTAGTCTTCAGCTATGATGAAGATGTTCCGGATGTTTTACTTGGGGATCCAACTCGCCTGACTCAAATTATTATCAACCTTACAGGAAATGCAATTAAATTCACAAAAAAAGGAGTTGTACAAGTGCATGCAAAAGTTCTTAAAAATAATCAGGAGAGCCCTCCAAGTATTCAGGAGAATGAAAATATAGTATTGGAATTTTTAGTGAAAGATACGGGTATCGGAATACCCCCGGAAAAGCTTGAGAATATTTTTGAACGATTTCGGCAGGCAGAATCTCATACCACTAGAAAATATGGAGGAACAGGACTTGGTTTGAGTATTGCAAAACAGTTAGTTGAACTACAAGGGGGCACTTTGTCTGTAAAAAGTGAACTCAATATTGGTTCTGTTTTTTCTTTTTGTATTTCGTATAAAAAAACATTAGAAGTGCTGCACACTCCGGAAATTCAAGAAAAAAAATATGATATGAATGAACTCAGTAAGTTAAATATTCTACTGGTAGAAGATAACCGATTGAATGTAATGCTGGTCATGAGTTTGTTTTCAGAATATAACTTAAAATTACAAGTGGCGGAAAATGGAAGTGTAGGAATTGAAAAACTGAAAGAAAATAAGGATTCGACTTCGCTCAACAAATGCTTTGATATAATTCTAATGGATATGGAAATGCCTGTGATGAATGGTTATGAAGCAGCAACTATTATCCGTAAGGAAATGAAAAATAATATTCCAATCATTGCAATGACAGCTCATGCAATGGCTGGTGAAAAAGAAAGGTGCTTAAGCCTGGGGATGAACGATTACATTTCAAAACCAATAAATGCAAACCTGCTTTTTGAAAAAATGTATGACTTAACTATTAATTCTAAATAAAATGTTAAAAAGCGAATCCGAAAAGGATATTCAAAAAAACACAATAATAGAACCGGTGTGTGACCTTACCTACCTTTCTGAGATGACAGGTGGAAAAAAAAATATGATGAAAGCAATAATGGATGTTTTTCTCAAACAGATTCCTGAAGAACTGCAATCAATTACTGATGGTATTGCCAAAGCAGATTATTTAGTTATAAAAAACTATTCCCATACCATGAAATCTTCTGTTTCCATTATGAGTATTTCCATACTTATTCCCATTTTGAAGGAAATGGAAGATCTGGGTGCTAAGGCCACAGATCTCGATAAAATAAAACAATTAAATCAGCAGCTAAACTTGATATGTAATCAAGCAATTAGAGAAATTGAAAAAGAGAAACTTAATTATATTTAGAACCTTTTAAAATTTCATTCAAAATGATTTATATGTCAATTCGACCGTATGTAGAAATCTCATTTTTATTATAATTTCAGTTAGATTTCTTTCGGAGTTTATATTAAGAAAAGTTTATTAAGTCGAAATGACAAAATAGTAAAAGCATTAAAAATTTGGTCTTTTACTAGAATTTAAACAGGCTCTTAATACTAAAAGTTAAACAGCAAGAATCGTGTTTATTTATTTTTTAGAAAATAAAGTATTTTAAATTAAACCTTTATTATGAACCATCAAACTGCAATAAGTATTTTCATTGTTGAAGATAATTTTCTTTACACGTATATGCTTGAAAGTGCTCTTAAAGAGCATGGTAATTTTAAGGTAACAGCCTTTGCAACGGGTGAAGAATGTCTTGAACTACTTGACAATAATCCTGACATTATTATTCTTGATCACCTTTTGGGTAAAGGAATGAACGGGCTGGCAACATTTAAAATAATTCATTCCAGAAAACCGAAAATTCCTATTATCATTCTCTCTTGTCAGACCGATGCACAAGTTGCGATTGACACAATGAAGGCAGGCGCGTATGACTATATTCAAAAGCAAAATTATAGCATTGGCGAACTTGAAAAAACTCTTCTAAAGGCCATTAGAGGCAATTGAATCTTAAGTTTAAATTGATAAACTTAAATTTAATATGCCGTCAAGATTTGAAGAAATTAAAAAGAAAAAATCAATTAGGTTTAAATAATAAAACAATTTATCATGTTTAAGAAACTTTTAAAAAAAATAAATCACAATGAAAAAATTATTTTCATTGTGGAAGACAATGAAGTATATGCAAAATTATTGCAAACTTTTATTCAAAATCATTTTCCTAATGTAAAAGAAATAAAAATATTTAGAATAGGAGAAATGTGTTTAATGGAAATAAACCGTAATCCGAGCATTATCATTATGGATTATTTTTTGAACTCTAAATATGAGGAAGCAAATAATGGGTTGGAAATAATAAAACGTATTAAAATGTTGAAGCCGAAAACAAAAATAATTGTGTTAAGTATTCAGGAGAAATTTAATGTCGCTATTGAAGCAATTAAAAAATATGATTGTATTTATATCCAAAAAAATCAGGAAGCATTTAACAAAGTGGAGCATTTTATTAATGAAATTCTTAACCGTGACATTCCGCCTGTTTTTGAGCCATGGAATTAGCGTCACGGTTTTATTTTTGCAATTAATTATTCAAAATAGAAACACATAAATTATTATATAAACTAACAAAAAAAAATATGGACACAAAAAATCAAATCAATATTTTTATTGTCGAGGACAATGAAATATTCAGAATGGCCCTAAAATCAGATATTGAAAACACTTTTCCAAAAGCACCAATAAAGATCCATTTATTTGATACAGGAGAAAGTTGTATGGATAGATTTGTACGAGAGATGCCGGAATTGGTTATTCTTGATTATCACCTTAATAGTAAGTTTCCGAATGCTGCTGACGGAATAAAAGTTTTGGACTGGATCAAAAAGGAGAGTCCTGAAACAAATGTGATCATACTCACAAGTGATGACCATATTGATATTGCAGTAAAATCACTTAAACATGGCGCTTCTGATTATGTTGTTAAAACCGAAACGAAATTTAAGAAAATTAATTATTCAGTATTAAATATGTTTAAAATTATAGAAGCAAGGAGGGGAGCGAAAAAATATAAAAATTTAGCAATTGGATTCTGTTTGTGTTTCGCATTGATGATTGCAGGGGTGTTTATAATTCAACTATTTTATCCTACAATTCTTAGATAGAAATTTATTTTAAGTCAACATTGGGAATTAAGTTGTACAACTATTTGCAAATCTGAAATAGCAAATATCTGAACACTCCATATCAATGAATATATGTTTCAAATAACTACAAGATTATGGACCAAATCAAAAAAAATATTTTTATTGTCGAGGACAATGAAGTATATGCAAAATCATTACAAACATTCATACAAATACGTTTTCCGGAAATAAGGGAAATAAAAATATTTTCAATTGGAGAAACATGTTTACTGGAACTCCATCGTAATCCGGATATTATTATTATGGATTATTTTTTGAATTCCAAATACGACTCCGCAGATAATGGACTTGAAATAATAAAGAGAATAAAGACAGAAAAACCACAAGCAAACATTATTCTGTTGAGTATTCAGGAAAAATTGAATGTAGCGGTAGAAGCAATTGAAGAATATGATTGTATCTATGTGCAAAAAGATCAGGAAGCATTTCACAAAGTGGAACAATTCATTAAAACAATTTTTATTCTTAAAAACTGCTAAGCTGTTGAGCTATTGAGTTATAAGGAATATTTTATTGGTTTAACCATTAATTTTAAAAGAATTATTCCCGTTAATAATTTTAATACTGCCAGCGCTTTAAAGTTCAAGAAAAAAATATATCAATATTTTTATTGTGGATGATCATAAAATATTTATTTCAAAAACAGCAAATCTTCCTTATTAAGATAATTTAACGCCAGTTAAATTTCATTCAAAATGCTTTAGATGTCCTTTCGACAGCATGGGAAATCTCTTTTTTATTTAATTTTATTGAGTTTTCTCCCTATGGTCGAAATGACAAAATATTAAAAATCCAGTCATTACTAAAATTTAAACAAGCTCTTAGCAATGTTGCTGAATGATTTTTTTATTTTATAAAAGTGTGAATGATGTAAATATTTCAAAATATTTTGTAACAAAAATTATACTAATGGATCTCACCTTTGTTTTGTGAAAATTCATTCACAATAAAAATCAATAAAATGAAAACTAAACTACTTAATACATTAACAGCAGTTATTCTGTTTTTAATACCGAATATTAATTTCGGACAGGCGCCTAACTTGGGAACTGCAGCGGATTTTGTTCTTTTTTCTACGAATGGAGCGGTCAGCCACTCTGGTGTTTCCCAGCTTACAGGTAATGTTGGTACAAACAATGGCTCTTGTACAGCTTTTGGTAATGTGAATGGAGTGATGCATGAAGCAGATGGAGCAACTGCACAATGTGCGTCCGATTTACTTATTGCCTATAATCAATTGAATAGTGCGATTCCGGCTTTTTTCCCGGCTCCATTACTTGGAAATGGGCAGATCCTTGTTGCAGGTGTCTATTCTGTTTCTGCAGCTGCCACATTAAATCTAGACCTTACCTTAAATGCACAGGGAAATTCAAATGCTGTGTTTATCTTTCAAATTCAAGGACCTCTTTCAACAAATGCTAATTCAAAAATTAAATTAATAAATGGAGCATTGGCATGCAATGTATTTTGGAAAGTAGAAGGCTTGGTTAGCATGGCAGCAGGGACGACCATGAGAGGAACTATAATTGCTAACAATGCCGCTATTATAATGAATACAAATGATACATTGGAAGGAAGGGCGCTTTCTACTGCAGGTGCTGTAACTGTTGACGGTATATTAGCATACACACCTATTGGTTGCGGAAGTCCCGTACTTATGGGTCCGGCAGCTCCTCCATTAGGTGCTGCTGCTTGCTATGCAATATTCTCTACTGATGGAGCTGTTTCTAATTCAGGAATTACAACTATTACCGGTGATGTAGGTAGCAATAATGGTTCTGCAACAGCATTCGATCCATTACTTGTAACAGGTACCATTCACACGATTCCCGATGGATCCACAGCACAATGTGCGGCCGATCTGTTGATTGCCTATAATAATATAAACACAATACCTTACGATATTGAATTATTGTATCCTGCACAGTTTGGAAAAAATCTGGTTCTTACACCACATACTTACCGAATGAACGCAGCAGCTCAATTTACTGATACACTTTATTTAAATGCACTTGGAAATGCTAATGCAGTATTTGTTATTCAGATAAACGGTGCACTTTCAACCAGCACTTATTCGAAAGTAATTTTAATTAACGGAGCACAAGCAAAAAATGTATATTGGAAAGTTGAAGGAGCAGTAAGCATAAACAATTATTCTGTTTTCAATGGAACAATAATCTGTAATAATGGTGCTTTAGGAGCATTAAATACCGGAGTTACTCTTAATGGAAGAGCGTTAACAACTACTGGTGCAATAACCACAACTGCGATAACTGCTGTTGCTTCACCAATACCTGCAAATTGTGGTACAGTTGGGATTTCCTCTTCTGACGTATTAAATACGAATGAATCTGCTACTATTTATCCGAACCCTTTCAATACTTCTATCTCCATTGTTATTAATGATGCATCTCGTATCAACAATGCTGAATTGATCATATACAACGTTTTGGGAGCAATGGTTTTAAATTTTAATGTCAGCAAAAAATTAACCACTATTGAATCAAGTAATCTTCCATCTGGAATTTATTTCTACAAAATAATCAGTAACAATAAAACAATCCAGTCGGGAAAATTAGTTTCTCATCGGTAAATAATATAAAAAATATTAAGTCCTCTATCCAAATAAAAAAGGATAGAGGACTTTTTGTTTTATAAAAAAAATAATTCAATGTGTGAATGATGTAACTTATTATAAAAGTTCTGTAACATATACAGGTCTTTAGATACCCATCTTTGTCGTAGAAATTAATTTAAACCAAAAACCAAATAAAATGAAAACTAAACTACTTAATTCATTATCTGCAGCGATTCTGTTTTTAATGCCGAATGTAAATTTCGGACAAGCACCAACATTGGGAACAGCAGCAAATTTTGTTCTTTTCTCTTCTGTCGGAGCACTGAGCAACACGGGACTTTCTCAACTTACCGGAAATGTAGGCACGAACAGTGGCTCCAGCACTACTTTCGGAAATGTAAACGGTGGTATGCATGACAATGATCTTGTTAGCGCACAATGTGCAACAGATTTGCTGGCTGCCTATAATCAACTTAACAGTGCCGTTCCTACTTATTTCCCTGCACCATTACTTGGAAACGGACAAATTCTTATTGCAGGTGTTTACTCCATTTCTGGTGCATCAACATTAAATCTTGATCTTACTTTAAATGGACAAAACAATCCGAATGCTGTATTCATTTTTCAAATTTCAGGACCACTTTCTACAAATGCTAATTCAAAGGTTAAATTGATCAATGGAGCATTGGCATGTAATGTATTCTGGAAAGTAGAAGGTTTGGTAAGCATGGCTTCGGGAACTACAATGAGAGGAACAGTTATCGCGAACAATGCTGCAATTGAAATGAACACGAACGATACACTTGAAGGAAGAGCCCTTTCTACAGCAGGAGCTGTTACTATTAATGGAATATTAGCATATACACCAATCGGTTGCAATAGTCCTGTTCTTACAGGACCTAATGCTCCTAACCTAGCTTCCACATCATGTTATGGACTGTTTTCTGCCAGCGGTGCGATTACAAATGCAGGTACAACCTATGTTACAGGTGATGTGGGAACAAATGTTGGTTTAACTACCGGCTTCGATGCATTGAATGTAACAGGTACTATTCATCCTATCCCTGATGGCTCTACTGCAGCATGCGCAGCTGATTTGGGGAATGTTTATACATACCTCAACACATTACCTGCTGATATTGAGTTGATGCATCCGGAATCGTTTGGACATAATCTGGTTCTTACACCGCATACGTATATCATGAATGCAGCTACATCATTTACGGATACTCTTTTCCTAAATGCCCTTGGTGATGCCAATGCTGTATTTGTTCTTCAGTTAAAGGGAGCTCTTTCAACAAGTACGTATTCAAAAGTTATTTTGATCAATGGAGCACAGGCAAAAAATGTGTATTGGATGGTTGATGGTGCCGTAAGCATTAACGATTATTCTGTTTTCAATGGAACTATTGTTTGTAACAATGGTGCAGTTGCCTTAAATACTGGAGTTACCCTTAATGGCAGTGCATTTACAACCACAGGAACTTTTACAACCGCTGCAATTACTGCAACAAAGACTTCTAGTTGTTTAACCACTGGCGTTGCTTCCACTATTTCTGGAAATACAAATGCAATGGTTACCATTTATCCAAATCCTTTTTCTGATTTTACAGTGATCATGGTAAATGATGCATCTGAAATTAAGCAAGCTGAATTAATGGTATATAATGTTTTAGGTGAAGAAGTTGTCAATTCAATTATCACCAAACAAGCTACCATCATTGATACAAACTACCTAACTTCAGGAATTTATTTCTATAAAGTAATTAGTAATAATAAAATTATTCAATCAGGTAAACTGATTTCTCAACAGTAAACTATCATAATTTTATAGCCCTCTAACCCGGTAAACTGGTAAGAGGGCTTTTTTTTATAAATAAATTTACTGGTGCTTGAATGATTTAAATTTTAATTGATCAATTAGTATAACGAAACAAATAAATGATACTTTCTTCATCAATCAACTTTGTTTTTATTTTCATTGTTTAAAAAAATCCGAAGTAGAACCTCACTAAAATTATTGATTGAAGTCACTCCATAATCTTTCATCAATTCTAACTAAAAAGCCTAAATTTGTAACTAATTCAGGATAGCATAGAAAAATGGATACATATACTTATTTAAGTAATTCAGATACTTCTTCCATAGAAAATCTATTTCAACAATATTTGAAAGATAATAATTCTGTGGATTTTGGTTGGCAAAAGTTTTTTGAAGGTTTTCAATTTGCCGGTAAAAATTACGAAAACTTAACTGAGATCCCTCAGGATATAAAAAAGGAATTTGATGTAATTAATCTGATCAATGGTTATCGCTCCCGCGGACATTTATTTACGCAAACCAACCCTGTTCGTGAACGCAGGAAGTATGCACCTACACTCGACATTGAAAATTTTGGATTAAGTCAAACTGACTTGGAAACTGTATTTCATGCAGGAACACAAATAGGAATAGGACCTGCAAAATTAAAAAATATTATTGCTCATTTACATCAAACCTATTGCTTGTCCATTGGTGCGGAATATATGTATATCCGTACTCCCGAGGTTCTCGATTGGTTACAAAAAAAGATGGAGAAAAGTTTGAATACACCAAAATATTCAGCGGATGAGAAGAAGGAGATCTTAAATAAATTAAATCAGGCAGTAGTATTTGAAAGTTTTTTACATACAAAATTTGTTGGGCAAAAACGGTTTTCATTAGAAGGTGCTGAAGCAACGATTCCTGCTTTAGATGCTATATGCGAAAAAGGTGCTGATACAGGAATTGAAGATTTTGTGATTGGTATGTCACATCGGGGTCGTCTAAATATTTTAGCAAATATTCTTAACAAAACATATAAGGATATTTTTACCGAATTTGAAGGATTGGAAAGCGAAGATTCCTTATTTGATGGGGACGTAAAATATCATTTGGGTTTTTCGAGTGATAAATTAAGCAAGAAAGGGAAACGTGTTCATTTAAGTTTAGCACCTAATCCATCCCATTTAGAAACTGTTGATTCAATTGTTGAAGGCATGGCACGTGCGAAAATAGACATGGCACATAATAATGATTTCAATAAAGTTTGTCCGGTTTTAATTCATGGTGATGCGGCATTGGCAGGACAAGGAATTGTGTATGAAGTGATCCAGATGAGCCAATTAGATGGCTTTAAAACCGGTGGAACTATTCATTTTGTTATAAATAATCAAGTAGGGTTTACTACTAATTATTTAGATGGACGCTCCAGCACCTACTGTACAGATATAGCAAAAGTGGTACTGGCACCTGTTTTTCATGTTAATGGGGATGATGTGGAAGCGCTGGTTTTTGTATCTCAATTAGCAATGGAGTTTCGCCAGGTGTTCCATCGCGATGTTTTTATTGACGTTTTATGTTATCGTAAATATGGGCACAACGAAGGCGATGAACCTCGTTTTACACAACCATTGTTATACAAAGCAATTGCTTCACATCCCAATCCAAAAGAAATTTATGTGGAGCAATTAATTTCTCAAGGAGTAATTGGAGAGGACTATGTAAAAGAGATAGAGAAAAAATTTAAAGATTTGCTACAGGAAAAATTAGATGAAGCAAAATCAACTGAAAAAACAACAATTGCATCCTTTCTGAATGGACCATGGTCTGGATTGAGAATGGCTACTTCAGAGGATTTTGAGAAATCACCTGAAACAGCAATCGATAAAAAAATATTTTTGGATCTTGCCGGAAAAATTTCGGAATTGCCAAAAGAAAAAAAGTTTTTTAATAAAATTCAAAAATTATTTGATGATCGTTGTGCAATGATTGCCAACGATAATTACGATTGGGCCATGGGCGAATTAATGGCTTATGCATCATTGATGAAGGAAGGACATAATGTTCGTTTCAGTGGTCAAGATGTGGAACGTGGAACATTTTCACACCGTCATGCTGTTCTGAAGTTTGAAGATTCGGAAGAGGAATATGTCCCGCTTAATAACATTGGGACACAAGGGAAATTAAATATTTATAATTCCCTGCTTTCTGAATATGGTGTATTAGGTTTTGAATTGGGCTATGCGCTTACCACACCAAATTCATTAACTATTTGGGAAGCGCAATTTGGCGATTTTTTTAATGGTGCACAAATAATTATTGACCAGTATATTACTTCAGCAGAGTATAAATGGCGAAGAATGAATGGCTTGGTTTTATTGTTGCCTCATGGTTACGAAGGTATGGGGCCGGAACATTCCAGCGCACATATTGAACGCTTTCTGCAACAGTGTGCTGAAAACAATATGCAGGTTGTTAACTGTACCACCCCTGCAAATCAATTTCATGTATTACGCAGACAGTTAAAACGTGATTTTCGAAAACCATTGATTTGTTTTACCCCTAAAAAATTATTGCGTTATCCAAAATGTGTTTCGTCAGTAAAAGATTTTACTAACGGCACTTTTCTGGAAGTGATTGATGATTTAACAGCGGATATAAAAAGGATTAAGAAAATTGTTTTCTGCTCTGGAAAAATTTATTACGATTTAATGGAGGCAAAAACAAAACTTGGAAATAGTGATGTGGCGATTATTCGTATCGAACAGTTATATCCTTTCCCAATCAATCTGTTAAAAGGAGTATTGGGAAAATATAAAAATGCTAACCAATATGTATGGGCGCAAGAAGAACCGGAAAATATGGGTGCATGGGCATTTATTTATCGTACTTTTCAGGAAGTGAAATTGAAATATATTGGGCGAAATGAAAGTGCAAGTCCTGCAACAGGTTATAGTAAAATGCATACACAGCAACAGCAACATATTATTGATAGCGTTTTTGAAAAATAATTAGTAATAATTGTAATGTGATATTAGAGTTTTATTTACTTTTTAAAATCTAATATTCCACTACTCAAATTAAAGAAGATATGGCAATTATAGAAATTAAGGTTCCAAGTCCTGGCGAATCAATTACTGAAGTGGTGATTGCGCGTTGGTTAAAAAAAGAGGGCGACTATGTGGAGAAAGATGAAGAGCTTGCCGAAATTGATTCTGATAAAGCTACCTTAACCATTAATGCTGTGGATTCAGGCGCCATAAAAATTTTAGTAGCCGAAGGCGACACTGTAAATGTTGGGCAAATAATTTGTTCGATTGATACAAGTGTTAAAGAGAAAATAAAAAAGGTTTCAGAACCAAAATCAAAAAATGTTGAAACTACGGAAGTTAAAGCCTCTCTAACTCCTTTAATTATCGGAACAGAAAACATAACACCAAAGCCTTTAATTAACGAAAACAAAGAAACATCTGTAAAAGAAAATTCAACCCCATTAGCAAAAAAAATAATGGAGGAAAATAAAATTTCTGCAACTAATATAATCGGGACCGGCAGAGATGGACGTATTATGAAAGCAGATGTTTTAAATTTATTATCTGCTGGCTTTAATTCAGCAGCTTCAAACAATTTGGCTGGGACAAGAGATACAGAGCGTACAAAAATGTCACCATTACGAAAAAAATTAGCACAACGATTAGTAGCAGTAAAAAATGAAACAGCTATGCTGACTACTTTCAACGAAGTAGATATGAGTGCAATTTTTGCCATTCGATCAAAGTATAAAGACAAGTTTAAAGAATCACATGGAGCAAGTCTTGGATTTATGAGTTTCTTCACAAAAGCTGTTACGGAAGCAGTAGTGATGTTTCCTGCGGTAAATGCTATGATTGAAGGTGATGAAATTGTGTATCACAAATATGCAGATATAGGAATTGCAGTAAGCGCTCCAAAAGGATTATTAGTTCCGGTAATTCGGAATGCTGAACAATTAAGCTTTGCACAAATTGAAATTGCAATTAAAAATCTGGCCACCAAAGCACGCGATAATAAAATTACATTAGAGGAAATGACAGGCGGAACTTTCACTATTACAAATGGTGGAGTATTTGGTTCTATGTTGAGCACACCTATCCTTAATCCTCCACAAAGTGCCATATTAGGGATGCACAACATTATCGAACGTCCCGTTGCAATTAACGGACAAGTTGTTATTCGACCGATGATGTATCTTGCATTATCATACGACCATCGGATTATTGATGGAAAAGAATCTGTTGGTTTTCTGGTTAAAGTAAAAGAGATGTTAGAAAATCCTGTAAAAATGTTGTTTGGAGGTAAAGATCCTGATGAAATAATTTTAGGGTTATAGTGCCATAAAATATTGGTAACAAATTATTGAAGCAATAGAAACATATTTCTCTAATTTAAATATTAATAAAAAATTAATTTTAAACCTAGTATTTTTAAAGTACCCTTATTAAGAACTGAGCTCGATTAATAATTGATTTTTAAAATGAGAGCAGCACTTTATTTACAAGCACCTGTTTTTAAGCGCAGCGATTTTTTTATTATTAGCAAGATGCTTCATTCCATTCAGCATTACAATACAACAAACTCATAATTTCATAAATAGCTCTGTTTGTCTATGTTTTCAAGGCATTATTAATCGAACTCAGAAGAGCCTGTTTTCTTTTTTTATGCGATTTGGCATTCTCAATAACCGATTTCTCTCCATTTTAAATTACAAATTGACACCTTCTTTCTTTAATAATACCCTTACCTAAAATATTTTGATCCAAATGTAACCACATAGGAACATAGGTTTTAAGAAATTGATAACACTTCAACGATGGGTTTCAAGAGGCTATGATTAAAGTTCTGCTTATGGTTTACAATAGTATTCAGTTTTTCTATGAAACTCTATGGGGTTGATTTTACAATTTTATTATTGGACTAAATTATAACACGTATTGGTATAACGTACTTATTCAAATGGAATTTTGAATTAAAAAGTGTGAATGTTGTAAATATTACAAAAGATTCTATAACACTTACTGGTATTTACTAAAGGATCTTTGTCCTGAAGAATAAGTTAAAACTTTAGATAATTAAAATGAAAATTAATTCTATAATATATTTCTTGATTTTATTTTTACTGTCGGCATGTACGCTTTCTCGTCAGACTCAAAGTAAACTTTATCTGCAGGCACTTGAAAATAAACCCTACGATGTTATTATTGTTCCTGGGATTCCATATAATGGGAAAGACTGGAATACCACTATGAAGGATCGCATCATGTGGTCGGTATTTTTAGTAAAAAAGGGGATTGCTAAAAATATTATCTTTTCCGGAGGATCAGTTTATACTCCATATGTTGAAGCAAAAGTGATGGCGCTATATGCAGAAGCCTTGGGTATTTCAAAAGAAAATATTTTTATTGAAACACAAGCGCAGCACAGCACCGAAAATATTTATTACTCTTATCAATTGGCAAAAAAAATGGGTTTTAATCTAATTGCCCTTGCATCTGATCCCATCCAGTCCTCTTTATTAATGCGGTTTACTAAACGCACATTTGATTCACCGATTTCGTATATCCCGTTTGTTGTTGATTCACTTATGATGAAAGGTTCTGTTGCTCCGAAAATAAATTCAGATTCTGCAAAGGTTGAAAATTTTAAATCAATATTAATAACACAAAGTAAATGGAAACGCTTTAGGGGAACTTGCGGTAAAAACATTAACTATGAATTGGAATAAATATCAGCTTTTACTTATTTCATTTTTGGATCTTGAAATAGCGCAGTAAAAAAAATGAATAATTAAATAAAAATAAAATTAAACCAGCCTCATTTGTTGAGGCATAATTTAAATCCTTATGAAAACATCTGAAATATCAATGCAGAAACTAGCGATTAAATCGGGTTTACTCATTTTTGCTTGCCTTATCGTTTACTTCTTGCTAATGAAATATATGGGCCTGATTCATATCATGGAACTTCGGGCACTTAATTTTTTTATTTTACTCGGAGGCATTTTTTTTGCTTTTCGTTATTATAAAATAAAAACAAAGAAGCAAATTGAATATTTGCCGGGTTTATTACTTGGATGCTTTATATCCATAGTAAGCATACTATCTTTTGCTCTATTTGTCGGGCTTTATTTTTCCATGATTGATCCGCAACTTTTATTAGAATTAAGAGGGAATTCGCCAATAATGGGTGACTATATTACACCTTTATCAATGGTAATCACAATTATTATTGAAGGTATGTGTTCAGGTTTGATTATTTCATTTTCCTTTATGCAGTATTATCAAAATGATGCTACGCATATTTAGAAACTCAGTGCCGTTCTGTTTGCTTTCAATGATGTATGTTATGAAAATAATTCAATCAATTATTCTGGCTAACAAAATTTATTTAATGTGTGAAAGATGTAACTATTAAAGATGATTGTGTAACAAGATTCGTTTTTAGTAGCTCATCTTTGCTCAAGGAAATCAATTCAAAAACATAGGTACTTTCAAGTAAAAATATTTAAAAACCAAAGTAATGAAAAACGAAACAAGATGGTCAATAGATCAGACACATAGCGAAATTACCTTTAAAGTAGGACATTTAATGACCGCACATGTTACTGGTTCATTCAAAAAATTTGATGCACATATTTACACAAAACAAAAAGACTTTATAACTGCTGAAATTGATTTGTGTATCGATGCGTCTTCATTAACAACATGGGATATAAAACGGGATGAGTATTTAAAAAGTTTAAATTTTTTCGATATTGAAAACTATAAGCAAATAACTTTTATTTCAAACACCATTGGAAAAACTGATAAAGAGGGTAATCATGAATTATGGGGAGAACTCACAATAAAGGGGATTACAAAAAATATAAAATTAAACGTACAATTCGGAGGAATAATAAATGATCCTTGGGGGAATGAAAAAGCACGGTATTCAGTTAATGGAACAATCAAGAGAAGCGATTGGGGACTTGAATGGAGTTCTGAAAAAGGAGGCTTCATGATAGGTGATGAGATAACGATTTCTTGTGAAGTAGAACTCATAAATAATGGTCAGAAGGAGTCAATTATGGAATTGGAAAAAGCAAGTGATACTTTCGATACCGAAATGATGAGGTAATCATGATATTTATTTACAAATAGAGACATTATTAGCTCTGAATTAGGAAATAATATTTTAAAAATTAAACAAAATTATTATACAATTAAAACATTTTAAAATGAGAACCAGAATAAAATTATCAACAGTAATTATCCTATTTGCAGGGTTAATGAGCACAACATTTCAAAGTTGTAAAAAATATCCTGAAGGACCTTTATTAAGTATTCATTCGAGAACAGAGCGTGTTGCTAACACCTGGATAGTGGATAATTATAAAATTAATGGAAACGATTACACTTCTTTAGTTTCAAATTATTCTGAAACATATACAAAGGATGGTAACTATTCATATATGTGGGGAAGCATGTATGGAACCGGTGCCTGGACTTTTCAAAATAATGATAGAGAAATCCGGATAACAGGCATTAATCTGCAATCATCAGAAACATTGTATATTCTGAAATTAGAAGAAAAGCAATTTTGGTATTACTACATGGATGGAAATGATAAAAAAGAATTTCACATGGTTCAACAATAATTAAATTCTAAAAAGGAAATTTTAAATTGAAAAAGTCAGATTATCTTACCGATGCAATGAAAAAAAATTCAACGACTTTCTGGAAGAGATCAAAAAACAAAGTGAAACAGTTAAAGACAAAACACATGAATTTATGCAAGATCATGAGTTTAAGAAAGATAGACATGCTAAATCAGAGAAGTCAAAATAAATTTGTGTGATAAAAATCACCGTTTTGTTTGACAATTGTTATGGATTTGGTTAACATAGAAACGCATCTTAGTTGCGTGAAAAATAATTTATAATAAACTAAAAATAAATATGAAAATTATGTCTGATTTCTAAATGTTTTTTTTCATCCTTGTGATAAACAGGATTCTCTTCAAAAAAAGAATTAAAAGCTACGTTAAATGCTGGATTGGAAATATCAGTCATCAGAAACAGTGTATATCCTAAAATTAGAAGAAATACAATTTTGGTAGTACTACATGGATGGAAATGATAAAAAGAATTTCATATGATGCAACAATAAACAAATTCAATAATAAATTACAAAATGAAAAATCAGGACGTCTCAAAAAAAAGTGGAAAAAAAAATAAACGTTCTCATTCTCCCGACTTTACCAGTCCGGATGTAGATTCTGATAAAACGGGAACTGATAATGATGCAGATAAAACTGTAAAAAATAATAAACCAAAGAAATCAAAATTGGAAATTAATCCTGATTCTACTGGAATAGATACGAAAGCGGATAAAACAAAAAAGGAGAAATTTCCTAAACAACCAAAGAAAAACAACAAAAATAATTCAATAGTATAAACAATTAAAACAAAAAAAATGGAAAATTCAAACAACACCGCAAAACTTATTGGAGTATTATTATTAGGCGCTGCCGTAGGCGGAGTTCTTGGAATTCTATTTGCACCGGCAAAAGGAAGTGATACACGTAAAAAATTAGCCGGTAAATCAGATGACCTTACCGATGCAATGAAAGAAAAATTCAACGACTTTCTTGAAGAGATCAAAAAACAAAGTGAAACAGTTAAAGACAAAACACATGAATTTATGCAAGATCATGAGTTTATGAAAGATGGACATGCTAAATCAGAGAAGTCAAAATAATATTAATTTGACTTGAAAACAATTTTCAAATGAGAAGGAAAAATTTCGTATCATATAAATTAAAAATATTAGAGACCTTCGCATCCCAAAGAAACAAGAATTCTGGAGGTTAAAAAAAACAACGTCCTGTTAAATGTTCATTGATTATTTGAAGTTCTGGTTTAGTAAGGTCTTTATCGGTTTGTCAGGTTGGCTGAACGGCATCAGGAACATGGAAATTTCCCAATCTTCCTTCCATGACCAACGAAAAGGTACACGAGCTTGTTATCCGTTGATCGGTTTTTAAAAAAGACTTTACTAACGGAACTTCTTTTTTTATGAATAAAGTTTTATTAAATCATAAATAGATATTGAAAAAATAAATTTGATTATTTATAACACCCTATTTCTTTTATTCAAATAATACCCGCAGTTTTACTGCGAGAAGTAGGTTTTGCGCAAAGAATATTCTTTTACATCAAAAAGTTTTGCAAAATGATGATTGACTTTTTAGCCGAAGTTTTTTCGTAATACCGCGATACTCTGTATCGGAGATAGAAAAACGAATCATTTTGTTTTATTGATAAAAATCACTACTATGTTTTGACATTGGTCATGTACTATGGAGGAAGAGTTGCACACTTTTGTAATGTAAAAATGTGTTTTTTTAAAAACAAATATTCTTAGAGCCTGTTTAAATTTAATTTCTAATAATTTATATTTCCCCTAAAGGAGGGTTGTTCTTTTTTTGTCATTACTACCAATATTTAGCTCCTAACGGAGCAAAAATAGTCCAGTAGGGACGAGATATTGCTAGAAAATCAGATTCGTATTAAGATATAGTCCCGTATGGGACTACATATAATAAATTTTGAAACAAATTTAAACAGCGTCTTATAATTTTAAAATGAACATAATTAATAAATTAATGAATTAATAATTATTCTAAAAAATAATAGCAATATGGAACGTACGGCAAAGGCTCATTGGCAGGGTAACATTAAAGATGGTAAAGGCACAGTAAGTACTCAAACCGGGATTTTAAAAGAAGCCGGTTATAGTCATAAATCTCGATTTGTAGAAGGGGTGGAAGGTACAAATCCGGAAGAGTTGCTTGGTGCAGCACATGCCGGTTGTTTTACGATGTCAGTTGCAGATATATTAAGCAAAAGAGGTTTAATTCCAAAATCATTAGATACCAAAGCAACTGTTACATTAATAGACTTAAATATCACGAATATTCATTTATCTATCACCGGGGATGTTTCAGGGATAACAGCTGATGAATTCACTACAGTGACTAAAGAGGCTGAAAAAAACTGCCCGGTTTCAAAAGCATTAAAAACCTCTATTACTTCCGAAGCTCATCTTCTCGTTAAAGAAAAAATGATCTGAAAGATCGGCCTCAATTATTTTGTACTTGACACAAATATGTGAATGATGTAAGTATTAAAAAAATTTGTGTAATAGTTTACGTTTTAACAGGGGCTATGTTTGTGTACTTATATTGAATGTTGAAAGTAAAAATAATAAAGATGGGTCAGGTCAAAGATACTATTAAGCTACTTAGATTTCCTTTTTCAGCGTTTCTACTGCCTATATCTTTATTTTCTTTTTACATTATTCATCCTGAAATCAATTACCAACTATTTTTAGTTTTAATTACCTGGCACATTTTAGTTTTCCCTTCAAGTAATGGATATAACAGTTATAATGACCAGGATGAAGGTCCAATCGGAGGATTAGCGGCTCCACCCCAACCAACAAAATTGTTATTATATGTAGCAGCTATTTTTGATGGAGCAGCTATTTTGTTTTCCTTTTTAATAAATATTTATTTTTCAATTTTTGTTGTCGGTTACATCATCTTCTCACGGCTATATAGCAATAGAAAAATCAGGCTCAAGAAATTTCCAATTATAGGTTTTTTAGTAGTATTCTTTTTTCAAGGCGCATGGATATTCTGTGCAAATATTTTTGCTTTGTCCTCGGTTAAGTTGTTTTCAGATCAATCAGTCGTATTTTCAGCTATTGCTTCTTCTTTTTTTATTGGAACAATATACCCGATCACTCAAATTTACCAGCATGATTCGGATAGGAAAGATGGTGTCAAAACACTCAGTATGTTGCTTGGAATCAAAGGAACATTTATTTTTTCCGCGTTAATGTTTTCATTGGCTACGTTGTTTATTTATTTTTCCTTTCAAAGAGATATCACCATAAATAATTTCTGGCTTTTTAACATCGTAATGTTGCCATCCACTGCGTATTTTATAATATGGGGCTTAAGATCATTTAAAAACAAAACACACATAAATTTTAAAAATGCGATGACCATGCTTGTGCTTTCATCAATGCTCAACAATATTTACTTCTTAATATTAATAATTAAATAAGCAATATGTCATACATCCTAGATATATCAACCGCTGTTCCCGAATACCGAATTGAAAAGGAAGATGTGGTTCGTTTTTATTCACAGACTTTTCCGCCTGAAAAAACAAGCCATCTTACTAAAAAGTTAAATTTATTAAATAAGAAAACAAAAATAAATACCCGTTATAGTTGTATTCCGGACTATAATGGAAATAAATACGAATTATATGCAGAGGGAGATTATAAGCAGCCGGTTGAAAGAAGAATGGAACTGTATAAGAAAAAGATAATGCCGCTTGCAGAAAAAGCAATTGATAACTTACTATCGGAAAACAATATTAAAGCGGGTGATATTACACACCTTATAACTGTCAGTTGCACGGGACTATTTGCTCCAGGCATTGAATTTTTTATAGCAGAACATTACAATTTGCAACATACTGAAAAATTGGCCATTAATTTTTTAGGTTGTTATGCTGCGATTAAAGCGCTTAAACAAGCACATTATATAGCAGAGGCAAATCCTGAAGCCTGTATTTTAATTATAAGTGCTGAACTTTGTTCCTTGCATTTTTACCCTTCTGATGTGGATGAAGATATTATTTCTAATTTACTATTTGCTGATGGGGCGTCTGCTGTGTTCGTATGTGGTAATGAGAGCAAACATTTAAAAAATAAAGTAGTTTTAAAGATCGATACTATCGGTTCGGTTTGTATTCCTGATACTTTGGATCTAATGACCTGGAATATTTCTTCATCAGCATTTAGAATGTTCCTGAGCAAGAATATTGTTAGCGCCATAAAAGATAATATAAATAAGGTGGTAGCTGATTTTCTGAACGAAAGAGCTAGTGAAATTGACTATTGGGCAATTCATCCAGGTGGTGTCAGGATCATTGAAGCCGTTAAGGACAGTCTTCAACTGAGCAAAAGTAATGTTGAAGATTCAATGCATATACTTCAAAAATATGGTAATATGTCATCTCCGACTATTCTTTTTATTTTAAACAGGATTTTCAATAAAATAAAAAAAACCGAACATGCCGGAAACAAAAAAATATTTTCTTGCGCTTTTGGACCAGGATTGAGTATTGAAATGATCAGTCTATCTTCTGTAGATACAGCACTCAAGAATAAACTTAAATACGTTAGTGAAAATTATGCAATTCGGATTTAGATCATATGAAAAAGAATATTTGGACAATAGTGCTATTGCAACCAAAGATCTATATCGGAACCTAACCGAGTTAGATATTATCAATAAGCAATTGGGCGGATATAATGCTTCCCAAAAAGGACTAGGTCATATATTAAAGACAAAAAATAAAGTTAGTACTGTTTTAGATATTGGATTTGGAGGAGGAGATTCTATAAAACAGCTTTCCAAATTTGCGGATAAAAGCAAAACAAAGATATTTTTCTATGGAGTTGACTTAAAAAGCGATTGTGTAACATACGCAACAGACAACCTATCTGCGCTCTATAATAAAAAATTAATTTGTGACGACTACCGGAATATTTCAGAAGAGCTCCTTAAACAAATAGATGTAATTCATTGCAGTTTGTTTTTACATCATCTTACGGATGAAGAAATAATTAGTTTATTCAAATTTGGAAAAGCTAATCAGTGCATTATTCTTGCAAATGACTTGCACCGTAATTGGCTGGCTTATTATAGCATTAAAGTACTTACCACTTTATTTTCAAAATCCTATTTGGTAAAAAATGATGCTCCTCTTTCAGTAAGGAGAGGGTTTAAAAAAAATGAGTTAATATCCTTACTTGAAAGGGCAGGGTTTAAAAATTATTCAGTGAAATGGAGTTGGCCATTCAGGTACATTGTAATTGCTAATGATTGAAGCATTATGTTACATTAATGGATGATCTAAAACAGAATTAATAAAAAAATAAATAAAATAATGCAATGGAAAAAAAGGCAATCATATTAGAAAAAAAAGAACTTACTCAATCCAGGATTTTAAATGCACCACAAGAGTTGGTGTGGAATGCCTGGACAGACCCAAATCAATTGG
Organism: Bacteroidetes bacterium RIFCSPLOWO2_12_FULL_35_15; assembly: GCA_001769385.1. Lineage (GTDB taxonomy): Bacteria > Bacteroidota > Bacteroidia > 2-12-FULL-35-15 > 2-12-FULL-35-15 > 2-12-FULL-35-15. Next base: position 34,096 of record MEPB01000062.1, on the reverse strand, counting down.
TTAAATGGTGGGGACCTCAGGGATTCACCACTCCGGTTTGTGAAATAGATGTTCGTCCAAACGGTGCTATTTATATTGAAATGAAAGGGCCAGATGGAACAATTTACCCAATGAAAGGATACTATCTGGAGATTATTAAACCCGAACGTCTTGTTTTTACAAGCGCTGCGCTGGATAAAGAAGGCAAATCATTATTTGAAGAAATGACAACAATCAATCTCAACGAAGTAGGTGGTAAAACAAAATTTGAAATGGTTTCTAAGTTTTCTAAAGTTACTCCGGAGGGAGAGCCCTATCTGGAGGGTGGAGAAGAAGGTTGGAAACAAAGTATCGATAGACTTGAAGAGTATTTATCAAAAATAAAAAGAGACACAAAATTTTAAAATCATATTTATGGAAAATCAATTAAAGAAAAAAAAGGCTGCTGTTCTTGCAACAAATGGTTTTGAACAATCAGAATTTGAGCAACCGGTAGAAGTTTTAAAAAAAGAAGGAATGGCAATAGATATAATCTCATTAAAATCAGGGACAATAAAAGGATGGAAAGATAAAAACTGGGGAGATGAATTTAAAGTTGATAAATCCATTGACGCAGCCATATCCACAGACTATGATTTATTGGTATTACCTGGTGGCGTTATAAATTCTGATTCATTACGGGTTAATGAACTGGCTGTAAAATTTGTCAGGGATTTCTTCGAGCAAGGGAAACCAATAGCCGCTATTTGTCATGCACCTTGGATACTTATTGAAACAGGAAAATTAAAGGGAAAACGGGTAACTTCTTATAAAACTCTTAAAACAGATCTGATAAATGCAGGAGCAGATTGGAAAGATGAAGAGGTTGTGGTGGATAATGGCCTCATCACAAGCAGAAGTCCAAAAGATTTACCTGCTTTTTGCAAAAAAATGATAGAAGAAACCAAAGAAGGAATTCACGCCTGATTCTTAGCTATAAAAATGAACATATTTTATCAGGTAATTGGCGAAGGAAGAGAGTTAAGTCTTTTCCAAATGGCTATTCGTGCTTTTATAATATTTTTAATAGCACTGATTTTCATACGATTTTCCAGTAGGCGAACCTTCGGAATGAATTCGCCATTCGATAATGTGATAAGTGTTTTATTGGGAGCAATATTAGGCAGGGCTGTTATAGGGCCATCACCATTTATATCAACAGTTATTGCAGCTTTAGTTATTGTTGTTTTACACCGTCTATTTGCCTGGATCGCTTTATATAGTGATCTTTTTGGAAGTTTGATAAAAGGGAATGCAAAAATAATTTACAAAGACAAAACAATTATTCGAAAAAATATGAAAAGATTTTTTATTACCGATAAAGATTTACTCGAAGGAATTCGTTTACAAGGAAATGTAGAATCATTGGATGAAATAAAAAGTGCATATATTGAACGTGATGGAAAAATCAGTGTAATTAAGAAATAATACTTTTTGTCTTTAATAATTATGCAGGAACTGAAAACTGAAAACAAGTGTGAGGTGATGATTGTCGGTGCCGGACCATCAGGCCTGATGATGGCTTGCCAGCTGGCAATTTGTGGTGTTCATTTTCGCATTATTGATAAAAAAGAACACCCTTCTACTTATTCCGGTGCCTTAATTATTCATGCAAGAAGTATCGAAATATTTAATCAAATGGGGATTGCTGAAAAAGTTATACAAGAAGCAATTATAGCTAATGATTTAAGTATTATTTTCAATGGAAAAAAAACAATTCAGATTTCTTTAAAAGATATTGGACGCAACCTGAGCAAGTTTCCAAATCTATATCTGATTGAACAATCAAAAACGGAGCAACTATTAATTGACTTTGTTTCCGAGCAAGGTTGCTCTATTGAAAGAAAAACTGAATTAATAAGTTTTTTTCAGGACGAAACTGGTGTTACTTCCGTTTTGAAACTCGCTGATGGAAATGAAGAAACAATAAAAACAAAATACTTAATTGCTGCTGACGGTGGGCATAGCATTGTTCGCCAACAATTAAAAATCCCCTTTGTCGGTAAAAATCATCCTGTATCTTTATTTATAATTGATTGCAAGGCAGAACTTGATTTGCCAGCAGATGAAATATGTTTTTCATTTTCTGATACTTCCACTTCCGGATTCTTTCCGATGAAAAATGGAAGGAAACGTATAGATGGTGTTATTCCAAAAGAGCTGGAAGGCAATCATCATATTACATTTGAGGACATAGAAGATAAATTTGCTGAACGGCTTCGAATGAAAATAAAGTTATATGCCCCCGAATGGTTTTCTGTATCTCATTCGCTTCAGCAATATGCATTATCCTATCAACACAATCGGTGTTTCTTAATTGGAGATGCAGCCCACACTTTCACTCCGGTTGGTGCACAAGGTATGAATACCGGATTACAAGACGCTTACAATCTGGCTTGGAAACTGATGTTGGTAATTCAGGGAAAAGCAAAAAATACACTTTTGAACACTTATTCTTCAGAAAGAAAAAACATCGCAAAAAAATTAGTTCGTTCTACCGGTAGAATATATAATCTGGTAACAAGTCAAAATAATATTACCAAAACATTTCGTATACATGTACTTCCCCATTTGATGAAATGGATATTGCCACTTATAGAAAAACATAAAATCATTCGCGAATATTGTTTCAATGCGATATCTGAAATTGGTATCCACTATCGGAAAAGTCCATTATCATATTATGCATCTTTAGGGAATTTCCCTGTTAATTCACCGCAACCAGGTGACAGGCTGCCCTATTTGGTATTTACTGATAAAGAGAAGGAAATAAATATTCAGGAGAAAATAAAGGTAAATGGATTTACGCTTTTCATTTTTACTAAAAGTTCTCCTCCGGTTGAAATATTAAGAATTTCTGAAAAATATAAAGGTCTTTTATCTTTTGAAATCATTCCTTTTAGAACAGAAACAAAAATTCTGTACGATCGATTTGGAATTAAGAATATCGGGTGCTATCTTATTCGACCGGATATGTATATCGCTTATCGGTCCAATATCGAAGATGTGGAATATTTTGAAAGTTATCTTCAGCACTATTTAATTTTATAATATTTTTCAAACTAATTAAGATTCTGTTTAAATTTTAATAAAAGAATCTATTTACTATATTTTTAACCATTCTGTCATTTCAACCGGAGAGAGAAATCTCAATAAAATTAGACTAAAAATGAGATTTCTCCCTCTGGTCGAAATTGACATATAATTCATTTTGAGTAAGATTTAAACAGGCTCTAAAAAACGTGAACTATTTTTGAATGTTGAATCGCTCTATAATTCTTATATTCACAAAAGAGTAGTATTTGTAAAGCATAATTTTGTAGAAAAAATGAAAGAAAAAAAGGTCATTCTGGTTGATGAAAATGATGTTCCAAGAGGAACAATGGAAAAAATGGAGGCTCATAAAAAAGGAGAACTTCATCGTGCTTTTTCCATTTTTGTTTTCAACTCTAAAGGAGAACTATTGCTTCAAAGACGGACAATGGATAAGTATCATTCAGGTGGCCTTTGGACAAATACTTGTTGTAGTCATCCTCAACCGGAGGAAATTTTTCAAGAATCGGTGCATAAACGGTTGAATGAAGAGATGGGATTTTCCTGTGAACTGAAAAGTGTTTTTCATTTTATCTACAAGGCCGAATTAGATAATGGCCTAACTGAACATGAGTTAGATCATGTGTTTATTGGATATTATAATGAAGATCCAAAAATAAATATTCAGGAAGTAGCTGAATGGAAATATATGTCTGTTCCTGATATTCAACAAAATATGCGATTATATCCAACCCTTTACACAGCTTGGTTTAAAATTATTTTAGCTAGAGTTTTGAAATATATTTAAAAATGTTGCTTAACTATACGGTTAAACCAAATTTCTAAAAAACCTCCCCTAATTGAACTAAATCAAAAAAATAGTTGATTTAGTTCATTGAAAAGTAGTTTGCTTACTTTTTACTTTGTCCTCAAATTATTTTCCAATAAACAATTCTAATAAATATACAATCACTTGTTATGTGTGAATAATGTAACATTTTGAATTTTTTTTGTAACATACGTTCTTTTGAGAATATTGATTTTTGTTCTGTTATCAAATTAATATAAAAAGAAAAAATGAAAAAGGTACTTGTAACTATTTCAGTGTTCTTAATCACATTGATTACTGTTGCACAAAACATTTATACATTGGATAAAAATCATACAAAAGTAGGATTTAGCGCAACGCACTTTGGAATCTCTCATGTAGAAGGAAGATTTAAAAATATTACAGCAACGCTAAAAGCAAAAAAAGAAGATTTTACAGATGCTGTTATTGAAATGACAGCAGATGTTAAATCTATTGATACTGACATTGAATTGAGAGATAACGATTTAAGAAGCGAAAAATGGTTTGATGTTGCTAAATACCCTACACTCACTTTTAAAAGCACTTCTTTCAAAAAGATTAGTGGAAAAAATTATAAGTTAGAAGGTATTCTCACCATACATGGCATATCAAAACCAATTTCGTTAAATGTGGTTTATAATGGAAGAGCATTAAATCCAATAACTAAAAAAAGTTCAGTGGGCTTTACTATTACCGGAAAACTTGATAGAAAGGATTTTTTAATAGGAACTGGAGCAGGTAATTCAGTTGTAAGTAATGAAATTGAATTAAAATCAAATGCCGAATTTATTATTGACTAACCATAATTAAAATAAATTAAAATTTATTACCATGAAAAACGTCAAAAAATATTTTTTCTTGATGGTAAAAACGATACGGTAGATACTCCATTAAAAGACAATTACACGCGCTGAAAAAGCCGAAGGTGAACGCTGATTTTTTAAAAGCTTATGAGTGCGTGTAAAGGTTGCGAACTATTGAAAAACGAACTAATGTAATGGTGCAGCTGGATGGATGACCGAAAAGCGGACGATATGAGGGGAACAATTAAATCAATATTTTTTTTACTTCTTATCATAATGTTAGCAGGGCTAACTCTATTGTCTTCATGTTTTATTTGTGTTAGCGGGCATGGAAGAGAAGGAGACATAAATGGGCATCATGGCCTTCATAGGAAACATGTCCTTAGTGAGAGACATGGCAATGGTTGTCACCATTAGTTCCCCCTTACTTATGTCACCATGTTTTCAGATAAATCCTCTCCATCTGAAATCGCTATAACAAGATCCCCAATAAAGCCGGGTAAGACTTAATTAATATTTTTTTACCGTTGCAGTTTCAAATGTGTGAATGATATAACTTATTAAAAAAGTTCTGTAACTATTGCCGGTATTTAGTTTTCCACCTTTGTTCTGTGAAAATTAATTCACCAATCAAACAAAAAAATTATGAAAAATCCATTTATTACAATCGGCTTAATGAGTTTGTTCTTTGGAACAACTATAAAAGCCCAAGACACTGTACACGTTATTGCACCACCGCCATCTTTTCATGTAGTAGAATTCGGGGCTCGTTTTATGCCAACCTTTTCTTCGTTTGATATGCAAACTTCTTCAGGTGGAACAATAAAAGGAGAAGTAACTCTGGGTTACGGAGTAGGAGCATTGTTAGGAATAAATTTCACTAACCATGTCGGAATACAAGGAGAAATTATTTACAATTCGCTTTCGCAAAAATATAAAGATCAGGACCTGGAGCGTAAAATCAACATTCGTTATATTAATCTTCCTATTTTACTTTCTCTTAATACAGGAAAATCCCGGCCGGTTAATCTCAACGCAGTGTTAGGAGCTCAGTTCGGATATAATGTTGGATCAAGTGTTAGTGGATCAGGTTCAGCCGGAACCGATACATTAACAGCAGTGCTGGCAGTAAAAAAAAGTGACATAGGTTTTGCTTATGGTGCCGGCCTTGAATTTGCCCTTAATACAACACGAACAATTCGTCTTGATCTTGGTTTCAGAGGTGTATATGGTTTTGTAAATATCAGCAAGCCTACTGCTACTACCGAACAAAATTCCTATTATATTTTGGATCATGCTAATGTGGATACAAAATCAGGTTATATAGGATTGACATTCTTATTCTAAAAATTAAATTATTCTAAAACTAAATATTATGAAAACTTTAAAATTGCTTATTATCGGATTTGTCCTGTTTTTTGTAAACACTTTACAGGCACAGGTTTCAGTGAATGTAAATATTGGCACTCCTCCTCTGTGGGGACCGGTTGGATATACAGAAGTGCGTTATTATTACATACCGGATGTTGAAGCTTATTATGATGTTGAATCCTCTATGTTTATTTATTATAGTGGGGGAGCATGGATCCATAGATCCTATCTTCCAAGGATGTACAGAAATTATGATTTATATGGTGGATATAAAGTAGTGATGACCGATTATCATGGAAATACGCCTTACTCTTATTTTAAAGAACATAAAATAAAATATGCAAAAGGTTATCAGGGGCAGTACCAAAAAACGAATGGCGAGAAACCCGGAAAAGGAAACACTAATTCTAAGGGGAACTCAAATAAGAAAGCAAAGCAGGGTAATGGAAAAAATGTTCAGCCAACTAAAGATAAGCATGGATCTCCAGGGAATGAAAAAAACATAAAAAAAGGAAATGAGCATGGTGGGGGAAACGGAAAGAAAAAATAATGTTTCATTATGTTGTTTATTGAATCGGAGTGAAATTAGGAGTAACTCTTTTGAAAAAAGTTTTAAACAACAAGAGATATTATAAATAGTAGGGAAATTTGTATAGTTGTATCGAATGGATACAAAGGGAGGAATAAAAATTCGGCCCTTCGCATTTTATACTCACATGCATCAACACTACAAATAACAGGAAACAAATTTTTTAATGTGTGAATGATGTAACTTATTTCAAAAGTTTTGCAACAATCAATGTTTCTGAGTTTCTCAACTTTGTTTTGAAAATTAATAAACCCTAAATCTAAAATAATCATGAAAAAATTAACATTTATTTTATTAAGTTTTATTCTTGTCTCTTCATCATGTGTTTCAAAAAAGAAATTACTAAGCGAACAAGCAAGGGTAAAAAATTTACAAACGGATAGCATTGGAACCCATTCCAATTTGAATAGTTGTAATTCAAAAGTTGCCGATCTGGAAAAAGAAAAATCGGAAATACAAAAAGCGATGTCAAATCTTTCATCCAGTTCCCAAACAACAATTGAAAATTCAAAATTGACTATTGCAGAACAAGCAAAACGATTAAAAGATATGCAAACATTAATTCAATCGCAGAAGGATATTGTCAATAAACTAAAAAAAACAGTAGCGGATGCGCTGATCAATTTTAAACCTGATGAATTAAGTGTTTCGATAAAAGATGGAAAGCTTTATGTTTCACTTCAGGAAAAATTATTATTTAAATCAGGAAGTGCAGTGGTTGATCCTAAAGGAAAAGAGGCTTTACAATCATTGGCAACTGTACTTAATTCAACTCCGGATATTAGTGTGGTGATTGAGGGTCATACTGATAATGTTCCCATGAAAGGAAAATATGAAGACAATTGGTCATTAAGTACAGAACGGGCTACTTCAATTGTCCGTATTCTAACTAATGATTACAAAGTTGATGCACATAATATTATTGCTACGGGTAGAAGTGAATTTTACCCGGTTGCGGATAATACAACAACAGAGGGTAAAGCTAAAAATCGCAGAACAGAAATAATTCTATCTCCGAATTTATCCGAACTTTTCAAATTGATTAATCAATAAAATCTAATTTATAATAAAATTTAATTGACATTTCAATTATTAAATGAACCCTGTTTTTTTGTAAATATTTAAATATAAAAAAAATGAAAACGAGAAACAACATACAGATATTACATCGAATGTTAAGCAAATCCGACCAGATAATGAATGATATTGTTAATCTCACCATGCAGATATCTACACATTCAAGTCAGCATAGTAATAAAGATGAAAGGTCGTTGGTTACCTCGCACACTTTAGAATCAAATAAGAAGGAGATTGATGAGTTCCGAAATATATTGATAAAACAATTTAAAGAATCAGCAGGTAATCAGCTGTTAAAAAAGTAATTTTTTAAAAAATATAATTCTTGTATTTTAAAAAATACCAAATCCGGAAGTTTTGCATTGCACTATTTCGTTAACCAATATAATCCAGCGACCATGAAAACAATTTTATTAATTGAAGACAATGCTAATATCCTTGAAAACTTAGGGGAGTATCTGGAGATGGAGGGTTATAAGATTCTCTTAACCAATAGTGGGAAAAAAGGTGTTGAGCTAGCCAGAAAATATTTGCCGGATTTAATTATATGCGATGTATTAATGCCTAAAATGAACGGTCACGAAGTTTTGCGTCAACTCTTAGATACCGATACAACTGCTGAAATACCTTTTATTTTCAGTACTTCTATGGCTGAAAAAAATGATCAGATTGAAGCTTTTAAACTGGGAGCAGACGATTATATCGTAAAACCGTTTGAATTGGAAACCTTATTGGAGGTAGCAAAAAAATGTATGAAATGTGGAAGTAAAAGACACAACTGTACTTTTAGTCGATTGCAAATTAGTTTATATAGATTACAATTGAATGATACTATACTACGGAATGTCATTATATAAAATATGGAACATTACTTATTAAACTAAAATATTTTACCTGATGGATGATAATATTAGTGGCGACCTGTTTTTAAAATAATTAAAAAAATCAAGCAATGGAAAGTAATTCGAAGGATAAAAAAATAACTACTGCTATAAAAGCTAATGCCGAGTTAAATATAAAAATTGAAAAGATCGAAAAAGAAATTCAACCGGCTCTTTATGAACAAAGTTTTGATAAGAGTTTAATTAAAGAAGAAACGGAAAAGGAACTGAATTTAAAAATTTTAGAAATTACAATGAATATACAAAATCAATATCCTGAGTTATCTAAATATTTAGAAGAGATGCCGGTAACCATTCCTGATGAAAAACATCCTGAAATAACTTTAAAAAATTTAAATGCATATTATAATTCCTTAACAACCATATTGAATAGATATATCTTGGAACATCGAAATAAGTCTAAATAATAGAAATCTATCAGTTAGCAGAATTAAATACAACTTCTGATATTTTAAATCGGTTCGAACAAAATTACATTAGAAAGTAGAAGTGATTTGATTTGATTATTTTAAATAGTAGGTAATACTTTCTGTGATAAAAATACTCAGCATTACAAAAATTAAATTTAAAATTCATATCTAAAAAATATTTTCTAAAATGGCTATTACTTATTATCTATTACAAATACCTCCCTTCTTACTTTTTCTTTTGCTGGTTTGTGTAGGTGGTATTTTTGCCGGACTGACCACTTTTCTTTTTCGCAAATTCATAAGGGTGAAAATTCTTCGGTCACACAATGAAGTGACGGGTTTTCTTTTTTTGTCAATTGCCAGTTTTTATGCATTATTACTCAGTTTTGTTGTGCTTTTAGTATGGGAGCAATTGAATGAAACTCGAGGCAATGTGAGTAAAGAAGGAAGTTCTGCTGTGGGGTTATATCGTGATATTAAGTTTTATCCCGATACCCTTGAATCAAAAGAACTCATTATTGTTTACCTGGATTTCGTTTACAAGGTAATTAATGAAGAGTTTCCAAACATGAAACGCATGCAGTCGAGCCGAAAAGCAACTGAATCATTTAACAACGTGTTTTATAAAATGGAACACCTCAATCCTAAAAATCCATATCAAATTCAATTAGTAGCGGAAATGTTCAATCATTTGAATGAATTGGCCACCTATCGTGGACTTCGTATCACTTCCATGGAAACGGAAATTTCCCCTCCTTTATGGTTACCTATGATTTTTGGGGCAATTATCACTATTGTTTGTTCCATCCTGTTGGATATAGAACATTCTGGTATGCACATGACGCTGAATGCACTATTGGGCGTTGTTATAGGCATGTTTTTCTTTATTATTATTCTTCTCGATCACCCATTTTCAGGTACTGATGGCATTAAACCAAAATCGTACGAACAGATTTTTACTATGGAAAAGTGGGCCAAGGAAAACCTCAAAAATAGAAATGAAAAATAATAATCTAATGAGTATGCATATGTGCACGAACGTAAATTTTTTTTTAAGAATTGTAACAGTTTGTTTTTCTGTAATGATTTTAGTTTCGTGTGAATCTCATGAACAAAATACGGATAATGCTTTTGAACAAGTTAAGGAAGAAAAAATGATCTCCAATGAAAACGATAGTGATAGCGTTATCAAAGAAATAATTGAAGAGCCAAAGAAATTAGAGTCAGCGATGAAGAATGAAAATCCTGATGAATGGACAAAATTTAAGATAGAGACTGAAAAGAAAATACGTGCAAATGAAAATAAGATAAAAGAAATAAAAGGTATTCCAAACGCAGATTCTAAATTACTAAGAACAATAATAAGTTTGGAAAAAGACAATAATGATCTAAGAAAGCAGATGGATGAATACTATGAAGAGATGAAAGTGAAATGGGAAAATTTTAAGACGAAGATAAACCACAATATTAATGAAATTGGAATTCAGTTAAAAGATATCAAAATTAATAATAAGATATAAGAACATTTTATTGTTGATTTTACCGAATTTTAAAATACAGGAGGGGCATTGACAGAAAATAATAATTCTAATTTTAATTTTAAAGACGGAGTGTCCAAAAGCATTGCATTTGATTTTTAGTATCTCTATATTTAACTCAGAAATTACATACTAAACTTAAAAAATTTAAAATTGTATTATAAGATATATATGTAATTTTTGCATTACAAAATCAAAAAATTAAATTTGTTTTTTTACCGGCAAATGAAAAAAGAAAAATATCCAAGCATTTTCTTTAAAATTTAATCAAAGCAAAAACATGGCTTTTCTGGACTATTATAAAATATTAGGAATTGATAAAACAGCAGCGTTAAAGGACATCAAAAATGCTTATCGGAAATTAGCGAGAAAGTATCATCCGGATCTTAACCCGAATGATGCAAACGCTAAAAAGAATTTTCAGCAGATCAATGAAGCAAATGAAGTGTTAAGCGATCCGGAAAAGCGAAAAAAATACGACCAATATGGCGCGGATTGGCAACATGCCGAAGAATTTGAGAAAGCAAAGCAGCAACAACAATCATCCGGGTCACGAAGGACAGGGTTTACAGGAGCTGAACAGGAAGGTGATTTTTCCAGTTTTTTTGAATCCATGTTTGGCGGATCAGCAGGCGCAGGAAGAGGCAGGCAGGTAAAATACCGAGGAGAAGATTACACTACAGAATTGCATCTCGAACTCATTGATGCTTATAAAACCCATACAAAAACATTAGCTGTAAACGGGAAGAATATTCGAATTACAATCCCTGCAGGTATTGAAAACGGACAAACAATTAAAATTCCCGGGCATGGTGGACCTGGAATAAATGGAGGACCTAATGGTGATCTGTACATTAAATTTTCAATTGCCAATCATCCAACTATTAAAAGATTGGGAGATAATTTATATACTACCGTAGATTTAGATCTTTATACTGCGGTATTAGGAGGTGAGATTACAATTGATACACTGAGCGGTAAAGTGAAACTAACTGTAAAGCCCGAAACACAAAATGGAAGTAAAATAAAATTAAAAGGCAAAGGATTCCCCGTTTATAAAAATGAAAAACATTTTGGAGATTTATTTGTGACCTATGTTATTAAAATCCCAACAAATTTAACAGATAAACAAAGAGAACTATTTTCTGAATTATCTAAATCATAATTTTTAAAACGCAAACAATGCAAATCGAAAATTTAATTTCTGTAGATGTATTTTGTACGAACCACAACATTGAAATTTCATTTGTCCGTTCATTACAAAAAATGGGGATGATAGAAATTGCTACCATTAAAGAAACTGAGTTTATTGAAGTGAACCAACTACAACAATTAGAAAAAATTATTCGTTTCCATTACGAGTTGGATATTAATTTAGAAGGGATCGAAACCATCACTCATTTATTGCAAAAAGTAAACTCCATGCAAAATGAAATTAGTGCACTCAAAAATAAGCTTCGTCTTTATGACGAAAATGAATAATGTAAGAGCCTGTTAAATTTTTAATAAAAAAATCTGATTCCGATATTTTTACCATTCTGTCATTTCGACCAGCGGGAGAAATCATATCCTCGATAAACAGATTTCTCTTCATTTCCTTCCGCTCGAAATGACATATAATATATTTTAAGTAAAATTTAAACAGGCTCAAAAAATAATTTAATGATAAACATTTTTTCAATTATATTCTAAAATTAATCTTTTATGAAAATATAATTACAAAAAAATTAGCAAAATAAAATCATCTTACTGATTTCATAAGATAAATTATTTAATACTATAAGTCCTCAATGCCAATAATAATAGGCTCTGAGGATTTTTTATTTTTATAAAAAAAAGAAATCGTTAATGTGTGAATGATGTAATTGTTTAAAAATATTATGTAACACATAAGGTCTCGCACCAACGCAACTTTGCTGCATGAAAATTAAACACAACTAAATTTTATAAAAATGAAAAATAAATTAGTACTTATTATAATAGCTATCATGCTATTGAATTTTCCGAAAGTAAATTTCGGACAGGCACCTAACTTGGGAACTGCAGCAAATTTTGTTCTCTTCTCCACTGCAGGAGCTGTAACCAATACAGGTATTTCTCATCTTACAGGAAATGTAGGAACTAACAGTGGTTCCAGCACAGGTTTCGGAAATGTAAACGGAGTGATGCATGACAATGATGGCGTAAGTGCCACTTGTGCTGCTGATCTTACGCTTGCCTATAACCAGTTGAACGCTACTGTTCCAACTTTTTTTCCTGCACCTTTACTTGGTAACGGACAGATTCTTAATGCAGGTGTTTACTCTATCGCCACTCCTGCAACGTTAAACTTGGATCTTACTTTGGATGGGCAGGGAAATTCTTCAGCTGTATTTATTTTTCAGATACAGGGAGCTTTTTCTACAAACGCTGCTGCTAAAGTTCATTTAATAAATGGAGCAAAAGCATGTAATGTATTCTGGAAAGTGGAAGGAATGGTTAGCATGGCTCCGGCAACGACAATGAGAGGAACTATTATTGCGAACAATGCTGCAATTAGTATGACCACTAATGATACTCTTGAAGGAAGAGCACTTTCTACGTCTGGTGCAATTACTCTTGACGGGACATTGGCATATACACCTATTGGTTGTGGCAGTCCCGTTCTTACAGGACCAATCGCTCCTACACTTGCCTCTGTAGATTGTTATGCATTGTTTTCTTCTATCGGGCCGGTAACAGATGATGGAAATTCTCATGCAATAGGCGATATCGGATCAAATGGCGGAGGAACAACCACAGGTTACAATCCATTATTTGTAGTAGGTGCAATTCATCCTGTACCGGATGGTTCAACTGCAGCATGCTCAGCAGACTTACTAAATGTTTATAATTATCTTAACCTACTACCATCTGATATAGAGTTGTTGTATCCTACCCAGTTTGGAAATAACTTGGTTCTTACTCCACATACTTATATTATGAATGCATCTGTAACATTTACAGATACACTTTATTTGAATGCCTTGGGCGATCCCAATGCTGTATTTGTTATCCAAATAAAAGGTTCTTTGGGAACAAGTACCTATTCAAAAGTTAATTTGATCAATGGTGCACAATCAAAAAATATATATTGGATGGTTGATGGTGCAGTGAGTATAAATGACTATTCTGTTTTCAACGGAACGATTATTTGCAACAATGGCGCAATCAGCTTAGCCAATGGAGTGATAATTAATGGCAGAGCACTTACAACAGTTGGTGCTGTCAATACTGCTTCGGTAACTGTCAACATACCTGCAGGAAGTTGCGGTGCTATTTCTTCTCCTGTTATTACTTCTGAACCATCCAATCAAACAGCATGCGCTGGAGGCTCAGTAAGTTTTTCTGTAACGGCAACAGGCACCGGTTTAACATATCAATGGAGAAAAGGAAATGTAAACTTAATTAATGGAGGAAATATTTCCGGAGCAACTTCTCCCATTCTAGTTATTAATCCTGCAACTATCGCTGATTCTTCATCCTTCTATAATGTTATTGTATTCGGATCTTCTCAACCAAATGATACTTCAATAAATGTTTCTTTAATGGTTAACACCGGCCCAACTATTATCACAGAACCTACCAATCAAGCAGCATGTGCCGGAGGTTCAGTAAATTTTTCAGTTGTTGCAACAGGAACAGGTCTTACTTATCAATGGAGAATCGGAAGTGTAAACTTAATTAACGGAGGAAATATTTCAGGTGCAAATTCTACGGTACTTACAATTAATCCTGTGAGTACTTCTGATACTGCATATAACTATAATGTATTAATAACCGGAACATGTCCGCCAAATGATTCTTCCATAAATGTTTCATTAATTCTTGATACAATAAATATTACTGTAGCACCTGTAAATCAAACAGCATGTGCTGGTGGCTCTGCAAGTTTTTCAGTTAGTGCTGTTGGAGTTGGTCTTACTTATCAATGGAGAAAAGGATTGGTAAACTTAATTAATGCCGGAACTATTTCTGGTGCAAATTCTGCCACACTTACAATCAATCCTGTAAGCATATTGGATACAGCATATAATTATAATGTTTTAATCTCAGGAACATGCGCAGCAAATGATTCTTCAGTAAATGTATCGCTTTCGGTAAATCCGGTTTATAATGCAAACAATCCTCAAATAATATGTGCAGGGAGCGGTTATTTATTTAACGGAAATACTTACACATTGGCCGGTAACTATAGTGATACTCTTTCAACAATTAATGGTTGCGATAGTATTATTGTAACACAACTTTCGGTAAATCCTGCATACAGTACGAACAATCCTCAGGCCATATGTTCCGGAGATACTTATGTATTCAATGGAAATACATACACCCTGGCCGGTAACTATAGTGATACTCTTTCAACAATCAATGGCTGCGATAGTATTATTGTAACGCAACTTTCGGTAAATCCAATTTACAATACCAACAATCCTCAAACCATATGTCCCGGAAACAGTTATGTAATCAATGGAAATACTTATACTGTCGCAGGTAATTATACTGATACTCTTTCAACAATTAATGGTTGTGATAGTATTATTCTAACACAGCTTTCAATTAATCCTGTTTACAATGCGAATAATCCTCAAACCATATGTCCCGGAAACAGTTATGTAATCAATGGAAATATTTACACGCTAGCAGGTAATTATACTGATACTCTTTCAACAATTAATGGTTGTGATAGTATTATTGCAACACAGCTTTCAATTAATACTGTTTACAATGTTAATAATCCTCAGACAATTTGTTCAGGTAACAGTTATGTAATCAATGGAAATACCTACACGGTGGCAGGTAACTACACCGATACGCTTTCAACAATTAATGGTTGTGATAGTATAATTGCAACACAGCTTTCAGTAAATCCTGTTTACAATGCTAATAATCCTCAGACAATTTGTTCGGGTAACAGTTATGTATTCAATGGAAATACCTACACGGTGGCAGGTAACTATACCGATACGCTATCTACAATTAATGGTTGTGATAGTATTATCGTAACACAACTCACAGTAAATCCAGTTTACAATGCTAACAATCCTCAGACAATTTGTTCAGGTAACAGTTATGTATTCAATGGAAATACCTACACGGTGACAGGTAACTATACCGATACGCTTTCAACAATTAATGGTTGTGATAGTATTATCGTAACACAACTCACAGTAAATACTATACCTGTTGCAAGTGCAAGCAGCAATTCTCCGGTTTGTTTAGGAGCTGCAATTAACTTAAGTTCAGCAACTATCTCAGGAGCAACTTATAGCTGGACTGGTCCAAATGGATATTCATCACCAGATCAGAATCCTATAATTCTTACTGCTTCAATTGCAGATGCCGGTTCTTATACAGTAACCATTTTATCTGATGGTTGTACTTCTGTTCCTTCATCCGTAACAGTTGTCGTAAATAATTGTTCTTTAACTACTGATTTAAGTATTGTTAAAACAGTAAATAATATACATCCACTTATCGGAAACACAATAATATTTACAATTGTAGCAACCAATAATGGACCGGATAATGCAACTGGCGTTGAAGTTTCAGATATATTACAAAACGGATATACTTATGTTTCATCAACAACAACAGCAGGTTCCTATGACCCATCAACCGGAGTCTGGATAATCGGAAGTATGATTAATGGAGCATCTGCAACATTAATGGTAACAGCAACTGTAAATTCAACAGGAAATTATGTTAACACTGCCATAATCTATAGCAATAATCTTGATCCGGATATGTCAAATAATAATTCATCAATTGAAACATTTCCAACAGACTTCTTTATTCCTGAAGGATTCTCTCCAAATGGAGATGGCATAAACGATCTATTTGTGATCAGAGGAATTTTTAATTTCCCGGATAATACATTCGTGATCTTTAATCGTTGGGGAAATAAAGTGTTCGAAGCAAGTCCTTACCAAAATACCTGGGATGGTAAATGTACAATAGGATTACAAGTTGGAGGAAATGAATTACCAGTTGGTACCTACTTCTATATACTAGATTTGAAAGATGGTTCAGATATTTTTAAAGGAACTATTTATCTCAACAAATAAATAAATTGAATAGAAAAATAATATTGAAAAATAAAAACAAAAAAAATGAAAACACTTAAAAAAATTACAGCAGTATTGATTTTAACTCTGGGGAGTTTAAATGTTGGTGCGCAGCAAGATCCAATGTACACCCATTATATGTATAATACATTAATGGTAAATCCCGGATATGCCGGTAGCAGAGAAGCTTTAACCATTACAGCACTCCATCGTTCGCAATGGGTTGATTTTAAAGGTGCGCCTTTAACACAGACATTAACGATGCATTCTCCTTTAAAAAATGAGCATATTGGAGTGGGCTTATCAGTATCAAATGATAAAATTGGTCCTGTTAATAATACATCGCTGTTTGCTGATTTTGCATATATCATGAAGCTAAATGAAAAGTCGAAATTAGCTTTTGGTTTAAGTGCAGGAGCGAAAATATTTCAAGCAAACTTGAGTTCACTTCAGCTGGATGAACAAGCGGATCCTGTGTTTCAAAATAATATCAGTAATCACGTAACACCTAATTTTGGTTTTGGTGCGTATTATTCAAGAGAACGTTTTTATGCAGGTATTTCAGTTCCAAATCTTTTACAAAATAGTTATTCAATAGTAAAACAGGAAAATGGAAGTACATTGATTGGAAAAGAACAAAGGCATTACTTTTTGATAGCAGGTACGGTGCTTAATATTACTGATAATCTGGCTTTTAAACCTACAACGCTTATTAAAGTGACAACTGCGGCTCCTGTTCAGGCAGATGTTACAGCATCATTCATCATCATGAAAAAATTATTGGTTGGTGCCATGTTTCGCACAGGTGATGCGGTTGGAGCCTTAGTAGGATTTGACATTACAGAACAATTTCATATCGGTTATTCATATGACTGGTCGTTTGGCTTAAAAACATCAACGTATAACAAAGGAAGCCATGAAATTGCATTAAGATATGATATCATATTTCCAAATAAAAAACAAATCCGCACCCCAAGATATTTTTAAATTCAAAAACACACAAGCAAATGAAAAAATTACTTATCCCCATAATCATATTTACCGGAATTAGCATCAATGCTATTGCTCAGGTATCATCAACGAATAAATTAGCTGGTATCGATGCCATCGCTGAAGAGAAATCGGCAAAGGAATTAAAAGGCGACAAATACTATTTTGTTTATTCTTTTGATAAAGCTATTGACGTTTATTCAAAGGAAAAAGATCTCAGTATAGAAGGACAGCGAAAGTTGGCTAAAAGTTATCATAACATGAATCAAAATGTGCAATCAGCAGAAGCGTATTCAAAATTAATTTCTACAACAATTGGAGTAGTGCCTGAAGATTATTACAACTATGCCATGGTTTTAAAAACTGATGGTAAATACGAAGAGTCAAATAAACAGATGGATAAATTTGTTGAATTAAAACCGGAAGATTTACGCGCACAAGACTATAAAGCAAATAAAGCAGTGTTTAGCAATTTAGTTAAAGACAATGGTAATTTTAAAGTTGAACATTTGAATGTAAATACTGATGCACAAGATTTTGGAACTTCTTATTATAAAGATAAAATTGTTTTTGCATCTACCAGAACCAACAAGTTAATGCCAAAAGAATCCAATCGTAATGGAAAACCTTTTTTGAATATGTATGTTTCCGAAGTAGAAACTAATCAATTAAAAACACCTGAAAATTTTGATAAAAGTTTAAATGGTAAAATGAATGATGGTCCTGCCAGTTTTAATAAAGAAGGTACTTTTATGGCTTTTACAGAAAATAATTACGACCTCAAAAGAAAAGAACTTGTTGTAAAACTGGAAATTTATTTTCGCACCTATGCTGATAACAAATGGTCAACGCCTGAACCGTTTATTTTAAATAATAAAGAATATTCTGTTGGTCAGCCTGCTTTATCCTTTGACGGAAATACAATGTATTTTGCCAGTGATATGCCTGGTGGCTTTGGTGGAACTGATATTTATAAAATTAGTAAAGACGAAAAAAGTGCTTGGGGAAAAGCAGAAAACCTTGGGAATAAAATAAATACGGAAGGTGATGAATTGTTTCCATTCTTTGAAGAAAATAAACAGACTTTATTTTTCTCTTCTAACGGACGTTTTGGCTTGGGAGGATTGGATATATTTATTTGTGCGATCAATGGCACCCAAATTGGTGGTGTTGTTAATGCAGGTTTTCCATTAAATACCCAGAACGATGATTTTGCGATAATAGTGGATGGTAAGACAAATAAGGGCTATTTTTCTTCAAACAGGATCGGTGGAAGTGGAGATGATGATATTTATTCTGTGGATATATTAAAGTTAGACATTGGTAAAAAAATAATTGGTATTGCAATGGATAAAGATGGAATTGCTATTCCAAAAACGTTTATTACTTTACGAAATGATAAAGGAAATGTAATAGATACTACCACTACAAAAGGCGATGCAGGATATGCCTTTTTGGTTGAAACAAATCAAAGTTTCAAATTAATTGGTCATAAAGAAAAATACATTGATGGCGATAGTATTACAAATACTTTTGGAGAAGAATTTATTGTAAAAGCAGATGTGATACTTCTTACAAAAGAAGAAATTATTGAGAAAAAAATTCAAGTAGGTTCTGATTTAGCTAAAATATTTGAATTTAGTACAATTTATTTTGATTATCATAAATATAATATCCGACCTGATGCTGAAACTGAATTAAATAAAATGGTTAAGATATTGAATGAACATCCCAACCTGACTGTTGAATTAACCTCACACACTGATTGCAGGTCAAGTAAAGAGTACAATCAGAAGTTATCGGATAGAAGAGCAAAAGCATCTGCTGACTTTATCAAAAAAAGAATTTCAAAACCAGAGCGAATTTATGGTAAAGGTTATGGTGAAGCAAAATTGGTAAATGGATGTGCTTGTGAAGAAAAAGTGGTTTCTGAATGCTCAGAAGAGGAACACCAAAAAAACAGAAGAACTGAATTTATTATTATGAAAAAATAAATTTCTTTAATTTATTTTATGCGTCATTCTTTTTAAGGATGGCGCTTTTTTATTAAATACAAACTAATAAATGTGTGAATGATGTAACTTATTAGTAAAGTTCTGTAACACATTAGGTTTTAAATGGGCTGACCTTTGTTCTGTGGAAATTACTTCACACTTAAATAAAAAAATATCATGAAAAATCTAACTGAATTAGAAGGTAACTGGAATGAAACCAAAGGAAAACTAAAACAAAAATTCGCCATGCTCACTGATAGTGATGTATTATTAATAGAAGGTAAACAGGATGAAATGTTAGGCCGGCTCCAAATAAAACTTGGGAAAACAAAAGAAGAAATACAAAAGCTTATTGCTTCATTATAAACGAATTAATTATTAATTAATAAAACAATAAAGACAATATGAGAAAATCAATTTTTAGCCTTGCTCTTACAGCGTTTGTAGCAGGAACACTCTTAACAAATTGCAGCACTCCCGCTCAAAAAGTGGAAAATGCAGAAGATAATGTTGAACAAGCTAACGAAGATTTAAACAAAGCGCAGGAGGATTATGCTGCTGATGTTGAAAAATTCAGAAAAGAATCGGAAGAAAGAATTGCTACAAACGAAAAGAGTATTGCTGATTTTGATGCAAGAATTGAAAAAGAAAAAAAAGAGATCAAAGCGGAGTACAAAATGAAAATTGCTTTATTAGAACAAAAAAATACGGATTTGAAAAAACGTATGGATGATTATAAAGCGGAGGGAAAAGATAAATGGGAAACATTCAAAACTGAATTTAATGCAGAGATGAATGATTTAGGGAATTCATTAAACGATTTAACAAGTAGTAAAAAGTAAACATCTCTTTTAATTAAAAATTAAAAAAAAATTTATGAAAAAGTTAGCCATAATTGCTGCATTATTTGTGTTAATAACAAGTATCGGTATCGCGCAGGAAAATGAAACAGATAATCGTGAAAAATTTCAAATCGGACTGAAGGCAGGTTTTAATTATTCAAATGTTTATGATGCCCAGGGTGAAAAGTTTGATGCTGATCCGAAATTCGGTTTAGCCGCAGGTATGTTTATGGCAATTCCAATCGGAAAATATTTCGGAATTCAACCTGAATTGCTGATCTCACAAAAAGGGTTTAAAGCAAATGGGATAATACTTGGTGGTACATATGATTTTACCAGAACGACTACTTATCTTGATATTCCGTTGCAATTAGCTTTTAAACCGAGTGAATTTTTTACACTTGTTGCAGGACCCCAATATTCTTATTTGTTAAATCAACGTGATGTATTTGCTAATGCAACAACAAGTATTGCGCAAGAACAAGAATTTCAGAATGATAATATTCGCAAAAATATTTTCGGTGTTGTTGGTGGATTCGATATTAATTTGAGACATATTACACTTGGAGCAAGATTGGGCTGGGATGTCCTGAACAATAATGGAGATGGAACATCTGTTACACCACGTTATAAAAATGTTTGGTACCAAGCCACTCTTGGATATAAATTATATAAATAAACCCTTTCTCAATTTATTTTAAATAGAGAAGATAAAAACTATCAATCATGAAAAAGCTAATCTTTATCTCAATCGTTTCCTTAACAGCATTAACTATGAATAGTAATGCTCAGGATAGTCCCGTTTCTGAAAAATTCGGAAATACATTAAATCTGGGTGCCGGCATTGGTTATTACGGATATGTAGGTCATTCTTTGCCTGTAGGAACCTTAAATTATGAATTTAATGTAGCCAGAAATTTTACACTGGCTCCATTTGTCGGAATCTATTCGTATCACAACTCCTATTATTGGGTTAATCCGAATAAACCGAGTGGGGATCCTTATTATTATCGCCAATATTCTTACCGTGTAACTGCTGTTCCTGTTGGAGTAAAAGGTACATATTACTTTGATCAGTTATTTCATGCTAACCCTAAATGGGATTTTTATGCAGCTGGTTCAGTTGGTTTTGTATTCAGAAATGTGGTTTGGGATGCCGATTATTATGGAGATCATTATGTATATCAGAGCGCTAGCCCATTGTATCTGGATGCACACATCGGAGCAGAGTATCACTTAAATCAAAAAGCGGGATTATTTCTTGATCTGTCAACCGGTGTATCCACATTCGGATTAGCGATGCATTTTTAAAATCAGTACAAACAAATAAGAAATAAAACATTCTGACAATGAAAAACAGGGATTTAATTTTAATGTTAATCGAGAAATCTACTAACGCATTTGGTGAAGTATTCGGAATTACCGAAATGACCAAATTAAAAAGTGCCTTGAGCATTATTCAAAGTACCATACAAGATTCTTTTGGTATTAATACATGTAAACTTTCTACAAATAAACTTTCCGGGATTTTAGAAAAAGGCGACATTGAACTTGAGCAGGGGCGATTACTCACCAATTTATTATGGGCGCAGGCTGAAATATTTAATAAATTAAAACAGCCTCATGAAAGCTTAACACAATATGAAAATGCGCTGCAAATCTTACATTGGAAAGCACAACAACCTACTGAAAAAGGACGATTAGAAAGAAAAAATAAAATTGATGAATTGGAGGACATAATTGCAACATTAAAAAAAGCTGACAAAATTAAGTTAGAGGATTAAAAATGTTATTTATTATTTTCGAAATAACATCATGTGAAATACTTTATAGTTGTAATAGAAAAAAAGACTTCTGCCCTTCTTTTGATAAAGATTATTGATTTGTTTGACCAAGAGCATATTTATCAAACAATATTTAATGGAAATTTAATGTTTGAATACTCATTCATGAAAACTTGATTTTAATATTTCATGCTATTGAAAAAATAAAGTAACACCGAAGACAGATTAACCTTGATGGAACAAGAATAGATATCGAATCAGTAAAATAAAAAATTAAAACAAAAATGATTGGAAACTTACTTTATGTTTTAAATCTGATTAAAAATTATAAATAACGTTCTGAAGATGAAAAACAGGGATTTAATTTTAATGCTCATTGAAAAATCAACTAATGCATTTGGTGAAGTATTCGGTATTACTGAAATGACCAAATTGAAAAGTGCCTTAAGCATTATTCAAAGCACCATACAGGATTCCTTTGGCATTAATTCAAGTAAACTTTCTAAAAATAAACTTTCAGAGATTTTAAAAAAAGGCGTTCTTGACCTTGAACAAGGGCGCCTGCTTACGAATTTGTTATGGGCTCAAGCTGAAATATTTAATAAATTAAAACAGCCCCAAGACAGCCTGAGGCAATATGAAAATGCCTTGCAAATTTTATATTGGAAAGCACAACAACCTGCTGAAAAAGATCGCTTAGAAAGGAAAATGAAAATAGATGAACTTGAAACGATTATTGAAGAATTGAAAGAAAACAGCAAATTGGAATTAATGCAGTGAAAACTTATTTTACAAACTATATAAAAATAAATAAAATGAAAACACTTGCGATATCAGTAGTATGCATCGGACTTTTGCTTAACCTATCCTCTTGTTTGGTATTTGTTAGCAAGGACAACGGAAAACATAAAGGATGGTACAAAAACCCAAATAATCCACACCACCCCAACAGCACAAATCCGGGAAAATCTAAAGGCAAGCACAATAAATAAAAAAGTTAAAAAATTATATTTAATGTGTCTGAAAATTCTGAAAAATAAACAAAATGGAAAACGCACATAAGAAAAACAGCAGTTCGGATAAAAAAATAACTGGTGGCTCTGATAAATCAGGAGCAGATAACGATGCAGATAAAACGGGTACCGATAAAAGTTCTGATCACACAGAAAAAAGTAAAGGTGCAAATAAATTCGATAAACCCGGAAGAGAGACTGATCCGGATAGAACAGGAATAGACACCGAATCTGATAAAACTAAAAAAGAAAAATAGTTAAATAATTAATAGCAAACCTTAAAACAAAAAAACATGGGAAATTTACTTTATGCTATCGCAGTAATATTAGTTATTGTTTGGGCAATCGGATTTTTAGGCTTTCATTCTGGGGGGATTATTCATATTCTTCTTGTTATCGCCATCATTGCAGTGTTATTAAGAGTTATTAGTGGTAATAAAGCAGTGTAATAAAATAATTCGATGTGTTGTAGGGTAATTCCTTCAACACATCGTTTACAAATAAATGAAAACAAAAATTCTTTTGAACGCATTTATTTGTATGATGTTCATTTCATCATTAAAATGTACTGCACAAGACTCTTCTGCAGTAACTAAAAACACTTCCGTTAAAACGATCTGGGATATTCCTCACAAAACTTTCAGGCAAAAATGGATGTGGATCCATCGTAGTATTGCTTATAAAATTACTCAGGAACGAACTGTTAATTATGATACTGCTTATATTAAATCTTATTATAAGAGATTTGTAATCACAGTACCCCTTTCTACCCGCTTTTTAAAATTCAGTTTAATTGATTCGAAGAGTGGAAACAAATTAACCTTTGCACCAAATCTCCAATATAGTTTGGGAATAAGTGTAAGCTCGAGATGGGCAAGTTTTATTTTCAATACCGGAGTTAAAGTATTTGGTGGCGCTTCTGATATTAAAGGTAAAACAAAGTTTCAGGACTACCAGCTTAATCTTTATGGCAGAAAGTTTACTACTGATATGTTTGTGCAATATTATAGCGGATTTTATATTAAGAATTCAAGATCATACAGCAATTATTTAAGTGATAAACCTTATGCGATCCGAGCAGATGTAAATTCATTCAACCTGGGGGTGAGTAGTTATTATATTGTTAATCATAAAAAATTTTCCTACGGAAATTCATTTTCTTTTGTGGAGCAACAGAAAAAAAGTGCAGGTTCGCTTCTGTTAGGGGTGTACTATTCTTATTTTGATGTTAATAGCAGTCCATCTTTGGTTACCTCTCCTTTCAGAAATAGTTTCGATTCTCTTTCATTTATCCGGAAGGGCCATACACAAAATTTTGGATTGAATCTTGGATATATTTATACACAAGTATTTTTAAAAAAGTGTTATGTTACAGCTTCACTTGTTCAAGGTATTGGTGGCGAATATTTAATTTATGAACGGGATGATAATTCTACTTTTCGGCACTTGATTGGTGGGGCAGGAAAGTTGCATGTGAGGCTTGGAGTAGGATATGATAATGGAAGATATTTTTTTGGCGCCATGGGGATGTTTGATTATTTTTTATTTACAGGAAAAAAGAATTCAACTTTTGATGCTAGTTATGGTAAATTCATGGCCTATGTTGGATATAGTTTCTCTGTTTTAAAAGCAGAAAAAAAATTGCTTCATCGTTTAAAACTAATTGATTACTGATCGTCTAATTTTTATTGTTTCAGTTCATTAGTTCAAAACTATGCAATTCAGTGCAAGTCCTTCAAAGAAGGATTCTACAAATATTAAATTTACCGTCATTGCGAGGAACGAAGCAATCTCAATCTATTAATGAGATTGCTTCTTCGTACCTCCTTCGCAATGACGTGTAATTTTAGCATTTGTTAAAAAGAATTTCATTCTTTTAATTTAAACCTCTGCACTTTCAGTGCAGAGTGGTTTAGTTTTTTGAAAATCTAAATCAATTATTATTCTCAACCTTTCATAGTATGACTATTCAAAAGTAAAATTGAATTTAGTTTTCATGCTGACCCGGAGTATCAGGTATTTTTCATTTTGCTTAATGTGTGAATGATGTAACATAATTTAAAAGTTGTGTAACACGTGCCATTCCAAATACCCTCTACTTTGTACCCATCAAATAAAATTTTAATCATTAATTAAAAAAACATCAAAAATGAAAAACTCAATTTTTATTGCAATAGCATTATTATCAATGTCAGCTTGTAAACAATCGGGACCTGATAAAGCAGATTTGAAAAATGATTCACTTTCTTCAGTTATCAGTGAACGTGATTCATCTCTTTACTATTTCATTTCAAGTTTCAATGAAGTAGAGGCAACCTTGGATTCTGTTGCTGCCAAGCAACAAATCATTTCTTTAAATACCGACAATTTTCACGGTGAATTTAAAGGCACTAAAAAAGAACACATTAATGCAGAGATTACTGCAATCAATAACTTGATGGAAAGAAATCGTAAAGAGCTTGATGAACTCAAAAAAAGAATAAGTAACTCAAAACACAAAAATGCACTTCTTGAAAAAACAATTGCAACATTAACAATTCAACTGTCTCAAAAAGATTATGAATTATGTGAATTAAATCTAAAACTAGATGCTCTTAATGCGAAGGTTACAAAATTGGTTACTACTGTTGATTCACTTACGGAACAAAATTATATTGAATCAATAATAATAAATTATCAGGCTACCAGTTTACATTCTGTTTATTACAAGATCGGGGAAGCAAAGGAGTTGAGAGATGAAAAAATAATTGATCTTAAAGGCGGACTATTAGGCATAGGCAGAACTTCAACGCTTGGTGAAAATTTTGATAATAGCCTTTTCACGCTGATTGATTTTACGAAAATCAGTACTATTCCGGTCAATGGTGATGATATTAAAATTATTACGAATCACCCATCTGATTCTTATACATTGGATATGGATATTTCAAATAAGGGAAAGGTTAAAAATTTAGTAATTACCAACCCTGCTAAGTTCTGGAGTAAATCAAAATATTTAGTGATCATAAAAAAGTAATTGCATAATCCATAGTGATTATGAATTTACCGGCTCTTAAACTTTTAAATAAAAATCAAAAAAATAAACAGATGAAATCAATAATTAAAATTTTCATTATATCACTCGTGATCAATGTTACATCGTGGATAACACCTCAAAGGGTGATGGCACAGGAAGTTACAATCGGCTTTCAGGTTTTTTATGATGACCTGAGTCCTTATGGTACCTGGGTTGACAATCCGGAATATGGATATGTTTGGTTCCCAAATGTATCGGCAGGATTTACTCCTTATGGGAGTAATGGTTACTGGATACTAACGGATTATGGATGGACCTGGGTTTCTGATTATTCATGGGGGTGGGCGCCTTTTCATTATGGTCGTTGGTATAATGATCCAATGTATGGCCCAATGTGGGTTCCCGGTAATGAATGGGGACCGGGATGGGTTACCTGGAGACAATCAGAAGGTTATTACGGATGGGCGCCAATCGGTCCCGGCATAAGCATTGAATTAGCTTATAGCAGTGGCTATAATGTGCCTTATGATCATTGGACGTTTGTAAGAAACAGTAATTTTGGAAGTACGAATATTTCTAACTATTATGTTGATAATTCGACTAACATAACAATCATACAAAATTCAACCGTAATAAACAACACGTTTACAGATGATAAACGTAAAACAAAATACAACTCAGGACCACCGCGAAAAGATGTTGAAAAACATGCAGGCAAAGTATTTGCCCCGGCTACTATTAAAGAAAGTAGTAAGCACGGAGAAAGTGTTGGCAAAGGCGAATTGCAGTTATATAAACCAAATGTTCAAAAGAACCGGGGTTCAGAGAAAAAAGAAGCTCCTGCGAAAGTCAGTAATTTAAAAGAATTGAAAGTGCCATCGCAAAAAAAGGAAAACCAATCAACACAACCACAGAAAAAGTCAGAGCCGGTTCGTCAACAACCTAAACAACAAAAAAATACGGATCAACCTGCTAATCAAGAACCAGGGAAGTCAAAACAAAAAATGGAACCTGTTCCTCAACAACCGGAAAAGCGAAAAAGCCCGGAGCAGCCTTCTAAACAGCAGCCAACGCCTGCACCGCAAAAAGTGGAGCCCCCTCGCCAACAGCCATCACAACAGAGGAATACTGGTCAGCCGTCTAAACAACAGCCAAGTCCAATACCACAAAAAGCAGAGCCGCCTCATCAACAAAAGAAGCAGCCAAATCACCAGCAAGCACCTCAGCCGAAAAGCAATGATCAGCAAAAAGTGCCGCAAAATACAAAGGGAGAAAAACGCCCACATTAGTGATTTATAGTAAACTTTTTTTTAGAAATTACAAGAACCCCAAAGTGTGAATGATGTAATTTATTTAAAAAGTTATGTAACATATTTCCTGACTATGACCATCATCTTTGTAGTATATAATATTCAAAAAAATCAAATTAATAATCAATTTAAAAATAAAAGTTATGAGCACGACAAAAGTAGTATTAGGTGTAGTTGCAGGTTTAGCCGCAGGTGCATTGTTGGGTGTATTGTTTGCACCTGATAAAGGATCAGAAACAAGAAAGAAAATTTCTAAAAAAAGTTCTGACACGGTGGATGACTTAAAGGATAAATTTGAGGAGTTATTAAGTGACCTTACTGAAAAATTTGAAGCCGCTAAAGAGGAAGCAAGTGACCTGTATGAAAAAGGAAAATATAAAGCGGAAGAAATAAAAAAAGATGCTAAGGCTCACATGAGTTAATAACTCAATTTATAAAACATCCTTTGATAAACATAAAATTATGGAAGACAAAATGAATTTTACAGAGCCTATTTTTGAAAGAGCTGAAGAGTATGGAAAAACAAGCTATAAGTTATTTAAACTTAAAGCTGTAGATAAGACAGCAGAAGTTGTATCCACGTTTATTTCACGTGCTGCAGTTTTACTTGTTCTTTCCATGTTCATCCTTATTTTGACTGTTGGAGTAGCTCTTTGGTTAGGCGATCTGCTTGGCAAATTGTACTACGGATTTTTTTGTGTTGCCGGATTTTATGCTCTTATCGGAGGTGTTTTATATTTCTTTATGCACAATTTTATAAAAAGAATCATCAGCAATTCAATTATTACAAATTTGCTTAATTAACTAAAGATGAAAAAAATAACTACTACCACTGAATTAAGAGAAACAATTCTCTTACTTGAAGTCAGGCAAGAAATTGAAGGAGTCTTATTAAAAGAGCAATTTAGAATTACATACGAAAGTTTAAAACCAATTAACCTGATTAAAAAAACACTCAATGAATTAACATCATCACCCGATTTTAAAGGAGATTTGTTGAAGGCGACATTAAGCCTTTCTGCAGGTTATCTTTCTAAAAAATTAGTTGTTGGAGCAACAGATAACCCTATAAAAAAATTACTCGGATCTCTTATACAAATGGGCGTTACGAGCATTGTTTCAAAAAATACGGATGGAATAAAATCTGTAGCCATGAATTTAATAAGTCATTTTTTAAGTAAAAAAGATACCTCTGTCAAGTGAAACCAAATCTAAAGTTCCCATTTTATGCTAAAGTATCTCTTGTCTTTATAGGCTTATTCGCCTTTGTTTACATGCTTTTTGTCGCACAAACAATAATTATCCCAATAATTTATTCAACTATTATGGCGATTTTACTGATCCCGATTGTGAATCTTTTTGTAAGAAAAGGAATGAACAGGGCTCTTTCAATTGCAATAACAATAATTCTTGTTATCTCTATAACCATTTTATTAATTGCTTTACTGTCATCACAAATGATACAGTTTGGCGATTCTTTTCCAAAACTAATGGAGAATTTCCATCATTTATTAAACCAGTCTATTGCTTGGGTTTCTGAGACTTTCAATGTGAGTTCTCATAAAATTAATGCATGGATTTCAGAAAAAAAGATTGAAGTTTTAAGTGAGAGTAGTTCTTTTATTGGTAAAACACTGATCAATACAGGAAATGTGCTGGTAGTTTTAGTTTTAATTCCTGTTTACATTTTTATGATATTGTTTTATCAACCCTTATTGATCGAATTCGTTCACAAACTATTTAGGTCAAGTAATCAAAATGAAATAAATGAGGTTCTTTCCGCAACAAAAAAAATAATTCAAAGTTATCTGGTCGGATTAATTTTAGAAGCTATCATCGTTGCCATTTTAAATTCGGTCAGTTTACTTATACTGGGAATTGAATATGCCATTTTATTAGGAGTTATTGGCGCGATACTAAATGTTATTCCTTATCTGGGAGGCATAATATCTGTGGCATTATCGATGATGATTGCCTTGGCTACTAAATCTCCCACATACGCTTTGCTGGTATTCGGATCGTACGTTCTTATCCAGCTAATTGACAATAACTATATAATGCCAAAAGTAGTTGCCTCCAAAGTGAAAATAAATGCACTTGTTTCAATTATTGTAGTGCTTACCGGTGGTGCTTTATGGGGTATTCCGGGAATGTTTTTATCCATCCCGCTTACAGCAATTATCAAAGTTGTTTTTGACCACATTGAACCGTTAAAACCTTGGGGCTTTTTATTAGGAGATACCATGCCTCCGATTATAGAAATTAAAACTCCTTTCAAAAAAATTATCGAACAAATAAAAAATATAAAATAAAACTAAACTTAAATTGAAAAATATGAAACCTCAAATTGGAATTTCCGAAAAAAATTTAGAACGCATTATAGCTCTCCTTTCAACCGGACTGTCAAATGAAATGATACTCTATGTAAAAACAAGAAAAGCTCATTGGAATGTTGCCGGGGAAAGTTTTATGGAACTGCATAAACTATTTGAAAACCACTACAAACAATTAGAAGAATCGATTGATGAAATAGCTGAACGTATTGGCAAATTAGGTGGTAAAACAATCGGTACGATGTATGAATATTCCAAATTAGCTACCCTGAAAGAATCTCCAGGGAAATATGCTTCTTCTAAAGATATGATCAAAGAATTACTTAAAGATCATGAAACAATTATCATCCAGTTTCGCAAAGATGTTGAAGAGTGTTCTGCAAAACACAAGGATGATGGAACAGCTGATTTTATTACCGGATTAATGGAACAACATGAAACAATTTCTTGGATATTAAGAAGATATTTAAAATAATTCTGATGTCAGTCATTATTCAAATAAAAGATAAAGAAACAGAAAGTAGTATTAAAAAAGAAACCTTTTTTAATACTACTTTAAAAAATTTCTTTCTCGAAATTTCTCTTATTACAAGATTTGCTGCACATTTTTTTATAGAACTGTTAAAACCTCCATATGAGTTCGGAGAGTTACTTAAACAGTCTTATTTAATTGGCTGTAAATCCCTTCCACTGGTGGGTATTACCGGATTTATAATGGGTTTGGTACTAACCATTCAATCCCGACCAACCCTTGTTCAGTTTGGTGCCGAATCATGGTTGCCGGCAATGGTAGGGGTTTCTATTATACGTGAAATTGGTCCTGTGATCACTGCGTTAATTTTTGCAGGAAAAGTCGGATCAGGTATTGGTGCAGAACTTGCATCCATGAAAGTAACTGAACAAATCGATGCAATGGAAGTTTCAGGAACAAATCCTTTTAAGTATATCGTTGTTACAAGAATTCTTTCCACTTCACTCATGCTTCCGATATTAGTTGTTTTTGCAGATGTTATTGCTTTATACGGTTCTTATGTAGGTGTGAATTTAAAAGGAGATGTCAGTTTTCATTTGTTTTTTTCGCAAGTAATAGAATCATTGGATTTTATGGATGTGTTTCCTGCTCTTATTAAAACTTTTTTCTTTGGATTTGCGATTGGATTGATTGGATGTTACAATGGTTATAATTCAAATAAAGGAACAGAAGGGGTTGGAATATCGGCAAACGCAGCTGTTGTATATGCTTCGTTATTAGTTTTTATTATCGATATGATGGCAGTGCAGGTAACAAGTCTATTCATGTAAAATGAAGAAATAATGGAAACAAAAACAGATCATACTATTTTAAAAACGGAAATTGAAAAAATGAATTCAGCTGTTGAATTAAAACATTTGAAAAAATCGTTCAAGGACAAGCATGTTCTGATTGATATTAATTTAAAACTTGCAAAAGGTGAAAACCTTGTTGTACTGGGGAAATCCGGAAGTGGAAAATCGGTTCTTATAAAATGTCTTGTAGGATTAATTGATGCGGATGACGGAGAACTGATTGTATTTGATAAAAACATTTCTGAAACGAGTAGCGATGAATTAAATACAATTCGAAAAAAAATTGGTTTCCTTTTTCAAAGTGGTGCATTATACGATTCAATGAGTGTGAGAGAAAATCTGGAATTTCCGCTCCGGGATCAGAAAAAAATTTTTAAAGCAGAACTAAATAAATTGGTAGAAGAAGCATTAGCGGATGTTGGATTATCAGAAGCTATTGATAAAATGCCATCTGAACTATCCGGTGGAATGCGTAAACGCCTGGGATTAGCCCGGACAATGATCTTAAAACCGGAAATAATGCTGTATGATGAACCAACAACCGGTTTAGATCCTATTACATCGAAAGAGATAAGTAAACTGATTTTAGAGGTTCAAAAAAAATACAACACCTCTTCTATTATTATTACTCATGATATTGAATGTGCAAAAATTACTGCAAATCGCATCATCATCCTAAAAGATGGTTTGCTTGCTGCGGAAGGCACTTTTAAGAACCTGGAAAAATCAGAGGATAAATGGGTTCGGTCATTTTTTGAATAGAAGTAACAAATAAAAACATAAAAAATCAAATGAAAAAAAATACAGGAAATAAAATCAGGCTTGGAATCTTCGTTTTCATTGGTATCATTTTATTTTCCACAGGGATTTATTTTATAGGGGATCAAAAACAATTATTCAGTACTACATTTAGTATTAAAGGAATATTTAAAAATGTAAATGGATTAAAGATTGGAAACAATGTGCAATTTTCAGGTATAAATGTCGGTACTGTCTCAACCATTGAAATAATTTCAGATACAAGTGTCAGTGTTAATATGACAATTGAAGAAGGCACACGGAAATTCATTCGAAAAAATGCAAGTGCAATTATTGGTGCAGAGGGATTAATGGGAAATAAAATTATAAGTATAATTCCGGGTACAAATGATGAAAAAACAATTGAAAATAACGATCTGATTAAAACTTGTATTCCGGTCAATATTGATGATATTCTTATCAAAGTAAAGGTTACAGCTGATAATGCCGCAATAATTTCCGAGCAACTTGCTGAAATTTTATTGAAAGTAAATAATGGAAATGGTACCATAAGCAGATTACTTCAAGATAGTACAATTGCTGAAAACATTAATAAAACGCTTATAAATCTCAGAAAAAGCACAAAAGGTTTAGATGAAAATATGGAAGCCGCAAAGCATAACATTCTTTTAAAAGGATATTTTAAGGATAAAGAAAGAGAAGCTGAAAAAGCGAAAAAAGAAAAAAAGTAAAAAAGAAGCAGAATAGTTTACTAAATTTTTCGAGACAAATTTAAATCAGCTCCGGGATGATTAGGAATAATTTTTTGCAGGTAAATAAGTATCTTATTGAGTTATTTTGTCTCTTTGCAGAAATAATCAGCCTGTTTTTAATAAAAAAATAAAAAAGCCCCGGTTTGGAGCTTTTTTTGGTAGCGAAAAGGGGAGTTGAACCCCTGACCTCAGGGTTATGAATCCTGATTCTGTAACCAATATTCAATTAAATCAATGCTTCTGAAGGATCAAGAAATCACTTTTTGGTCGAAAATGTGCCAAAACCCGACTCCAAACCCGACTCCATTTTTTCAACTTCAAAATAGTATTGAAAATTGAATAAGAAAAAAGGAGTTTACCTAAATAGCTCTGAATGTTCTACATCCATTTCTTCAATCAGAGCCATAACATTATTCCAATGCCTTATACACTTTTCGGATGAAGCATCCCCCGAAAAAAAATTGCATAATTCAACACATGCAATAAAACACGTGGTACGACTCGATAATTTAAGTTTTATTCCTACCATTTTATTGGGGTGCTGATGTTTTTTTTATGCAAAGATGAGTACCCGCTATATTTATACTGCCATTCATTGTAATACAAATCCTGTTTTTCATTCTGTTTAATATACATCCTCACCATTTTCTCCTCTCCAACTGGAAAGGGGGGGGCTGGCAGTACTTGGTGAGGTGGTGTACCCTCCTTGCTTTTAAAACCAATTTACCATAACCGCTGGAGATATAAAAATGATTCCAATAGTATGCTGAAAGATTTTTCAAGAGTATTTTCTTACGGATTTTGTAGGTTTCATAGTGTTTCATTATTCCGAGATACGAATTTATGCTTGCTAAAAACAGCTTTAAATCTTCCCTGCTGAGTTTGTTGTTGTTTCCCTTTAATGATTTGTTCCATAAGGTAATGGTATCACAAAAACTGCCTTTGGTGCGATTGGCAATATAAGTTCTGTGAGGTTTTATAACTGCACCAAGAAATTTAACGCCATTTTCGTACGATTGCAAATATATTTTGCGTGGATGCAAAGTGAGTTTTAAAGTGGAAAGTAAAAAGTTTTGAATGTTCGGAATTAACGATTTTAAATATTCTTTATCGTTATGTACGATTACAAAATCGTCAACATAGCGACCATAGCAAAGCCCTTCCTCTCTCTTGCCGAGAGGAGAAGGGAGTGAGGTGGAAAGATTATTTTTTATGTAATGGTCAAAACTATTGAGATAAAAATTTGCGAATATCTGACTGGTGAGATTGCCGATTGGCAAACCGCAATTAACAGGGCTTT
>MEPB01000061.1 GCA_001769385.1 Bacteroidetes bacterium RIFCSPLOWO2_12_FULL_35_15 | reverse complement strand
TTAAATAATTGAAATAGAGCCAATTATAAAACACGTCAATGGTAGCGGAGTCGAGAAACGAGCGAGGCAATTTAAATTGGACTAATTTATACTGGTAAATGGTATTAGACCTTATCAAACTAGGTTTCCTTAAAAAAACAACTGTACTGCTTACTAAGCTCATGAAGCAGCTAAGTTTCATTGGTATTAAAAAACACCTTTGGAGTATCATAACCATTTTTTATTTCTGAAATAAATCAGGAGCGAAATGATGATGGAAAGCATAATTGCCCAAACACTTGCATAGCCCCATTTGCTGTGTATTTCAGGCATATTTTCAAAGTTCATCCCATACACACCGGCAATAAAAGTAACAGGTACAAACAAAGTGGTGATGATGGTTAATACTTTCATGATCTCATTCATCCGGTTACTAACACTTGAAAGATAAATATCCATCATGCCGGAAAGGAGATCACGATATGTTTCAACCGTATCAATAACCCTTACAGCATGATCGTGAAGGTCGCGCAAATAAATATCAGTACCTTGTTTTATTAATTCTGTTTCGCTTCGTTCCATATTGTTGATCAGTTCGCGCATCGGCCAGACGGCTTTGCGAACAAAGATCATTTCACGTTTCATATCATGTAGCTGCCGCATCGTTTCCTTATCGGGATTAGCAATTAATCCATCTTCAATTAATTCTATCCGATCACCAATTTTTTCGAGTATTGCAAAATAACAATCTACTACCGCATCGATCAGTGCATAAGCCAAATAATCGGCTCCCATTTTTCGGATTCGCCCTTTCCCTTGTCGGATTCTATTTCGAATCAGATCAAATGCATCCCCGCCTTGTGCCTCCTGAAATGAGATTACCATTCCTTCTGTTAATATTACACTCAACTGTTCTGAATGTAATTCTCCATCATAATAGAGCATTTTCATGATAGACACTAAGTAGCTATCATAATCTTCAAACTTAGGTCGTTGATTTGTATTTGCAATGTCTTCAAGCGTAAGCGGATGAATAGTAAACTGCTTCCCTATTTTTTCGATTACAGTTACATCATGCACTCCATCCACATTTATCCATTTTACCATGGTAGGATCAAAATTATTTATGCAGTCTGTAATATCAAAATATTCCTTTTCGATAAATTCAGTTTCATTGTATTCGATCAGCGTGATCTTAACTTTGGCGGTGTGAGTTTCGCCAGAATATAATATAGTTCCGGGAGGTGCACCTGTTTTAGCTCTTATGCTGTGCATGTAAAATAGTTTGTTTTAAATTTTTTTTTAATTGCAAATTTATTCATCATCACTTTCTTCTGCATGTTTTTTTTTATTGCCTTCTACTACGATCACAATTTCTCCTTTAATAGTTTTTGTTTTAAAATAATCAGCAAGTTCTTGCAATGTGCCTCGTTTATTCTCTTCAAACATCTTTGTTAGTTCACGCGATACAGAAGCTTTTCTGTCGGCACCAAAAAATTCGATGAACTGATCCAGCGCTTTTACCAAACGATGTGGCGATTCATAAAAAACAATGGTACGATGTTCATTTACCAAGGATTTAATTTTTGTCTGACGCCCTTTTTTTTGTGGTAAAAATCCTTCGAAACAAAAGCTGTCACAAGGTAATCCGGAATTTACCAATGCTGGAACAAAAGCAGTTGCTCCGGGTAAACATTCTACTTCAATTCCTTTTGCGATACATTCACGGATCAATAAAAATCCTGGATCAGAGATTCCCGGTGTTCCTGCATCTGTTATCAATGCTATCTTTTCGCCATTAGCAATACGTTCTGAGATCATCTCCACGGTTTTATGTTCATTGTGTTGATGATGTGCAAACATTCTTTTTTCTATTCCTAAATGTTTTAAAAGTATGCCGGATTTTCGGGTGTCTTCAGCAAGGATCAAATCCACTTCTTTCAAAATACGAATTGCACGAAGCGTGATATCTTCGAGGTTTCCTATGGGTGTTGGGATGATGTATAGTTTCAAGTTAATTGGTTGATTAGGTTAAATAGGTTAAAGAGTAATTGAGGTTGGACCTAAATTTACTCAATTAACTTAATTTCTTAATTACTGCCCTGCAAATACACACCAAATGCAGTGATCAATTTAAATAAATTTTCAAATTCATTCAAAGGTAATGTTTCTGCTCTATCGTAAATATCATGATATGCTTTTATTCCGCCCAGGGTATAAATAAAACATGCTTTTACACCGTTTTCTGCGAAAAAATAATGGTCGCTGTTGGCTGCTTTGCCACGAATCTTCACCTCTTTAATAAAATTATTTTCTGTATTGATTTGTTTTAATGCATCAAATTCTTTTTTGAAAACCGAACCATTTACAACCGTAATGCCTTCTTCACCGGTTCCCATGATATCCATGTTTAATAAAAATTTAATATTTTTCAAAGGAAATAAGGGGTGTTCGGTATAATATTTTGAACCAAGTAAACCCACTTCCTCGCCACAAAATGCTATAAATGCAATGGAACATTTTGGCTGATGTTCCGTCATAGAGTAATACCTGGCAAGGTTAAGCAACATGGCGCAACCGCTAGCATTATCGTTCGCTCCCGGGAAATATACATCCTTTCCCATTTGCCCGAGGTGATCATAATGTGCAGAAAAAATGATGAAAGAATCGGGTTGTTCAGAGCCTTGAATGTAGCCGATTACGTTTTGAGAAGTATGATCGGGAATTAATTTGGTTTCAATAAGGAGGCTAATTTCAGTAGGTTTAATAAAGGATGACCTTGCTATTTCAATTAGCGGGTAGTCGTTTGTTTTCTGGGCCACATGCCATGTTAGCTTGTCTTTTAGAGCTACAACGGCTTTAGCATTACAACTGTTTCCAAGAAGGTTATGGAGTTGTTCGGTTGGTTTTCCGGTATCATTTACAACTACTATTTTATTGCTGAAATCCTGTTTCAGAATTTTTTTTAATTTCCTTTTCTTTTGAACTAATTCTTCATCGACAAATACAATTGGGTATTTGCCTGTTGCCGATGGTGAATAAGCGAAAACAATATAATCTTTCCCTGCAAGCAATTCCTTTTCATCTAGTTTAACATTTATTTCGCCTGGAAATGTATTTACAGGAAACGAAAATTTCTGATAATAATCATCATTGAATGATCTCAAACCAAACTTTCGAAATTCTGTTTTTAAGTAATTAGCGGCAATACTATCTCCTCCATTTATATAACCTCTTCCATGCATATTTTTCGAAGCCAGAGTATCTACTATCTTTCGGGCATAGGAATAAACTTCTCCTTTTTTTATTTCTTGGGAGAAGGAAGGGAAAATAAAAAGCAAAAACAGGGTGAGTAGTATCAGATGCGATTTTTCTATTATATTTTTTATAAAGTTCATTTTTTCAGAAAATCTAACATTATTTTATTTGTACTTTTTGGATCCTCCAGAATCGGCATGTGCGCGGTGTTCGGAATGATCTTTAATTCTGAATTTGCACCAAAATATTCTTTCAATTCTTTACCTACATGCAAAGGTATCAATTTGTCATTTTCGCCCCAGAGCAAGAGAACGGGAAAATCGAATTTATAATCATGTTGCACATATTCTGTTTGTTGTGTTGCTAAACTTTTTATCAGCTCCCTTTGTTCCTTTACATGAGGTAATACCGCATGTTTGTAAAATGATTTCAATCCAAAGTCCGGTGCAACAGGCGGGTGTTGATAAGCCACATTTAACAAACGTCTTAGTTTTTTATGATCAGACGGAACCAATAATTCTTCGAAATTGGCAACATTGTAATTTTGTAATACAGCCTTGTTATCTTCCTGGGTAAAAAACTTTAAAGGAGCATCAATGATCATCAGCTTCTTAATTTTATCTTTTTCGACATTTGCTAATTCTGCCGCAATTAGTCCGCCATAAGAAACTCCACCAAGATTAAAAGAACTCAATCCCAGTTTGTCAATCAATTTCTGAATAGCTTTTACTTGCGATCCAACCGAAAAATCTGATGTTTGAGAGCTGCTTTCTCCAAAATAAAGAAGATTTGGAAGGATTACCCTGTATTCTTTTGAAAGTTCATTGGCTTGTTTGTACCACTGAAACTCCGTGGAAGCACCAAATCCATGTAATAAGATCAATACAGGTTTGTCATTTTCTGAATCCCAGTAAGCAATAGTACAATCTTGCAGAACAGCTGTATGATAACTAAGTCCGGCATGTTTAAGTTTTTTTGATAAATGATTGTAGGCGAGCTTATAATAATTACAGGAAATAAAAAAGCATGAAAAACAAATAAGGAAGATGTATCTTTTCATAACGAATTAAGCACTATACCGTCTGTCCACCAAATCTAACAACCGTTTCACGGTTTGGTTTTCCGAATCCCATTCATACAATTGTTGTAAGTTACTGAAATAATCCATTGCTGATTCCAGTGTTTCGCAGGAATTTAACTGTTGAATAGCAATGCTGTATTCCTGCATATTTCCGGAAAATAATTCATTTGCAAACTGAAATTTATCATTTATTCCTATTGCTTTTGATAGATCTGAAATCGCAGGTTTGTGAATGTTGGGAATGACAGATTTTACTT
Source organism: Bacteroidetes bacterium RIFCSPLOWO2_12_FULL_35_15 (assembly GCA_001769385.1). GTDB lineage: Bacteria > Bacteroidota > Bacteroidia > 2-12-FULL-35-15 > 2-12-FULL-35-15 > 2-12-FULL-35-15. The sequence goes on along the minus strand of MEPB01000061.1, from coordinate 24,148 downwards.
CAATTTTATCTGCTTTTATTTCCGCTTTTTTTTCCTGTTTCGGTTTCTCAATTGTAGGCGGAAGGGCTGCACCAAATAAGTCAACGACAGGAGTAATAAGATTAGGGGTTTTTGTTTCTTCAATTTTTACTTCCTTTTTCTCTGTTTCCATATCCGACAATTCTTTATGTATCGGTTTTCCAAAGGTTATTGGCAAAGGATTTTTTGACTCCTCCTTGATTTTTGTTTGTATTTGTTCAACAGGAGCACTATCCGATACTGAATTCAAATGGTTAAAAATGATGGACTTTTCATAAAGTTTTTTAATTTTATTTAAAATCATTTCCAATTCCAATTGAGGAATATGTTTGTTTTCCCCAATATTATCAGAATGTTCTTTTATGCTATCGATCAAGACTGCAATTTCTTTTCTTATAGTTGATTTATTCATACTATTATTTTATTTTGTACCGAAATAAGACTTTTGCGAAAAACCTGGCTATGTGCTAGTTTTATTAACTGACAAAATAGCGAAAAATTGTTCGATAAATAAAATACCGTTAGTGTAAAAAGGTACGAAATTCATCCCGATTTTTGATTAGTTTTGTTGTACTATCTATTCAATAAAAATACGTTAATTTTTTTATTAATAAAAAATGTTTCTCGAAAACACTATACATCCTCACGCACGAAAAGGTTCCATTGAAGTAATTTGTGGCTCTATGTTTTCCGGAAAAACGGAAGAGCTGATACGAAGAATGAAGCGTGCACAATTTGCGAAACAAAAAGTGGAGATCTTCAAACCTGCAATTGATACGCGTTACGATGAAGTTAAAGTGGTTTCACACGATAGCAACTCCATACATTCTACTCCTGTTCCTTCTTCTTCAAATATTTTATTACTGGCGAATGATGTTACTGTAGTTGGAATTGATGAAGCACAATTTTTTGATGAAGGTCTGGTAAGTGTTTGCAATCAACTTGCTGATAGCGGAGTCCGGGTGATTGTTGCCGGACTGGATATGGATTATTTAGGAAAACCATTCGGCCCAATGCCGGCATTATTGGCCATTGCAGAGTATGTAACAAAGGTTCATGCCATTTGTATGCGTTGTGGAAATTTAGCAAATCATTCGCATCGAATGACCGATGAATCAGCATTGGTTTTACTTGGAGAAACAAATAATTACGAGCCTCTTTGCCGAGACTGCTTTACAGAAGCACGAAAATAAATTATAAATCACTAGGCCTAAATTCAGTAAAAATAGTTTTAACCACATAGATACTTTAGGAAATATTTAGAAGAAACCATTGAAAAATAATTTTTTTTGCAGAGAGTTTTTCTATGTTTGAAGCAGGGGTTTATGATATTAAATTTTAAATAAAAATGAAACTATGTTTCTATGTGGTTAATCATTTGCGCACCAGAAAGAATGTAAAATTATGACCTATACAATTTCAGCTCTCTCATCAATAATTAATGGAACAATTAGCGGCAATGGTGACAAAAATACAGCTGTCAAAAATTTATTGATCGATAGCCGTAAACTCAGCAATGCAGAAACATCTTTGTTTTTCGCATTAAAAGGCGAACGACAGGATGGTCATAAATACATCAGCGATCTGTACGAAAAAGGTGTTCGTAATTTTGTAGTTTCTACAATGCCTGAAAATCAAAATAGTTTGATCGGTTCAAATTTTATTTTGGCAAAAGACACATTACTTGCGTTACAACAATTAGCTGCTTTTCATCGTCAGCAATATAAAATTCCGGTTATTGGAATTACCGGAAGTAATGGTAAAACCATTGTAAAAGAATGGTTGTATCAATTGATGCATGAAGATAAAAACATTGTTCGCAGTCCGAAAAGTTTTAATTCGCAGGTTGGCGTTCCCCTTTCTGTTTGGCAGATCGACAAGGAAAATGATCTTGGGATATTTGAGGCTGGGATTTCAAAGCCGCATGAAATGCGAATGCTCCAACATATTATTCAGCCAACCATCGGATTGATTACAAATATTGGCCAGGCACATGATGAAAATTTCGAAAATCAAAAGCAAAAAGTAGATGAGAAACTGAAATTGTTTTCCGGTTCCGAAGTGTTGATCTATTGCAAAGATTATTTTCTTGTTCATGAAGAAATAACAAACAACAAAGCCTTACGCGATCTGAAAGTATTTACCTGGTCAAAAAAATTACGTGCCGATCTGTTGGTCGGACGAATTACCAAAAGTATTGCAGATACTGAAATTCAAGGCATCTACAAAAATGATTTTATAAGCATTACTATTCCATTTACAGATGAAGCAAGTATCGAAAATGCGATCCATTGCTGGGCGCTATTGCTTTATTTGGGATATGAAAACACGTTGATTGCTGAACGGATGAGACTTTTGAGTCCAATTGCCATGCGATTAGAACTAAACGAAGGAGTAAATAATTGCTCGATTATCAATGATAGTTATAATTCCGATTTAGGTTCATTAGCAATTGCCTTGGACTTTTTAAATCAACAAAAACAACACCCAAAGAAAACGATTGTGCTTTCTGACATTCTTCAAAGCGGACAAAATGATGAAAAGCTTTACAAAGAAGTAGCGGAGTTACTTCACAAAAAAGGAATTTCTCGTTTAATTGGAATAGGTGAAGGCATTTCAGGCCAGCGACATCAGTTTGATATTGAAAAAAGTTTTTATACATCAACTACCGAATTTTTACAACAATACAATAATTTATTTTTCAGGGATGAAACCATTTTGTTGAAAGGAGCTCGTGTATTCGGTTTTGAAGCTATCAGCAAGGTTATTCAACAAAAGGCACATGAAACGGTTCTGGAAATAAACCTGAATTCTATTGTTCACAATTTGAATTATTTCCGTTCGAAAATAAAAGCGGAGACAAAAATTATGGCCATGGTAAAAGCTTTTTCGTATGGTAGTGGAAGCTTTGAAATTGCCAATATACTTCAGTTCCATCGTGTTGATTATTTGGCCGTTGCTTATGCTGATGAAGGAATTGAATTACGGAAAGCAGGAATCACCATGCCTATCATGGTGATGAATCCCGAGGAGCAGAGTTATGATGCCATGATACAATATCATTTGGAACCCGAAATTTATAGTTTTCGTGTATTGAGTTTATTTGAAGAAACATTAAAACGAAGTGACCGGCACAATCAACAACCCATCCCGATACATATTAAGCTGGACACAGGAATGCATCGTTTGGGTTTTGAAGAAAATGAAGTGAACGAATTAATTGTTCGTATCAAAAATAATAAAAATCTGACTGTCAAATCCATCTTCTCCCACCTGGCAGCAAGTGATGAACCGGAACATGATGATTTTACGTGGCTGCAGATTAAAAAATTCAATGTGATGAGTGAGGCTATTAAAGTACATTTTGCATATCCGGTTTTAAAACATATTTTAAATTCAGCGGGCATCTCCCGTTTCCCTGATGCACAATTTGAGATGGTGCGTTTAGGTATCGGTCTGTACGGTATTGGTGCGAATGAAAGCGAACAGGCACAACTTCAAAATGTGAGTACTTTAAAAACAAGTATTTCCCAGATAAAAAATATTCCTGCCAACGAAACCATTGGCTACAGTCGAAAAGGTGTTTCAAAAAATGACATGCAAATTGCAACCGTTCCTATTGGTTATGCGGATGGTTTAAGCCGTAAATTAAGTAATGGAAAAGGTAAAATGATGGTGAAAGGACAAGCTGCACCAATTGTTGGCAATGTTTGTATGGACATGTGCATGATCGACATTACCGATATCAACGCCAATGAAAATGATGAAGTGATCGTTTTTGGGGACGCCAATCCAATTACCAATGTTGCGAATGATATTGGAACCATTGCGTATGAAGTGTTGACGAATGTTTCGAGACGTGTGAAACGGGTTTATTATCAGGAGTAGGTTTGCTTCAGAAATTTTTTGCCGCGAAGGCGCAAAGACGCAAAGTTTTTTTATTCAAATTTAAATCGGAGGATGTCCCCCGGAGTTTACCCTGAGCGAAGTCGAAAGGAAGGCGGCAGAGGGATGAGTTATGTTTCTACTAGGAATGTTATTTTGTAACGAGTGCGAGGAGGGGTTTATTATCAGGAGTAGATTTGCCGCTAAGACGCGAAGGCGCAAAGTTTTTTAATTCAAATTTCGAATTTTTGCTCGTCCTCGTTTGCAACGAGGACGGACGAGAAAGGCGTTTATAACGCCAGAAATAAAAAAGTAAAATTATATGAGTGGCGATAAATATCGGATTGTAAATAATGAAGAAAAGTATTTTGTAACATTTAAAATTGTAAACTGGATTGATATTTTTACCCGCAAAGATTATAAGATAATTATTGTTGATTCACTAAATTATTGCAGTGAACAGAAGGGATTAGTTGTTTATGCCTGGGTATTAATGTCGAATCATTTACATTTGATAATAAGCGCAAAGGAAGGATTTGTGTTATCGCATATTATTAGAGATTTCAAGAAATTCACATCGAAAAGGATCATTGAAAAAATTACCGAAACAGGTGAAAGCAGAAGAGAATGGTTGCTGGACAAATTTAATTTTGAAGCAAGAAGAACCAGAAGAGCAGAAAATTACAAGGTTTGGACAGATGATAATCATGCAATTTGTTTAGAAAAAACAGAGTGGTTTATGCAGCGCTTAAATTATATTCATCAAAACCCTGTAAGGCAAATGATCGTTGAAAACGAACATGAATATTTGTTTAGTAGTGCCGTTGATTATAATGATGGTGTTGGATTGGTAAAAATTTGTAAGTAATGGTTTGCGTCACAGACGCAGTTCACATGCGTCCTCGTTGCAAACGAGGACGAGGTTGGATCGAAAAGGATCATTGAAAAAATTACCGAAACAGGTGAAAGCAGAAGAGACTGGTTGCTGGACAAATTTAATTTTGAAGCAAGAAGAACCAGAAGAGCAGAAAATTACAAGGTTTGGACAGATGATAACCATGCTATTTGCTTGGAAAAAACTGAATGGTTTATGCAACGTTTAAATTATATTCATCAAAATCCTGTAAGACAAATGATCGTTGAAAACCCTCATGAATATTTGTTTAGTAGTGCAGTTGATTATAATGATGGTGTTGGATTGGTGAAAATTTGTAAATAGCGATTTGCGTCACAGACGCAGTTCTCAAGCGTCCTCGTTGCAAACGAGGACGAGGCTGGGCAGTTGATTATAATGATGGTGTTGGATTGGTGAAAATTTGTAAATAGCGATTTGCGTCACAGACGCAGTTCTCAAGCGTCCTCATTGCAAATGAGGACGAGGCTGGATAGGCATATTAATTGAGTATTAGAATTTGAATGCCAATCCGGCCTGTAAAACAGCCCCTTTATCATAACCTAATTCGCAGTATGCTCCAATATTTTTTGTAAAATAATACTTTAATCCTCCGGTTAATGCAAAATATATTGAAGGATTATCAAAAATACATTTTGGGCCTATATTTCCTGTGATATACGTAATTTTTTCAGTGTTTTTTGTGAAGCCTCCAGCAATTCCAGCATATGGATCCAGTTTATCTTTTGTTCCAAAATGGAAATTTAATCTTGCTCCTGCTGAAAAACTTGAATATCTATAATTTGTTATTGCTTCTTGTCCAATTCCGCTTGGGTGATAATAAAAATTTTGTGTGTAATTTATATTCCAATACCCGAACGAAGCCCCAATGCCAACTATAGAGGTTAGAGCATATTCATATTTTAGCAATATCGGTCCATAGCCTTTAAGGTCATAAGTAAATCTACTACTATTTGTTTGATAATCCTTTTTATACCCTTCTAAGGCATTCTTTACATCACTATAATAAAGGCTTGGGAAACCATATCCAGCGGTAATAAAAGATTGTTTTGTTGCATATGCTTGTGATTTCAAATGAAAGTTATTGCCAGTTATAATAGCTAGTACTAATAAGGCTCTAAATAAATGATATTTGCTGCGTCTCATTGTTTGTAATGCTAAATACTACCTTCCCTTCTAGTCCTCGTTTGTAACGAGGACATTCGAGAAAGGCGTTTGTAACGCCAAACTACCTCCTCACCGGTTTTCTGTTTTTTGAAAACGGTTTCTTGCCTTTCGAGAATGGTTTTTTCATTCTCACTTCGGGTGTATAAGCAGGTCCTACACCAACATTTTCAGGTAAAGCTATTTTCTTTACTTCCGAACCAAGCATGGTTTCAATCTGTAAAAACTTTTGCTGATCGTATTCATTTATAAAAGTTAAAGCAACACCTGTGGAGGCTGCACGTGCAGTACGGCCGATGCGGTGAATATAATCTTCGGCATCACCCGGTACATCATAATTAATTACCAAACCGATATCTTCAATATCAATACCGCGGGAAAGAATATCGGTAGCGACTAAAATTTGCAATTTTTTACTTCTGAAATTTCGAAGTACTTCTTCACGTTCCGGTTGTTCTAAGTCAGAGTGAATGGCTTTTGCTTTTAATCCGGCTTTTTGCAGATCACGTTCCAGCTCTTTTACTTTTAATTTAGTGGAAACAAAAATGATCACGCTGCTCAGGTCTTTCCCTTCCAGCAATGATTTTATCAAATTGTTTTTTTGTGTATCGTACACTAAATATGCTCCCTGAATAACACCTTCGGCAGGTTTTGAAACAGCGATACTGATATGTTCCGGGTTTTGCAATAATTTTGTTGCCAGTGTCCGGATTTTTGGTGGCATTGTTGCCGAAAACATCAATGTTTGTCTTTGTTTGGGAAGGTAGGTAGTGATCTTTAAAATATCATCCACAAAACCCATATCCAACATTCGGTCCGCCTCATCTAGTATTAAAGTTTCTAAACTGTCCAACTTCACATAACCCATATTTAAATGAGCCATCAATCGTCCGGGTGTTGCAATAATAATGTTTGCACCTTCGGTTAATGCTCTTTTTTCTATTTCAAAAACACTTCCATCGCTACCACCATAAATTGCCAATGAACTTACGGACGTAAAATACGAGAAGCCTTGTAATGCTTGATCTATCTGTAAAGCAAGTTCACGTGTAGGAACAATTATCAAGGTGTTGATGGTAGTGGTTGGGTCTTTCGCCAATTTATTTAAGATCGGCAACAGGAATGCGGCCGTTTTTCCGGTACCTGTTTGTGCGCATCCAATCAGATCTTTATTGTTTTGGATGATTGGTATTGCTTGTTCCTGAATAGGAGTTGGGTTTTCAAATCCCATTGAATCAAGGCCTTCTTGTAAGCTTTCTTCAAAATTAAAATCGCTGAACTTCAAATTTTTTTCTATTTATTTTATGCAAAGATACGCACTATTTATTTTATGTTTTTTTGTCAGATTTCCGGGTTATTAAGAAGGATTGTTTTTTGTTTCAATGCTTTTATTCTTCCCGGGTTATATACCGAAACAAAATACCTGCTCGAATGAACAATCTCATTCGGCAGGTTGGTGTTTTTAAAAAAGGCATAAGTGTGACATTTTCTTAGCTAAAAAGCGACTAAAGGTTGTTCGATAAATCAAATACCTGTGGTATAATTTATTAATTTTGTAAAAGAAAAAATTCATTTTATGTTTAAATTATTCTTCAAATTACAAGGTTGGAAAATAACTCATTATTTGACCGATGAAATTAAAAGATGTGTTATTGTAGTTGCTCCTCATACGAGCAATTGGGATTTTATTATTGGTATGGGAGCTATTAGAAATATGAAACTGAATCAACGGTTTGCTATAAAAAAAGAATGGTTACGTTTCCCTTTTAAAAATATATTTCTATCACTGGGGGCACTTCCCATTGACCGGAATGAAAAAAGTATTTTAGGTGAGAAAAGGGGAACTGTTGATGCGATGGTTGATCTGTTTGCACATCATGAAGAGTTACGTTTGGTTATTACTCCTGAGGGAACCCGTTCCCGTGTTGAAAAATGGAAAACCGGATTTTATTATGTGGCATTAAAAGCGAATGTGCCACTTGCTTTAGGATTTATGGATCACGAAAAGCGGGAATGTGGAATTGCCGGGGTGATATACCCTTCCGGTGATTTCAAAACGGATATGAAACAAATAATGGATTTTTATAAAAATTTTAAAGGCAAGAATCCTAAAAATTTTTCAGTCGATATTGAGTTAAGTAAATAGTTGATTATTTCTATTCACATAATAGCCCTTTATACATTTATCGATTAATTGTATAACCTCATCCAAATTAATTGATTCGTATTGTTATGTTGAATACCTTTATAAGAATGAAATATGCCTTTTTTATACTTTGTACCTGTATCCTTTTGTCAAATGATTCTTTTGCTCAACAGATTCCTGCTCAGGAAGAAAATATTCCATATTTAGTGACCTTCGGAAGAGATGGAGAGAAATCATGGGGAGATGATGATTTTTCCCAGACATTTTTTTTTGTTATCCCCAGGTTTCAGGTGCAGCCGATTTATATCCGTGTTTTTGATCCGGAAACAAGTGGTGCCAATGATGAAAAAAAAGGTGAATATAATACCAAAACAAAATTTTCAATTTATGGAGGAAAAACCTGTTTTACAGCTATAGATGCACGGAGTAACGAACCTATCGGAAGTTATAAAAGCGGAAATTTACTGGCATCGAAAAACTTCGGTACAGAAAGCATTTATGACAATGAATGGTACACGTTTGGACCATTTAATCCATCTGAAGGAGAATTTGTAGAAGAATATGGCGGAACTATTTTTAAAATTATTGCCGAAGGTGTCTTAGGTGATGACGGGAATTTATACCGCTATTTTTTGAGTTCTTCTCCTACAGAAAATAAAGTAGTGGAAGGAGGCAATGCTTTTACTTATGAATATACTTTTAGATTAACAGATAATCCAAATACGGTTGCACATCTTTATCCATATGTGGACGAAGATGTTCTCTCCGTGAAAATTTCGAATTTTGATTTTGATAATGACGGGAAAATAAATATTGTTTCTATTATTAAAAATAATGAGTTTAGTGCTCCTTCCGGAGAAAATGTCTGGGCTTTTTCGGAACATAAAATTGTAGAAAAAGAAAAACAAACAACTCTGGACATACAATTTATAAAAAATAAGAATGAGCCAATGAAAAATAATAATGTCACATTGTTTGTTACCAATCAATATGGGGCTCTTTTACCTGTTTGTACCGTACCGATTGGCGGAACATCAAACCGTAATTATAAAATTAATTTTAAAGAAAAAAAGAAAACAACTCCTTATTAAAACGTTAATTATTTCAAGTAAATGATAAAAAAAGACTTACACATAAAAGCAATTATAAAAATTTATTCCTGCGTCCTTGTGTTTTTTCTTTCCTCGTTTTCTTCATTCTCCCAGGCATATAAATTTAGAAATTATGGCGTTGACAATGGGATCTCGCAACCATATATATACACTATTAATCAGGATAAGAATGGATATTTATTTGTTGGGACAGGTGAAGGGCTCTGCAAGTATGACGGTGTCAGATTTAAATCATTTTATGAAAAAGATGGTATTGCTGAAAGTTTTGTAACAACAAGTTACCGGGATAAATCCCGCAACCTATGGTTTGGTCATAACCAGGGAAGCATTACTTTTTATGATGGAAAAGTTTTTAAATCCATTAATACCAGTGGGTTTGCAAAAAGTCCGATCACGTGTATCATCGAAGATAAAAAAGGATTTATTTGGTGTGCAACGCAAAATGACGGAGTTTTCAGAATTAGTAAAGATTTTGAAGTTGAAGTATTTAAAATAGAATTTGATCAGGAAAATATTTTTGCGATCAGTTTTACCAAGAATGATCAGTTACTTGTCGGAACCGATGAAGGTCTTATGATATATGATTTAATAGGTGATCACCGAGCTCCCAAATTTTTTAGCGTTGTTGATGGAATCCCCGTAACAAGGATCCAATGTATTACAAAAAAAAATAATTCAGGAAGTTATTGGATAGGAACCGAAAATGAAGGTTTGTTTTTAGTGACCCCAACAACAAATCCTTCTGAATTATATAAAACAGATGAAATTGGAAAAAATATCGGGATTGATTTTTCAAACATTCAGGATGTTTATGAAGATGCCCAGTCAAACCTGTGGGTCGCAACATTCGGAAATGGAGTAATTAAATTATTGCTTTCGGCAAATACACTTCAATACACTGAATTTTTTCATTTTACTGAAGACAATGGTTTGGGAAATAAATTCACCAAAACTGTTTACGGTGATCATGAGGGAAATATATGGGTTGGCACCTATGGATCAGGGTTAGTGCAATTAATTGATAATTGCTTTACATTTTATTCATACAATTCGGGTAATGTAAGTAATAATGTTACTGCTGTTTGGATCGGTAAAAAAATAAAATGGTTTGGTGGGGAAAACAGCTTAGTAAAAATTGATTTATCAACAAAAGAAAAATATTATTCTTACTCACAAAAAAATGGATTTGTTGATGATAAAGTTACTGCCTTGTACCAGATGGATACAGCAAGTTTAATTATAGGAACAGAAAAAAATGGAATATATCAATTGGATATCCACAAAAACAAATTCAACAAAATTGAACTGAATCTTGATCTGCTTTCCAATTCGATAAATTCAATTACAGGTTATGATAAAACACTTTGGATCGCCACAAAAAATGGCATCTTTAAAATAGAGATTGATAAAAATATTAAAACACACTTCACTACCGAAAACGGATTATCTCACAATAACATTAATCAGGTCTATCTCGACCACAATAATGTTTTATGGATAGCAACCCATAGTAACTTTCTTTCTTCGATCAATAAACACGGAGATATAGAAAATAAAAAAATATATTTTGGTAGCGATCTTATTAATATTACAAGTATTATTGAGGACAAACAAGGAGAGATGTGGGCCGCGACTTTTGGTAATGGGGTTTTTAATATTGCAAAAAATGGGATTATTAAATTTTCAACAGAGAACGGACTTAACTCCAACTATTGTTATAGTATGATTGATGATGGATCAAATAATATTTGGGTAGGACATAGAAAGGGTTTAAGTTGTATTAAAACCGAGAATCACTTTATTACTCAATTTGGTAAGGTGGAAGGCATTACCGGGGATTGTAATTTCAATGCTGCTTATAAAGATTATTTGGGAAATACATGGTTTGGAACATCTGCCGGAGCAGTAAAATTCGATCCCCATAAAGATAAAACAAACATAATTCCTCCAATTGTAAATGTTACTTCCATTAAATTGAACGATAAAGAATCTGATTTTACAACTGATATTTCTTTGCCTTATGATAATTATAGGTTGCGGGTTGATTTTATCGGAATTAGTTTTAAATCTAATTCACAAGTTACGTATCAATATAAATTAGAAGGTTATGATATTGCCTGGTCGGATAAAACAAATAATGCTTTTGCTCAATATGGAAAATTAGGAGACGGAGAATATAAATTTTTAATTAAAGCTTATAATAGTGATGGCGTTTCTTCTACCTCTCCTTTCTCTATAAAAATTTTAATTGCACCTCCTATCTGGAAACGTTGGTGGTTCATTGTTTTAGTAGTACTTGGTTTTGGATATGCTTTTTATGCTTTTATAAAGATCCGAGAACGGAACCATAGAGTATTTCAGGTAAAATTACAGAAAGCACTAAATGAAAAAACGAGGGAGGTAATTATTCAAAAAGAAGAAATTGAAAAAAAGAATAAAGATATTACCGATAGTATTCGTTATGCAAAAAGGATACAAGATGCCTTGTTGCCTCATACAGAAAAATTAAAACGAATTGTTCCTGAGTCATTTATCTTTTTTCAACCCCGGGATATTGTGAGTGGTGATTTTTATTGGTTTGAAGTATATGGAAATAAATTAATCATTGCGTGTGCAGATGCTACCGGACATGGTGTTCCTGGGGCATTTATGAGCATGATAGGCAGTACACTTTTGAAAGATATTACTTCTCGTGAAGATGTTGTTACACCTGCAGATGCATTGGAAATACTGGATGAAGAGATCAAACTCCTTTTAAATCAAAATAATGTTGATCAGGAGCAAACTTATGATAGTATTGATGTGATAATATGTGAGATCAATCTTGCCACTTATTTTGTAAAAATATGTTCTACAAAACGATCGGTATATATTTCTTCGGATAAACAGTTGATTACCGCGAGAAAAGAGGTCAGCGACTTTCAAGGGTATGAAATGCGGGAAATGCAGTTAAAAAAAGGAGATACCATCTATATGTTTACGGATGGATACCCTGATCAGTTTGGGGGCGAAAAAGGCAAAAAAATAAAAACATCAAATATCAAATTGTTGCTTGAAGAAATTGAAGCATTACCAGTTGAAAAACAATCAATGATTGTTGATCGTTACTTCAATCGTTGGAAAGAAGGGCATGATCAAGTGGATGATGTTTTATTTATTGGAATAAAATTGTAAAAAAATTTAAATGCTATTGGCGAATGTTTTATAAAATACTTTGGACTCACCTTTTATGAAGCAAATTAGTACGTGATTTTATAAATAAAACATACTTGGTTTTTATTTACAGGATTTAGCCAATGCATCATTTTATCAATAAAACTCGGCTCTATAGTTGCTTCGTAGCTTAGAGAAGGAATGTATTTTTTCAAATCGGCAACTCTCTTATCAATATTATCATCCTGCATAAATATAACATAGTTGGGTTTGTTTGCTGGTGCTGCATTTTTATATTCTGAATTAAAATAAAACTCTGCTGGTTTAAGTTTTGTAATACCGGCAACATGTCCCCATTTTTGCAAGTAAAATAATGGAGGTAAAATAAAATCGTCTCTGTTGCTGTCTTCTATAACAATTGATTTTAAGTCTCCTTTACCTGCAATATAAGTCATAGCTTCCACTCTGTTTTTTTTTGAATATGCAACGGATACTATCGCTAACGGAATTGTATTCAGGATCCAAAAGAAAATCCAAAACCTGTTTAATACTATTTTATGTGATAACCAAAACTTCGAATTCCTTATAAAATCAGACCATCCGATATAACCAAGAATGATTATAAAAGGAATAATTGGTAAAATAAAACGCTCCTGTTTATTTGAAAAATAGGAGTGAAAAACTAAAAAGGCAAAACTTGGAAGAAACAGTAACAGATGTTTTTTCCAAGCTCGAATAAATCCAAAGAATAAAAATAAACTGACAGGAGGTATTAATATTCCTAAAATAAGTAATAGATACATATACCATTGCTGAACAAAATATTCATGTGCATGTTCCAGGTTATATCTCACATATTCAGCAAATTCAACAAAGGGTTTTCCCCAAATATAATAATCGGTAACACCTTGCATTAAAGCGGCAGCAAGTATAAAAAAGAACCCCAAAACAAATGCTTCCTTAATTCGCTTCATAAACAATAGCGCTAAACCAAAACCTCCTGTAAATACAATGGTTTGAAAACGAATGGAAAATGCGATCCCTAAAATCATCCCCGCTATTATATAAGGAGAAATTGATTTTTTTTCTTCATTTTTAACTATAATCCAGGTAGCGTAAATTAATGGGCTTATACATGCAAATTCAACTAAATTTCTCACACTCAAAAATGGCATAAACCAAAATAATCCAAGTAAAATGCCAACCATTTTTGCTTCGTTTTTTCCGGCTGTTTTCTCTGTAATTCGGTATCCGAAATAAATGATTAGAAGTGATAAAGCGGCATGGATCAGTCGAACAACATACATTTTATATTGAGGATCTACCAAGCCAATTGCTTTAAGAAATAAAAACAAAAAGTAATGTAAACCCGAATAAAAAAGACTATGACCTGATGGTGATGTTGCTGTATCTCCTAGTTGAGAACTTGGTAGCCAACTGTTGCCAAAGCCATCGGCCCAACATTGTGCAGGTTCTATAACCAAAAAATGGTCATCGTGCATGCCATATCCTTTGGAAAATAATATTGCAAATAATCTGATAAAGCCGGAAGCAAATAATATTAATTGCAGGGGTTTATCGGCCCACATTTTTTTAAGCAAGGTCATCATAATAAAAATTATTATTTAACAGATAACTTAAAAATGATTAAAAAAGCTGCGGGTTTTTATTTTCTCAACGGTTCCGAAAATTTGCCCCCTCAGAAGTTAATAAAAAGTAAAGTTATATCATTTATTAATTACTTCGATTTTTTTTAGTGCTTGCTCAATATCCGCTACAATATCAATAATGTTTTCTAAACCTACAGAAACCCGCACTAGTCCAGGGGTAATGCCAACAGCAATACGTTCTTCTTCGGTAAGTTTTGCATGTGTGGTAGATGCAGGATGAGTCGCGATGGTTCGTGTATCTCCCAAGTTAGCTGTTAGTGAACACATTTGTAAGGCATCTAAAAATTTACGACCTTGAGCAATGCCTCCTTTAATTTCAAATGAAACAATACCGCCACCCATACTCATTTGTTTTTTTGCAATCTCAAATTGTGGATGCGATAATAAAAATGGATAACGAACCATTAAAACTTCCGGATGATTTTCTAAAAGTCCGGCTAATTTATGTGCATTTTGCGAATGGCGCTCCATCCGGATTGCCAATGTTTCTAGACTTTTTGAAAGTATCCATGCATTGAATGGCGAAATAGAAGGACCGGTACTTCTGCAAAATGTCTGAATATCCTTTATCAATTCTTTTTTACCAAGTACAATTCCGCCCAACACACGCCCTTGTCCGTCAATATATTTAGTTGCCGAATGTGTAACCAGGTGAGCGCCAAATTCAATTGGTCGTTGAATGAAAGGTGTTGCAAAACAATTATCTACATTTAAAATGATGTTATGTTTGTGGGCTAAATTTCCTAACCAATCCAGATCAATAATATCTAATCCGGGATTAGAAGGCGTCTCCACAAAGATCATCTTTGTGTTTTTTTGAATTAGTGCTTCCCAGGTTTCCGGTTTATTAATATCTGCATACGTATGATCAATGCCCCATTTTGGTAAAAAATTAGTAAGAACAGTATGTGTAGAACCAAAGATAGAACTAGCAGCTAAGATATGATCACCATTTTTTAGTAGTGCCATAAAACTGGCGAATATTGCCGACATGCCTGATGATGTTGCGAATGCTGCTTCAGCACCTTCGAGCAAACACATTTTGTTTTCAAATTCTGTTGCATTCGGATTAGTGAACCGGCTATAAATATTGCCTTCCTTTTCATCTGCAAACACAGCACGCATTTGTTCGGCATCATCAAACGTAAAACCGGATGTTAAATAAAGTGGTGCCGAATGTTCTCTGTTATGAGATTTTTCCATTTCAGTACGTATGGCATTTGTTTCGAATTTTTTCATGTCAATATTTTTATGGGAACACAGATTTTTATGATCGTTATGATTTGTTTAGATCTTAAACAGAACTGTTTTTTTATCATTTTTTCTCATAATAATCTGCGTTCCAATTTACGCGTTCACGCTAACTTTATAACTAATACTAGCTCCTGCTAATTCTAATGTTTTGGAAACCGAACAATATTTATCCATCGATAATTTTACCGCACGTTCCGCTTTTTCAATTTCAATTTGCCCTTTTAATTTAAAATGAATGGTTATTGTTTTCCATAGAGAAGGTTCTTTTCCTTCTTCCCGTTCACCATCAATACTTATTTCAAAATCATCGATTACTTGTTTTTGCTTTTTTAGAATCATAACAATATCAATGGCACTGCAACCACCTAATCCCATTAACAACATTTGCATGGGTCGCACCCCTTTATTGTTGCCGCCAATGCTTTCTCCAGCATCCATAATGGCGATATTGCCTGTTTCACTTTTTGCTTCAAAATGAAAAGCATCATCTAAACGTTTTAATTCAATTCGCATTTTTATTTTTTGTTTTTCAAAGATAATTAAATGTGAATTAAACACCATCATATTATTTTGTAATTTCGTTTGATGGAAATAATGAAATTATTACAGAGATACCAGGCTCTGAACTTATCGCAAAACATTGATTATGATAAATTCAGTCAATATTCCATTACCCATCATTCTACTTGCCTGGAAGGTTCCACACTTACCGAAATTGAAACCAATTTATTACTTGACGAAGGACTTACTCCAAAAGGAAAACCGCTGGAGCATAGCTTAATGACCATCGATCATGCAAACGTCTTACAATTTGTAATTGAAAGTGCAAAGCAAAAAAAGAATATTGATGTAGCATTTATTCAAAAGATAAATGCAAAAATAATGGCAAAAACAGGAAAGACATATCAAACAGCTTTTGGCGAATTAAATAGTGTTGATGGTATTTTCAGAAAAGGAAATGTGGTAGCCGGGAATCGGTATTTCCCCAATTTTGATAAAGTAGAAGCATTAACAAAAAAATTATCGGAAACAATCAACATTAAGCTAAAAACAACTTCTCAAACAATTGAACAATTATACCTTGCATTTGATGCCCATTTTGATCTGGTAAGTATTCATCCGTTTTATGATGGTAATGGCAGAACATCTCGTTTGCTCATGAATTATATTTTGGCTTACTACAACTTACCTATGGCTATTGTGTTTAAAGAAGATAAAGCCGAATACATTCAGGCATTGGAACAAACCCGTAATGAGGAAACACTTCTGCCGTTCAGGAATTTTATGACGGAACAATATGCTAAATTTTTTTCCCGGGAAATCAATAATTTCAATAAACAATCGAAAGATAAAGGAAAAGGATTTTCTTTTGTGTTTTGATGAATTAAAAATAGTACTGATTATAGAGATAAATGAAATGGGTACGTTTAGAGAAGTGTTATACGCAAGCAGGCTAGACAATCCAAATGACGGAATTATTTTAAATTTAATATTCTTTTAGTAAATAGACAAATGAATTTATGAAAAACAGAATATTTATTAATAAAATAATGCTTCTTATTCCTGCTTTTTGGGCTTGCCTGTTTGACTTGCTTGTAACCTCAATTAATCAACCTGCTGAATATTGGAATGGCGACTTACAAGCAGGATGGGAAGGAAACCCAATAGCTGACGCGTTTATGAAGAATCACAATTTAGGGATTTTTATTTTTATTCTTTTATGGTTGACGGTTGTTATAATCATTGGTTATTTTCTAAGACCAAAATTATTTAGAATTCTTTCTTTGTTTGTTTTAATTGCTCATACTTGGGGTGCTTCGACTTGGATTGGCGAATTTTATGGTTTTTGGTATATTATTGCTTTTGTACTTTTTAATTCTATCTTCTTTATCATAATGGAAGATAGATATACTTCAAAAAATATTGAATTAGAGAAAAAATAATTTATACAAACTATTTTTTTAGTTGAAGTTCTATTTGCTGACTTTTGAAAAAGGAATTTACTGACTGCTCCCGTAAGCTGTGTGGCTTGTAAGCGTATAACAGCGGCTAAAAAAATGCGGAGATCCTGCAAGTTGCAAATGCTTTTTTTTAAAGGTGCGCTCCGCACAGCATTTTTTGCATTTGCCATTTAGTTCAGCACATTTAATAAAGTTTTTCGGTTAAGACAATTTTGTGTAAGGAAAACCGGCACATCGCAAAGCTAAATACCGTTATGCCCAATACAAATTGACTTGTAATCAGACAATTATAACAATGACGAAATAGTTTGTATCCTTTTCTCATTATCCCGTTATAAAAAGTAAATCCAGACTAATGAAGAAAAAAATATTGTTTTACTTGTCGACTCTCTTGTTTTTACTTTCATGTTCGACAGCTAAACTGACGACAGAGATTACAACCCAAAATTTAGGTAATCCACCTGAAACTCAAAAAATTGCAGACAACCTGTACATTGACCAAATGGAAATTCGGAATATTGACTATTTGGAATTTTTGCATTGGGTAAAAAGTGTTTACGGTAACAGCTCGATGGAATATAAATCAATATATCCCGACACAAATATTTGGAGTGATTTGAATCCAAACTATGCTTCACTTGACACCAATTATTTAAATCATCCAATATTTAGGAAACTTGCCGTTTTGGGCGTGACAAATAAGCAAGCGCAACAATATGTTAAATGGCGTTCTGACAGAGTTATGGAATTTATTTTAATAAAATATGGAGTACTTAAATATCAACAGAAAGTTACTAAAGATTCCATTTTTACAATTGAAAAGTATTTTGCCGGACAGTATAATAATATTAAGCCAAATCCTTATTTAATATATTTTCCTGAATACAAATTACTTGATTCAACCGAAGACACTCGAATGGGGTTTAAAAATATTTGCACATATAAAAAGTGGAAGCCGAGTCCTCAATAAAAAATACAGACCTTTGACTTTTAACAATAGTATACAATTGTACTGGGCATAACATTAAATTGCATTAATTGACTTTCTTGACCGAACGACATGCTGAAAACTGTGTGGCCTGCCAGCGTATAACACCACCTAAAATAAATGCGGAGATACTGCAAGTTGCAAATGTTTGTCACAGCGGTATAAATTTATTTCTAAACATTTGCAGGGATCAGTTGTGCTTTTAATTTATATTTGCGGTAACGGAAAAGCAGAGTGCAAGTAAATCCGCACTTCTTTTAGCTTCGTTCGATAGGCGTAAGCACCAACCAACAGAACAATTATTTTAATCAAAATACTATGAAAACTAAAATCATTCTTTTATTTCTAATAATTACAACAAAATTATTTATTGGACAGGTTGTTTCTCCGGCTTACTATTCTTTAGTAAAAAAAGCAGACTCATTATATAAAACAAAAGACTATAAGAACTCTGCACTTGCATATTCTTCAGCATTTAAAACTTTGGGCTGGAAAGGACTTCCATCTGATCGATATAACGCAGCACGCTCATGGGCTTTATCAACTAACCCTGACAGTGCATTAGACTGTTTAGATCGTATTATAAAAAAAAGATACTTTACTGACTATGACAGTTTAATAAAAGAAAAAGATTTTATATTGTTACATGCTGACAAACGATGGGATAAATTACTTGGCTTAATGAAACTATACAACGAATATAAACTTCCAAACGGTTGGTTCATTGCTGGGACCCCGGAAGACAGGGATAAGTACCTCATTGGTATTGAAAAAGGTTCTGGACAAGATGGTAAAAATGCTGCTACAATTAAATCAATCGAAAAAGATATAAAGGGAATTGGTAATTTAATGCAGAATTTCTCTCCAGATAATTACATTGGTCAGAGAGTTCGAATGTCTGGATACTTGAAATCAAAAGATGTGACAGAATGGGCAAGTTTTTGGTTTCGCGTTGACCAATCAGGTTCTAATAAATCTTTAGCATTTGATAATATGTTGGATGGGAAAGAAAATAGGCCAATTAAAGGCACTACGGATTGGAAAAAATATGAAATAGTTTTAGATATCCCTGAAAAAGCTTCAAACATTGCGTTTGGTGTTATGTTAGGTGGAACAGGACAGATATGGTTTGACAATTTGAAATTTGAGATTGTTGACAAAAGTGTTCCCACTACAGGTAAAGACTCTAAGACAGAGCCAATAAATTTGAATTTTGAACAATAATTAAAAGTTTTCGCACTTGTTGGTGTTTCAGAAAAACAAGCCATTACAGACATTATTTCACCTGCAATCCACAATAAAAATCATGTAATTTGTTACTGAAATAACACCAACAAAGGCAAAAAAAATTACCTTTGCCCCTCAAATTTTAAATTATGACAGACACAACAAAATTTGGTTTTGGTACCAAAGCAATACATGCAGGACAAGAGCCTGACCCAAGTACAGGAGCTATCATGACTCCCATTTATCAAACTTCTACCTATACACAAGCTAGTCCGGGTAACCACAAAGGATACGCGTATGCACGCGGAAAAAATCCAACACGTACTGCATTAGAAAAGTGTTTAGCAGAATTAGAAGGTGCAAAATATGCTTTGTGTTTTTCAAGCGGAATGGGTGCTATTGATGCTGTGGCGAAATTATTGCGCCCAGGTGATGAAGTAATAACCGGTGATGATTTGTATGGCGGAACATACCGAATGTTCACAAAAGTGTTTGCAAATTTTGGTATCAAATTTCATTTCATCGATATGAAAGATGCGAACAACATCAAAAAATACATCAATGCAAATACAAAATTGGTATGGTTGGAAACACCAACCAATCCTACCATGCAGATTATTGATATCGCTGCTTGTGCAAAAATTTCGAAAGAACATAAATTGATCTGTGCCGTTGATAATACTTTTGCATCCCCGTATTTACAAAATCCATTGGCCTTAGGTGCTGATATTGTTATGCATTCGGTTACAAAATATTTGGGCGGACATAGTGATGTGGTAATGGGTGCTTTATGTGTAAGCGATGAAAATTTATATACCCAATTAGCTTTTATACATAACAGTTGTGGAGCAACTCCCGGTCCGATGGATAGTTTTTTAGTGTTACGGGGAATAAAAACATTGCACATCCGAATGGAGCGTCACTGCTTTAACGGGCGCAAAGTGGCTGAATTCTTAAAAACACATCCTAAGATCGATAAATTGTATTGGCCGGGCTTTACCGATCATCCAAATCATGAGATTGCCAAAAAACAAATGCGTGATTTTGGCGGAATGATCTCCTTTTCATTAAAAGGAAACAAGCAGGAGGATGCTTTTAAAATAGCGTCAAGTATGCATGTATTTTCCTTGGCAGAATCATTGGGTGGAGTAGAATCCTTGATAAACCATCCGGCAACAATGACCCATGCCTCTATTCCAAAAGAAGAAAGAGATAAAGCGGGAGTGGTAGAATCATTGCTTCGCCTTAGCGTAGGTATTGAGGACATTGATGATCTGATAGCCGATTTGAAACAAGCCTTAGCCTGATTAAAAGTCCCCCTTGTGCGGCAGGGCGTGTGTTAGAGAAGGGGGCGTGAAGCTTGTGTGTGGTTGGGAGGATGAAAAAAGCATTCAAAATTATAGCTTATCGACTGATTTTTAAGAAAGCAAGAGGACTTAAACCTCTTGCTTTCTTTGTTTTTATTAGTTAGCTTTATACTTCCTAAAAACACGTAACTTGAATTATTACTACATAACAGGAACAAGCAGAGGAATAGGTAAAGCATTTGCGGAGCATCTGCTTACAAATCCATCGAATTATGTTTTCGGCATTTGCCGTAACAAAACGATTGAACATCCTAACTATACCCATTATCACCTCGATCTTACTGATGTGAATGCCATAAAAGATTTTAGATTCGATCCGCATTCGCATCCCAAAAAAATATATCTGATCAATAATGCCGGAGCCATTGGTTTCATAAAGCCAATTGGCAAACTGGATGCTGACATTATCATTAAGAATTATACGCTCAACCTGATAGCGCCAAGCGTTTTAACAAATGCTTTTATTGAATTTTACAATACCACTGATTGCGAGAAAGTAATTGTGAACATCGGTTCAGGTGCAGGAAAAAATCCGGTTGACGGTTGGGCAGTCTATTGTTCTTCCAAAGCAGGATTAGATATGTTCAGCAGGGTGGTGGATGCCGAGCAAAAAATACGGGCAGAACATCCTCAGGAAAGTATTCATAAAGATTTTAAAATTTTTTCTATTTCACCGGGAGTCGTAAATACAGCTATGCAAAGCGAAATAAGAAGCGCTGAAAAAGCTGATTTCAGCAGATTAGAAGATTTTATTTCTTATAAAGTCAATAACCAACTTTCAGAACCATCTATTGTTTCTGACAAATACTTAAAATTATTAAACAACTTAACTACTATAAAAGGTGTTTTGTCTTCCATAAAAGATTACGAATAATTTCTCTCTAAATAATAAATTTAAATCAAATAGTAATGAATGTAAATTACAGAATACTGGTTGCAGGATTTTTATCCCTTTGCCTGTTCAATTTAGTGCGTGCACAAGATGTGAAAATGTGTAGTACCTACGAAATGACAAAAAAATTGTTTGAAGCAAATCCGGAATTAAGAAAACAATATTTGGACGATCTAAAAAAAGCGGATGAAGCGGATAAAATTGCTTTTGCAAACGGATATAAAGAAGGTAATGGTAAAGCCTTGCTTCCAATTTATATTATCCCGGTTGTGTTTCACGTTCTTCATGTTGGAGGTCCTGAAAATATCAGTGATGCACAGATTTTTGATGAAGTGACAATTCTGAATAATGATTATGCAAAGCTAAATGCTGATATTTCTGCAGTAGTTCCTGCATTTACATCAAGTGCTGCAGATTGCGAAATTCAATTTCGTCTGGCTCAAAAAGATCCTAATGGAAATTGTACGAATGGAATTGACAGGATCTATTCAACAGAAACAAACATTGGTGATGATGGTTCTAAATTAAATCCATGGCCCCGTAGTAAATATTTAAATGTATGGGTTGTAAAAACAATTACCAGTGGAGCAGCAGGATATGCTTATACTCCGGGTTCTGTTGCTACCGGTGGAGGAGCTGCAATTGACGGCATTATTATTTTAGCTAATTATATAGGAAGTATTGGAACAGGAAACGTTTCAACATCTCGTGCCTTAACACATGAGATTGGCCACTATTTAAATCTTCAACATACTTGGGGACCAACAAATCAACCCGGCTGTGATGGAACAGCTACACTAACTACTGATCCCTGTTATAGCAATGGGCCATGGCCACCTGCAGGTCCCTTAGACAATTGTGATTATGATGATGGAGTATCAGATACACCAAACACCATTGGCTGGAAAAATTGCAATCTTTCCGGAAGCAGTTGCGGCTCATTGGACAATGTTCAAAATTTTATGGATTATTCATATTGTTCTAATATGTTTACTACGGGACAAAAAACAAGAATGCGTGATGCATTAACCAATAGTACTGCTTCAAGAAGTAGTTTATGGACAACTTCAAATTTAACAGCTACAGGAATTGGGACTCCTGCAGTATTATGCCTGGCCGATTTTGATAACAGTACCAGCAATGAAATAATTTGTTCCGGGGACAGTGTAAAATTTACGGATCTATCGTGGAATGGAACCCCAACAGGTTGGAGCTGGACATTTCCCGGAGGAACCCCATCTTCCTCAACAGATTCAATGCCGGTTATTCATTATAATACTTCCGGAGTATATGATGTTTCATTAACTGTTTCGAATGCATCAGGATCGGTAAGTGCTACAAAAACATCTTATATTACGGTTAATAATTCAACAGCACTGTATAATGTAGCAATTTATTCAGAGGGATTTGAAGGAACAGCAATACCGAATGCCGATTGGGTTGTGCGGAATCAAAATGTTGGTTCTAATGCCTGGGTTCAATCCAATACTGCTGCATCTACCGGTACAAAATCGGTACGTATCCTAAATAACACAACCTTTGTAGGGCATATAGATGAATTAATTTCTCCTCCGATAAATATGACCGGTATTACAGGCACATCACCTACACTAACATTTAAAGTAGCGTATGCACAAAGAGTTTCCACTTCAAATGATAAATTATCTTTGTATGTTTCAACTGATTGTGGCAAAAGCTGGCAATTAAGAAAAACGCTTACGGGTACGGGTGTTGGAGCAAGTTCACTGGTGACTGCCGGAATGACAAGTACTTCATTTGTTCCCGGGGCAAGTCAATGGTTACAAAAAAATTTAATTTTAACCACATTTGCAAGCCAGGATCTCCTGTTTATTATGTTCCGTTTTACCAGCGATGGTGGAAATAATATTTATATAGATGACATTAATATAAGCGGCACTTCATCCGGAATAGATGAATTTGAAAACAGTATTAACTTTAATGTTTACCCAAATCCCTTAGAAGAGAACTCACTTATTACATTCAGTTTAATTGAAAAACAAAAAGTAGGCCTTAAGATTTTTGATGTTCTTGGGCGTGAGGTTTCTAATTTATATAGCGGTGATTTGAATGCGGGCGAACATCAATATGCTGTTTCTGAAAAATTATCTTTGGGAGCAGGTATTTATTTTATCCAGCTTAATGTGGGTTCGCATTCGTTTACAAAAAAACTGATCGTAAAATAAATAAAGTAAAATATAAAACAGTCCAATCATCCTCTCTTTTTTTCAAGGAGAGGGTTTGGGTGAGGTTTTAAAATGGACTCCTTATACCAACAATATTTATAAAATGGTGGTATAATAGCAAAAAATAGTTGGTAAAATTGTCTAAAAGGCAATACAGCAAAGAATTTGAACAAAGGATATTGAAAGTGGTTTCA
>MEPB01000060.1 GCA_001769385.1 Bacteroidetes bacterium RIFCSPLOWO2_12_FULL_35_15 | reverse complement strand
CAGCAGAGCCGATATCCTCTTCTGATTTACAGCTGAATTATACAATTATTTTAAATCAAATCCACCAACTATTTTTTGCACCATTACCATAAAATTAGTCTTTTATTTGGCAAGATGTTTTAATACAGTGTCGTGTAATTTTATACATTCAAAAGCTTTGTCCTTTCCGTTATTGAGTATTTCAAACATCTGATTCATGTCCTTAAGTTTTTCATATTTCCCTTTAAAATCAGGCTTAATCGATGTTTTTAATATTTTCAGGAAAGTGGAAGCCACCAAATATTTTACCTCATCATTTTCATCAGCAATTTTACGGGATACACTTCTAATATTTATTTCTGCCTGATCGATCTTTCCAGTAAGTATTTCCATCAAAGAGAGGAAAAGTTTGATTTCAATTTCAGAATAAGAAAAATCTTTAAGACTGATCTCATTAATGAGTTTTTTTAATGAGCTTGCAGCTTCGGAATATTTTTCGGAATAAAAAGAAGCAGAAGCTAAATACCAATGATACAGAATATACTCCGGCAAATTTTCCGAACTTGGTTCATAGTCTGCTGATCTGCTATCCTGATAAAGAAACACCTCCATTTGTTCAGCAAGTGAATGTTTAATCTTCGAAACTAAAAAATGAGCTGCAAAACAGCAGTGATCAAATAAAAGGAAAGCCTCTGTATTATCAATTAGTTTTTCATAATAGGTAGCAGCATTTTTATGCAATTTTAACTGGTGGTAATATTCAAAATAAAGAAACTCTATAACTTGAATTAAATGCTTATATGTTCTATCTTCAGGATGATTTTTTATAATTTCTGTTAACTCTTTTAACATTTCCTCAATACTCGAATCGTCTTTCATTTCAGATTCAACCGGAGAAAACAGTGCGAAATGGATATTGAGAATATTTTTAAAAACCTTTAAATGATGTGACTGATAAACATTACACACATTCAGCATTTCTTTTTTATAGAGAACAAGAAGTTCCTGTGTTTGCTGATCACGGGTTAAATAAAACTCGCTTAAAGTTTTACAAAACAATGATAATAATTCTTCGGCCTTATCTTGTGCCAGGTTAAATGCAACATGTTTATTATACAATTGAAGGTAACCATAGTACTTTTTTGAGTGAATATGCAAAAGTATCAATGCCTTGTAAACCGAAATAAGTTCATTTGGCATATCATTTTCCAGAAGTTCTTTTTCTAATTTATTAAGAATTCCTATTGCAGTTTCTCGAGGAATCTTATAAATCAAATATTTAATATTTGCTACATTTTGCAGAAGTTCAACACGGGTATCAGTAATGTTTTTATATAAAGATTCTTGAACTTTATCGTATAATCTTGATTTGAGGGTATAAAATGCAGCCTGTTTCATATCAAGCTGTTCCATCAAATCATTATCTGAAACTTTTTTTTCACGATAATTGGTAAGCAATGATAAAAATTTGTCGGCTTTCGTTTCTTTAAATTGTGTTACAAGAAGCTTATAGTTCTTATCATTTAATTGAAGAATAATTTTATGTAGCCTCATAAATTATTTAAATTTCTTTTTTAAAATACTCGGCCAAGTTAAGAAATTTTACGATGAGATTTTATTTTTGTAGAAGAATCAATTTAACTCACCTTAAAAAAATGAATTTATCATGCCCTACCGTAAAAAAAATAAAAAAATTATTTTAGATACAACCAACTAATTTTCAGGCCTTATTTTACAAATTCAGCACGACTACCAAATGTGTCCATTTCATAATGAAAATCAATTTCGACCATGGGAGAATTTTTTATTATTATAATTTCATTGAGATTTCTGGAGTTTATCCTGAGTAAAGTCGAAGGAGTCGAAATGACAAAAAGGGGGGAAATATTAAAAATCTAATCTTTTATTCAAATTTAAACAGGCTGTTAATACATCTGAATAACAAACGATTAAGATTTTAGACGGGGATTGCAGGTTTTAAAAAAACATCTATTTTATCAAACTGCTTTGGCAGATATCCCAACATGCCTTGGAGTTCGATCATTTATAAGCAGATCGATCAGATCAAAATTATTTTTTAACAATGGTTTACTTAAGAATGTTAGTATATGTTTATGGTCATTCACTATAATTGGATCAAAAGGATTCACTGAACTTGTAAGAACAATTATTTTACACTTTTCTGTAATTTCATCAGGCAATGTTTTAAACTGTTTAATAAATTCATGACCGTCCATAATAGGCATATTCAGATCCAAAAAAATAAACGAAGGAATTTCACTTGCTTGCAGATTATTTTTACCAAGCCCTATTAAATATTCAAGTGCTTTATTTGCTCTTGTAAATGCGATCACTTCTTCTGAAAATCTATTTAGTTCGATCATTTTTTGGTTCACAAAATTATCGATTGAGCTATCATCAATGATTAGTACCAATTTGTAAGGAACTTTACAGGAGTTTAATGTTTCCATGATATCGGGTTATTATATTTTATGTTAAAAGTACACTCCTTTGGATCGTGTTGTTAAACAGATTCAACATAATAGTTTCTGCTGTAAGATTTTAATTAGTTTTGTCAAAAAATAAGTGTTTATTTCTCTTAATTTCATGCAAAAATCAGTACGAATGAATCTTTCCATAAAAAACAAAATCGCAGCAAGTTTTATTCTTGCATTTATTCTACTATTATTTTTTTCATTTATTACGTTTAGAAATGTCAATGGACTTATAAAACATAACGACAGGGATCATCAGTTGCAGCTACTTTTAAAATCGCTTAATGAATTTGATTTAAGTTTAATTCAAATTGAAACAACCTGCAGAAACTACGCCTTGGCAGGAAAGGATGAGTTTTTGCCTGAATATGAAAAGGCGATTTTAAGTTCTCAATTAAAATGGTCCAATTTCAAAAAACTCTCATTAGATGCCCCTTCGCCCGTAAAAAGTGAAGTCCTTCTGGAGATTGAAAAACTACTTAACAGATCCATAGAATACAGCAATCAACTAATTAAAGCGCGGCAGGATTTCGGGATCAGGGAAGCAACGAATATTGCTCTTACCAATAGAGGTTTTCGTGTTGCAGAAGAAATACTCAGAAAATTAAACGAAATACAAAACAATCAATTATCCTCGTTTTTAGAATCTGATAAAAGAGAAGTTGAAAAAGCAAAAAAAACGCTTGTTTTATTTGCAATAATGCTCCTTTTTATGATTCTGATTCTCATATCCACTTATTTTTTATTGAATAATGATATAATTGGCAGAAAAAATGCAGAGAATAAGTTAATACAAACAAATGAAAATCTTGAAAAAATAATAAAAGAGAGGACAACAGCTCTTTTTGAAAGCGAAAAAAAATATCGCTTATTGGCTACAAATGCTACTGATATTATTTCGCTACATGGTATTGATTTAAAATTTATCTACATATCCGATTCCGTTGAACGAATTCTTGGCTACAAACCTGATGAATTACTCGGGAAAACACCATTTGATTTCATACACACCGATGATATCGAATATTTAAAAAGCCGTTTAGAGGAAATGCCCAATCGAAATTCTGTCAAATTTTCAGAATACAGATTCAAGAAAAAGGATGGAACCTATTTATGGCTTGAAGTCGCTGCAAATTATACCCATACTGAACAAGGAGTAATTTCAGGAATCATAACTAACTCCCGCGATATTTCATTACGCAAAAATGCAGAAGACTTATTACATAAAAACCAGCATCTGCTGCAGAGTGTTTTTAATAACACCAGTAGTATTATTATTATTAAAGACATAGAAGGACGTTATTTAATGGTAAATAAACAATTTGAAAAAGTCCATAACACTTCTATTGATAAATTAATTGGCAAAACGGTTTACGATATCCTTCCATTAGAACTAGCTGAACTAATTACCACAAATGATAAAAACACCATTGAAACTAAACAATTAATTGAACATGAAGAATTGGTAACTCATTTGGCAGATGGAAGTCTACATACTTATCTTTCGATGAAGTTTCCAATAGTTGATGATACTAATAAGGTGTATTTACTTTGTGCCATTGCAACAGACATTACTGAGAAGAAAAAACATGAAAAAGAAATATTAGAATCCAAAGCAAGATTGGATGCAATACTCGACAATGCTAACAGTTCGATTTGGTCAATCGATAGAAATTACAAATTAACAGGCAGTAACCGTTTGCACCAAAAAACTTTTCAGGAGATCTATGATTTCAAGGCTTATTTAGGAATGGATGTTTTGGATCATCTTGATTCTAAAACACAAGAAATATGGAAACAATTTTATGACAGGGCCCTATCAGGTGAACAATTTTGGGAGGAAACCTCCGAAACCGTTTTTGATAAAGAACATTTTTTTGATATCTCATTTAGTCCAATTTGGATACATAATAAAGTGGAAGGAGTATCTGTATTTGCACGAGATAATACTTCACGTAAAAAAACAGAACAACAACTGTATTATAAAGTGAATGAGCTCAATACATTTATGTATAAAGCAACACATGATCTGCGTTCACCATTAGCTTCTGTAATAGGTTTAGTAAAATTGGCAAAAGATATAACCGTGGAACCAGAACTAAAGCAGTATTTCAATATGATTGATACCAGCGTGAACCGAATGGATAAACTGCTGATCGACCTTTTTAATATTGTAAATGTAACGCAGGGAAAGCTCAATATCAGTGTGATTGATTTTGAAACAATGGTTGATGAAATAATAGATAGTTTAAGTAATCGCCCAAATTTTTCTGAAATTATTTTCAGAAAAAAGATCAAGTCCGATACATTGTTTTTTCATTCAGATAGTCGATTGTTATATTCCGTACTTCAAAACATTATTGATAACGCCATTAAATATAAAAGGGCGTCCTCTTTTGTGGAGCCAATTATATTAATAACTATTACAGTAATAGACAATGTAGCACGAATAAGTGTAAGTGATAATGGCACAGGAATACCTTCGGAATTACAAAACAAGGTTTTTGACATGTTTTTTAGAGCTACCTCAGGAACTAATGGAACCGGCCTTGGGTTGTATATTGTAAAAAGTACAGTAGAGAAATTGGGTGGCGAAGTACGATTGAAAAGTGAAGAAAATCATGGCACCTCTGTTTTCGTTACACTCCCAAATTTAATGGAATAATTATATAAAACTATTCTATTTCTTTTAACATTGTTTCGTTAAGCGGCTTGTATAAAAACTTAATGGGTTGTTTGAATTTTTTTGATGTTTCAACATCGCTCGGATTTAAGGAAGTGGTAAGGATCACTATTTTTATACCTGATTGGAACTCAGCAGAAAATTTTTGAAAAGCCTCCATGAACTGAAATCCATCCATAATAGGCATATTAAGATCTAAAAATATATAGCTTGGAATTATTTCCTTCGGAATATCTTTTACTGACTCCAGATTTTTTAAAAACTCCAATGCACTTTTTGCACTCGTATGAACATATACATTTTCAGAAAATAATGAAGACTTAATTATTCGCTCATTAATAAAATTATCAATATCATTATCATCGATAATCATTACTGATTTATGAGTTGTTACAGGAGGCTTTATTTTCATTTTAGTTCTGAAATTGTAAAATTAAAAGCATGTTAAGAAAAAGAGTAATAAGAGTAAAAAGAGATTTATTGTTTCCTATGTTTTGATAAACAAATATATATAAATTATTTCGAATCGAATAATCCAATTTTTCAACTTTCTTTTCAACCTTATTTTTTATCTATTAATATAATTTCCAATTTTTTAATTAAATTTTTATCACCACTATTTTTTTTAAACTAAAAGCCTGTTTAAAATTAATTCAAAAAGCTTTATATGTCATCGACTCCTTTGACTTTGCTCCGGATAAACTCCTTGAGAAATCTCTTATTTTTTACTAAAATTTAAACAGTTCTAAAAAAGCTGAATAAAAATTGAATCCTAATTAAAGAGTGAAATTTAACAGTTGCGAAAATTAATAACAGCTCAAAATTAATCTATGGCCTTTTATTGTTATTCAACAATTAATTGGTTAACAAAATTGGGGGTAACAAAAAATTTATTCTATTTCCAACTCGCTGTAAACTCTTGCTGGGTTTCATTTTCCAATACATTTATCCGTAAAGTTGAATTTTCAAAATCCTTTAGTATATTTTCGGAAATGTTTAAATACTTCTGTTCCCCTTCTTTGGTAATCGATAATTTATAGGCACATATTTTATAGATTGTTGTGGCAGTTGAAGAACCATCCATGAAAGAAAATAGCAGTACTTGATTTCCGGGAGAAACCTGTCCTTTTTTAATTTCCAAAGGCGAAAAAGTTTCCCCGTCATTTGATTTTTCCAATACTAAAAAATAACCTTTTATCGCACTTCTAACAGTACAATTTATATAATTCACCTGTTCCACACGCTTTCCGGTAAACGAGACTAAATTACAGCTGTCATTTATTTTAATAGCAGAACCAGAGAAATTATTTTGGCTATTTGCATCATTTGATAGTAAGAGCAAATAAATAAAAATATGTATTACACTACCTATAATCAAAGTTTGACGGGTTAAAAAAGTTTTAGTTCTCATGGATTAAAAATTTTAGTAATTATAGATTCGATTGCTATCGGGATTGATATATAACTTTTTTAGTAATTATAGTGTCATTTGCATATACATTTACAAAATAAGCTCCTGTTGCAGGTAGTTTAACAGATTGAGATACATTCATCGTACTTCCCTGAGAATAAGAATAAACATTTTGTCCAAGGGTGTTAAAAATTGATATGGTCATTTGTGAAGGAACAGGTGTTTGTGAATTTATGATGAGCATTTCCTCCTCTTGAAACACGATAACAGTATTTTGCTCTTGAGAAACAGGAGCAACAGCGGTGGTAACGAAAGGCTGAACAGTTATAATATTGCTATAACTAACATCACAGTTAAGCGTTGCTGCTATCAGAGTTACTGTGTAAATGCCTGCTGCAGAATATTCATGAATAGGTGACTGTTGCGTAGATTGTACAGAACCATCCCCAAAATCCCAGGTATAAGAAGATGCTCCACTGCTATAATTTTGAAACAGGATCGGAATAAATGGAGTGATCATAACTCCTGCACTGTCTATTTCAAAGTCTGCTATAATTACATTGGGCTGAATGATCACAAAAGAATTGGTATCAGGAGAAGTAAAACTACTGGTTGTTTCGATAAAATATGTACCCACATGCAAACCGTTAATAGTGGCTGTTTCACTAATATTGTTTCCTGATTGGATAACGACACCTGAATTATCTTTTAATTGATAATCCCAATCACTATTACCTGATTTTATTACCGTAAGCGCTCCATTAGCCATACCATAACAAGTAACATTTGTAAATACTACATTGGTTGGAGGTGAAAAGTGTAAAACAAAACGGTTAGCTGTTGCTATCGTATTTGCAAATAAATTAACATTGCAGGTGCTTCCTTTTCTAAATTCATAGATCATGCCTGTCATTTTATCTTCCAACTTAATAGAAATGCCAGGCAAAAAACTACCTATCTCAAAAGATTGAATTGTGAAAGCTCCTGAAGTAGCTACGTTAATGTAAAGATCAACCATTGTTTCTTTTGAAAATGAAGGTAATGCATTGATAGACAAATGCGATTGAGGATCTATATTTGTAAAAACACCCGGTGCCAATGGATTAGTGCTGAATTGTTTCCAGGCATCATAGCTTCCATCAAAATTGTTTGTTGCATTTGGCAGAAAACGTATCACTGCTTCATCGGTAAAAGTTCCATCAGATATTCTCACTTTTAATGCATCTGTAATTGCATTTGCTGAAAGACTAATTAGTATATTCATTAGAATTATACTGATTATTTTGGAGGATAGAGTTTTCATGGCATATAGGTTTTAAATTCTACAACAAACATAATTTTGTTTTATCCTCTGGTAAAACCTAATTACATTAGAAGTTATCAGATGTAAGAAATTTTATAATTTTGTAAAAGCGGATCCTCCTTTATTTTAGGAACTTATTTTGATGAATTAGTACAAAAAAAGAAATGGAAAGGCTGCCACCATTAAGAAAGAAAAATAATATGAAAAACAAAATTTTACTTTTTGCACTAATTATGCTCCTGATAAACAATAAATCATTTGGACAATTAATGACATTTGGGTTTGTTAAAAACTGTATGACCTATGGAAGATCAACAGTAACAGATGAACTAAAAAAGAAGCAATTCTTTTTAGTTGAAAGGCAAATGCAAGCACCGGCAAATAAATTATTTGATGGGGCTGCTTATTATTCAAATGAAAAGGAGGATAAAACGAAAGGAGAGATCAGAGTCCTGTCACAAATAAACGGGTCAAAACAAATTACTGAAATTTCTTTTGTGAATGGTTCGAAAAATGATTTTTCAAAAAATTACACAGAAGTGTATAATCAGATCGTTTCCTTTTTTGATAATGAAAAAGCATTTAAAAGTTCGAAATATAAAACAGATGTCTTAAAATTTTCGAAGGATCGAAACTATTATTATATCTATAAAATTAATGGGATACCAACCATTGTTATTTCAAATTATAAAATTGAGGAAGATTATTTTTCAAATTAATCGTTGTGAAAAAATTATAGATATTATCTATAGAAAGTAGTTTATTTACTCCAGCCAGACCTCTTTCCTGAGCAGTGAGGATTCCTGAACTTGATACTTCTTCAGCGAAATATGGAATACAGACCTTGCAAATTAAACCCGATTGTAATGGAAAGCCTCCGCTTTTGCGGAGCTTGGAACGGAAAGCGGGGCAGGACATGATTGGAATGGATACCCTGCTTTCCAAGAAAAAAATTAAGGAACAATTTGACGTTCCGCTTACATTGGATCCACATCCAACTGAACCCGTACTGCTTTATGATCGCTCCCTGATTTGAATTTCACAAGCAGCTCCGTTACAATTTTTTTTACCTGGACAACTGAAGCATCGCGTTCGATCTTTAATAAAATATTTTTGTGATATAAATTCCGAATACGTGAAACCAAAGGAAATTCAGGGCCAAGCACTCTTTTTTTGAAATGCCGTTTTAATTCATCAGCTAAATATTTTGCAGAAGCATTTACCATATTTACATCCCGATGAATCACTGTAATTTCAATTAAACGAAAAAATGGAGGGTAATTAAAATTCTTTCTGTCCAACAATTGATTGGTGTACATGGACAGATAATCGTTTGCAATTACTTCCTGAATAATACTGTGTTCCGGATTTTGAGTTTGAATAATAACCGTTCCCCGTTTATTTTTTCGCCCTGCCCTACCTGAAACCTGAGCCATTAATTGATAACTTCGTTCGAACGATCTGAAATCAGGAAAATTGAGCATACTATCGGCATTTAAAACACCTACCATGCTCACATTATCAAAATCCAATCCTTTGGTAACCATTTGGGTTCCTACTAAAATATCGATGTTACCTTCTTCAAAATCCTGAATGATGTGCTGATGGGCAAACTTACTGCGTGTAGTATCCAGATCCATTCTGGCAATTTTTGCTTTCGGATAAAATATTTGTAGTTCTTCTTCGATCTTTTCAGTTCCAAAACCTTTCATTCGTAAATCGGTATCACCGCAAGCAGCACATTTACTTGGCGGTTTAATAGAATAACCACAATAATGGCAGCGGAGTTGATTCGTTGCTTTGTGATACGTTAAACTCACATCACAATTAGTACATTGAGGAACCCAGGCGCACATGTTACATTCCAACTGCGGTGCAAATCCTCTCCGATTTTGAAATAAGATCACTTGCTCTTTTTTCCCCAAGGCCAATGTAACTGTATCCAACAATAATGGGGTAAAATGCGATTTCATCTGCTTTTTTCGAGTCGCTTCTTTTACATCAGCAATTAATATTTCCGGCATTTGTATACCACCAAACCGTTGATTGATCTCAGTAAAACCATACTTCCCTTCTTGCGCATTGTAATAACTTTCCAAACTTGGAGTAGCAGAACCTAATAATGTTTTTGCCTTGTGAATGTGTGCCAGATAAATGGCTCCATCTCGTGCATTATAGCGTGGTGACGGGTCGTACTGCTTATACGAAGTATCGTGTTCTTCGTCAACAATCACTAAACCCAAATTGCTGTAAGGCAGGAATAGCGCAGAACGTGCACCGATTATTAGTTTAAAGCTCGCAAGTTTAGAGTCTAAAGTTGTAGAATTTTCTGAGCCCTCCAATTTTAAACTTTGAACTTCAGTCTTTGAACTTAATATGTTATTCCAGATCTCTACACGTTCGTTTTCATTGAATTTGCTATGATATACACCAACTACCTCACCGAAATACTTTCGCAGACGATTTATGATCTGTGTTGTCAATGCAATTTCCGGCAGTAAATACAACACCTGTTTCCCTTCTGCAATGGTTTGTTCAATAAGCTTTACATAAATTTCGGTTTTGCCGGAAGAGGTTACCCCGTGAAGAAGTACAACATCTTTTTGGATGTTGGGTGTTGGATGTTGGATATTGGATGTTAAATCATTTGAAACTACAGGACTTTTCATTTCTAAACTTTCCAACTTTAAACTCTCTACCTTTGAACTGTCAACTTTTTTCCATCCAAATTGTTCCTGAATAGACTCATATACTTTTTGCTGCACTTCATTGAGCTCTGAAATCTTATTTTCATTTTCAAAACTTGCTAAGCGACCAACTTCACGTTCATAAATTTCAAAAACATTTTTCTTTTCCAAAGATCTTAGTGCCGCCTCGGCACCTTCTACCATTTTTATGATCTCAGATTTTTTTACTTCTTTCCTTTCTTTCGAATATCTTTTGGATAAAGAGATGTAGGCCATCAACACATCTAATTGTTTATGTGCTTTTTTTTCAAGAGCATCAAAAATCGTTTTTAGATTTTCTTCATTGTCTGCATATTTAGTAATGCGGATGTAGTTTTCGATCTTTGGTTTGAACTTTTCTTTTAGTTCTTCCTGTATTAAAACAATTCCTTTTTCTATCAATAATTTGATTACCGGATAAACTGTTTTTTGTTCAATTATTTCTGAAATATCATTCAAGGTCAATACATTCCTAATTTCCAAAGCATCGACTATTAAAATTTCTTTGTCTGAAATTTTAAAATTTACCTCCACTATTTTTTTTGAATACTCCGGATTTAAGATAATCTTTGTTTCACTAGCCAAACGCAAACCGCCCGGGAGTGCAGCTACCATAATGTCACCGATATTACACATGTAATATTGACTCATCCAATCCCAAAGCTCAAATTGTTTTTGATTTACAATTGGATGTTCATCTAAAATGGAATCAATGTATTTTGCAGTATATTGCTTGGGAGGATTTTCATGAATAACACGTACCAAAGCAGAATATAATTTCCCTTTCCCGAATTGAACGATCACACGTTTACCAACAGCAATAGAATCATTCCAATCATACGGAACACGATACGTGTAAAGATTTGGAACGGCTAATGGTAAAATTACATCAACAAAAAAAGTAGTGCGATTCATTAAAAACAAATATACACAGTTTGTAGGTTGCTAAATTGAGATCAGCAGTTCTGTGAATAAATTTATTTTAGATTTACTTTCTAATATTTCAATCGGGTTATATGTTATTTCGACTGCAGGGAGTATCTTATATAAAAAAAACAAGATTTCTCCCTGCAGTCGATATGACATCCTCTTTGACAAAAAAAATATTTTACCATTTAAAACAAATTTCGTAATCAGGAAAAGTTTTTTTAATACGATGAGCTCTTTTTGCAAACTTAAATCTGACTTTTGTGATCCAAATAACTTTCTTCTTGTTTTTGTATTTAGTAATAGATGTTGTTGAAATTCTCCTCATTACCCTCTCCCCTATTTCAGAAACCAATTTGGGTTCATTTGTTTCTTTATCATTTACATTATTTTTGTTATTGTTTTCAATATTTCCAAACTGATCTTTGGTTTTATTCAGTTGAGCAAATTCATCATCCGCTTGCTTTTGAAGCTTATGACAAGGGCAATTGGGATTACGAGGGTCGTTCAATGGATATTGCTGATCTCTTACTTTAGTTGTATCTGTTCCTGCAAAAGAAAATTGAGTGAAAATTAAAAACAAAAGCACAATAAACCCAGACGAAGAAAATAAAGTGTTGTATGACTTATTAGTTTTCATTTTACTAATTTTTGTACCGGATTAAAAAAATCAATTAAAGCCTCGCACACATTTCGACAAACTCAATGTGACCTGCGCCAGGTCTTCTGAGTTTGTCGAAGACAGTGTGAGGGATGTTGTGAATCTATCCTTTCTTTATCGTTATCTTATCCATTCCACTCCAGGTCTTGAATTCATTTGTATAATACAAGTATGCTGAAGAAGCTGGTGCATCATATACTCCGGGCATTTCTGCTTTCAGATCCAGATTAATTTCTTTTACTGCATTTGAAGCCATACCACGGTAATACACTGCAATATTATTTCCTTTCATCTCATAATAATCAAACACATTTTTTTCCTGCAGCTCTTTCAATTGCCAAGGCTGAACAGTAAATCCGGCAGGAATACCAATTATTGCCATCGTGCTTGGAACATCCGTATTCTTTTTATTTGTTATTGTTGCAGACATACGTACTGTTTCACCAACACTAACTGTTTTCGAAGCTAATTTTGTTTTGATATCGATGTTACATTCTTTATCACTGTTTGGTAAGGATGTACTCCAGTTCACTGCAACTGAATATGGCAATGGAGTTTTCACCCCAACATATTTTATTTTCACATTATGATTACCTTCAGCTTTAAAATAATCTTCTAATCCTGCAATTTCTATCGCACCTTTATCACCGGCTTTATAGGATCTCTCAGCAACTTTTTTCCCATCCACATATATTTCTATTGTTCCGTCTTCGGTTGTTTTTTTACTGAATTTTGCATATTCTGTCAATGCTTTTAATGCTAAGATCGTTCCTTGTGTGGAGCTAAACACCCCTGAACCACTTCTGGCACCAACAAGATACTGAACAGCATTACTCATTGCAATAGCACTTTTACCGTTTGATTTTAATATCGCCATTATAGATAAAGAGGTAGTTTCGATAATTAATGAATTTCCTTGCGAATAGGTGATGGAATGAGTTGTTCCTGTAAAACTTCCATCTTTTCCTTGTTTGTTTACCAATGAACTTAATGCTTCATCGCCTTTTGTGTTTTCTTTTAAACTATAAGCAGCATTCGCCATCATGGCAAGCATATAAGGATCTTTTGTTTCCATTGCTTTTTTATAAGATGTTTCAAACTCTTTCTTTATATCGCTATAACCTGCTTCCGTCAAAGCGTAAACGATATATGCATTTAAAATATCATCGCTGATCCTCCCAAAATCATGGTAAGCATGCACTTCCCTATTGAATCCTCCTTTACCGTTTTTGTGGCTCATCAACCAGGTTGCAGTTCTATCTACCATTTTTTGGTCAACATCAGCACCTGCATTTTTCATATCTACAAATTCCATGATGCCATAAGCTGTTAATCCTTCATGTCCGGGATTTGCACCAAACCACTCATATCCTTTTTGGGATGCTTCAAAAGTTGTTAAACGTTTGTACCCTCTTTGTAAAAGATCAATTGCACGAGCCATTGTCTTTGTGTCTTTGCTATCGGTTGATTTCAAATAATCCAATACCATCGCATTTGGATATGCAGAGCATGATGTTTGCTCAAAACATCCGTAAGGTTCTTGTAAAATACCTTCCACACCTTTCATCAGATCACTTACCACATTTGGAAAAGCTGTGAATGTTGCTTTAACCGAACCTTTTACTACATTGTTCATATCAAATGAATATTGTTTTTCAATTTCCTGTGCAGAGAAAGATGCCTGAACCGGAAATCCTTTAGGAGCAATTTTTATTTTTTGTGTAAATGCATCACCCAATCCACAAGATCTAAATGATAAAGTAAAATCACCATATCCTATCTTATCTAAGACTTTATAATCAAGATAAATTGTTTTTGCTGCGCCAGGCATAATTGTTTGCACGGATGGAATTGTTGTGATGGCTTGTAATCCATCAGGAGAAGTTACAGTTAAAATTCCACCAAGAGGTTTGTCAGTATTATTTTTTAGTGTTAAAGGAATGGAAACATTGTCTTCGGTTGCCACTTCAACCGGAATTTTTGTTGTCATTGCAAAAGGTAATTGAGTAAAAATATTTTTCTCTGTTCTTCCGATAGACCCATCTGTTGCAAGACCTTCAACGGTAGTTCTGAAAGAAGTAATATCATCAGAAGTATAAAACTCTACAGTTTTTTTACCTGTTCTGTCAATCTCCACCATTGGGTTCCAATATATGGTATTACGAAAATCAGTACGTGATTCAACGTTTTCTTGCTTGTCATAAATTGGAGCAGCAAACTCTTTTGCCCGGTAATAAACCTGAGTTGCTCTTGCTATTTGTTGTTGAGCAAATCCATTTACTTTCTGATCCATTTCATCTAATTCGAAATCACCTGCTTTAAATTTGGCATTGCGGTTATCCTTTGATCTAACAATAACCTTTTCTGCTTTTTCATTTTCATTTTTTAATTCAGCTTTCAAAACATCTGCCGGTGCAAAAGGCATTTTATTATTTGCTTGTTTGTCAACTTTTCCTTTTTTATTGACCACTCTATTGCCTTCTGCATTTTTCATTAAGTGCATTTCTTCCCCTTTGCCCATTGCTCCATCTGCCACTCCGGGAACCATCATCCTATCTTCCATTACTTCATTTGCAGAAGATTTAGAAAGTGAGGTGCCATAATATCTGTTATAATAATTATTATCATACAAGTACATCATTAAATTTTGATCATAATTTTGAACGTATTGCGTTTGATGTCCATATCCATTTGCACTATAGGTGAGGTTTATTGCAGATGTGAGATCCAATTTGTTAAAAATAAATTTTCCGTTATCATCCGTTTGATATTCTGCACCATTGTTAATTTTAATTTTTGCATTTGCGATTATTTTACCTGTTGAAGCATCTACAACAGTTCCGGCAACAATTGCTCTTTCACCCTGATAAGCAACCATCGGAAGGTTTTCCACCATTACTTTTTCCCATGTAAAATGCCTCCAGCCTGCTGTCAATAATAAATAATTCAATGCTTCATCCGCTTTAGGTTCTTTGCTGCTAAAGTAAAAAGCCGGCTCTTCTACTTTTTGATTGAGATCTTGTTCTAATAATAATTGTGATAAAATATTTCCGGTTTTGTCATCTGCAAAAGTCAGAAACTGATCATTTACCACCGCCATCGAAAGAGTTGCCGGCATTGGCATTCCTCGTTCATCTTTCACACTGATAGTCATTTTTACTTTTTCCCGTGGCAAGTATTTCTCTTTTTCTGTTTCAACAGAGATAGATAATTGTTTGTCTTTGTTTACAAATGCTAAACGTTCTGCTCTGGCAATTCCTTTCGAATCGAACAATGTAATTTGTGAAACTCCGATTGGAAAATTACTGGTCGGGAATGTTATTTTGTTAAGTCCTTTTTTAGCATCTACTACTGTTGAGTAATAAACTTTGTTTCGAACCTGGGCAACTACAGATAACTCCTCCGTTTCTGTAGAAGTAATAATTAATGAAATTTCATTTTTAGTGACATCCGTATTCATTATATAACCACGAGGTAAGGCCTCAGGTAAAGAATAATTTTCAGTTATGTTTTCCGGTTTGGTGATCTTCACAATGTACTTTTCATTTGATTTTGGTGTAAAATTAAATGCACCCATTCCCTGGTGAAAACTACTGAATGAAGCAACTTGTGTTCCTTTTTCAGTTAACACTATACCTTCAATATCTGCTGGCTTATCAAATTCATTCAAAGCTCGAAAAGCAACTTTGCTTTCCAGACCATTCACCAGATCACCTCCTTCAGGAAATAAAGTCAATTTAATTTTATTCAAAACGATAGGAATAGAACGCGAAATACTTTCCGTGCTTCCATTATAATCTATCATTACATTCAATAATCCATCATTTGTTTTTAAGTCTTTAGGAAGATTAAATTTGATGTATCTTAAACCATCTTCATCGGTAACATCTGCTTTGCTGATTATTTGTTGTCCATCAAGGTTTGCAACAAATTTTATTTTATAATTACTTAATGGTTTATTTTCATTGGTATTCAATTCTAATTTAGCAACTACTTCATCCCCCGAACCAAATGCTTTTTTCTCAAAATCTAATTTCATTTTTAAGTTCGGAAGCACAACATCCTGCACTTGAATTTGTTTTTCGAAAGTATTGTTCTCTCCTTCATTTTTCATCCAATTGGTATAGGCGCGCACTTTATATATTCCACCCAATGCTTCCGCATCCAAATTAAAATCGCCTGCTGCTACTCCATTTTTAGCAATGATGTTGATCGTTTTTTCTATCGTTCCTTTGGGGTTAATAAATTCGACATGAACAATATCACTCTTCCCGGAAGGTTTCATGGTAGCAGCATCCCGAATGAATGCGGAGAACCAGATATTATCACCCGGCTCATACATAGGTTTATCAAATTGCAGATACACTCTGTCTTCAGGTTTTTGTTCATTATAGGTAGTTAACTTTTTCTTTAAGGAGCGAATGAAATCATTTTCCATTGCTAATTGATAAACATTGCTTGGTGCTATCCAGGCAACAAGGGCCAACAGTGTAATACTTATGATCACGACCTGGCTTAATTTTTTTGAATTGAATGTTCTCATGGCTATAATTTTTTATTGCGTTTGCCTATGAGATGCAAAGAGATTTAGTATTCCATAAAAAAATAAAAATTCAGATGGATTTTTTTTGACAATCACTCTTTTTTTAACTTTATGAAAACTGCGAATTAGTATCCAACAAAGAGCTAAGAGCTATTTAAAAAACAACAATTAATCTCTTTAATAAATAAATTTTATTATTGTTGATTTACTGATTTTATACCTTTTGACTTGTTAATTTGTTGAATGATTGAAGGAAATAATTCACAAAACCTTAATTTTTTTACTCCCGGAAAAAATTAACTATTAAATAATCAGAATTTATTTTTTGAAATTTTACCCTCAAAAAAAGCACAATTTTTATTGTTTTTTCGCAAATTTTAATTCAAAGTAAATCATATTATAACCCCGCAACAAACAAGTTTTATGCTGATTGCAATCATTTTTTGACTTTCTAAAGACATATACTTTTACATCATCATACGGAATCAAAAAATAATTAACTAAAAAAAATGCATGATTAAAAACTAAACTATTAAAAAGAATAATAAATCTAAACATTTAAAAATTACAATTATGAAACTAAAAAAAACAATTACACTATCCATTGCAGCATTATTTGCTCTTGGATTAATGTCGTTCGACATTTTGTATAGTACAGGTGAAGCTGACTATACAGGTTCGCCAGCAGATGGTGGAGCTGATTGCACTAGCTGCCACACAGGTACAGTTAATACCGGAGGCGGATCTGTAACTATTACATCATCCCCTTCACTTGCAAGTGGCTACACTGCTGATGCAGATTACACAATAAGCGTTACCGTGGCTAAAGCTGGTCAAACAGCATTTGGTTTTGGTTTTGAAGCACTAAAAAGTGGAAACACTGATGGGGGTATCCTATCCTCTATTAATGCCGGTTCACAAAGTATGGTTGGGACTGGACCAACAAACATGGTGCATAATGGCAGTGGTGTTGGAACAGGAACCTTCACATTTACATTTAATTGGAAAGCACCTGCTACAAGTACAGGAACTGTTACTTTTTATGCGGCAGGTAATGCAACCGATGATGATGGGACAGCAAGTGGAGACTTTGTTTATACCAGTTCTTTAGTTGTTAGCGAAGCGGCTGCTGCTGCTGGAATTATTATTACTGATGCTGATTACAGTAATCTTCCTGCAAGTAATTTTCAAAATATTGATACATTGCCTGTTGTAGCAATTACACCTGGTGCTTCCGGAGCTAATGTTACATGGGATTTTTCAGCATTGAATGCAAATTTAAATGTTACCAATGATCTTATTACTCCTTCAACCGGATTATTGTATGCTTCCTTCCCAACACCAAATATGTGTTTAAAACAAGGAACAACTGATTACTTGTATTTTGATCAACAATCTGCTGCGCTTACCCTTTTAGGTTATGCAGGAGATCTACTCCAAAATGGAGCTCCTTATGAAGCATTGGTTTTAAACAACCCTGAAACTGTAATTACTTTTCCTTCTACTTACACCACTTCTTTCAACGATGTATCGGATTATGATACCAAGTATGAATATAATGGACTATATCAAGGTATTCAGGTTGACTCGGTAAGAGAAAAAGAATCCATTACTATTTCTTCTTTAATTGATGGTTACGGAACTGTAATAACTCCTACTTATGCAACAGGCTTCCCTTGCATCCGTCAAAATGTTACTAAAGTTTCGGTGGACAGTACCTGGGCCAAAATTGTAAATCCCCTTTCCGGATTACATTACTGGATCAACACTTCAGGTACCACAAGCACTTACAAATCATATTCTTATATCACAAATTCATTGGGGCCAATTGTTGACATTCAAATGAAAGCAGATGCTACAGGTAGTGCCAATACAGACATTTCTGAAGCAAAATGGAATCCGGCAAACCCAACAGGAGTTTCAAAATACAGCAATTCAGATATCACAGTTTATCCTAATCCAGCCTCCGAATATCTAATTGTCAACAAAACTTCAAATGAAAATTTGAATATCGTGATGTATGATGTTATGGGAAGAGAAGTTTTAAATGGTGCAATAAACGGTCAATCAACTAAAATTTCAGTTGCTTCACTTGCTAATGGAACATATATTTTGAAAATGTTCAACAAAGGAGCAATCGTTCAAACAAATAATATCATAATTAATAATTAAGATTTGTATCAGGCTGTCCGGGATAAATTTCGGACAGCTTACAAATCAAATAAATAAAAACAAAAATAAATAAACAATTAAAA
Organism: Bacteroidetes bacterium RIFCSPLOWO2_12_FULL_35_15; assembly: GCA_001769385.1. Classification (GTDB taxonomy): domain Bacteria; phylum Bacteroidota; class Bacteroidia; order 2-12-FULL-35-15; family 2-12-FULL-35-15; genus 2-12-FULL-35-15. The sequence continues at coordinate 92,464 of MEPB01000060.1, read as the reverse complement.
TAATTAAAACCTATGAAAACAATGAAACTTTTTAGATTATTCTCAATAACTGCGATAGTAGCAGTGGGACTAGTTTTTTCTCTTTCTAACTGTAAAAGAGAAAAAGAAATAGTAGTGGTAAATGTACATGACACACTTAAAGGTAAAGACATTACAGGTCTTTGTACTTATCCTGATTACACAAATGCTATGGTTCCTGCAAAAGGGGCAGCACTTTTACTTTACACAGGTTCATCTGCAACAGGAACTCCTGTAGCAACAGCTTTTGCTGATGCTTTAGGTAATTACTCATTCAGATATTTATTACCGGGCAGTTATTTTATTACTGCTGCTTATAATACTGACAATGTTAATTACAAGGATCAGCTTCATGGAATTAATTTTGCTTTTGACGGTATTGGCATTACAATGGGATCAAGCAATATTGCACAAAACATTGCTCTTGCAACTGTTGCTGCACCAGGTACTGTTAAAATCTCTATGGATACCATAACATCAGGACCTTCTTACAGAATAGTTACGTTGGAATCACATAGCAAGTGTCCATGGGAGGGAAATTGGGCTTATGGAACTACTACAAACCTACCATCCATGGGTATGCAAGGAGGATTCAATGTATTTAAGTTTACAAAATTTGATTTTGATGAAGCTAATCCTGCTAACATTGTGATTAATGCATGGGTTCAAACATCATCGATCAACACTTTTGAGCCTGCTCGTGATGCATTAGCCGGTGGTTGTGTTAGAAAAACATTAAATGTGGATACCATTATGGTTGGTACAACTGTAACTCCAATACCTGCTACTGATACTGTTAGATTTTATGCAAACGCTGGTGAAGTTGTTAAATACGGTAAAGGTTATTTAGCTCATGGACACATCAAAGGGTTTTACAAACATGCCTATGGTACAACTGGGCCTGGAGCAACTCTTTCCACAGGCTTCTTACCTGCTGATACTTCTTATATGCAAGCTAATGATGGAATTGCATACGGTACTGTAATTGACAAACCGGTTGACATGTATTTTGAATACATCAGCAAAAATAAAAAATGGTCCGGTGCAAATTATAACTGGATGTTTGTTTTTGAAGGAAAGTTTATTATTGATATAAGAAATACTTTTTATATTAAAACAGGTTCACTTAGAAACATGATAACTGTTACACCACATGTTAATATGATGGGTACTACTAATAGAGAATACTAAACTCTATTTTGAGTTAAACATTTAAAATAATTATTTCTTGAACATCCCGGTAATTCAAAATTACCGGGATGTTCTTTTTTTATCTCCTTCCTTATTCGGTAACACTCAGCTCCTCAATCAAAAAAATGAAAATTACACTACTCCAAAACTCTTAGAACATGGACATTTAAAGCTGTGCTAATTGCAGGATGGAAATCTTTAAATAAAAAAACAGTAAGCCTCTATGTTTTTTATCATGTCTTTTAAAAAAATAAGTTGCCTTTTCGCAATCTAAAAACTGATTACAATCATTTTTTAGATTGATTTACACATATACTTTTGCTGATGAAAAACAACAAAAAACCAACTTAATCCTAAATAACACTAAAGCATGATTAAAAACTAAACTATTAAAGAACTAATAAATCTAAACATTTAAAAAAATTACAATTATGAAACTAAAAAAAACAATTACACTTTCCATGGCAGCATTATTTGCTCTTGGATTAATGTCGTTCGACATTTTGTATAGTACAGGTGAAGCTGACTATACAGGTTCGCCAATTGATGGAGCTGATTGCACATCCTGCCATGCTGATTTTGCACTTAATACCGGAGGCGGGTCTGTAACTATTGCATCATCCCCTTCACTTGCAAGTGGATACACTGCTGGTGCAGATTATACAATAAGCGTTACCGTAACTAAATCTGGTCAATCAGCATTTGGTTTTGGTTTTGAAGCACTAAAAAGTGGAAATACTGATGGAGGTATCCTGTCAGCAATTAATGCTGGTTCAAAAAGTTTAGTTGTCGCTGGACCAACAAACATGGTACATGATGGCAGTGGAATTGGAAGCGGAACCTTCACATTTACATTTAATTGGAAAGCTCCTGCTACAAGTACAGGAACTGTTACTTTTTATGCGGCCGGTAATGCAACCGATGATGATGGAACAGCAAGTGGGGACTATGTTTATACCAGTTCTTTAGTAGTTAACGAAGCGGCTGCTGCTGCAGGAATTACTATTACTGCTGCTGATTATACTAATCTTCCTGCAAGTAATTTTCAAAACATTGATACATTGCCTGTTGTAGCAATTACACCCGGTGCTGCAGGAGCTAATGTTACTTGGGATTTTACAGCATTGAATGCGAATTTAAATGTTGCCAATGAACTTATTACTCCTTCAACCGGATTATTGGGATCTTCATTCCCAACAGCTAATATGTGTTTGAATCAGGGAAATACTGACTACTTATATTTTGATCAACAACTTTCAGGAATTGATCTTTTAGGTTATGCAGGAGATCTGCTTCAAAACGGAGCTCCTTTTGAAGCAGTAGTTTTAAGCAATCCTGAAACTGTAATTACTTTTCCTTCTACTTACACTACTTCTTTCAACGATGTTTCTGCATATGATGCTTCTTATGCTTACAACGGAACTTATTCAGGAATTCAGGTTGACTCCGTTAGAGAAAAAGAAACTATCACTATTACTTCTTTAATTGATGGTTATGGAACTGTTATAACTCCTACTTATGCAACCGGCTACCCTTGCATCCGTCAAAATGTTACTAAAGTTTCGGTTGACAGTACCTGGGCCAAAATTGTAAATCCTCTTTCCGGATTACACTACTGGATCAGCACTTCAGGTACCACAAGCACTTACAGATCATTCACTTATATTACAAATGTAATTGGAGGTCCTATTGTTGACATTCAGATGAAGGCAGATGCAGCTGGTAATGCGAATACAGATATTTCTGAAGTAAAATGGAATCCGGCAACTCCGGTTGGAATTGCAAAATACAGCAATTCAGATATCAGGGTTTATCCGAATCCGGCTTCCGAATATCTTATTATCAACAAAACTTCAAAAGAAAATTTGAATGTCGTGATGTATGATGTTATGGGAAGAGAAGTTTTAAATAGTGCAATAAACGGTCAATCAACTAAAATTTCAGTTGCTTCACTTGCTAATGGAACATATATTTTGAAAATGTTCAACAAAGGAGCAATCGTTCAAACAAATAATATCATAATTAATAATTAAGATTTGTATCAGGCTGTCCGGGATAAATTTCGGACAGCTTACAAATCAAATAAATAAAAACAAAAATAAATAAACAATTAAATAATTAAAACCTATGAAAACAATGAAACTTTTTAGATTATTCTCAATAACTGCGATAGTAGCAGTGGGATTAGTTTTTTCTCTTTCTAACTGTAAAAGAGAAAAAGAAATAGTAGTGGTAAATATACATGACACGCTTAAAGGTAAAGACATTACAGGTCTTTGTACTTATCCTGATTACACAAATGCTATGGTTATAGCACCAGGGGCTGAACTTTTTCTTTACTCCGGAACATCAGCAACAGGAACACCTGTAGCATCTACAGTTGCTGAATTATCAGGTAACTATTCATTCAAATACTTATTACCAGGTGATTATTTTATTACCGCCATTTATAATACCGACAACCAAAACAAATCAATAATCAAAGGGATTAATTTTGCCTTTGACGGTATTGGTGTTACCATGGGATCCGGCAATATGACTCAGAATATTGCACTTACAACAGTAGCAGCACCGGGAACATTAAAAATTTCATTGGATTCTATTGCAGCAGGTCCTTCATACAGACAAGTTGCCTGGGAATCACATAGCAAAGTAGTTTTTAATACATTACATACCTATGGAACAGTTCTTCAAGGTTCTTTTAATGTTTGGAAAACTTCTACATTTATTTTTGACGAAGTTGATCCTGCTAATATTGTTATAAATGCTTGGGTACAAACATCTTCTATCAACACTTTTGAGCCAGCACGCGATGCTTTAGCAGGTGGTTGTGTTAGAAAAACATTAAATGTGGATACAATGATGGTAGGTACAACCGTTACTCCAATACCTGCAACTGACACAATCAGATTCTATGCAAATGCAGGTGAAGTTGTTAAATATGGTAAAGGTTATTTAGCACATGGTCATCTGAAAGGTTTTTACAAACATCCTTATGGACAAACTGGTGTTGGTGGATCCGGAGCTTCGGATTTTTTACCTGCTGATACAACCGGGTATGCTGGTCCTTATAACCAAACTATTGATAAACCATGCGATTTGTATTTTGAATACCAAGGAAAAAATAAAATTATTTCAGGTTTAAACTTTAACTGGTATTTCCTTTTTGAAGGTAAGTTCACATTCAAAAGATCAGATTATTCTGTAAATGCAAGTAATTTGAATAATGTTATGGAAGTAACACCACACATTCAATTAAAAGGAACAACAAACAGAGATTATTAATCAAAAATTGCGATTAATTGCAATTTAGAAAATTGCAAAAAAAATAATTTTTGTTTCTTTTCCGAACATCCCGATAATTTTGAATTATCGGGATGTTCTTTTTATTAAAACTTTGATTTTTTTCTAAAAAATGCTCCTGTGAAGATTAATTCTCATGCTTCCTTTTTTTAAGGAATTAAAAAATCAGCACAGAAAATAAAAATAGTAACACTAAAGTATATTCCGGACGAAACCTAAGAAACAAAAACATAATTAATATTTATATCAAAAGATAATTACCAAAAAATATCTCCGTAATTTTGTAAAAAACTTAAGAAACTTAATTCATATGAATAGTAAAATTATAATCCCCATTATCCTTTTAATTTTTCTTGTTTCCGGTTGCCAGACCAAAACCGAACAGAGCGCAAAACCTGGCGAAGGAACAGTAACCTATAATGTATCGTATCCTGATAGTGCTAAATATGGTATGAAAGCTTCCCTTTTTCCTCATGAGATGAATCTGTTTTTCAAAGATGACAAAGCTACTTTTGTTGCTGCGGCCGGAATGGGAACGGTACAAATTGTAAATATTCTTGACAACAGTAAAAACACCTATACGTCCTTATTAATTGATGCAATAAGACAAAATTATGCCTGTAAACTTAGCCCGGAGGAAATAAAAGAAAACGAAAACAACCCTAAGTTTGAATTTGAATTTATAGATGAAACAAAATTAATTGCAGGCCTGGAATGTAAAAAAGTACTGATTAAAGACATTACCTCCAAAACCACTTCTGAAGCTTTTTATTATCCTGAAATTAAATTTTATTATATGAATTCTCCTTTTAAGGATTTTGGTTATTTATTTATGGAATATTCACATACTATAAATAATCTGACAATGAAATTAGTTGCCACACATGTGGATCTGAAGACTCCCGTTGATACGACTTTTTTTGATGTACACGGGGATTTTTTATGGATCAGCCAGAAAAACTTTTACAACTATTTAAATCAATTATAATAAAACTCACAAAACTCAAATCATTTTTCTCAAGTTCAAAATTCTAACATTTCTAAACAATGCGCATTCTCTTTTCCAATAGCGTTAAACTAATCGTTTTTTTATTAATTATTTCTTCCTGCTCTACTGACCATGCAACCAAAACGGACGAACAATTGGAACATGAAATGGTATTGAAACACCGAATAAAAAGCATCACAGATTATAAAACTGATATTCAATTTGGGGTCGAACAAAAAGAACAAATTAGTCATGTACAGAATTTTGATGAAAGCGGATGGAAGCAAAAAGAAACTACCTACTCGGATGGAAGTCTTACGAGTATTCTAACTTTTAATTACGATGAAAAAGGCAATCTATTAAAAGTAAATGCAACAGAACCAAATGGCACCGTTTTGTTTAATATTACAAAAAACTACTATGAAAATAATTTGAGAAAGGAATACTACTTTTATCTTCCTGATGGAACTTATAAATACAGAAATTTTGCAACATACGATAAGTCCGGAAAAATGACTGAGCTTAAATACTATTGGCCCGATGGATTAAAAGCAATAAACAAATATAAGTATGATGGCAACAAAAAGACTGAAGATACCGAATACGCTCCCGATGGAAAATTCAGGTATAATTGGGTCTATAAATATGATAAAAATGATAATTTAATTGAAGCGATTCAGTATTATCCGGGGAATAAAATAAATGGAAAAATCATTTATGAATATGATTTGAATAACCTTCTTGTAAAACAAACCATTTATTTTGAGGAATCTGTTACAAACATTTTTACATTTACTTACAACGAAAAAAAAATATTATCCTCGAAAACCACACTAACTTCCTTTGGCCACCTTTCTGAAAAAATCAGGTACGCCTACGAGTTCTATTAGTAAATACTTCTATTAATTTTTGTAACATATTTTTATATGTACTTGATATTAATCACTTTCGTGATTTTTTATGATTTTTGTCATATTTTTGCACAATCAAATAATATTATTGTAAAAACATTTCAAAATTGGTCTGGTTATGAAAAAAAAACGAAGAGACTTTCTCACAATTATTTTAGCTGCCGGAGCAAGTCTCGGTTTGCTATCCTCCTTTAAAAAAAGTTCAAAAAACAAAAATCCTGAAAAAATAAAAATGTTAACTGCCGATGGAAAACTTGTGGAGATCGACAAATCAATGATTGAAAAAGAAATCACAACAAGCCGGGCATCAAATAAAGAAGTGCTTGAGTGGATGAATTCGAAAACAAGTAATAAATAAGGTTATGGAAGAAAAGAAAAGCAATTCCAGAAGAAACTTTCTGAAAGCAGGATTAATAACAGGAGCAGCTGCAACAGTAGGTTTAGGCTCTTTGGATCTGTTGTCAAAAGAAGAAACATCCAAAATCAAAACAGGAAAAAAAATTCGTTTACTTTCTCCGGAAGGAAAAATAGTGGAAGTGGATGAATCGGTAATAAACCCGAGTGTTACAACTGCTCATTTAAATATCAGAGAAGGAATTCCAGGCAAAAAATTTGTAATGGTGCTTGACCTTGCAAAATGTGGAAATGCAGGTAAATGCAAAGAAGCTTGTTCAAAAATGCATTATTTACCGGAAGACCGCAGCTACATTAAAATATTTGAGATGAAGGATGCGGAAGCCACAGCACCGTATTATATGCCCGCTAACTGCTTTCATTGTGATGACCCGCCCTGTGTAAAAGTGTGCCCGGTGGATGCTACATTTAAACGCGAAGATGGTATTGTTGCAATTGACAATGAACGGTGCATTGGTTGCAGATTTTGTATGGCTGCATGTCCTTATACAGCAAGAGTTTTTAATTGGGGAGAGGAACAATATAAAATGACAGTTGAAGATATGAAAGACATGAAACCGCATGAAATGTGCAGCTCACATGTTCTGGGAACTGTTGAAAAATGTGATTTTTGTCCAGGCAAAGCTGTAAAAGGAGAGTTACCCGATTGCGTGAATGCTTGTCCGAATGGTGTATTTTATTTTGGCGATGAAAATGAAGATACTGTTACGAACGGAGAAGAAACACTTCGCTTTAAAGAATTATTAAAAAACAGGGCAGGATACCGTCTTATGGAAGAGTTGGGAACGAAACCCAGAGTATATTATCTTCCACCTGTGAACCGTTTATTTCCTTTTGAAGAATGATGAAGGCGTAATACCATTTATAAATATATTTTAGTTCAACAAATTTCCACGCACAGTCTTCGACAAACTCTGACTGACAGCACACATTGGACTGTTTTATAAATTCAATTGGTATAAGATAGGTCAAGAATAAATAATGTGCTCTTATTTTTTTTGCAACAGAAAGTATCCGATAATAAATAATGCACCCACAGAGGCTACCAAAAATGTTACCTCCGGCTGGAAGCTAACCCATAACAGGCCTGCTATACTGCTTGCAAACAATGTTACAACGCTTACGCAACTTGCATGAAATCCAATAGCTGTGGCTGTTTCTGAAGATGGAACTATTTTTGAAATCCAGGCTTTTGAGACGCCCTCTGTTGCAGCAGCATACACACCATATACAAAAAACACCACATACAACATCATTTCATTTTGGACATAAACCATGCTGCCATATACGATTGCAAACATAAACAAGCCAATAATAAAAGTCGGTTTCATGCCAATTTTATCAGCCAAATGCCCCATTGGAAAAGCAAAAAGAGCATACACTAAATTGTAAAAGATATAAACACCAATAATATGTAAATCAGGGATACCAATATATTTAGCCATCAATAATAAAAACATATCGGAACTATTAAACAAGGTGAATAACAGAAGTCCGATAAGTAATTTCTTATATCCTTTTGTGGATTTTTTCCAATATAAGAAATAGGAAAAGAAATTTCCTTTCTTGACCTTCAGTTGAGGTTCTACAATTCGCTCTGAATCCTTTTTTCCAATGTCCTTTTTCTTTTCTTTGATAATAAAGGTGAGCGCAACACCAATCATTCCCGGAATAAAAGCGAGAATAAAAAGAGGTTTGTAATGTTCGGGATAAAAATATAAAAACAGCAGGGCCAACAGCGGACCTATCGCAGCACCAAACGTATCCATTGCACGATGCAAGCCAAACACTTTTCCTTTGTTCTCCTTTGCAGATTCATCTGAAAGCATTGCATCACGTGCACCGGTGCGTATTCCTTTTCCTAATCGGTCGGTGCTACGGACAAGTAGTATCCACACAGGATAAGCAAATACGGTCATCAAAGGTTTTGAAATGCCACTTAAAAAATATCCTAATTTAACAAATGGTAAACGTTTACCGGAATCATCAGACAGTTTTCCGAAATATCCTTTTGATATTCCAACTATGGCTTCAGCAAAGCCTTCAAGGATTCCTATCCACAAAGCCGTAAAACCAATTGTTTTTAAATAAATTGGCATCACCGGATACAGCATCTCACTTGCAATATCTGTAAACAGACTAACAAAAGATAGTATCCAAATGGTGCGCGTGAATATTTTTTGTTTAGACATGTTTTAACATTTACGCAAATGCCCCATGATATTCGATATAAATTGTCTTCGCGGGAATTCTTTTATTTCACTAAAAATGAAATTGGTTTTCCTGTACAGCCATTCGGGAACTGAATATTCAACATCATTGCCAAAGTCGCTGCAACATCTGTAATATAAATCTGTTCAGAAGAACTGCCATGTTGAATGTTCCAACCATAAAACAATAACGGAACATGGGTATCGTAACTATAAGGTGAACCATGAGTAGTACCATAATGTGGAAAATCTACCCAGGAAGGTTGATAATTTACTAACACATCACCGGACCGTTTGGCATTAAATCCTTTTTGCATCAAATAGCGGGAGCCTTCTGTAAATTGCGAATTATTAAGTGTTACAGCAGTAAGCACTTCTGAAACAGCTGGTAAATTTTGTATGAAAGAAGCAACACTTTCTTCCACTTGTTGCCTATTTAATTTTTTCTCATCAATTAGTTTCTGATTTAAAAAAACCTGTTGATTTGAAAATGAAAGCACTAAGGTATCACCAAAATTTTTCAACAGATACTTTTTCAATGTCTCCTCTATTTTTGTTTCATCTATATAACCTGCAGGAACTTTTAAGTCCATCAAATAAGCCGGAACTTGAGGAGCAGCATGATCAGCAGTCAAAAAAACAAGTACATTATTTTTTCCGATCTGAGTATCTAAAAATTTTAAGAACTCTCCTAAATCTATATCTAAACGGATATAATCATCTTCCTGTTCAACTGAATTTGGACCATAAGCATGGCCAATATAATCAGGTGAAGAAAACGAGACAGCTAAAAAATCAGTTTCTGTTGATTTTCCAAGATTTTCACTTTTTATTGTTTCAATTGCAAAATCTTTGGTGAGAGAATTTCCGAAAGGCGTACTACGGATCATATTTAATCCGCCATTTGCTTTCATTAAGTCGGGTAAATTATGAGGAAAAACCGGGCGCGTTTCACCTTTGGCAATAAACTCATACTTATTATCATCAGGAACACTTTCTGTATATTGATCAATGGGTAAAATTGTATTCCAGGGCTGACTCATATATTTTTTAGCTAATTCCTGTTTATTAAAAGTCTGCACCCAAGCTGGAAGCTCCTTCATATAATAGGTGCTTGTAATAAAGCCGCCCACGCTACCATCATACCAATAAGCAGCATTGGCAGTATGTCCGGCCGGAAGAATAGCACTTCTATCTTTTAATGCAATACCAATTACTTTTGATTTCATAGTGGATGAAATTCGCAACTCATCTGTAATTGTTGTTGTGAGCATGTTTACCGGAGAACGTTTTCCTTCAGAAGCATTAGTTCCAACTCCATTGACATTATCATCCTGAACACAATAAATATTTTTCCCTTTAGCTTTATCATACCAATCATTGGCAATAATGCCATGAACAGCAGGTGTAGTCCCTGTATATACAGAAGCATGGCCCGGACCGGTATATGTTGGAACATAATTAAAATTTGTATTTCTGCAAAAGAACCCTTCGTTCACCAAACGTTTAAAACCATCATTACCATACTTATCCCAATACCGATAAATATAATCATAACGCATTTGATCGATGACAATACCTACTACTAATTTTGGTTTTGCATTTCCACCGGGTGTACTTATTGATTTTGTTGGAGTTTGTGCCAATAAGGAAATGGACAACAAACTTACTAGGATAGATAATGAGTATTTCATTTTTAATATCGTTTTTATTTTTTCGACTCGGTTTATACAGTTCAGTGCGTGAATCTAATTTCTACCAAAATTTTAATATTGCCGTGATTGGCAGGAACATTCTGAGTTGAAGCAGACACTCAATCTCAAAGCAAGGCATTGTTTATAGATTGCTTCTTTCCTCAACAGCAATAATACAGTGGATTAAAATTCTTTTTCACTTTCAACACCAAATAATTTTCCGGTTTTCCACAATTTAATATCTTGTTTCAATGCTTTACTGTTTCTTTTTGTTAATTCGGCAGGATCCAGATCAGTCAAATCCGGTTTTCCTGCGTTAACCCAAGCTGTGTACCAAAAATTTGCAGCATCCATGATTGACTTACGCATTTGTTTTTCTACCATTCCATTTAAGGCAGTATGGAATTGCTTTGCATACTCATCTGAATAAATTGATTGGCCATATTTACTTTTAATTACTTTTCCATCAGAACCTGTTTTGAAAATTTTTTCGTCTGTAAATTTCTTCCTTAATTCCCGATCTTTCAATAACACTGTATCTGCGAGCTTGTGTGTAGAAAACATGATGTTCCATGTTTCTATCTGAACATTATCTATGTATTTTGCATCACCGGTATAATAATTAAAATCTTTACCAAACATTTCGGGTAAACGGGATTCCCACAGGGAATGAATTCCTTTTTGATTAGTAAGCTGGCCATCATAATTAGCAGAAATATGCAATGGCATATTTGCATCCCCCAGATAATGTCCCAGATCAGCAGCAATAAAAAGAATTTCAGTTTTCTTTTTTTCTTTAAAAGCTTTGGTTAACTTTTCCATCAGATCCTGAATATACCAAGGTAAAATTCCATTATCTTTTAAAAACTTTTCATCGTACCTGGCTTTTGCTTCTGTCATTGTTTTTGGCAAACTATCCGGAGAACCAAAATTTTCAAAATCAAAAAAGTGACGCGGATTTTCAGCTTTATCATTCAATGTGTATTTACGCAGATCAGGAACAGTTGATTCCTGCGTAATAAAATCAATGTGGTTATAAAAAAACGTTTGAAGCGGAGCAGGTAATGCAAATACAGCGGCTCTATCGATATGTTCATGTCCGAATGTGCCCCAGGATATTATCATTGGGCTTATTCCAATTATACAAATTAAAATTAGTAATGAGGTTAGTTTAATTCTTTTTTTCATGTGGTTATATTATTTATTTATGTTTAAGCATGTTTAGTTAAAAAATAAATAAGTGCAACACATACTGTGACACTTAATAAAATATTTGCAATTGCAACTAAAACATTTCCGGAGCGCATCAATTCAACAGTTTCATAACTGAAGGTAGAAAAGGTGCTAAAGCCTCCGCAAAATCCAATCAAAATTAACATTCTCAAACCTGGGTTCGAGATCAACTTATCACTAAATAACATGACGGTTAATGCAAGTATCAGGCAAGAAATAATGTTTGAAAAAAGAGTAGCTAAAGGAAAAACAGATTTGAAATTTGTTTGAACAATAGCTGCAATACCAAATCTTGCTAAACTTCCTAAGCCTCCACCTATAAATACCAAGAGAATGTTATTCATTTTTTAATTTACTTTTTTCCTTTCACAAAGATAAAATTTATTTATCCCAAAGGTGGATTATTTATCGAGGATGCTTTTGCTGTTTTACAAGCTGGGCATATTGACATTCAGACTCTTTTTTTCAACTCTTTTGTTTCTGTTTCAGCGCCTTCGTTTCTGAATCCAACGATTCGCCCAATGACATAAGTAAGATGAACCGACTCCAATAATCGCACCTGCTAATACATCACTTGGATAATGAACTCCGAGATCCATACGGGAATAACCAACAGAACATGCCCAAATAAATGAAGGCGCAACAACATACCATTTTGGGAATGAGATACTCAGCGATGTTGCTGTTGCAAAGGCATCTGAAGTATGCCCGGAAGGGAATGATGGACTTCCAGCATGTGTAGCTTTTTCCAAATATGGATACGTGACAAATGGACGTGGACGGTGAACCGAATACTTTAGTGCAGTTGCAATACCTGCAGAAACTAACAAAGATACGCCAATGTATATTCCTTTATTTTTTAAGGTGCTGTCGTGTTTAATGAGTCCAACACCTAAAACGCCAACAGGAGCTGCAATACTGACAGGAATAATCGAATTAGAAATAGTCCGGAATGTTTCATCAAAATTTTTATTGCGATGAAGATTGATATTTTTCAAAATGTCAATATCGAGATTTTGAGAAATCAGTGAAGAGCAGAAAGAAACAAAAAAAAGAAAAAAGAAAATTTTTTTTAGCATCATTCTGTCTGATTATTAATTATTTGTCATTTCGATTGATCGAAAAAACTTAATGAAAGTAATCTATATTGGAAAGGACATTGTTTGAAAACATAACATACTTATTATGGTATCTTTTGAATTTTAGCATCGAAGAAAAAATACAATTTGTAAACTGCAACGCCAATACCCATTCCTACAATTGCTCCTATAGCAATATCAGCTGGATAATGCACGCCATTATAAATCCGGCTATAAGAAACAAGCAGTGCCCAAAGAAAAACAAAAGCTCCAAAATAATTTATTTTTTTCCGGAAAAACAATCCTAAAAACATTGCCAAAGCGAACGTATTTGCAGCGTGAGAGGAGATGAAACCATATGTTCCGCCACAACCACCATTCAAATGAACTTGTGCCTGTATCAGTAAATTATGACAAGGACGATAACGCAGAAAAGTATATTTAAATGCCTGAACTGAAATCTGATCACTTAATACTATTAGAAGAGAAACAGAAAGAACTACTAACCAAATTCGTTTTCCAACCTGTTTATAAACGATATAAAAGAAAAACAGATAGAGTGGGATCCAAATATATTTATTGCTCAACCAAAACATTAAATTATCAAAAAACTCATTATGCTTACTGTTGAGAAACAGAAAGAGTTGGGTGTCGTAATCTTTAATGATTTGGATTAAATCCATTTATTGAAAAATTAAAAGGCAGGAATTATTTAATACTCGAACCCATTATCCGTACTGTTCAATTGTTTCCACAATTCATCTTTTAACTCTGTTAATCCTTTTCCTGATTGGGATGAAAAATAAAGCACCGGAACTGTTTTCTTTTCTTTGAAACGTTTATTCAAATCTTTTTTTAATTCTGCCAACAACTCATCATCCAACAGATCGCATTTTGATATCGCCAAAATTCTTTTTTTATGAAGTAGTTCCGGATTAAATTGATCTAATTCATTTAATAATATTTTATATTCTTTGATGATATCATCAGCATCTGCAGGCACCAAAAACAATAAAGTAGAGTTGCGTTCAATGTGTCGCAGGAAGCGTAAGCCAATCCCTTTCCCTTCGCTAGCACCCTCAATAATTCCAGGAATATCGGCCATTACAAATGATTTGTAATCACGGTATTTGATGATCCCTAAATTTGGAACAAGTGTAGTAAAAGGATAGTTTGCAATTTCCGGTTTAGCAGCTGAAACAACTGATAATAAAGTAGATTTACCTGCATTCGGGAAGCCGACTAATCCAACATCAGCTAAAACTTTCAATTCTAAAATTTTCCATTCATCACGTCCATCTCCTCCAGGTTGCGCATAACGGGGCGTTTGATTGGTTGATGATTTAAAATGATCGTTTCCTAATCCACCCCTTCCACCCGGCACTACAATAATTTCCTGTCCTTCTTCAGTAATTTCACCTTCAATTTCCCCTGTTTCAGCATCTTTGATAATGGTTCCCAAGGGAACATCCAAAATTTCATCTTTCCCTTCAGCACCGGTCAAACGTGCACTGCCACCTTTTTCACCGGGCTCGGCAATAATATGTTTACGATATTTTAAGTGAATGAGGGTCCAAAACTGTTTATTTCCACGTACAATAATGTGTCCTCCTCTACCTCCATCACCTCCATCAGGACCACCTTTAGCGGTTAATTTGCTGCGATGCAAATGCACAGAGCCTGCCCCACCTTTACCTGAACGACAACATATTTTTACATAATCAACAAAATTTGAATCCATATCACCTATCTTATATTATATCAAAACGATATACTTATTTTTTCTTCTTTTTAGCAACAACTTTCTTTGTTGATTTCTTAATAATCTTAGGAAGCACTTTCTTTACAATCTTTTTAGCATGTTTTCCAACATTCTTCTTAGTTGCTTTCTTTACAGAAACTTTCTTCACAACTTTTTTAATAACTTTCTTAGTGCCCTTTTTTGCTGCTGTTTTTTTAACTGTTTTTTTTACAACTTTTTTTGCAGTTTTCTTCGCAACTTTTTTAATTGCTTTTTTTGTAGATTTTTTCACAGGAGCTTTTTTCACTGTTACTTTTTTAGGAGCAACTTTTTTTACTGCCCCTTTTTTCTTTTCCGGCTTTTTTAAACCAAGTTTCCGGTCAATTGCATCACAAAGTGCATTAAATATTTCTTCAATTGCCCCTATACCCTTAACACCAATGTATTTCTTTTGCGCAGAATAATGATTTTTTACGGGGGCTGTTTCATTATTATAAACATCGATTCTTTTTTGAATTATCAAAGGATTTTGATCATCAGGTCTTCCACTTTCTTTTCCACGTAACAACAAACGTTTTTTTAATTCTTCTTCTTTAACTTCAAGCGCCAACATCATTGTGATGGATGTATTTATTGATTTCAATAATTTATCTAAGGCCTCTGCTTGTGCTTTTGTACGAGGGAATCCATCAAAAATAAATCCTTTTGCATTTGGATTTTTATTCACCTCTTGCTCTAACATACTGATAGTAACTTCATCAGGAACCAGCTGACCATTATCCATAAAATTTCTTGCCAGTTTTCCTAATGCTGTTTCTCCTTTAATGTTGGCACGAAAAATATCTCCGGTTGAGAGATGCACTAATTTATATTTTAAAATTAATTTTTCTGACTGGGTTCCCTTTCCTGCACCGGGAGGCCCAAATAAAATAATGTTTAACATATTTTTTCTGTTGAATTTTATTATTTATTGTGAATTTTATTTAAGCAACTTTTAAAACAACGCTCTTGCACTAAATTTTAATTCGACTTCACATAAATATCTGCAAGGTTTCTTCCCAGTCCATTGTAATCTAATCCATAACCCACTAAAAAATCATTAGGTACTTTAATAGCAATATAGTCAATTGGTAATGTTTTAGTATATGCCAAAGGTTTAAACAGCAGGGTTGCAATTTTAACATCAGCAGCCCCTTTGGTTTTCAATTCATTCCAAACATTTTCAACCGTATTTCCTGTATCCACAATATCCTCAACAATAACCACAGTGCGGCCTTTAATATCTTCATTCATTCCTATCAGCCCTTTAATTTCTCCGGTGGAGGAAGTTCCTTCATACGATGCCACTTTCACAAAAGAAATTTCGCAATCAATAGTAACCTTTTTCAACAGATCGGATGCGAACATAAAAGAACCGTTCAGAACTGCCAGGAATAAAGGTTTCTTCCCTTTCAAATCAGTATTTATTTTTGTGGCAACTTCTGAAACTGCCTGCTGAATTTCGGTTGAAGTTATTTTAATCTCAAATGTTAAATCGTGAATTTTAATGCTGTTCATATAGCTAAATTTGAAGGAACAAAATTACATAAAATACAGCTATGAAAAACACCCGGTTTTATTTTAAAACATACCTGAGGTATTTTATTGATCGAGTTTGCTTTCACTGCTTTCCATGATTAGCTATTGCCATCAAGTAATTTTTTTGAAAACTAATTTTGTTTCGCTATAATCAGAAAAAAGGGTATTTTTACTTCTTAGTATAACCCAGAAAACACAAATCTATGACTCCTAAAGTGAGCATTATAATGGGCAGTACATCTGATATGCCTGTCATGGAAGAAGCTGCAAAAATTTTAAATGAGTTCAAGATTCCTTTTGAAATTAACGCATTAAGCGCACACCGTGTGCCTGAGCAAGTAGCTGATTTTGCAAAAAATGCCCATTCAAAAGGCATTCGGGTAATAATTGCAGGTGCAGGTGGGGCCGCGCATTTACCCGGAGTAGTTGCAGCATTTACTCCTGTTCCGGTAATTGGTGTTCCCTGCCGTTCATCTATATCTATTGACGGGTGGGATTCTGTACTTTCTATTTTACAAATGCCTCCGGGAATCCCGGTTGCCACTGTTGCATTGGATGGCGGGAAAAATGCGGGAATTTTAGCAGTTCAGATCTTAGCTGCCGGAGATGATGAGCTTTTGAAAAAAGTAATCGCCTTTAAAGAAAACCTGAAAAATAAAATTTTAAAAGCAAACCAGGAATTATCAGCTATAAAGTTCGAATATAAGACAAACTAGGCCTTTTTGCTTCCTGTGTCATGCGGCACGAAGTGAAGCATCTAAAAATATTCTTCGTTCTGCACAGAAAGACATAGATTTGATTTGAAATTTGCAGAAATTAAAAAAAAAGTTATTAAACGAAAGAAAGAATGAAAAAATATTACTCCATTATTCTATTTGCATGTCTCGCAATTTATGCGCAAGCAGGCAACGAAGACTTTCCAATTGGTGCACGCTCTGCCGCAATGGGCAATGCATCAGTTTCATTGAGCGATGTATGGAGCGCACAACACAACCAGGCCGGCTTAGGATTTCTGCATACTGCTTCAGCCGGTGTATATTACGAAAATCGTTTTTTTCTAAAAGAGTTAAGCATAAAAGGAGGGGTATTTGCAATGCCTGTAAAAGGAGGCACCTTTGGTTTATGCATTACCAGCTTCGGGTACTTGCTTTACAGCGAAAATAAATATAGTTTATCCTTCGCAAAAGCATTTGGTGATAAACTTTCGGTGGGAATCGCAATGGATTATTTAACTACAAAAATTGCAGAAGGTTATGGGAAAAAAGGTGTTTTTGCTGCTGAAATCGGGTTACAGGCAAAACCAATGAAAGGATTAAATATTGGTGCGCATGTCTATAACCCCACCCGAACAAAACTTGATGATTATAACAATGAACGCATCCCAACAATTATTCGTTTAGGTGGTGATTATACCTTTTCTGAAAAAGTAACACTTGCTGTGGAATCAGAAAAGGATATTGCTCAAAAAGCAATATTCAAAGCCGGTATTGAATACCGGGCGGTAAAGGAATTTTATTTACGTGCTGGAATATCAACTAATCCAACTTTAAGTTCATTTGGTTTTGGAATAAATCTTAAAAATTTCAAACTTGATTTTTCTGCAAATTATCACCAAACACTTGGATTTAGTCCCCAATTAGGTATGACCTATACATTCAACAAAGCAGAAAAATCGGAAATTAATAAGTCAACAAATTAAAATTGAGAACGAACCTTACATATCATTTCAATAAGTTTTCAATTGCATTTTTGTTGCTCTTGCTGAGTGTCTTTTCTATTAAAGGACAAGACACCATTCCTGTAAAAGCAGATGATACTGAAATTCAACAGCAACTAGAAAATATTGCAGAAAGCACCGAAAACGAAGAAGCTGATTATTCAGACCTGCTGGATGGTTTACTTTATTTAAAACAACATCCGATCAATCTTAACCGCACTACTAAAGAAGAGTTACAGCAATTACATCTCCTGAATGATATTCAGATCAATAACCTTCTTACGCACATTGAAAAAAACGGGAATCTTATTTCTCTTTATGAAATACAAGGCATTAATGGCTTTGACCTGCAAACGATCCGGAAAATTTTGCCTTACGTTTATGTAACCGATAATTTCACCTCGGCACATTTCGATCTAAAAGAAATGTTTCGCAACGGACAACATGTGGTGATTTTACGTTTTGGACAAACTATCGAAAAACAAACAGGTTTTTCTCCCATAGATAGTACCGATCTGTTTAACAGTCCGAACTCACGCTACATTGGCAGTCCGCAAAAATTATATGCCCGTTACCGTTTTACCTATGGCACCAATGTTAGCTGGGGAATAACCGGAGAAAAAGATCCGGGAGAATTATTTTTCAAGAACAAGCAAAAATTCAAGTACGATTGGTATGAAAAATCCTTGAAAGGAAATCAACATTCAGGGTTTGATTTTTACTCTGCACACTTCTTTATTAAAAACATTCGTTTTGTGAAAGCCCTTGCAATAGGTGATTTTCAGGCAACATTCGGACAAGGCTTAACATGCTGGAGCGGGCTATCGATGGGAAAAAGTACTGATATTATGAGTACTAAAAAATCGGCTGCAGGGCTTAAACCTTATGCATCCGTTGATGAAAACAGATTTTTACGGGGCGCTGCTACCACTGTTGGATTTAAAAAACTGGAAGCTACTGCATTCTTTTCAAGAAAAAAAATAGATGCAAATATTTCTGACACATTGCCTGATGGTGAAATTGCAGCCATATCCTCTTTGCAAGAAACCGGTTATCATACTACACCCAGCGAAATTGCAGATAAACATACTCTTTCACAAACGATTTATGGAGGTAATGTTTCTTATAAAGGACGCAGATTAACGATGGGCTTAACGGCTGTTGAATATCAACTGGACAAAGATTTTAATCGCGCATTATCGTATTACAATCAGTATGAATTTTCATCAAAACAAAACTTCAATATCGGAATGGATTATAATTTCATCTTCCGGAATTTTAATTTCTTTGGTGAAGAAGCTATGAGTCAGAGTACCGGAAAAGCTTTTGTGAATGGAGTGTTGGTGAGCCTTGATCCAAAAGTATCATTAACTGTTTTACATCGTTATTACGACCGTAATTATCAAAACTTATTAAGCAATGGATTTGCCGAAAGCACTACTGCTGCTAATGAAAAAGGAACATTCATTGGTTTGGTTGCTAAGCCTGCTAACATGCTTACACTAACAACTTATTACGATCATTTTGAATTTCCATGGATGAAATACCAGGTAAATGCTCCATCAAAGGGAAATGATTTTGTTGCACAAATCAATTATACACCATCAAAAAAGGTGGATATGTATTTTAAATTTCGCCAACGCAACAAAGAAAAAAACACAAGCAATGCCGATGCAATTATTGATTATGTTGTTCCTTTGAAACAAACTACGTATCGCTTTAATTTTGCATTCAGCATTTTACCTTCTGTAAAATTAAAAAGCAGAATTGAATTTATCGAATATAAACTCGATAATGCTAAAACAGAATCGGGATACTTGATTTATCAGGATCTTTCTTTTGCGAAAATGGGGAAGCCTCTTTCGGTAACCTTGCGTTATGCTTTGTTTCAAACGGATAGTTACAATGCACGTATTTATGCATACGAAAACGATGTTCCGGGCTCCTACTCTATCCCTGCTTATTATTACCGTGGTTCCCGTTTTTATATTATGCTGGATTATAACCTCACCCGAAAAATTGAATTGTGGGTGCGCTACTCACAAACTTTCTATGATAATAAAAATATTATTAGCGAAGGTTCTCTCACCGAAATAAACAGTAATTCAAAATCTGAAATTAAAGCGCAGGTAAGTTTTAAGTTTTAGATTTTGCATTAAAAAAACACCGCTTAAATCGAGCAGTGTTTTTTTATTTCAATTTTTTGAATTATTAATATTATTTGTCCTCACTAAAATTTAGAAGGATTTTTACTATTGCACAGGCACATCTGTAAAACTTCCGTTTACACTTGTAATAGAACCTGAGGTTGAAGCGGTGCTAAAAGTACCTGATATTTTACCATTTGCATTTGAGCTAACGATAATATTACCGGAAGAAGCAGAATAATTGCCATTTCCATACATAAAAACATTACTAGAAGAACTAAGGGAATAAGTTCCAGGAGTGTCTGTACTTATGAAAAACTGAATAGTTCCGCTTGTTCCTGATGCTGTTAATGCATTGTATGTATTTGAAAACGTAACAGAAGTTGTCGTTTTATTTGCCCCACCGTTTTCACTCCAAACAAAAGAAGGATTACTGGTAGGTGTGGGTGTTGGCGTTGGTGCAGGTGTATCTGAACTCTTTTTTTTGCAGGCAGGCATTAATAAAAAACAGGCCGCAATAACCAATACTGGTAGTAATTTTAATTTTTTCATGTTTATTTGTTTTAATATTTACTTACTCATTTTAAGGCTTTTCAGTATACGCCCCCTACCCTTTTAGATAGGATTTTCATGTTACTTCTTTTAATTTTTTATTTATCTATTAATTTTTTTATAAAATTCCTTCTTTCGTTTCGATTTTAGGAATTTATTTCTGTAAACATAAAACATTAATTAACAAATTGAGGGGAAAATTTTACAAAGTGGTCGGCTTATTTATCCAACGGTAGTTTTTTGTAAAAAATGAAGAAAAAAATGCCTAGTTTTTTGAAGAATAAATAAATTTTGTAAAAAAATCTTTTTAGATATTGGAACTAGAGAGTGGGTGTGGATTATTGCGGAATGTATATTTTTACCGCGAAGACGAAAAGGCCCAATAAGAATAAAAATTTATACCCGTTACTTGGCAGACCCCAACACTTCCTGCATCTATAGTTATTAATCAACTTCAATTCCATTCACTGAATTATTGAGATTTTCAGCACATTTTTCCATCATCAGATCGAAGGTATCTGCTTGTACAATAGCATCCTCATAAATGATTTTGCCTGTTTCACAATCAATGATAGAGATCATACCCATGGTTTTTTTTCCATGTATTTCATAGATCATGTAACAATATTTTTTATTTTTTGACTTAAGTTTACTAAGATCGGGCCGCGTAATGCTTGTGAGTTGTTGGGGGATGGTCTAATTTATACAAGCCTTAATTTTGGTAAATATATTTATCCGCTGCTCTGCTTTTAAGTCTGCAATTCTACTTTTGTGGCTACCGGCTTTAACTATAAAGATATTTTCTTTCCATATTGTTTGTAATGCCCATGGGTCATTCTGCCCATATATAAAGAAAATGTTAGAATTGTTTTTTATAAACTCACTTAAGGTCTTTTGATATGTATTGTCAAATTGAATTGGAACACCCTGAGGAGCAAAATAGCTGTTGGAATAATCTTTTTGTTTAAGATATTTTTTGAATGGCTTTATGTCATATTCATAATAACCCAATTCATGATAGAACATATAGAATGCCGGTTCAAGTCTTATTTTATTTACTCCGGTGAAAAAACCGGGAGGAACAATTTTGATTAGGTAGGAAAGTAAATTGTCAATTGTTGCTGTGGTATCAGGAATAATTTCGCAATCATTTCCGTTTTGCCAAAACGAAAAAGGGAGTTCTAGCAGTAAGTAGTCAAATAATGATTCATTATCAAGAGGTTTAAAGTCGTATTTTTTTTGAGAGGTGTATTCTGAAAAATAAGGCAGCAAAATATTTTTGTGTTTAAATAAAAAGTATTGTAATTCAGATAATTTTTTCCCGCAAGAGGTTTGAGATAAATTAAATAATAAAGTGTCTGAAGTAACTGTCTGTTTATTTTTAACCGCGGCTCCGTAAACAACAGTAGCTGCAACATCTTTCGCGTAATACATTTTATAGGATAGAGCCGCTTGCCCACCTTTACTAATTCCGGTAGAAATCCATTTGCCTTTTAAAATAGTGTCGAGCATTGTTTTGATGAAATGATAGTCCTCAGCGGTTTGCTTCACCGTCAAAACATTCCAGTCTAAACTGTCAGGAATTGATTTGCCAAAAAAGCGGTGCTCAATCACGATGAGGTTAGCTTTTAGTTCAGTTGACAGTTCGTTAGAATAGTCAGGTTTAGAAGCATAGTCAATGGCATAACCTTCTGTCGCGATTACATTTGGAGCATTGAAATCTTGAAACCCAATATAAATACGCTGATCAAATTTCTTTTTCGGATTTGAATGGTCAATAGATTGTCGAATTGTTATTTCATAAAATTCTTTGAAATGGATAGTTGTCTTAGGGACAATTATGAAATCAAAAGATTTTGAAAATTTGTCTTGAAAAGTATTGGTTTGCGAATATGTTGTAATGAAGTTCGCAATTAAAAAGATAAGAAGTAGTTGCCTTATATAATGTATGTTCATGTCGGTCTTAACAATTAGTTGAATCAAACATGTTCAGGCTTTGTTGGCGTTATTTCTCCAACAAAGATAATTGTAATTATTTTTTTTAGCAGAATGCAGGTGAAATAACACCTTCATAGGCTAAATTAGTCTTCATTATTATGTCCTTGATTGTCTTTAACAAACCAAGATGAAACATAAGCAGTAAATGTACCGAAGAGCCCAACTCCAACAGTCATTAATATTGCAGCAAGTATTCGCCCTTCTGTTGTAACTGGGAATTTGTCGCCATAACCAACAGTAGTTATTGTAACATAAGACCACCATATTGCATCTTCAGCAGTTTTAATATTACTATTAGGGTCTGTTTCAAATTGTAAGATTGCAATTGAAGAAAATAAAAGCATCAATACCGCAATTATAGAAACTGACGTTAAAGTTCCTTGAACTTTATTTTTAAATACATGCTGGACAATATGTTTTGTCGAGCGAAATGCCCTAAAGATCCTAATTAATCTAATTAATCTTAACAGTCTTCCAGCGCGCATGAAATCTAATGTTGGGATGCTAGCAATTAAATCTATCCATCCCCATTTCATAAATTTATATTTGTTTTCAGCATTTTTTAAACGAACAATAAAATCAATTAGGAATACGCCACAAATTGCGTTATCAATATAATTTAAAATCTTTTCTGTTTCTAAAGGAAGTTTTAAAAAAGTGTCAACTAATAAAGATCCTAAAACATAAAATGAAAGAATAATAATTAGGATATTCAGAAAGCCAAGGCTTTCTTCTTTCTGGTCAGAATTTGTCATAATGTTTATGCTTATCGCTGAACAATGGCAGCAAGAATATTGTTTTGAACTTTCGGTTTAGATTTTGTTTTTTTTGTCATTTTTGGTTTTACATTATCTAACTGAATTGCCTCATAAATTATCTTATTTATTGCAGTTTTAATTTCTTCTTCTGAAAACTTATGTTTGTATTTAAGTTTAAGTGATTTTTTTAGGAAATTAGTTACTGTTGGAGAATACAGAAAACCTGCAACATTTGCAGGGTCTAAAGCAATGCACTTATTCCAAAGCATTTCAAGCCCTTTGTTTACAACACCTTCTTTGTGTAAATGTTGTAAGAATTCTACATATGATTTTAATTTACTAGGATCACTAAGGTCAAGCGAAAATACTTTTCTATAATCTATGGGTTTTTCAAAAATAATTTTGTAAAAATCAAAATTCTTACCGTTTGTCAGAAGTGCCCATTCAATCCCCTCATTTGCACCATAATTAATTGCTTGTCGTAGGTGTTTGTCTGAAAGATTTAATGATAAAGATTTTACCTCAACTAAAAATTTTCTATTCCCTTTAATTTGGATAACATAGTCAGCATATGTTCCCCTAATCATATACTCTGTTTTAATTTCTTCTATTGGAGCAAAACCAAGCACATCAGTTAAAAATGAGTTTATCATTAATCTAGTACCTGACTCATCTAACTCGGTTAATTTCTTATTTAAATATTGTTTAGAATACTTCTTTAAAGAATTAAATAGTTTGGTTTGTTTGGTTTTGTTTAACATATTGGAATTTTTTGTGAAAGGTTTGCATTAACAAGTGAATGAAATAATTGTTCAATGAAACAAATATAACCTATTTGAAGTAGCAATCAGAAAAGAGATTTCTCACTTTGTTCGAAATGACAAAAAGCAATCCTATATCCCCGCTCCAATACTCTTCCCACCATCCACGTAAATTGTTTGTCCGGTAATAAATTGGGTTGCATCAGAAGCAAGAAAAGCTACAGCATTCGCCACATCGGCAGGTTTTCCCATGGTACGTGTAGGTTGTGCATCAATTAGTTTTTGCAACACGTCCTTTTCTAATTTTTGAGAAAGTGGTGTATCAATTAATCCGGGTGCAACTGCATTTACACATACATTGTATCTTCCAAGCTCAAGAGCAAGAACGCGTGTCATTCCTACCACTCCGGCTTTTGATGCAGAATAATTACTTTGTCCGCGATTGCCTAACCATGCCCGTGATGCAATGTTTACAATGCGTCCAAAATTTTGCACTTTCATTTGTTTGGCTGCTTCTCTACAAAGTAACCAGGTACCTTTTAAGTTCACATTTATTACCAGGTCAAAATCTTCAACCGGCATGTTCCAGATCATGTTATCACGGATAATGCCTGCATTGTTCACTAACACATCAATACGTTGGTAATCGGTTTTTACTTTTTCGAAAAGATTTTTTACATCGGCTTCGCTGCAAATATCTGCTTTTACAAAAAATACATTTTCTTTTCCGTATTCAGTTAGTAAGTTATTTCCATTTTCGGAATCCACATCCACAGCAACAACAAAATACTTGTCTTTAACAAATCGTTCCACAATTGCTTTTCCTATTCCTTTGGCTGCGCCTGTTACAATGGCTATTTTTTTTGAATTCATATTAGTTCGAATTTTTTGTTTGTATTAATTTCGCTAAGATACTGATCGCAATTTCTTCCGGACTCTCCGAATTTATTTCCAATCCCATCGGCATATCAATTGCATCTAGTTTTTCTTTTGTTGCTATTCCACCTTCAAGAAACATTTTTTTTGTGAGTTCTACTTTCCTCAAACTGCCAATCATTCCCAGGTAAGCATATTCTTTTTTGATGCAATATGCTAAAATATTCCTATCAATAGAATGTTCGTAGGTCATGATGGTGATATAGGTTTGTTTATCGAAAGGCAATAAACTTAATGCTTGTTCAAAATTTAAATTCATTTTGTTTACACCTTCAATAAGTACTTGGTCAAGATATTCCTTTCGGTCGTCTATCATCACCACTTCAAATTCCATATCCACCGCATATTTCGCCAATGCTTGTCCGGTATGTCCTGCACCAAAGATGTATAATTTATTTTTTTTCATGATGGGTTCAATATATACTTCAACTGTTCCACCGCAGCACATGCTATGTTGATGCAAGAGGTCGTGACGGAAAAGTTGAGGTTCATTTTTTTTAATAACAGCCAGCGCATTCTCAATTACTTTTTTCTCCAGGTTTCCGCCACCAATAGTACCACAAATTTTTCCGCTTTCATACACCAGCATTTTAGCGCCTTCTTTGCGGGGAGTGGATCCTTTTACAGCAACGATCACACAAAGCGCAACAGGTTCTTTGGCTTCTTGTATTTTTTGTAATATGTCCTGAAAGTTGCGCAATTATTTTCTCTAATTATTTGTTTCTATACTATTTTGTTTGAAAGGTTTAACCACATAGAAACATAGGTTTTAATAGCGTAAATATATGTTTTCTCTTTTTAAAGCTAAACATAGATTTGAAGCAAGCTTCAAATGCTTGTAATTTTATAAGTCGATTTCAAACTCTCTATGTTTAAAATTCATTTTCTATGTTAGAAACACATTTGAATTTTTTTATTACGAATTGACCTTAAATATTTAACCTATGTTTCTATGTGGTTAAAAACCAATTTGTTTTTGTAGCATTGAAATTCTGCGTTTAATTTGTGCCAAGCGAAAAGTTGCACAAGTTTTTAATTTCCTTAGCGTCTTGGCGCCTTCGCGGTAAGTCTTTTTTTTATTTCATATTTTACCTTAAAGAAATTCATTTATTACTCTTCACATCCTCACAATACTTCACCCAATCACTTTCAGTATTCAAATTTAGCAATACATTATTATCAGGAGCATCAATTGTAATTTTTTTAAATTTTTTTAATTCATCTTTTAAGATCCAGTTGGATGATCTCAATGCAGCCAAATGTTCAATAATTTTTTTTCCTATCAGGATCGGATGCCCGCTTATGCCATTATTCGCTGGAACTACATATCCATCCTCGTCACGTGCTGCGATCATTTTATTTAAAAGTTCGATGCTGATGTCGGGACTATCAATATTTTGAATGAAACAAAAAGATTTCTCTTTCTTTAAATACAATCCAATTCGTATCGAATGAGCTCTGCCCAGATCCGGAAATTGATTTTTTAAAACTACCGATTTAATTGATAATTTATTAATGGTATCCAGCCATGGCTTCACAAAAAATTTGTGATTTAATACGATAACAGGATTTAAAAATTTAGCGGAGCAATATATATTGGTTATTCTTTCTAAAAGTGTAATTCCTTCAATTTCTAAAAATGCTTTAGGCGATTTCATTCGTGATGATTCTCCTCCGCATAAAATAATTATCCCTATTTCTTTTCTTAATTCCATCCTCTAATTTTCCAGAATACGAAATAAGCACCGGAAATTGTCTCAAACTATGACGCTCGTCATAATCTGTTTGAATTCAAATAAATACATTTAGGAAATTTTTTGAAAAAAATCATTTGTGTTTTAAGCCTAAATAATTTTTGGAAAATCATCAGCTATAAAAAAAGACTGAAATCATGAGGAGCATCATATTTTAAACTCCGATGGAAAAATAAATTTGTCCTATACAGTTAAAATAAATTAATACGAATACTTAATATTTTAAATACAAACATCTATGAGTTCAATGGAAGAAATAATTAAATGGTGTGAGGAAGTCGCTTTCGATCTGAATTTTTCGCATGCAAAAAAATGGAAAGCGCAAGATAAAACAAGAGTACTTGTTGGGTATTTGCCGATCTATATCCCACGTGAAGTGATCCATGCTGCTAATGGTTTAGCGGTTGGAATTATGGGCGCAGGTGATAGAAAACAAATTATTAAAGGGGATGCCTATTACCAATCCTATATATGCCATTTACCGCGTGGTATAATAGAAATGGCGCTGGACACAAATCTGAATGAATTTGACGGATTTCTTTTTCCTGCAATTTGCGATTGCGTGAGAAATTTATCGGGAATGTTCAAGCTGAGCAAAAAAGGTAGATTCCAACGTTATTTTGATTATCCTCAAAATTTCGACCCGAAGATCGGAGGCGTGTTTTATATGGAAGAAATTCAAAAAGTACTGGATGATGTTTATAAAATAAATGGCGTTACAGTAACTATCGACAAATTAAATAAATCAATTGCATTATTCAATAAGAACAGGGAGTTGATCGAAAAGATTTACAGCATCCGTCAGGAATTTCCTTGGCGCTTATCTGCTGTTGATACCTACCATATTTTACGTGCCGGTTTATGTATCACTGTTGAGGAACATAATGAGATCTTAGAAAAAGTTGTAAAACTAATTCAGGTGGAGCAGGGTGAACCAATGGATAATATTCGTGTAATTGTGAGCGGTTCGTTTTGTGAACAACCTCCGATCGGAATGTTAAAATCAATCGAAATGGCAGGATGCTATATTGTGGATGATGATTTTATGTTAGGTTCCCGTTGGATCATTGGTGACGTTGCCGATAACACTCATGACCCTATCAAGGCCATCATGGAGGCATATATGGATAAGAGCACATTCGCATCCTGTATCTATGATGTTGGAAATCCCAAAGGTAAACGTTTGGTGAAACAGGCAAGAGAAAGAAATGCAGATGGTGTTATTTTTTGTGCAGCGAGTTTCTGTGATCCGGCTTTATTGGATCGTCCGGAGATGCAAAAGGAATGCGATGCTGCTGGTCTTCCACATATTAATTTCCAGTTTCATGAAAATACCGGACAGTTCAAAGTAATTAAAGAACAAGCCGGCACATTTTCCGATTCAATTAAATTATGGGCATAGAGAAGATTTGAGAGGTAAGACTTGAGATTTGAGAAAACAAAATTATTAATTATCAATTATTAATTATCAATTATAAAATGGCTGAACCAGTAGAAGCAATAAAAGAAAAAAGCATGAACCTTCAAAAGGAAATGCTTTCCAAACAATTCAAAGAATTAAGTATGGCAAAAGAATTGGGAAAAAAGGTAGTATATACATTTGTTCCCGGTAATCTTACAGAATTGATCTTATCTTTTGATATGTTGCCTGTATATCCTGAGATCAATGCATTACAATCCGGTATGCGTAAAAAATCCGGTGAGTATATCAAGGAGGCTGAAAAGATTGGATTCTCTGAAGATGTGTGTACATACGTAAAATGTGATATCGGTATGATGCTGAAAGGCAACATCGGGCCAACAGGTGAACAACTTCCACCACCTGATTTATTATTATTAAGTTATACCGGTTGTTTTACATTTTTGAAATGGTTCGAAAATTTAGAACGTTTATATCCGGGCGTTCCTGTTGCCATGCTTCATACGCCTTATCAGGAAGATGGTGTTATCACACAAGACCAGATCACCTACATGGTAAAACAATTGCAGGAAGATGTGATTCCTAAAATGGAACAAGTGTCGGGCAAAAAGTTTGACATGAAACGTCTTTCGAATATGATGGTTGATTCTGCTAAAGCAGAAGATCTGTTAGTGAAAATTTTAGAAAGCGCGAAAACTGTTCCGACTCCTATTGATGCCTATTTTGCAGGTGTTTATTACATCGGACCGATTTTTACGGCTTTCAGAGGAACTAAAGAAGCAGTAGTTTATTATCAGGAATTATGGAACGAGGTGCAAGAGCGTATGCGATTGGGACTTGGTCCTGTCACTCCTGAAGGTGAATTGAAAGAAGAGCGTTTCAGATTAGTAATTGAAGGACCTCCAAACTGGACCAACTTCCGCGAATTCTGGAAAATATTTTATGATATGGGTGCCATCATTGTTGCATCAACTTATACCAAAGTTGGAGGTTGTTATGATCTTGGTTTCCGTCACGATCCTTCTGAACCCTTAGAAAGTTTAGCAAAATATTGCATGAGTGTTTATACAAATATGAACTTGCCTCAACGTGTTGATCTGATCGAAAAATATGTGAGAGAATACAAAGCAGATGGATTTTTGATTAACTCCATCAAGAGCTGTAACTCTTTCTCAGCAGGCCAATTGATGATCATGCGTGAAATTGAACAACGTACCGGTGTTCCTGTTGGATTTATTGAATCTGACTTGGTTGACCCACGTTATTTCTCGTATGCGAATATTAAAAACCGTTTGGAGTCTTACTTCCAAATGTTAGAGCAACGCAAAACAATTTTAGCGCAGGAAGAGGCTGTAAAATAATTAACCAACATCTAGAAAAATAAAACGATGAACAAATATTATCTTGGAGTTGACTTAGGTTCAACAACATCAAAAGCGGTAATCATCAATGAAAAGGATGAGATTATTGGGCGCGGAATTACCAATACGCGTGCTAATTATTCCGTTGCAGCTGACATTGCACGTGACGAAGCAATTTATAACGCTCGTTTTTCCATCTTACAACGAAAATTAGAAGAGGAGATTAAAGCAAAGCCGGAATACAAAAAATACATCACCGACTTAGAAAGTGTTTTTCAATACGAGCAATTTAAAGTTCGTCTGGATCGACTAGGTGAAGAATTATTGAAAACCTGCAAAACCTTTTTCACGGATGCAAAACAACAGGAAGAAATCCTGGGTCATTTACGTACCATCCGTAAAACATTTAAACCAAGGATCAAGCACGAATATTTGTATAATAACCTTGGGGCTAAAAATCAATTCTTCCGCGACATCGTTTCTGAACAATACAACGAAGAAGTAAATAAATTGGGAATGGCTTTGTTTGAGCCATTGATGATTGTTTGGGACAAGAGCATCAGCCCTGCAGAAAATCAGATCATCGAGTTCAACTTTAAGGAACTTGTTTACAAAGCAATGGAAGAATTGGAAGTAAAATATAAAAATTTACCGGATTCTGTAGCTGATTCAAAAAGTGTAAACTTTGATGCGGAATTAAATTTATTGAAAGGAAATTTCGATACTGTTTCTGAATCGCTTCGTTCACACATTGACGAAATAACTGATCTTGAATTCAATATTGCTAACATGACCGGAACCGGTTATGGTCGCGCATTATTACCTTTCCCTCAGGATTGCATCCGTTCTGAAATTCTTTGTCATGCTTTCGGAGCACATGCTATTTTCCCTGAAACACGTACTGTGCTGGATATTGGCGGACAAGATACAAAAGCGATCCAGGTGGATAAATATGGTTTGGTAACCAGCTTCCAGATGAATGACCGTTGTGCGGCAGGTTGTGGCCGTTACCTTGGATACATTGCAGACGAAATGAGTATCACTGTAAATGAACTAGGGCCAATGGCGATGAAAGCCGAAAAGGAAGTAACGATCTGTTCTACCTGTACGGTATTTGCAGGGGCTGAATTACGCGAATTAACCAATCTTGGTGAAAAACGTGAAGATATTTTGGGTGGCTTACACAAAGCCATCATCATGCGCGCCATGTCTTTAATTGCCCGTTCAGGCGGTGTTTATAACGAATTTACTTTTACCGGTGGTGTTGCCAGAAATCCTGCAGTAATTAAATACCTAGGACAATTAGTAAAAGAAAATTATGGTGATAAAATAAAAATCAATATCCATACCGATTCAATTTTTATGGGCGCTTTAGGTGGAGCAATGTTCGCAAGAAGAAACATCAAAGCAGATCTTCCTTCCGCTAAAAAAACAGCAGAGAACGCTTAAAATTACCCCTGTCAGGGTTTCAAACTCTGACAGGGGTAAAAGCACAGAAAAAAACAGGATTTAAAAAAACAACGTTTAATTATACAACAAATGGAAAATTCATTTTATACGATGGGGATTGATGTAGGTAGCAATTTTATAAAATTGGTGCTGATCGATTATTCGAATAACCCAAAAATAATTGACAAACAAACCGAAAAGATCAGGAAACGTAATCCGACACAATTGGCGGATGAAATGATAAACACTATGCTTGAAAAGCATAATTTAAAATATGAAGAAGTTGCATATTTAGCTTCAACAGGTGAAGGCGATATGGTGAAACGTAAGCGTGGCCATTTCTATGGAATGACAACACATGCCAAAGGAGCTAACTTCTTTTTTCCTGAAACAAAAACAGTAGTGGACATGGGTGCATTATTTGTACGTGCAGTTAAAATCACAGAAGATGCCCGTGTTCAGGATTATAAAATGACGGGACAATGTGCTTCCGGTTCCGGACAGTTTGTTGAAAATATTTCACGTTACCTTGGATTATCTATTGAAGAAGTTGGTGACGTTTCTTTACAAGCTCAGGCTCCTGAAGTTTCTTCCGGCATTTGCGCTGTTTTGGCTGAAACAGATGTTATCAATATGGTGTCCCGCGGTATCACTACTCCGAATATTATTAAAGGAATTCATATCTCTATTGCAGGACGTATCATTAAATTGATCAGTTCATTAAAAGGAGAATCTCCTATTATGTTAACAGGAGGTATGGCACTTAACAAAGGAATGATGCAGGCAATTGAAGAACAATTGGCTGAAACAGGAAAAAAATTCATCATCAAAACACATCCGGATGCAATTTATGCAGGAGCTATTGGAGCAGCACTTTGGGGTGGATTCCGTCATCTGAAATTAAAAGAAAAGAAAGCGGTAGCAGTATAATTTACGAAATACAAATCAACGAAATACGACTGTTTACGAATGTATGAAATACGCCCTTCGATAAACTCAGGGTGACAACGAATTTATAAGTGTGATGGTATTATTTATAAAAAACTGTATATGCGTTGGGAATGTGAAATTTAAATAAGATGCAAACTCTTGGAAAAAATAATCAGTTAGGAAGTTTAGTTCAGAACGTAAAAGGGCGTTTGGCTGATGACGGTGAAATACAAGTCAAAGTGCCGGACGCTTTTTTTGATTTTTATAAAGATCAAAAACTGACTAAAGATTCATTTACACCGGATGGATGGTTTTGTACTTCTGTGTACGGAAGATTTGAATCAGGAAAATTTGTTCTTGATGAAATTAAACAGTCAGGATTTTTGTCAACTGCTGATCAGGTGGTCACTTCAGAAATGAAGGTCTTAATAGAGGGTAAATGTCATTATATTTCTTCAACCATTCTGGTTGGGGCAGGAGAGGATTCTCCTGTTGCATTTCTATTTCCCAATCACCAGTTAGAACGTCCGGAGTATAACATTTCCCCACTGGACGGATGTTTTTGTCCAAGAGATATGGACGAATTGAATAAATGTTTAACAGGCTGTTTGAATGATGCTAACTGCCTGATCGGACAAAAATTTTCAAAAATTAAAAATTTTTTAATTGTAGAAATTTAAAGTTCTCAAAATAAATTTCTATAAAAGGACTTTTATATAAGTTAAAGTACATCCTATGTTTACAACGAAATTAGAGTTAAAAATGCTTCCACACAATTTTCTCGACAAGCTCGAAATGACCACGCGCAGTCATTTCGAGCTTGTCGAGAAAGTGCGGTTGATCATGTTACGAATTAACTTATATAAAGCCTAATATTAAGTCCCCTTGGGATTAAAATTTGAAAAAATTATGGAAGCAGAAGTAAAACAAAAAGAAAAAAAATCAATTCACGAATTGGATTCATTATTTAAGCCAAAATCAATTGCTATTATTGGCGCCTCCTCCAAAGAACTTTCCATCGGAAATGTGATCATAAAAAACTTAGTGCATTTTGGTTATAAAGGTCCTATCTATCCTATAAACCCAAAAGAACCGGAAATAAGAGGAATAAAAGCATATCCAACAATTTTTGATGTGCCTTATGATATTGATGCGGCACATGTTATTATCCCCAGCAAATTTGTTCCACAAATAATTGAAGATTGCGGAAAAAAAGGAATTAAATCTGTGATCATCAATTCTGCCGGATTCAGTGAAATGGGTGAAGAAGGAATGGCTCTGCAAAAAGCATTTCTTGCAAAAGCAAAAGAATATGGTGTACGGATCTTCGGACCAAATTGCCAGGGAATTATTAATTGCGATCCTGATTACAATGCCTATTGTGATTTTACTTTTACATTTCCAAAACCCGGTTCTATATCTATTGTTGCATTAAGCGGAGGTGTGGGTGCATTCATTATGCAAAGTTTATTTGACCTTGATATTGGAATGCGCATGTATGCTTCTAACGGAAATGCATGCGATGTTTCTATTCCTGATGTAGTAAATTATTATGGTGAAGATGAAGGAACAAAAGCCATCATTTTATATACAGAAGGATTTTCTAATCCGAAAGAATTTATGGATGTGGCGAAAGTAGTGGCGAAGAAAAAACCAATTCTTGCTATGAAAGCCGGACGCACCGAAGAAGGGGCAAAAGCAGCTGCCTCACATACAGGTTCACTTGCAGGTGTGGATATTGCAACAGAACTAATTTTTGAAAAAATTGGGATCCTTGCATTTAATAATGAGGAAGAAATGTGCCAGACATCCATGGCATTTGCAACACAACCCATTCCAAAAGGAAACAGAGTTGGAATTATTACTAATACAGGCGGTCCTGCAGTTATCGCAACAGATGAATTAGTAAGTGCAGGCATGGTACTTCCGGAACTTTCTGAAAAAGCAAAAGAAATTTTAAAAGCAACCATGCTGCCTGAAGCTAGTATCAATAATCCAATAGATGTAGTTGCAACAGGTGGCGGACAACATTTCAGAAGTGCCTTAGATGTATTGATGAATGAAGAAAATATTGATTCGATCTATATAAATTTTGTCACCGCACCTTTTACGGATACGGATGAAGTAGCACGACAAATTGTGGAAGTGAACAAGATGAAAAAGAAGCCTATCGTCTGTAATTTTATGACCAACCTGAGTATGGAACGTTATCAGGTAACAACAAAGATTATGAAAGATGGTGGTGTTCCTTGTTATGCTTTCCCAACAACAGCAGCAAAAGCGCTTGGTGCATTGTATAAATATCACCAGGTTAGTACGAGGAATATTGGTGAAGCAAAAATTTTTGCTGATGTAAAAAAAGAAAATGCCCTTGCTATTATTAATGAAGCAAAAAAAGAAGGAAAATCTTTTCTTTCTTCTTCACAAGTATATAAGTTGTTGGCTCAATATGGAATTCCGGTTGCTGATTGGCGCATAGCAAGTTCAGCGGATGATGCCATGAAAGCCGCTTCTGAAATAGGTTTCCCCGTTGTTGTAAAAGCAGATGCTGAATCATTGGTTCATAAAAGTGATCTGGGCGGAGTAGCTATCAATTTGAAGAATGCAGAAGAGGTGCGTGTCGTGATAGAAAAGATGAAAACTAAATTCAATGCACCTGATCTGAAATTCTTTATCCAAAAATTTCTTCCCGGTGGAAGAGAATTAATTGCAGGAGTGAGTGCAAAAAAAGACTTAGGTCATTTAATAATGTTTGGTATTGGTGGAATTTATGTGGAGGTGTTGAAAGATGTGGTATTTAAAATTGCACCGGTTACTGAGGTGGAAGCAACCGAAATGCTTACAAAAATAAAAGCAGCAAAATTATTGGATGGTGTGCGTGGTGAAAAAGCTATTCATAAAGCGAGTGTAATAGAAATCATTCAGCGATTATCACAATTAGTAAGTGATCTGCCAATGATCGAAGAAATGGACTTGAATCCGATCATGGCATTTGAAGATAAAGCTTTTGTTGTGGATGCACGAATAAAGATATGAGTAGTGAGATATGAGAATTGAGACCGTTTATAAAATCTCAATTTCATATCTAGTGTCTCAAATCTCAATACTAATATCTCAATACTAAATAAAAATGGAACAAGAAATTAAAAAACCTTATAAAATACAATCCGCAAAAATAATGAAGGAAATAATGGGAAATTATTTTCTTGGGATGAAAGACACCACAAAAAAGATGGCCTGGTGTACAAGTGTTGGGCCTGCTGAATTACTTCGTTCCTTTGGGTTTGAAGTTCACTTTCCGGAAAATCATGGAGCATTATTAGGTGCAACACGCACAGCAACAGACCTTATTCCTGAAGCCACAAAGCTTGGTTATTCAAGTGAAATTTGTTCGTATCTAACTGCTGATGTTGGATCCTACTTAAAAAAACAAACTCCATTAACTGAACATTATGGCTTGGAAGGCCCACCCAAACCGGATTTGATCGTTTATAATACCAATCAGTGTCGTGAGGTGCAAGATTGGTTTGAGTATTTTGCAAAAGAAAAAAATTGCCCTGTGTTTGGGATTGAGCCACCACGTTATGTAGATGAAGTTTCAAATGAAGCCATCGAAAATGTTGCGGCACAATTTAAAGCATTGATTCCGATTTGTGAAAAAGCAAGCGGACAAAAATTTGATATTGATAAATTTCGCGAAACACTTCGATTAAGTAAGGAAGCAACTGATCTTTGGAAAAAAGTATTATGGACAGCCCGCGTATCACCTTCTCCGATTAGCTTTTTTGATGCCACCATTCACATGGGACCAATCGTTGTTTTACGCGGAACACAAATGGCAAAGGATTATTATACAACTCTATTAAAAGAATTAGAAGATAACGTAACAAAAGGAATTGGCTTTTTAGAAGTGGAGAAGTGCCGTATCTATTGGGATGGAATGCCTATCTGGGGGAAACTTCGTCCGATGTCGGAATTATTTGCTGCAAATAATGCGGCAGTCGTAGCCTCTACTTACTGCAACAGCTGGGTGTTTGACGCCTTTGATCCCAAAGATCCATTTGAGTCAAGTGCATTAGCATACACAGAGATCTTTATCAATCGCAGTGAACGAGCCAAAGAAAAAATATTGAAAGGTTTAATTAAAGATTTCAATATTGGAGGAATGATTTTTCATGAAGCAAAAACATGTTTCAGTAATTCTAATTCGAGATTCGGAATGCCATTAAGATTAAAAAATGAATTGGGCATCGAAACATTGGTGATAGAAGGCGATTTGTGTGATCTGCGTTTTTATTCTGAAGGACAAACAACAACAAAAATTGAAACATTCATCGAACAATTATCATAGAAATTATGAACGCGAAAAAATATAAAATTGGTATTGTAGGGATGGGACCAATCGGGCAAACACTTGCTGTTCATTTTAAAGAAGCAGGATGTGAAGTTGCTGTATGTGATAACGATAAAGACAAGATGGTTTTGATTCGGAGAGAAGGTGTGAAGTTAGAGGGGGTGATCAAAAAAAGCATGTTCTTCAACAATGCTTTTACTTCGATTTCTGAATTTGCTCCTCTGGATCTGGATATGATTTTCTTTTGTATCAAATCAACACATACAGATTTTATTCTGGAAGAATTCAAAGCATTGGATGATGGAAAAATTTGCGCAATAAGTGCTCAGAACGGAATTGATATTGAAAATAAATATTCTGATGTAATTGGTGAATCGCGTACACTTCGGATGGTTTTAAATTTTGCAGGAAATTTACATGCACCAAATGCTGTGAATGTTACTTTCTTTAATCCGCCAAATTATATTGCTTCTATGGATGATTCCAAAGAAGAATTAGCGAAGTGGTGTGCTGATATTCTTACAAGCGTTTCCTTGAAAACAGAAACATCTACCTCCTTCGAAATGATCCAGAAGATCTGGGAAAAAACAATTTTAAATGCTGCTCTTAGTCCATTATGTGCCATCTCTAAATTAACAATGCGGGAAGCGATGAATAATTTGGATACAATAGAAATTGTAGAACAAACAATTATTGAAGCGGTTGAAGTAGCGCGCAAAGAGGATATAAAGTTTTGCGATAATTTTGTGAAGATTTGTCTTCGTTATTTGAAAAAAGGTGGCGACCACTTCCCTTCATTAGCAGTTGACTTTTTAAATAAAAGAGAAACAGAAATAGATTTTTTTAATGGTAAAATTGTTGAATATGGAAGAAAGCATTATGTGCGTACTCCTTTAAATTTAACTTTTACCAATCTTGTAAAAGCTGCAACATCAAAAAATAAAGAGGTCAACAAACATCAAAAAGTTGATCCGGAAGTAATATTGTAAATATAACTCAGCCCTTAATCCACTCTCCGTAAAAAGAGGGGCAGCAGGTGAGAGACGTAAATAAATAATATACTTCACACACTTCTCCCCTCTTCTTTGGAGAGGAGTTGGGGTGAGGTCAAACAAGGAAGAGGAAGGTTTTCAATAAATGAATAACTATTACCAGGGAGTCGATATAGGTTCGTCATACACTAAGCTAACAGTGATTGATGAAGATGATCGTATCTGTTATCAGAACATTGTAAAAACACTCAATCGCGATAAACAAGAGCTTGCAAATATCTTAACAAAAATAAAATCACAATTTAATATTGTTTCTGTTTGTGCAACGGGTTATGGACGCGAACATTTTAAAGATTCTCATATAAACAAAACAGAAATATATTGCGCTTCTGTTGGTGTTTCGGCACTTTATCCCGAAGTAAAAACAATCATTGATATTGGTGGTGAAGATATTAAAGTGATCAAAAGCGATGCAGATAGTAAGGTGGATGATTTTTATATGAATACCAAATGTGCTGCCGGAACCGGAACATTTATAATCGAAATTGCTGAACGTGCAGAACTTCCATTGTCACGTTTAAGCGAACTTGCTGCAAAGTCTGATTTTGATAAAGAATTAAATAGTTTCTGTACAGTATTTGCGAAAACAGAAATAATGAAATGGATCTTTGATGAAGTTCCTGAACATGATCTGGCGAGAGGTATTTATATTTCTATCGTAAATCGAATTGCTAAAATCAGAATGGATAAAACCTTACCCATATTTTTAATTGGTGGCGTAATTCAATATCATCCTTTTTTAAAAACTATTGTGGAAGAAAAATTTAAACAACGGGTTGTTGTTCCTGAAAATCCGCAGATGATCAATTCATTCGGTGCAGCACTACTTGCAAAAAAACATGCTGAATCTGAAATGAAAGTAAAGACAATTTGAAAATTTGAAGAGAAAGAAATTCTAAAAAAATATAGACTTAATTAACCCAATTACTTACTTAACTAATTAACAAAAAAAATATGAAAGCATACCACGACAAAGAAAAAGGGTTCGGAATTATTTACGATGATATTTATTTAATCAATGGCGCTCGTACTCCCTTCGGAAAATTATGCGGAACACTTGGTGGTGTTTCTCCAACTGATTTAGGAATATATGCTGCAAAAGCCGCAATGGAAAAATCAGGAGTTAAACCTACTGATATTGATCAGGTTATGCTTGCTAATGTTGGGCAAAGTTCGGCAGATACTTATTTTCTTCCGCGTCACATCAGCTTGTATTCAGGTATTCCGCAAAGCATCCCTTCTATTATGTTACAACGTATTTGCGGTTCAGGTTTCGAAACTATTGTTGCCGGTGCAGAACAGATTTCGCTTGGTAAAGCTAGTACTGCTCTTTGTGGAGGAACAGAAAGTATGTCCATGTCACCAACTGCCTCTTTCGGAAATCGTATGGGGTACGCATTAGGTAAACCCGGATTTGTGGATATGCTTTGGGAAGCATTGAATGATACTGCTGCTGTTCCCATGGGATGCACTGCTGAAAATGTTGCTAAGAAACACAATATTTCAAAAGAAGATGCAAATGTATTTGCAAAACTTTCGGTTGATCGTGCTGTTGCTGCTGTGGAGAAAGGATATTTCAAAGATGAGATCGTAGCAATGAACTCAACAGTATTTGAAGTGGAGGGATTAAAGCCCCGTAAAGTTTTTCTTCCAAAAGGAACAAAAGATTTTATCAAAGATGAAAATATTCGTCCTTCTAATTTAGAGGATATGGCCAAATTACCTTCCGTATTTATGAAAGATGGTGTGCAGACTGCTGCTAATTCAAGCGGAATTGTTGATGGATCGTCAATGGTTGTTGTAGCGCACAAAAATTTTATTTTAGAAAATAATTTAAAACCACTTACCAAAATTTTAGCATCTGCAACAAGTGCACTTGATCCAAGTGTTATGGGATTAGCTCCGGTTCCGGCTATTCGGTTGATTTTAGAATTAACAGGTTTGAAAATTAGTGACATCGGATTAATCGAGATCAACGAAGCTTTCGCTGCTCAATTTATCGGTTGCGAAAGAGAATTAGGTTTGGACAGAAATATTTGTAACGTTAACGGTGGAGCCATTGCAATTGGCCATCCTTTAGCTGCAACAGGCGGACGATTATCGTTGACCATTTCAAGAGAAATGAATCTCCGTAAAGTAAAATATGGTATTGCTTCGGCTTGCATTGGTGGCGGACAAGCGACAGCCATATTATTTGAGAATGTAAATATGTAGATGAATTTTAAAATTTCTTTTGAGCAGAATGTCATTTCGACCGTAGGGAGAAATCTCATGAAAATGTCATTATTAAAAGAGATTTCTCCCTACGGTCGAAATGACAAAAAGAAAAAATTGTACTAAAAAAAACATATTAAAATGAGCAACAAATTATCACAATGGCAAATGGTGGAGCTTAACAAAGATTTTAAGCTTACCGAATCAGCATTGCCTGAAGTAAAACCAGGCGAAGCACTTGTAAAAATTGCAGGTTGCGGAGTGTGTCATACCGACCTCAGTTTCTGGCATTCCGGTGTACAAACGAAACAGCCTATGCCGCTTACACTGGGTCATGAGATCAGTGGAATAGTAGTGGCAGGTGATAAAGAATGGTTGAACAGGCCGGTGATCATTCCTGCTGTTCTTCCTTGTGGAGAATGTGAATTATGCAAAAGTGATAGAAGCAATATCTGTAGAAATCAATTAATGCCGGGTAACGATTTTCATGGTGGATTTGCGTCTCACATCAAAGTCCCTTCCAAATATTTATGTCCGGTTCCTGAAAAAGTATTGGAAAAATATTCCCTGGAACAATTATCCGTTATTGCTGATGCTATTTCAACACCTTATCAGGTGATGAAAAAATCTGAATTGCAAACCGGTGATCTGGCTATCGTTATTGGTGTTGGAGGTGTTGGAATTTATGGTGCCCAGATAGCAAAAATATTCGGGGCAAAAGTTTTAGCATTAGATATCAATGATGAAAAATTAGAGATCGCAAAAAAGAATGGTGTTGATGCAACATTAAATACCAAGGGAATGGACATCAAAGCAATAAAAGATAAGGTGAAAGAAATTGCCAAAGAAATAAAAGCCCCAAAATTCTCCTGGAAAATATTTGAATTCAGTGGGACAAAACAAGGACAAGAATTAGCTTTTAATCTGATCACTTTTGCATCTACGCTTTCTATCGTTGGTTTCACCATGGATAAACTGGAAGTGCGTTTGAGTAACCTGATGGCATTTGATGCGAAACTGATCGGTACGTGGGGTTGTAAGCCGGAGTTGTATCCTGAAGTGGTTGAGCTGGTTGCAAATGATAAATTAAAAATTGATCAGTTTGTTCAAATATTTCCGATGTCACAGATCAACGAAGTATTTCAAAATACGCTTGCACATAAATACACAAAGCGTTCGGTATTAGTACCGGATTTTAATTAATATCAATTATTTTAAAAAAACTTTGCGCCTTTGCGGCAAAAAAATAAATTATAAAAAAAACATCAAAAACATAAAAACATGAAAGAACTAAATAACCACAACCTAGTAGATATAACCTACAAAGAAATTATTTTCGAAAATCGCCCTTGTGTCGATAAAGACGGAACTCCTGTTAAAGGACTTTACAATGCATGGATCATCCTTAATAATCCCAAGCAATACAATTCATACACAACTGCTGCGGTAAAAGAAATTATCCTTGCTTTCCGTCAGGCATCAAACGACAGAAGTGTTGTGGCTGTGATCTTTACTGCTGTTGGTGATAAAGCATTTTGTACCGGTGGTAACACAAAAGAATATGCGGAGTATTATTCCGGGAATCCTCAGGAATACAGTCAATACATGCGTTTATTCAACGACATGGTTTCCGCAATTTTGATGTGCGAAAAGCCTGTGGTTTGCCGTGTAAACGGAATGCGTATTGGTGGCGGACAAGAAATCGGAATGGCTTGTGATTTCACGGTAGCAAGTGACTTAGCCCGTTTCGGACAAGCTGGTCCGAAACACGGTAGTGCTGCCATTGGTGGGGCAACCGACTTCTTACATTTGTATGTTGGTGTTGAACGGGCAATGATGTCATTAACATTGTGTGAGCCTTGGACAGCGCATCAGGCATATAATTTTGGAATGATCACAGATGTGGTTCCTGCATTAAAAGTGGATGGAAAATTTGTTGCCAACCCTTTAGTTGTGTTGGATAAACAAACGGACGAATTTGGAAAACTTGTGTTCGGTACCATGAAATCAGGTGAAGCCATGAAACAAGGAAAAGAATTAATGGCAAAAGGAGAAGTTGATCTTTCTTTATTAGACAAAACAGTAAATGATCTGATCGCAAAATTATTACATACCTTCCCGAATTGTTTAGCAAAAACACTTACTGAAGTACGTAAGAAAAAATTAGAACATTGGGATAAAAACAAAGAAAGCAGTCGTGAATGGTTAGCATTAAATATGATGAGTGAAGCAAAAGCCGGTTTCCGTGCATTTAACGATGGACCAAAAGATAACCGTGAAGTGGACTTTATTAAACTTCGTCAATTGCTTGCAGAAGGACATGAATGGAATGAAGAATTACACCGCACCATTTCTCCACAATATCAAAACGCATAAGTTTTTTATTTGTTTATTTTTTTGTAAATCAGCCTCGAGAAATCGGGGCTTTTTTTATATTCCCATCAAGAGATGAGTAGGGGTGTGTTTTCATTTAAAATGAAATGGTGTGAAAAAGAAATGTTGTAATTTTGTGGGATTAGCGATAAGTTAGTGGCCACCAACCCCGTTAAGCGTAGGGGGATAAAAATAAAAATTGCAAGTGTTAGGCGTAGCGTCTCGCTACGTCTGTTTTAACAAGGCTTCCAGCCTAAAAGTTTAAATAATCAAAATTGTTTAGTTGTTGCAAATTATTTTTATGGCGAGACGCCATTTCAAAAAGGAAGCAGCGAGAAGCTACGCCCAACTATTCCTTTCAGAGTATTTCGCTACGTCTGTTTTAACATTGCTTTTGACTTTTTATTTCTACAATTAAAATGAATAGTTGATTTGTATAAATTGTTCTTTTCCTACTGTATAGAATATTGTATCTTCGTTAAAACGATTTTTTTTATTACTCCTTAAGCCCTTAAGATGAACTAATAGTAAGCGCGAAGTTAGAGCGAAGACATGTGTGTAGCTACTTCGTGTTTTTTGTTGTCTGCAAGCTGAGCTTACAAATACAGAAATGTCAACAGGCAGAGCCTGGCGCCTACCTCTTTTTACATTTATCCTGCCCACGTCTTCGACAAACTCTGACTGCCCCCCCCGTAGGCCATTAAGCTATACCTTACTTAGTATGCGCGAAGTTCGAGCGAAGACATGTGTGTTGCTACTTCGTGTTTTTTGTTGTCTGTAAGCTGAGCTTACAAATATAGAAATGTCACCAGGCAGAGCCTGGCGCCTACCTCTTTTTACATTTATCCTGCCCACGTCTTCGACAAACTCTGACTGACTACGCGCGGTGTCCTGTTGAGCCTTACGAAATTTATTTATTGAAAAGCTTCTTTTCGCAAAAAAAGAATATTGTATCTTCGTTAGAACGATTATTTCAAACGTTTTTCCAAATTCCTATCCAATCGATGAAATCTTTTATAAAATATATCCTCTACACCATTTTCTCCGCACTTGTCCTCAGCAGCTGCATGAATTCCAGAAAATTAATAACAGATGAAATTGTTTTAAAAGATGGAAACTCCCAAACAGGTACCATTCAACAATGTGATTCAATAAATCTGAAGATTAAAAAAATGGATGAATCCATTACTATTATTCCCTGGGTAATTGTTGATACTATTAAAGGAAAAAAACTAAAGACGATTTGGTTTGGAGCAAATTTTGGATATTATAAAACGCCTTACTTTTCTGTATTCCGCGATGAATCAATGATTGCCAAGCAATGGGGAATGCAGTATAAAATTGGTTTAGCACTGAGAGGTGTTAAGCTTTATTATGTTGACCTATTCTATTCACCTGCAAAACCTTATGCTGTAACTAAAGTTGGTTTAGGTTTTCAACGCTATTTAGGTGGTAGTACTTACCTGAAAAAAAACACTTTTTTTGTCGGGACAGAAGTAAATTTTATGAATGCAAAATATAATAATGGCGCACAAGTGACACTTGAACCATTTACAGGATTTGAAAAGAAACTAAATGAACACTTAAGAATTCATTTCAAGTTCGGTGTGCAATTAAATATAGCTAATAAAAATAATCAGTCAGGATTTAACACAACCATTGGAATTCACTTTATGAAAAGGAATTTTAAGAAGTATTATGATGTTCTTAATGATGAACGCAGAATATACCGGAAATGAAAAATGTAATAGGTAGTTTCTTACTGTTTATTAGTATATCCTCTTCTGCACAAACAGGTGATCTGGTGTTTAACGATTCTGTGTTGCATACCCTTTTCATTGAAACGGACCTTCCGGATTGGTTTGAAACATTGGAAAATGATTTTAATTCGAATCTAGCAGATCCAATAGCAAACCCTGAAATTTATCGAAAATGTAAAATTACCTGGGATAGCATTGTTCTTATTGATTGTGGCTTCCGGGAAAAAGGAAATGCTTCCAACTCATTAGCTAATTTTGGAAAGAAAAAGCCTTTTAAAATTTCTTTTGATGAATTTTTAAATCAAAAATTAGACGGATTAAAAAAAATCAATCTGAATAATTTTACGAACGATCCTTCTTTAGTTCACGATGTAATTTCTTTTAAACTTTTTCGTGATGCCGGTCTCGTAGCATCCAGAACCTCCTACACAAAACTTTGGATCAATGGCGAATACATCGGATTGTATGTAGTGATAGAAAATGTGGACAAAACATTTCTGAAATTTAATTATGGCAGCACACAAAATGATGGTAATTTATATAAAACAGATAGAGGC
The DNA here is from genome assembly GCA_001769385.1 of Bacteroidetes bacterium RIFCSPLOWO2_12_FULL_35_15. GTDB lineage: Bacteria > Bacteroidota > Bacteroidia > 2-12-FULL-35-15 > 2-12-FULL-35-15 > 2-12-FULL-35-15. The sequence continues at coordinate 48,011 of MEPB01000060.1, read as the reverse complement.
GCATCAGTTCCCTTAACATGGTTAGGCACAGAATCATCCGGATATAAGGGCCAGGGATTAAAATTAACTACCAATGAGAGCATGGATAATTGGTCAACATTAATTGGGTTTATTGATTTTATTAATAATGATCATTCAACAGATTTTAAACAACAATTAGAAAATAAATTTGATGTGCATAATTATTTAAAAATACTTGCCATCGAAAAAAGCATACGAAGTTGGGACAGTTATTGGGGTGGCGGGAATAACTATTTTTTATATGAACATCCTGATGGAAAAATAAAATGGATCCCATGGGATATGAATGAAACATTTCAGGATATAAAACTACTTAGTGAAACGTCATTGCTGACAGGCTATTTGGTGCCTGCAAATAAGTATGATGAACGACCTCTGTTAAAAAGGATATTCGAAATAGAGGAATATAAAAATGAATATTTGAATTATGTATGTGATCTTATAAATACGAATTATACATTAGATCATTTAGGAGATTATATTTTAGACCGTCATAATTTAATTGACGAAGCTTATAAAATCGATCCATACAGATATAATTCTTACGAATCATTTAAAAATTCATTGACGGAGGATAACAATGATGAAGTATCCCTCACTCATTCCGGTTTTGTACTCCGAATAAATTATCCCGGCATTTATCCTTTCATTCAATCCCAAAGAGAATGGGCAGTAGAACAAATGAATGGATGGGACCATGAATGTTCGATTCAAGACAATTCAATTTATGGTCTGTTCGTTTTTCCTAATCCTGCTGCTAATTACATTAACATATCGAATGATGCTTCTGGTTTCGAATATGCCCAATTCAGATTGTATGATTTCATGGGTAGATTATATAGAGAAACAAAGTATGAATTATTACCTGGTGATTATTATACCTTACAATTGGAAGGCGTTCCTTCCGGTATCTACCTGCTTACTAAAAATTCAGCAGATGGCAGGATCGGCAGGGCAAAAATAATTGTAAAATAGTTGACCTGATTTTAAAAACCTTTCACATATTCTCAATACATTTTTCAAAAAATAAAAACACTCGAATTGACTCACGCCAGTCACTTCGAGGGATAATTTTTTTCAAAAAAAGCAATATAAAAATGACGTCTATTTCATTGCTTGCACGACTATGTCCCCCTTTGTCAGAAGGACTCCTTTGGAGAAGGGGGCAGGGGGATGAAATTAAATAATTGAAATGGAGCCAATAATAAAATACGTCAATGGTGGTTCGACCAAAGGGAGAGTATCGAGAAGTAACAATAAACGTAATCCTTGTCGTTTAAAAACCTGTCACACATTCTCAATACATTCTTCAAAAAAATGAAAAACTGAACAGACAATTTTAATTCTACTCATGCTAAATAATGGCATTTAATGCTCAATTACTTCGCTCTCACTCTTTTCAACCCCTGCAATCCGACCTGTAAAACGGTATTCAAAGCTGCTTTCAGTGTACTCATTGTTGGTTGAGGGTTTTTACCCTTACCCATCAGTTTCAATTGCTCACTGTACCAAACAATTTCTAAAGGAACAATGTTATCTAGAAATTTCAAACCTGTTGTAAGAGGTTTTACAGAGCTTTCAATATTTTTTCCTGATAATAAGTCGTTAGGGAAATCAGGGTTAACAGCAACAGATCTGGCTAGTCCAATCATTTCACATGCTCCGCTGGCAAGGGCATCATTCATTCCTTTCGAAGTTCTAAAACCTCCGGTTAACATCAAAGGTGCTTTAACGATCTTACGTACTTCTTCGCAATACTCTAAAAAATAAGCTTCTCTTTTTTGTGTGCTTTCTTTGATGTCTTTTCCTTTGCCGGTCATTACGGGAGCTTCATAGGTTCCACCCGAAATTTCAATAAGATCCATCCCTTGCTCCGAAAGGTGCTGTACTACTGTCATTGATTCTTCTTTTGAAAATCCTCCTTTTTGAAAATCAGCAGAATTTAATTTGATACTAAGCGGGTATTCATTTCCAACTTCTTTACGCATCGCTTGATAAATTTGGCTTACAAAGCGCATCCGGTTTTCAATTGTTCCTCCCCATTGATCGGTCCGTTGATTATGGCGTGGTGAAAGAAATTGACTTACCAGATATCCATGTGCACCATGTATTTGAACTCCGGTAAAACCATTTTCTTTCGAAACTTTTGCAGCATACCCAAAACGTTCAATAAGATCATAAATTTCTTTTTCTGTAAGTGCACGGGGCAAATTAAACATTCTGTTCAAAGGCGGTTTAAGTGCTATGGCCGATGGTGCGACAGGCTCATTACTTAAAAATTTCGGAGATTGTTTTCCGGGATGATTAATTTGTGTCCATACATGCGTATTGTTTTGTGTCCCTGCTTTCGCCCATTCTTTTAAGTTAGTATCCGAATGTTCTTTTTCAAAAACAACATTTCGTGGCTCTCCTAATGCTGTGTGATCTATCATTATATTGCCGGTGATCAATAATCCTGCTCCGCCATTTGCCCAACGTTTATATAAGATGTTTAAGGAGCTATTTGAATAGTGATCTTTTGTACCCATATTTTCGCTCATGGCAGATTTTCCAATACGATTTTTTAGTATAGCTCCGCAAGGAAGTTTCAATTCATTTGAAAGTTGAGTACTGCTCATTTTATGATGGGTAATTTTTATGAAAAGTAAACAAATAAAATTGTTAATACAATGTCGGATTATTGCGTGATCAATGAAATAAATCAATTTTAATTTTTGTTAAACAGGAATTTTCTTTCCGCATAGAACACTAATAAACGCAAAAAATAGAATCATGAGGCATATCATATTTTAAATGGACATGAAAAAATAAATTTGTCTAACAACATTTAAATAATACCATTATCTTAAAATAAAGAATCATGGCAACAGTAAAAGGTGAAATTGTAGTAAATACCGAAAGATGCAAAGGTTGTGAATTATGCGTTCCGGTTTGTAAGGAAAAAACTATTGCAATGTCAGTAGTTTTAAATAGTAAAGGTTATCACTTTGCCACCAGCAGCAATCAGGATTGCAACGGTTGTACCAATTGCGCTTTGGTTTGTCCGGATGGTGCAATATCAGTTTACAGAGTAAAAGTAAATTAATCATAAAAAAAAGAATTCAGAACATGAAGGATATTAGGTTAATGAAAGGTAATGAAGCAATAGCCGAAGGCGCTATTCGTGCCGGATGTGACGGTTATTTTGGATATCCAATTACTCCTCAATCAGAAGTAATGGAATATTTATTTGCAAACAAAATAAAGGAACGTACCGGTATGATTGTTTTGCAAGCCGAAAGTGAGATTGCTTCCATACACATGGTTTATGGAGGTGCAGCTTGTGGGAAAAGAGTAATGACCTCTTCTTCCAGTCCGGGAATAAGTCTTATGCAAGAGGGCATTTCGTTTATGGCAGGAACAGAACTTCCTTGTTTATTATTGAACGTTGTTCGTGGTGGACCTGGTTTAGGAACCATTCAACCCTCCCAATCCGATTATTTTCAAACTGTAAAAGGGGGCGGGCATGGCGATTATAAAATGATTGTATTGGCTCCGGCTTCTGTTCAGGAAATGTATGATTTTGCAAAACTCGGATTTGAACTGGCTTTCAAACATCGCATTCAAGTAATGGTATTGTCAGATGGTGCTATCGGTCAGATGATGGAAAAAGTGGAATTGGATGAGCAAGTACCTCGTTGGACAGATGCCGAAATTAAAGCAATGTCTCCTTGGGCAACAACAGGAAAAACTCCTGACAGAGAACGAAATATTATTACTTCATTGGATTTGAATCCGGTAAAACAGGAAATCATTAATATCAATCTTCAGAAAAAATTTAAGCATATTCAAGAAACGGAAGTTCGTTTTGAACGGATCCAGTGTGATGATGCCGAATACTTATTTGTTGCTTATGGCTCAAGTGCACGTATTTGCCAGAAAGCTGTATTGTTAGGAAGAGAGCGAGGAATTAAAGTAGGTTTATTGCGCCCGATCACGCTTTTCCCTTATCCATCAGATGAATTAGCGAAATTAGCAAAGCAGGTAAAAGGTATGTTATCCGTTGAAATGAGTGCAGGACAAATGGTAGAAGATGTTCGCCTATCTGTGAATGGTGCCGTACCGGTGGAGCATTATGGCCGACTAGGCGGAATTATGCCGGCACCGGATGAAGTATTAAATGTTCTAGAACAAAATTTTATAAAAGAAAAAACATATGAGCCACATACCAACTAGAGATGAAGTAATTGAACCGGAAAACCTGGTTTACTCAAGAACTTGTTTGTTAACCGACAATGCTCTTTCGTATTGCCCGGGATGCGGTCATGGTACCGCTCACCGATTGATCATGGAGGTGATCGAAGAAATGAATTTACAGGCGGATACCATTGGTGTTGCTCCTGTTGGATGTTCAGTACTTGCCTATGACTTTATGAACATCGATATGCAACAAGCTGCACACGGCAGAGCACCTGCTGTTGCAACAGGAATAAAAAGACTTCATCCGGAAAAATTTGTATTCACGTATCAAGGTGATGGAGATCTTGCAGCTATCGGAACAGGAGAAACAATTCATGTATGTAACAGAGGAGAAAACATCACCGTATTTTTTGTGAACAACGGGATTTATGGAATGACAGGCGGACAAATGGCTCCAACAACACTTCCTGGAATGAAAACAGCAACATCCCCTTTTGGTCGTGATGTGGAAACAATGGGACATCCATTAAAAATTACTGAATTAGTAGCTCAGCTTCCCGGTACCTATTTTGTTTCCCGTCAATCGGTTCACACACCTGCAAATGTGCGTAAAGCGAAAAAAGCAATTGAAAAAGCAATTCAATATCAAAAATTAAATAAAGGTTTATGCTTTGTTGAAATTGTTTCGAATTGCAACTCAGGGTGGAAAATGACTCCATTGGAATCAAACAAATGGATGGAGGAAAACATGTTCCCTTATTATCCGCTTGGTGATATTAAAGTGCCGAAATAATTTGAAAACCTGCCTATCGGCAGACAGGTGAGTAATTTGAAAATGTGCTAATTAAATTTTGAATTTATATAAAAACATTAAAGCTATGACTGAAGAAATTATCATCGCAGGATTTGGAGGACAGGGAGTTTTATCGATGGGCAAAATCCTTGCCTATGCAGGGATGATGCAAAATAAAGAAGTAAGCTGGTTTCCTTCTTATGGTCCGGAAATGCGTGGTGGAACAGCTAATGTAACTGTCATCATAAGTGACGAACGCATTAGTTCTCCAATCTTAAATAAGTTTGATACTGCCATTATTTTGAATCAGCAATCAATGGATAAATTTGAGAACTCAGTAAAAAAAGGTGGAGTTTTGATCTATGATCCAAATGGAATTACACGTCACCCTGTACGAACAGATATTAATATTTATACAATTGATGCTGCTGATGAAGCTGCAAAATTAGGATTAGCGAAAGTTTTTAATATGCTTGTTTTAGGAGGATTCTTAAAATTAAAACCATTGATCGAACCCGAATATATGCGCAAAGGACTTGAAAAATCATTGCCGCTGCGCCACCATAATTCAATTCCTGAAAATGAAAAAGCAATCGAAAGGGGAAAAGAAATTATTAAGGCGCAATTGGTATTGAGTTAATAAAATAAATTTCTATCAATTCGGATGTCATTGGTTTTATGAAATGAGATCCGGATTTTTTGTTTAAATAATAATTATTTAATTTTAAGAAAAAAGAGAATAATAGAATGACCCTGAAGGGGTCAAAGGTTTATAGCAATAACAACAAAGGTTTATACGACCCGTATGGGGTCGAACAAGAAAAAACGATTAAGTAGGTTTAACAAAATAATATTTGAATAAATAAAACATCTAAACAGATTCACATGGAAAAGATAAAAGTAAACTACACACATAATGATTCTATTGCTCAAATAATTTTAGATGATGGAAAAGGCAATGTACTTGACCATATTATGATGGAAGAGTTACAGGCATTGTTAAATTCATATAAAACAAATCAAGCTTTAAAACTCATTACATTTGAAGGTGCCGGAAAACATTTTTCGTTTGGTGCAAGCGTTGAAGAACATCGCAAAGAAGCAGCAGGAGCAATGCTTCGCAGTTTTCATCAGTTGTTTTATACCTTACGTGATCTGTCAATTCCTACGGTTGCAAAAATCAGCGGGCAATGTTTAGGTGGAGGATTGGAATTAGCGTTGATGTGTAATCAGATGTTTGCTGATAAAACTGCAAAATTAGGTCAGCCTGAAGTAGTACTCGGTGTATTCCCTCCGCCTGCATCTCTTCTTCTTCCTGAAAAAATTGGTTTATCACGTGCCGAAGATCTATTGCTTACAGGTAGAACAATTTCTGCAGAAGAAGGAAAAACTTTTGGTTTATTAAATCAATTGTTTGAAGATAAAGCTGAATTAGAAACCGGAACAAATGCCTGGATCGAACAATATATAGTTCCGAAAAGTGCTGTTGCATTGCGTTATGCAATACGTGCTGTAAGAAGTAAATTCAATCACATCTTTAGTAATTTTTTACCCCAATTAGAAAGCTTATACGTAAATCAACTGATGGAAACGCATGATGCAAATGAAGGTATCAATTCGTTTATCGAAAAACGTAAACCGGAGTGGAAGAATAATTAAATTGTAATTCTTAGGATTTGAAACGAAATCGCTGAAAAGCTGATTTCGTTTTTTTTAAAGAGCCTCTATAAAATTCATTATCTTGTTATTTATCGCTATAATTAAGTTCGGGTATTTTTGCTATAGCACGTTCTCGACTACACTCTAACTGACCAAACCGAACCATACAAGGTCATGTTGCGCTTGGCCTGTCCCTGAGCCTTTGTCGAAGCATCGAAACATGTGTGTAGGCTTTCCCTCCCCTTCAACAAACTCAGGGTGACCTCCACAATCGACATTCTGTACCTTAGTTTGACAGCGCGGAGTCAGTTCGAGCGGAGTCGAGAACGTGTGCCGGTTCATCTTTGGACTATCATATTATTCTAATTGTTATTAATTTCACCCAGTAATAAAAAAAAATAATAGATCTGTAACAAAAAGGAAATCCAGAACGTCACACCCTAAAACAACCAAAAATTCAGAAACATGAACGCAATAACCCTAAAGACAAAAAAAATTGGATTGCTCTTATTTACCGGCCTTTCTATACTAACGATCCAGGCACAGCAAATACGAAATGTTGGCGACTTCACAGGAATAAAAGTCAGTGATGCATTTAGTATCGTTGTCTCCCAATCCGAAATCAATTCAGTAAAAGTAGATGCTGATGAAAAAGTTCAGCCACAAATAAAAACAGAAGTAAAAGATGGTATTTTAAACATTAGCGCAGAGGGAAATTTAAAAAGTGAAAAGACAATTGTAATAACGGTAGGAGTTAAATCATTAAGTAGTTTAGACGCATCCGGTTCTACCGATGTAAATGGGGAGAATCAACTTGTTTGTGATAAACTAACAATAGAATCAAGTGGTGCAGGAGATGTTCACCTGGATATTAAGGCCAATGAAATTACTACAAAAATAAGCGGGGCAGGGGATATTACCTTAAAAGGAAGCGCACAATTACTGAATGCTTCTGTTTCAGGAGCAGGTGATCTAAAAGCCTCTAATTTAGAAGCTGAGAAAGCGAAAATAACAGTTTCTGGAGCCGGTGATGCAAAAATAAATGTGAAACAAAGTTTAGATGCGGATGTATCCGGTGCGGGTTCTATTATTTATAAAGGGAATCCGACCGATCGGAATGTCAGTATTAGTGGTGCTGGTTCTGTTCGTGAAAGCAAAATTGGAACGGGGGAAGAAACTGCAAGCGATACTACAAAATTTAAACTTGGAAATAAAAAGTATATGATCATTGGTGATGGTGATGAAGATAAATCAGACAGACGCACTGCAAAAGATACAGCTCAAGAGTTCAAACATTGGCAGGGGATCGATCTTGGAGTAAATGGCTTCCTTGGGTACGATAATTCATTAAATGTGCCTAAAAATGCGGATTTTCTGGAGTTAAATTACGGTAAATCTATTCAGTTTGGTTTAAATCTTTTAGAGAAAGATTTTCATATCTATAAAAATTACATCAATATAGTTACCGGTTTTGGTTTCGATTTTAATCACTATGCATTTCAAAATAATATTACTCTTAATCCTGATACATCTTACCTTGTTGCTGGCAAGGATGATGTGAAGTATAAGAAAAACACATTGAATGTTAGTTATATAAAGGCACCATTGATATTGGAGTTCAATACCAGCAAAAATCCTGATAAAAACTTCCACATAGGAGTGGGAGCAGAATTTGCATATCGTATCCATGCAGTTACAAAACAAAAATACGATGCCAATGATACCCATTACAAAAACAAACAGCGTGATGATTATAATTTGGAGCCTTTCCGTTACAGCGCTATCGCACGTGTTGGATATAATAATGTAACCATATTTGCTAATTATGGATTGAACAGGTTATTCAAAAAGGATCAGGGACCTCAGGTATATCCATTTACAGTTGGAGTTACCATAAGTATATAAGTTTAAATTAAAGAATAAGCCGCGCAATTATTTTAATTGCGCGGCTTTGTTTTTTATTAATTTACAAGACTGTATTTAACTTGTACAATATAGGTTTGCTTGGTGATGCATCATTCTCAAAACTTGCTATCTGTATATTCAACAGGTAGGTTCCGTCAAATACGTTGTTCGGAACATAGATCATTTCCGTGATGGTACGTTCTGATTTTGTATGATGCGGATACTGCCAGAATGCATGATGTGCCAATAATTTACCGTCATCTTGTTCTTTATCAACAGATGGCATGTCAATTAATAAATGATCAATGCCTAAGGAATCAATTAATTCTGCCGCTTTATGATGTAAATAAGCAGGATTTGTATTTGAATAATGTTTGTTGATCTTTGAAATGTGATTATCCAATGTGCGAATTACAATTGCTTCCGGACGTACATCTCCCAAAGAGTTTTTGATATGTTCTCCTGTAATTATCTTATCTCCGTTTGGTAGTTCGTCAGGTAATACAGTAATTAATTCAGCAATAAAAAAGAATTTTTTTAATGTCTGATTGATGCTGTAATCTTCCTTACTAATATGTCCCACACATTCGGTATGTGTACCATTGCCATGAGGATTGAAAAAAATATTTCTGAAATTTACCGAGCCACCCTGTTTTACATCGCCCACCCAATCACCCATGCGAACGGGTTCTATCGTTACCGGATTTGCATGCCATGCATTCACATTTTCATTTCCGCTGCGTAATGGAATTGAAATGTCGATCGGTAAATTGAGATCAACAACATATGATTTTCCTTTGTGTGTAATTTTTGATGTCATTTTATTTATACAATTTTATGTCGTTCCATGTCATTTCGACCGCAGGGAGAAATCTCAATAGACTTGCCATTAAACGAGATTTCTCCCTACGGTCGAAATGACAAAAAAGTAATTAATCGCTAATATAAAACAAATCACTTGCAATTTTATCGGCAAGCAACTTTCCTTTTTCTGTTAAAAATAATTTATTTTCTTGGTTCAGCAATTTTCCTTCTGAAATATACTTTTCCGATTCCTTTATGCAATAAGTTAAATAATCGGTTCCAAATATAGTTTTAATACAGTTGAGATCTGTTCCCCAAATAGTGCGAAGTGAGGTAAGAATATATTCGTTGTATTTTTGAGCTGCCGTTAAAGTTTCTTCTTCAAAATTTAATTTATTATTTTCAAGAGATTGAATGTACAAAGCATTATTAGAAATGTTCCATTGTCTTGAAATCCCATTATAGGAATGGGCTGAAGGTCCTAATCCTAAATAATTTTCTTTTAACCAATAATTACTGTTATGCTTTGAATGATAATCTTTTTTGCAAAAATTAGAAATTTCATAATGGATGAAATCATTTTCTTTCATTTTTTCGACCATGATCTCAAATTGCTCAATACTTTGTTGTTCATCCACATTTTTCACCTTCCCTGTTTTAATAAAATTTGACAAGGCTGTTTTCGCTTCTACTGTTAAGCAATAACTTGAAATATGTTTTACCTGAAGATCAAAAGCTGTTTGTAAATTATGTTTCCATTTTTCATTCGTCAGTGTTTGTATTCCATAGATCAGATCAATGGTGATGTTTTCAAAACCGGCATCCTGGGATGTTTGCACAACAGACAACGCTTCTTTGGAAGTATGTGCCCGATTCATCAATACCAGATCTTCATCAAAAAAACTTTGTATCCCAACACTCAAACGATTGACAGGAGTATGTTTTAATTCTTTAATTTTTTTTAAACTCAAATCATCGGGATTTGCTTCTAAGGTGATTTCTGCATCCGGAGCAATTTCAAAATGTGAATTCAGTGTATCAAAAATATGCATCAATTCACTTTCCGACAGAAGGGAAGGAGTTCCTCCTCCAAAATAAATTGTGGAAATTTTAGATGCTTCTAAATAGTTTTTTTGTAATTCGATCTCTTTCTTTAAGGAGATCAAAAAAGCATCTTTATTTTTTAAAGAAGTTGAAAAATGAAAATCGCAATAATGGCAAGCTTGTTTGCAAAACGGAATGTGTATATAAATTCCTGCCATTTCTATTTATTCAAAACAATTCTAAAGGTAGTTCCTTTGCCAAGTTCAGAATTTTTTACAAATATTTTTCCTGAATGATAATTTTCGATGATACGTTTAGTGAGTGATAACCCTAACCCCCAACCTCTTTGTTTGGTAGTGAAACCAGGCTCAAAAACTGTTTTGTATTTTGATTTCGGAATACCTTTTCCGGTATCAGAAACATCAATGTAAACAAATTGAGTTTGGTCAGAAATACTTATGTTAATTGCTCCGTTCCCATTCATGGCATCTACCGCATTTCTGCATAAATTTTCTATCACCCATTCAAACAAAGGGATATTTAATTGGGCGATTATTTCTTTTTGATTTTCTGTATCAACTGTAAATACAACATTTTTAGAACTTCTTAGCTTGATATAATTCACTGAATTATTCAATACACTTATCAAATTTACTTTATCCAGTTTGGGAACAGATCCAATTTTTGAGAAACGTTCTGTGATTGTTTCTAAACGTTTTACATCCTTTTCTATTTCATTTGCTGTTTCCGGTTCTAATCCTTTTGATCTTAAATATTCCAGCCAGGCAATAAGTGAAGAAAGTGGCGTGCCAAGTTGATGTGCCGTTTCTTTGGCCATTCCAACCCAAACCTGGTTTTGTTCAACTTTTCTTGCTGTGCTGAATAACAAATAGGCGATCAATAAAAACAGTCCGAATATGGAGAACATTACATAAGGATAATATTTGAGCTGAGTCAGCAATTTGGATTCCTGATAAAAGATATAATTTTTTGTGCCATCACCAAATTCAACTTCAATTGGCTGATTATGCTCTGCCATAGAAATGAGTGATGTTTTTAAAAACGTAGAATCTTTTATTTTTAAGGAGTCAATATTACCGGAGGCAATAACATTAATTTTAGTAGAATCAGTATATAAAACCGGTACAGATGCCGAATTTACTGCAACTTCTGAAATAAACGATTTTATTAAGTCGTCCAGAACATTTTTTAATTCAGAAAATAATTTGGAATCTTTATAATACAAATAATTTTTTTGCCCTTTGTAAATATTGATTTCAATGGGCTCCTGGGAAGCCTTCATTTCTTCCATTTGCTCTTTTAGATATTTTTTGTCAGTTTCCTTTTGGGGATCTAAATTCCTCGATGTAATTGGCAACCCGTTTTCATCAGCCAAAATTACCGGAACAGTAGTGTTGTCAGAAACAACTTTCAGAACGAAACCATAATCGCTCAGATCCATCGATAATTGTTTTGTTGCTTCTGCCCACAGTTCAATTTTCTTGCGTTCTTCTGCCTTTAACTTATTAAATAATTCGTTGGTATATTTTACAAGTTTAGCTTTTTTCTGAACAGCGCTTGCCCATAGCTTTACCTTTTCACGTTCATCCTGAGCAATTTTATTGACAAGAGTATTCGTGTACCATAGTGATAGACCAATAATAATTATAGCTGCTATAAACAGCCATAATTTCCATTTTTGTTTTTTTGAATAGATGCTCACTTAACCTTTTTAGGATTGTATCAACGAAGATAAAGAATTTTGACTGAAGAAAGTACCTGATTTTTGTCAGTAATTTATATTCTTAAAAATCCTCTTCTTCAGGTTTTTTTGGTTTTTTTAACTCTTTTTTCTCTTCTTTTTTGTCATCTTCATCCCACTTGATGGTAAACTTTGTGTTATCTTTTTTGGGAGTTTTGTTAGTTAATGTGGAATCTTTTTTAAACAGACCGAACTCTTCATGTAAGATCGACTTTAATGTTTGTTTTTCAACCTTTAGATCCTGTTTTACATTTTGAATGGCACCTTTTGAGTCGTATTTAATTATTGGATTGTCAGTTGTTCCTGTCATTGATAAAAATATGTTTGTTCTGCCTAAACCATCATCAGTTATTTCCCCAAATTCATCATTTTCTTTTTTTGCTTTTTTCGCCTTTTTAGAAAGCAACTCATTGAGCGATAATTTTATTTTATAATTGATTTCATTATTGAATGTATGGGTTCCGGAGGCAGAAATATTTAATGCCGTTGATTTTACTTCCATTTTAGGAATGGTTATCACTTGGTTTTTTATTTCTATCTGATTTTTTAAAGTCGAGAAACGTACATTTTCCAGATCTTTTAATTCAATAAAACGGGATAAACTTTTCATCGACTCAACATTGTTCAACTCCCCATTGTCAATTGTCATGTCAACTCCTGCATACAATTTTTTCATGTCCATTTTTAATTCCGGAGAAAGCACCGCAGCAAACTGAACTTTTGCAGTCGCGATTCCTTTTATGTTTTTATCAGTGATTGCAGTTTGATTAAAGTTTTCAAAAGACTCGAATAATTTAGTAATATTTATTTTCGTTATTTCCGAGAAACATGTAACCAGTAACTGGGTACTATCGCGGCCATCAATTAATCCGCTGGTGGTAATTGTCCCATTCATTGTATTTAATGTTACTGGGTCAAGAACAAGTTTTTTATTATTTAATTTTATAAGCCCTTTGATATTGGTTGCGTTAAATTTTCGAAATTCTAAATGTTGAATTTCACTGTTTAAATTCACATTGATATGTTCAGAAAATTTTAGTTTGTAGTTCTTTTTTAATTTTTGTTCCGTTTCTTCCACTTCTTTATTGGCAAGTATTTCATTCAAATTTATATTTTTCGAATTTAGTGATGCTTCAATAGTAATATCCTGATTTTCTTTGAGCAAATAGCCGATCATGTTTCTAATGAAACCTTTTAATTCAAAATCGCTGGTTGATATATTTCCGGTTAAATTATTTATTGCCAGATCATTATTATCAAATTTGAAACTTCCATTTATTTTAGCGAATTCAAGAATGTTATTTTTCATCTTCAAGTTCATATCTGTAATTGTCAGATCACCTGAAGTTCTCATATTTTCATACTTTTCGGAACTAATGTTTTTTTCCTCTCCATCGAATGTGGCATCAATTTTTAATTCACCTGTAACACGTTCGATCGTATCGATTTTTACAAAACGTTGCAGTTCTTCCAAACTGATATTTCCTTTTATTTTTCCAGTAAAGGAAGGATTCTTCAAATTGAGTAATGATAATTCTCCTGCAATTGTACCTTGCTTAATAGTTGCAGAAAAGGGAATTAGTGTGAGCACAGAAGGTTCCTTATTTTCAGTGTTACCATTCGAATAATGTCCTTTTAAATTTACATTTTGCAGAAAAATATTTTCCTTAATTTGAGTGATAACGGCATTGTTGATCCCGAAATCTGCTTTTATTTGTGGCGTTTTATTTTTTGAAAATTGACCTTGAACTGTTGCATTAAAATAGAATTCTCCATCGCTTTTATAGTCATTTATTTTTCCTTTGTATTTGTTCGGAATTAAGGACAACACAGATTTTATATCCATATCTTTTCCTTCGATGCTTAAATTTAAAGATGGCTCGTTGTTATTAAGTATGTTCCCAACTATTCCAAAAAGTAAATTTTCTATCTTTATTTTGCCTTCATTTATTTTATAAGATTGCTTTGTATTATCAACTTCTATTGCTACCTCAGCATGTATGTCTTTCTTGCGCAAATAATTTATGCTGTCAACTTTAATTAAATTAACAAAGAGGTCACTCACTGTCTCTAAGGAATATTGTTTTTCTGAAAAATTACCGGAGAGTTTGCTTTTTTTGATCAGCAGATCTATATTTAGTTTTGTTTTAACATCTTTATAGGAAAGGTGTATCTGGTTTAAAATAATTTTTTCGAGTGCAAAAGCAAAGGAAGTAGTTGCTGTATCAGAAGAAGATTTCCAGAAATGAAAATTGTCGTTACCGTTTTTATCGATCCGGACTTTCAGATCAACATTATCAATCTCCATTTTTTTGATGTGATAGTTTTTTTTGAAAACATCTACAATGTTGAACTGGAGTGATATTTTTCCTGCTTTAAATAAGGTGTCCTTAGTTGCATTATTTGTTGCTTCCAGTGCTTTTACATTTTTAAAATCAACTGATGCGTAAGGGAAATTCTTTAAAACTGTAAAATCAATGTCTTTACCATCAACAATTATTTGAGTATTTAATTGTTTGTTTAGTTCACCTATTACATATTCTTTTACTTCGCTTTGATAGTAATAACTGATAACAAATCCCGAACCTATAAGTAATACAAAAAGGATAAAAAAGAAAATTAAGAAGCGCCACAGGATCCTAAAAATCAAAGGTGATTTTTTTTTAGGAGTTTGTTCAGGATTTACAACAGGTTGAGTGTCCATTTTGCTAATTGATGATTATGCAAAGTTCACAAAAAAGAAAGGTAGCTTCTTAGACGTAAAGAGATATTATCAAAAACGGAAAGTGGATAAGTTTAGTATTTTTTCGAAACTGATGGTTTAATAAATTAAACAATTAATGGGCGCTGATCATTTTCAGCATTCCAACTTCGGCATCAGTTAATAATCTCCAACGGCCGCGAGGAAGATCTTTTTTTGTTAAAGAACCAAAAACTACTCTGTCTAATTTACGGACATTATAGCCCATGTGTTCAAAGATCCTTCTCACAATACGATTTTTACCTGAATGTATTTCTACACCAACTTGTGTTTTATCACTTCCATCGCCAATATAAGTTGCTTCATCCACTTTAATTTCACCATCTTCGAGCTCAATTCCTGCTGAAATCTTTTCCAGATCAGAATGTTTAAGAGGTTTATCCAGCTCTACATGATACACTTTCCGAACACCATGACTTGGATGAGTTAACTTTTTTGTAAGCTCTCCATCATTAGTGAACATCAGTAATCCCGTAGTTGCTCTATCTAATCGGCCAACAGGGTAAATTCGTTCTTTGCAGGCACCTTGAATTAATTCCAATACGGTTTTACGTTTTTGGGGGTCGTCAGAGGTGGTGATATAATCTTTTGGTTTATTCAAGATCAAATAAACCATTCTCTCCTTTTTAAGCGTTTGTCCGCCATATTTAATAATATCGGTAGGTTTTACTTTATAACCCATCTCGGTAATGTTCTTGCCATTTACCTGTACTACGCCCGAAGATATTAAGGCATCTGCCTCTCTGCGAGAGCAAATTCCGGCATTGGCAATGTATTTATTTAAACGAACTGTTCCATCATCTGAATCTTGTTGTGATTTTTCAGAGGTGGAAGGTCTAGGGGAATAGGCTTTCTTTGTGTATGGCTTTTTTTCGTATGGTTTTTTCTTGAAATCTCTTCCTTTGCTCCTATCAAATGAAGCTTTCGGTTTACCATATTCTAAATCCGATTCATCCAGATCGTATGGATTTGCTGCCTTAGAAGGTGTTTTAGTAAAAGATGTTTTGCCGGAAAATGGTTTTTTACCAACTGATTTTGGCTTATCATCTCTTCTTTCTCGGAAGGAAGGTTTTTCAGAATCACCTTCAGAGTGCTTTTTAAATAATGGCTTATCATCAAAACGTTTCTTTTTAAATCCTCCAAATGTGGTTTTTTCCCGTTTTGCAGCTGTTCCGAAATCAGATGGTTTTGACTCATCGCGGTAACGCTCAAAAGCAGGTTTATCATCTCTTTTGTCAGGACGGGATTTTTTAGGCTCATACGATTTTTCTTCACTGAAATTATCTGTTGAACGAGTTTCGTTGTCGCGTTTAAAAAAAGGTTTATCAGGAGAACTTTTCCCTTTTCCTGCTTTTTTACCAAACGGTTTTTTGCTCTTAAAATCTTTATTACCGCTACGTTTGAATTCCTTTGCCATCTTTCTAATTTTTTGCAAAGATACTAAATTTAAGGGATGTATGTGGAGGCTTGATCCATCGGGCTATAAAATTTATTGAAAACGGGTAATTGATCTTTTCGAAGAAATTCCAAGAACCCTTAATGACTAAACGAAAAAGCGTCTTCAATATGGTTTATTTTCGTTTGGCTATCACCCAAAATAATAGAAACAATATCAAAACGTACCTCTAAATCAAGCTTGTTCCGTTGAATATACTCGTGTGCTGTTTTGATCAGATTTTTTTGTTTTTGTTTATTTACAAATGTTTCGGGTTCACCAAAGTAATTGCTTTTCCGCGTTTTTACTTCAGCGATAACTAAAGTTTTTGAAATAGTTGCAATAATATCAGCTTCCAGATTTTTAAAGCGCCAGTTTTTCTCCAAAACGACAAAACCTTTATTTTGCAAATAGTTGGCTGCTATTTCTTCACCCTTTTCTCCAGTTTCATTATGTTCGGCCATTAGATCTTTCGTTTTTTGAAATAGATGCAAATATGAGGATTTAAATGCAAATTATTGTTGTTCATAAAAACTTGGTACAAGTTTTGAAATGGGATATTGGCTCAACTAAAAAATTAGTATTTTAGCAGACCAAGAAAATGTATTTTTAATTTAACACAAACATAAAAAACGTAAGAAATGAAAAAATCTATCTTAAAAATTGTAACCATAGTTGTTGTAATGTTTTCATTTTCCTTAACAACTCTCGCACAATCATTCGAAGGGGTTATTGAATTCAAAAAGATTTCAACAACAGATACTACTAATTATGTTTATTATGTAAAAGACAATATTGTTCGTATTGACGAGATCGGATCAAAATCTCATAAAGTTGAAGGAACTTTTTTAGTAGATATGAATGCAAAGACAATGAAGTCACTGAACCATGAACGAAAATTATATATGGATCAGGCAACGCCAAGTGCTCCGGTTATTAAAGGAACTTGTACAGTAAAAAAAGGTCAGAATGTAAAAAACTTACAAGGATATAAATGCACAGAATATATTGTTACAAATAATGAGGAAGGAACAATAATTACCTATTGGCTTGCTGATGGTAAATTCTCCTTTTTCGATAAATTATTAACTCAGTTAAATCGTAAAGACAAATCATCAATTTATTTTTTGCAAATTCCAAATGTGAAAAATATGTTCCCTATGCTTTCTGTTCAAACTGATCTGGCGGGTAAAGAAACTGGTCGTTTGGAAGTTACAAAAATTACCAAAAAAGTGGTCGATCCAACAATGTTTGATATACCAAAAGGATATAATAAGTTTGAAAAATAATAATATTGAATTTTACAAAAATGCCTTGCAGAAGCTTTCTGCAAGGCATTTTTGTATCTAAAAAAGCAGGAAAAGAAAAAAAATGTTAAAACATTATATGTATGTACATATAATATCGTATATTTGCAGTATAAAAATTTTAAAAACTTAAAAACAATGATGAAAAAAATCGGAATGAGCTTTATTGCGTTAACAGCAATAACTGCATTTGCATTTACAACAACAAATGCAAAAAAGGATATCAATTACACTATTGATACAAAATCAACAACAAGTACATGGCTGGGAAAAAAAGTAACCGGTGAACATGCTGGAGGAATAACTATTTCGAAAGGCAACATTATTTCTGATGGTAAAACCATTACAGGAGGAACATTTGAATTTGATATGAATTCAATTACAAATACTGATGTAACCGATAAGGAGTATAGTGCTAAATTGATCGGTCATTTAAAATCAGAGGATTTTTTTAGTACCGAAAAAAATCCAACAGCTAAATTTGAGATCAGTAAAGTAACCTTGAAAGCAGGAAATGATTATGAAATTTCCGGAAAACTTACAATTAAGGGAATAACAAATGAAATTACTTTTCCCGCTTTGATCAAAATGGATGCTAAAACCGTTGTAACAGTTGCAAAAATTACTGTTAACAGAACAAAATTTGATATTAAATATGGTTCAGCTACTTTCTTCGAGAGTGTTGGAAATAAAGCAATCAGTGATGATTTTGAGTTAAATGTAAATGTAGTAGCTACTGCAAAATAATAGTATGTAGCATTGTTTCAGGACTAGATAATTTTGAAAACAAAAAAAACACTGCCCATTTGAGCAGTGTTTTTTTTATTCCTATTAAATCCTTATCTCAATATCTGCACGAAGCCATATAAAGGCTCTTTGAGTTTTGGTCCCTCTAAAATAAAATAATACACTCCATCCGGATGATTACCACCGGTCCAATTATTTTGATAATTAGAATTTTCGTAAACCTTTACTCCCCAGCGGTTAAATATTTTTAAAGTGGAACTTGGATAATATTCTAAATTTTTAAAATAGAAGAATTGATTTAATCCGGTAATTCCACCATTGTTAGGTGTAAAAATATTCGGTACCTGGATCTCAGAAATGATCTCATAATTTTTCCGGATCGTATCCCAACAACCATCGCTACTTTGAACAATTAAAGTAATTGTAAATATTCCATTCTCACCATATTGATGAATGGGGTTTGATGTTGTTGGATGACTTCCTGAAGCATCACCAAAATCCCAATACCATGCTGCAATGGAAGCTCCTGAAACAGTTGAAATGTCTGTAAAGGTAACCGGGGCACCTAAATTTGTTTGTCCGGGAGGATTCGTTATAAAATTGGCATTTGGTCCGTTAAACATGGTTACTATAGCCGAATCGGAAGCAGAGCACCCGTTGGAGTAGCTCACAGTAAGATGATAAGTATCCGGAACTGAAACATATTCAGATTGTGTAATGGCGGTTGTTGACCACAAATAATTTGCACCTGATGGTATGGAAGGATTACCTGTTAATAAAACACTATCACCCGGACAAAAAGGTTGCTCACCGGAAATAGCTACAGTAGGGCTTACATTAACTACTGTTACAGGAGGTGATGTTGTATTACACCCATTTGAATCGGTTACAGTTACGGTAAAAGTTCCACTAACAGTTGTAACAGAATCATTTGTGCTGGAGTTTGACCAAACATAGTTAGTGTATAAAGATGCCGAATCAATATAAATGGTAGTAAGATTAGAACTGCATGTAAATAAATTTCCGATAATTGCGGGTGTCGGATTCGGATGCACAATTACATCCACCATACTGGTTTTAGAACAACCACTCATTTTTGATGTTACCCAATATTGTCCGGCTGTATTTACAACAATGGAAGTTGTTGTAAGACCTGTGTTCCAAAAATAAGAATCGTAGGTAGTAGGGGCTACGCTGAGTGTAGAGTTACTTCCCTGGCAAAACTCCAGATTACCTGTAATGTGAGGGTTAAAGTTTGCCAAACCAAGCGTATCCACATATATATTTAAATTAATAGTTGTTATTCCTACAGGTGTTCCATTGTCTGTGGCAGTATAGGTAATAACATGATTACCGGCATTTGCCAAGCCTGAAATAATTAAAACCTGGGCATTTGCGGAATTTCCTGACGTGTTAGATACCACAGTAGCTCCGGGCATTCCATTTAGATTTACTGAAACTGTTGTAATTTGGCCTATTTCAGGGGACAGGAACAAGCCATCTAAAATTAATGTATCTCCCAGGCCACAAATCCGAATGGTGTCACAATTATTTAACCCGTTAGCAATTGGGGGAATATTAGTACTTGAACAAGAATTGAAATAAAATGTTTGATTATCTAACCAGCTTACCCCATCACTTAAACCATAACCACCATCGTAAGCAGCACCAGCCTGATCAAAACGTCCCATCTGAATATAATTGTTTCCCGGTGAACCCTGATTAACACCTACCGTAGCAGGAGTACCACCAAAACCATTGGTTCCGGATGAAGCATCTCCGGTTGTCCATTGCATATCTCCATAACAAAAAGCAATGTTATTACCATTTGGTATTATAGGATCTGTACCATTCGAAATGATTAATTGAAACGTGTTTATTTTGTCAACATACGAATTATAATATCCAACAGCTTCCCACTTTACGATCATATAGGTTGAAGTGATCTTATAATAAACCAAACCACTTCCTGAATTTCGTGTATCCACATCACCCCAGAATGGAGCAACCATAATATAACTTGGGTCAGGAAAACCGCTTGCAGTAAAGGTTGAATATCCATTTCCAAAAGATACGTTCCCATTATTATTTATATACAATTGATTATAATTGGTACCATACAAACAAAAATTGAATGGAAGTGTTTTCGCAGGAGTGGAAGCATCATCATTTCTGTAATCAGGCGAAGAATATCCTGAAAACTCGGCAACATTAAATGTTCCATCAAGCGGAACCATGCAACTACACGATGTGGAGGCAACGCCTTTGTTACCTCCTTTTTTTATTTGTTCAGGACTAGCTTTTACAGGTTTGGATTCAACTGAGCTCACATTTTGTTCATTATTAATAATTACATATTCTACTCCTTGCTTTAATTCACCCTTCGCTTTCATATCTGCATACACCTCTTTTGGCAAAAGAATTTTTGATTGGGAAAAAGTTTGGAAAATAATTGTTCCAAGAAAAAGGAATAATAAAAAGTGTTTTTTCATCTTTAAAGATATAATGCTAAATTTTTGATTTCGTAAATATAAAAATTTGTTTATTATAATGCTATCTTAAAACGGATGATTTTTTAGGGTTTGAGGTTGCATATTCATTTCCAAAAGAGTCGTTTAACTAAAAATTGTGGTTTTCAAACTTATTGATTTCATTATTCATCTATCTTTGCCGCCTTATGAAAAGTATATTTTCACCTGAATACAGTACAAGCTACAGGAAAACCTTTTTTCTGGCGTATCCTGTTGTTCTTAGTCAGCTTGGTCATATCATGGTTGGTGTTGTAGATACAGCCATGGTTGGTCAAATAGGTACAATTCCACAAGCGGCAGTTGCACTGGCTAATAGTCTGTATATTCTAGTCTTAGTATTCGGTCTGGGTGTTTCTTATGGTGTAACTCCTTTAGTAGCTGTAGCCGATAGTTCAAAAAATCATTCAGAAAACGCAGCTTTATTGAAACACGGCATCCTTATCAATACTGCAATGGGCGTCCTCCTATTTCTGCTGTTAATAATGATCTCACCGATGCTGAATTATTTCAACCAAAAACAGGAAGTGGTTGATATGGCAATTCCTTTTTTGAATGTGATGATGTTGGGAATGATACCTCTTTGTATTTTTTCGGGATTTAAACAATTTACCGAAGGACTTTCATTCACCCGTGTTGCAATGCTAATCACTGTTGGTACTAATATTTTAAATATCCTGCTTAACTATTTAATGATATTCGGACATTGGGGTTTTCCGGAAATGGGGCTAATGGGTTCGTGTTGGGCGAGTTTCATTTCAAGAGTTGTGATGGCGCTCGCCATGTTTGCCTATGTATATTACAACAAAAATTTTAAAATTTATTGGCATAATTTTAATTTCAAAAACATATCGAAGGACCTGACAAAAAAAATTCTTGCATTGGGCGTTCCATCGGGATTGCAATGGGTGTTTGAAGTTGGAGCTTTTAGTTGTGCCGTAATTATGATCGGCTGGATAAGTCCAATGGCACAAGCAGCACACCAGGTCGCATTAAGTATAGCAGCCACTACTTATATGATGGCAAGTGGCTTGTCGGCTGCAGCATCTGTTCGTGTTGGAAATCAGCTCGGATTAAAAAGCAAGGAAGGTGTCCGCACAGCAGGTTTTAGTGCCGTAGTGATGGCTTTGGTTTTTATGAGTTTTACTGCAATTTGTTTTATTTTATTTCGTAATGTGCTACCTGTTTTTTTTAGTATTGAACCCGAAGTGATTTCGATTTCAGCATCTTTATTGATAATTGCTGCTTTTTTTCAACTGAGCGATGGCACACAAGTAGTTTGTTTAGGGGCTTTAAGAGGCATAAAAGATGTTACCATTCCAACCATCATTACGCTTATCGCCTATTGGATAATTGGATTACCAATGAGTTATTTCTTTGCATTTAAACTTAATTATGGAGTACAAGGTGTTTGGTATGGTTTGTCCTTTGGATTAACAACTGCCGCGATTCTTTTGTTTTTCAGATTTAATTATGTGAGTAAAAGGATTTGAAATAAAAGGTGATTAATACCAATTCTAAATATATTATTTCCGAAATTTAGCCCAACACAATCTCGATGTGTCTGCTTCAACGCAGAATGCTCGAAATGACAGCGCTGGTGTCATTTCGAGGGGAGTCGAGAAACGAGCGAGGCAATTTAAATTGGACTAGTTTATACTGGTAAATGGTATAAGTCACACTGTATTTATTAATGGTGCAGAAGGCCAATGGATGTATTTCGACAAAACAACATGACCACACGCTTTGAGTTGTGGGGGCTTTAGAAAAAACGGAGAACGGATATAGATAAAATAGTTACAAAAAGGACTAAATTTCTTCCACTACAAATCCAAGTGATTTCAGATCAGTCCAAAAATCCGGATACGATTTTTTTACAACAGAAGGATCTTCTATGATAATTGAATCTACCTGCATTGCTAATGTGGCAAAAGCCATAGCCATACGATGATCTTCATATGTTTTAATTGCTGAATCAGTATTACAAAAAGCTGAAGGATTTATTTTTATCGCATTATCACTTACAATTTCTATTTCAACACCAAATTTATGCAATTCATTTTTTAATGCTTGTATGCGGTCAGTTTCCTTTATTCGTAAAGTATGTAAGCCATTAAAAAATGCGGGTATTTTTAATGCGCTTGCAACAACAGCTATTGTTTGGGCCAGATCCGGACAATCAGAAAAATCAAAACCAAAATGCTCGTCTTTGACACGGATTTTCGTTAAGCGCACACCTTCATCTGTATATTCTGTTTTTACACCAAAAAACGGGAAAATATTTTCAACGATCGCATCACCTTGTATGCTTGGATTTCTTAATCCTTTGATCGTAAGGTCAGCTTCTTTTGACAGGGCCGCTGCGGCATACCAATAGGATGCGGAGCTCCAGTCGGCTTCCACCTCATACTCATAATCCGTTTCACTTTTCCGATGATACACTTGTTTACTGACCGAAACATAGCAGTCGTGCCACATACCATAAACACGAAACTCTTCCATTATATTTAATGTCATATTAATGTATGGCCGTGATGTTACCGCTCCATTAAATTTTATTACCAATCCATTCCGTAATTCAGGAGAAATAAGCAATAAAGCAGAAATAAATTGACTACTTACATTACCATCCATTTCAATTTCACCCCCAATTAAGGATTTGCCGGTGATTTTTAAGGGAGGGAACCCCTCCTCCTCCATATATTCAATGTTTGCACCTAATTGGCGCAATGCGTCCACCAAAATTCCAATCGGACGTTTTTTCATTCTTTCCGAGCCGGTTAAAATATGAGTGCCTAATTTGGTAGAAAAATAGGCTGTTAAAAAACGCATGGTTGTTCCTCCGGCCCCAACGTTATAGGGAACAGATGAATAAGGATCATTGATCGATCTTTCCAGAATTTGTTGAAGCGTTTGGGTATCCTGAGCAAGCGCCAGATTTTTTATTTCGAATCTTTCCCTGCATAATGCCTGAATGATCAAGGCACGATTACTTTCGCTTTTGGAAGCAGTAAGGGTTAAACTGCCACTCAGTTTTTTTGTCGGATGAGAAATTCGATACTTCATCATTTATTTAAACAATTTACTTTGCTCCTTATAATAATTCAATGATTCCTTTATCAGATCAGGTTTAGCCGCTTTGTTTATTTCACATTTACCTATTGAAGATAACAATGAAAAATTAATATCACCTTTATTATTTTTCTTATCATGCTTCATCAGTTCTATTAAACGATGAAAATCCAATTCATCGATTTTTACTGCTTTGTATTTACTTAATATAAATTGTGTGATCTGCTTCAATTCACCGCTTGTTAATTTACACAACATGTTGGAAAGATAAGCTTCGCATATCATTCCAACAGCAATTGCTTCACCATGTAGTAACTGTTTACGGTTATTTTGTTCCAGGGCAAATGTCTCAATTGCATGTCCGATCGTATGACCAAAATTTAATATTTTTCGAATATTATTTTCTGTCGGATCTCCCAAAACAACTTTGTTTTTTATTTGAATTGAAGTTTCGATCAATGAATCAAAATTATTCAGGAAAGAAAAATCTGCCTGTACAATTCGTTTCCAATAATCAGCATCAGCGATCAAGGCATGTTTAATTATTTCGGCAAATCCGGATAATAATTGACGTTTATCCAAGGTGCTTAAAAAAACAGGATCAACAAATACCGCTGCCGGATTATTGAATAACCCAATCTCATTTTTAAGGTGATTCAGGTCAATGCCTACCTTTCCTCCAATTGATGCATCTACTTGTGAAAGCAAGGTAGTAGGAATGTTTATAAATCCGATTCCTCGTTTAAAAGTGGAAGAAATAAAACCACCCATATCGGTAATAACACCGCCTCCTAAATTAACCATCATGGATTTCCGATCCCCGCCATATTCACTTAACGTTGCCCAAATTTGGGAACATACTTCAATGTTTTTGCTTTCTTCACCACTTTCGATCTCAATTATTTCAGCTTCTTTGAAAACATCTACTTGTTCCACCAATTGAGGGTAACAACATTTCAGGGTGTTTTCATCCACTAAAATAAATAATTTGGAATACTTATTTTTATTGAGCCTAAAAAATCGATTTAGTTCTTTTGCAATTCCTTTTCCAATGTAAACCGAATAATTGCTTGCTTCAATTTCTGTCATACCTTATTCTTGATAAACAAATATAGAAGATAATTTTATATTTTCTATTCATTTTAGAAAATGGAATGATCCATATTCTTTTATATTTTAATTTGTATAAAAAAGAGGGGAAAGCAAAAGCTGGTGGGGAGCATTAAAAACGATAGCGTTACAAACGATTTTCTCATAGCCCTCGTTACGCTGCGCTAAACGAGGGCGAGTGAGGCTAAACGAGAAAGCTGTGTTGCATAATGATGTATTAATCAAACGCTGATTACAACAAAATAAGCAGCAGCAAAATGATAAGGAAAAGTGTTCCTCCTGAAATAAAAATAACAGGCTCCGGATGTTTCAATCTTTTAGCAATTGAAAGTACTTCCGTCCGTAACTTCTTTTTTTCAGGACGCCCCATTTTCGTTTTGTCCATTGATTTGATTTCATGCAATCTGTTGACTAATTTTTGTGCTTCAAAAGAATTAAGTGAATTTTCAGTTTTTGAAGAGTTAGTTGAAGCCTTCAATTCGTTCGTTCCAATAGTTAATGATAAACAGACTATCATCAAATAAAAAAATATTCTTTTCATCGCCTTTGGTTTTAATTATTAATCATTTAGTACACAAAATTAAATTCCTATTTAATTATTTGCAGTGACGAAGATTAACTTTTACGATGATATTTTTCATTCGCATAAAAAAATAGCGTTTCGCAAAAAAGCGGAGAAGATTGTAGCGGTTGCGGATCATAAAAATTTTAGCTGCGTTAGAAACGCTTTTCTCATCCGCCCTCGTTACGCTTTGCTATACGAGGGCGAACTTGCAGAAACTCGGCATCTTGCTTAGGCAATGTTATAAGCTTTAAGCGCCACACAGCTCTGTGAAAATTTCCATAAACAATTTAATTTGTTCGCATTTGAAAACGAATTTTCATTAGTGTAGGTACAGCAGCGTGTTCACACCTTGCCGGTTCATAAAGGGGCATTAAACTTACAATTCGTTTAGCCTCTTCTTCTATTTCTTTATCGTCTTTCGGAGAAATTACTCTTAGAAAGGTCACTTTGCCATCTTTTTCAACTATATAAGCAAATTGAACCCATTCTTTGTCTTTATGATTTTGAGGTGACACTTTAAATTTAAAATTCTTTGTAATGAACAAAGTGTCGCTTATAGTTTTGTCAGCAAACACAGGTTGGCTGTCTACTTTTTCGTAAACGTCTCGTCCAGATTCTTTGTCAATAGAAAGCTGGCATTTATATTCACTATGTTTTTGAGCATGTCCGGCCGAGAAAATAAAAGCCAGAAAAAGGAGAGAAATAATTTTTGATTTCATGTCGTCAAAGTTTAGTTCGTGTCTTCTGAATAGTGGTGCTGTTATAGCCAGTACCCATTTCTCCGTCCAATCCATACCTATATTTCTGATTTGGATGTTTGGTTAAATACCATCTCTTATAATTGATTTGTAATTTTTATAAAATTGCCAAATTCCATTATCATAGTCATTTCCGCCAATAAGCTCAGGAACTCCGTCATTATCAAGGTCTATGTATGGTGAGGCGGAGTCTAAATTTTCAAAAAACAATTCCCATTTTTCATTTTGCTTTATCCTTTTGAAAATAGAAATAGCATACGGAACAAATTCATCTTCAAAATATGGGAAAAGATAATTTACGATAAGGAATTCGCCTTGATATAGGGTTTTAACATAAAAAATATTTTGGGCTTCCATAATACCACATTCTTCCATTTTAGTCAATTCAAAATTAAATTTTTCATCCTTTAGTATATCTTTAGTATAAGTTTTTGAGAACTCCATTTTCTTTTCTATCTCCATTTTTTTGCGATTAACAAATTTAATAGCAAAAGAGCTGTCTGTCTTAGATAATGTCTGTAAGTTCCAGGTTTGATTAGGAAATTTTTTAGTAGAGATTAAAAGCCGTACTCCATAAGGAATAATAATATTATTTTCACTCTCAATGGTAAAGTCTATTCTTTTGTTAAGAGTGTCTTTCGTAATTAATTTGATTTTTCCTTTTGACTGTTTCTTATTAAAATACATCCAAATTATAGAATCTTTTGTAGATTCAAAAAGTGTATCGTTTTGTCTGTAGGTTTTAGTATAAAAAATAAAACTTTTTAAATTAAAATATTCATTTGGAACACTGTCTTTACCATAACTAATTGGTTTTATGCTTCCATATAAAATATTCAGATTGTCCTCATTACTAATTTGGGCACAAATTAATATTGGACACATACAGAATATGAATGGCAAAATATTTTTCACTCTAAGTCTAAATTATTTTTTTTGGTATTGGCTATACCACCTGTGTTTTACGAAACTCGTTTCGTATTATAAGTCTTTATGATAAATATACCGATGCAATTTAAAATATTTTTGCACTTATTGGTGCTTATTTATTAATCAACAAGAAATACAAAATAAAAACAGTTATTAAATCTCAAGCGATCAAGGGCAATCACAACTATCTTTCTCCATCATCAGATCGATGGCAGTTACAACTTTTGAAATGGTATCGCAATCCGCAATAATGATGCGCAAACTTTTACCATTAACTGCAATTCCTTCCACAGCATAGGTACCATAGGGTTTTTCGTGAACATTACTTTTATCGTAATTCACTTTTCCGCTTTTTAGTATTTGTTTTATTTCGATTTCGGTTATATTTCTGCATTGCATTCGGCATGCTGCATGTTTCGAATATTCTAACCTTTGATGTTCCAGTTCAGCCAGCTTTCTTGAACCTGGCATCTCACAACTTCTGCCGCGGAAAATCACCACCACCATCATCAGACCTAACAAAAAACCAAAACCATAAAACTTGAAACGTCTTATTAAATCAGCATTTTTTCCGGGTATTGCCATAATTTATTTGGATTGAGGATGTGTGGATTTAGGATTTAAACCCAATTTAAAATAACCTAATTAACCAATTAACTAAATCCCCGCCATCAGTAAATTAATATCTTTATAAGGAAGTTTAAATATCTTCCCTAACACGCGATTGGTAAGGGTTCCATTGTATAAATACACACCATTACGTACACCTTCATCTCTGCGAAGCATATAATCCACTCCTCCTTCTTCACCAATATCAATAAGAATCTGAGCAAAAATAGTACTCAGTGAATAAGAAGCAGTACGTGAAACACGCGATGCAATATTGGGAACACAATAATGTATAACCCCATGTTTACGGAATACAGGATTAGTATGATTAGTAACCTCAGAAGTTTCAAAACAACCTCCCTGATCAATACTCACATCAATTATTACCGAGCCTGTTTTCATTTCAGCCACCATCTCTTCTGTTACAACACATGGTGTTCGTCCGTGTTGTGCCCGGATAGCACCAATAACCACATCAGCCGTTTTTAAATGTTTTGCCAATACACGTGGTTGAATGGTGGATGTAAAAATCCTTCTTCCAAGATCACTCTGCATACGTCTTAAGCGGGAAATAGAATTATCAAAAACTTTTACAGAGGCGCCTAATCCTAAAGCTGCCCGTGTTGCAAATTCGCCAACAGTACCCGCACCTAAAATAATAACTTCAGTAGGCGAAATACCTGAAATGCCACCCAATATGGATCCTTGTCCGTTATTTACATTGCTTAAATATTCCGCAGCGATAAGAATAGAGGTGCTTCCGGCAATTTCGCCCATGGAGCGAATAATCGTATAAATTCCATCTTCATCTTTTATCCAATCAAATGCGATGGCAGTAATTTTTTTTGAGATTAATTGTTTTAAAAAATCTTCGGGCTGAACAGTCAATTGCAAGGCTGAAATCAGCGTTTGTTTTTGTTGCATCATCTCAATTTCTTTTGGAGAAGGAGGTGCAACTTTTAAAATAATATTTGCTTTATATACTTCTTCCGGACTATAAACAATGGTAGCTCCTGCCTCACTGAAATCATGATCCTCAAAGTGAGCCATTTTACCTGCATTACTTTCGATCACGATGGTATGACCGTTATTCACCAATAATGCAACAGCATCCGGCACCAATGGAACGCGATTTTCCTGAAATGATATTTCTTTTGGAATTCCAATAAATAATTTACCTTTTTTACGGGCTACTTCAAGCATTTCCTCTTGTGGCATCAATGCCGTTTGAGTGAGTGCTGCTAATAATTCTTTGGATGTTTTCATTTCTTGGTTTGTGAAGGGATGTTACATTCTTACAAATTTAGAAAATCTATGTCAAAGTTTACGTTTATTATGAAGGTTTATTAAAGTTGGAGTGTTGATAAAAAAAATAAACAAAAAAGCGGGAAGAGTAAGATAAAAAACTACGATCATTGCGAGGAACATTCTGCGTTGAAGCAGACACTCAATCTCCGGGAACCACGCTACGTGTAGATTGCTTCATCCCTCACACTAAACAATAAACAAATTTTTTGATCACTTGAAAGAAGTATTAACCAATAACTAGTGTGCGCTGTTCAGCTTCTTGCGTTATTGTAATTTTTACATGTTCTTCAGGAAGAAGTTCAGCTATTTTCTCTGGCCATTCAATAAAACAAAAGGCATCAGAATAAAAATAATCTTCATACCCCATGTCGTAGGCTTCATTTAGTGATTTGATCCTGTAAAAATCGAAATGAAATATTTTTTCTCCTTTGGCGGACCGATATTCATTTACAATAGAAAAGGTTGGACTACTTATAGTATCCGCTACACCAAGGATTTCACAAACAGCTTTGATAAAAGTTGTTTTTCCTGATCCCATTTCACCATAAAAAGCAAAGATCTTTTTATCGGGACAAAGTTCCAACAATTGCTTTGCAGCGGATGGGAGTTCGGATAAATTAATAATGGTGATTGTATTTGGCATACTAATTTTGATGGAACGCAGATTTTTATGATTGTAAGATTAAATATGATTTTTTGAAGTCTTAAAAAAATTAGATCTGCCCTAAAAATCTGCGCTCCATTTTTTATTTTGCTGATAACGTAATAAACGGAATGATCATTTCTTCCAATGAGATGCCTCCATGCTGAAAAGTATTGCGATAATAATTTACATAATAATTGTAATTATTCGGGTAGGCGAAAAATTTATCTTCTTTCACAAAAACAAAAGCGGTACTCACATGTTGTTTAGGTAAAAAAGCATCGGCCGGGTTTCGGACTTCAAACACATCTTTCTTCACATAATCAAGGCTTTTACCTTGTTTGTAACGCAAATTAGTATTTACATTTTTATCCCCAACAACCTTAGAAGGCTCGGCAACTTTAATGGTTCCGTGATCTGTGGTAATTACCAGCTTGCATTTTTTTGCAGCAATTTGTTTTAAGATATCATGCAATGGTGAATGTTCAAACCAGGATAAAGTAATCGAACGATACGCTTTTTCATCATCGGCCAATTCACGGATAACTTCCATTTCGGTACGGGCATGAGATAGCATGTCAACAAAGTTATAGACAATCACATTCAATTTATTTTGCATTAAATTGCTCATGTTCTCCGACAATTTTTTTCCTGCAGCATGAGTAGTGATTTTATTGTAACTGTGCTTTACATCTTTGCCCAAACGCTTTAATTGCTCCACAAGCAACTCCTCTTCATGTAAATTTTTTCCTCCTTCTTCTTCGTCATTCAACCACATATTGGGGAAACGTTTTTCAATTTCGGAAGGCATCAAACCGGAAAAAAATGCATTACGTGCATATTGTGTCGCGGTAGGTAAAATGCTGCTGTACAGGTCCTCTGATTCCACTTTAAAATAGTCAGAGATTATCGGCTGAATTATTTTCCATTGGTCGTATCGTAAATTATCTATCAGCACAACAAAAGTAGTTTCATCTTTTTCTAACAACGGTGCTACTTTTGCTTTAAAAATAGTATGAGAGAATAAAGGAGGATTTTGCGATTTGCCATTTAACCAGCCAATGTAATTATTCTCAACAAATTTACCATACAACTTATTCGCTTCCGCTTTCTGCATTTTCAGGATCTCCATCATGCTCTCATCCTTACTTTTATCCAACTCTAACTCCCAATACACTAGTTTTTTATATACATCCACCCACTCAGTCCATGATAAACGATCGCTTAAAGTCATTCCTATCTGACGAAATTCCTGCTGATAATTAGATGTTGTTTTTTCACTGATCAAACGTTTGTTATCCAATGTTTTTTTCAATGAAAGCAAAATTTGATTTGGATTTACAGGCTTTATGAGGTAATCAGAAATTTTGGAACCGATTGCATCTTCCATCAAATATTCCTCCTCGCTTTTGGTGATCATTATTACCGGCAGATCAGAGTGTGATGACTTTAACCGGTTGAGCGTTTCCAAACCAGAAAGTCCGGGCATATTTTCGTCCAGCAAAACCACTGCATAATTGTTTTTTTCAACCAATTCAATGGCTTCATCACCACTGGTAGCGGTTTGAACGTCATAACCCTTTTCTTTTAAAAACAATATATGGGGTTTTAATAAATCAATTTCATCATCGGCCCAAAGAATCTGTATCTTATCCATAATTTCAATTTTTTTAGCATTACAAATTTAGAAATATTAAAGATGAATTCGGTTTAAAAAGATAAATTATCTTTGCAACAATGAACTCCTTCTCTAACAAACGAAAAATATTTAACGATCCAATTTACGGTTTCGTATCTCTGCCCTATGAAATAATTTACGATCTCATAGAACACCCCTATTTTCAGCGCTTACGAAGGATAAAACAATTGGGCTTAACCAATTTAGTTTATCCGGGAGCATTGCATACACGTTTTCATCATGCGATGGGAGCCATGCATTTGATGGGTGAAGCCATTGAAGTGATCCGCTCCAAAGGAAACGAAATCACTGATGATGAAGCAAAAGCTGTGACCATTGCCATTCTTTTGCATGATATTGGACATGGACCTTTTTCACATGCATTAGAACATAGTATTGTTAGCAACATTTCTCATGAAGCTATTTCTGAATTGTTCATGTATCGGTTGAATACAGAATTTAAAGGAGAATTAACATTAGCGATCAAAATATTTCAGAATAAATATCACAAAAAGTTTTTGCATCAATTAGTTTCCAGCCAGCTGGACATGGACCGCTTAGACTACCTGAAACGTGATAGTTTTTTTACCGGTGTTTCAGAAGGTGTAGTTAGTTCTGACCGGATCATTATTATGCTGAATGTTGTGAACGACCAATTAGCAGTGGAAGCAAAAGGTATTTATTCCATTGAAAAATTTATTGTTGCCCGCAGACTCATGTACTGGCAGGTATATTTACACAAAACCGTATTGAGTGCAGAAAATTTATTGGTAAATATTTTAAAACGTGCGAAAGAACTTGCACAAAAAAAAGAAGATTTATTTTGCACCCCGGCCTTAAAAACTTTTTTATATAAACAATTCACGTTGCAGGATTTTATAAAAAAACCTGAAATATTAGAAACATTTGCATTGTTAGATGACTCTGATATCATGACGTCCGTAAAAGTGTGGACAAAACATAAAGATGCTGTGCTTTCTAAACTTTGTGAACAATTGGTAAATCGCAAATTATTTAAGATCGAATTACAGAATTTACCATTTAAAGAAGAAAAAATAAAAGAAATAAAAAATAAAATAAAAGCGCTTTACAAGTTAAATGATAAGCAGGTAAATTATTTTGTTTTTTCCGGGAATGTAGAAAATGATGCATACCGGGCGGATAAGATCAGTATCAATATTTTATTTAAGGATGGAAGTGTTTCTGATATTGCAAAGGCATCGGACCAATTAAATATTCAGGTATTGGCAAAAACTGTAAAAAAATATTATTTGTGTTATCCTAAATAGTTCTGAATTAAAATAAACTCAATCAAAAAATAATATATCAACAAAAAGCTATTCAAAACAAAATACTCCTCTATAGCTATCTAATTAATAATTTGTATAAATTTGAGACTTAAATAATTACGAGGAATAATAAATATATTTTAGAAATAGTATTGCATAAAACATCCGTACAATTTAAGAAAGAACAATGATCGTACATCAAAGAACAATAAAAAACGTAGTAACAATTTCAGGAGTAGGTTTACACACCGGTAAACAAGCAACATTAACATTTTTGCCAGCGCCAGAAAATCATGGTTTCAAATTTCAACGAGTTGATCTGACCAATAATCCCATCATTGATGCGGATGTTGATAACGTTGTTGATACTGCCCGTGGAACAACTCTGGAACAAAATGGAGCACGTATTTATACTACAGAACATGTATTAGCAGCATTGGTTGGGATGGAAATTGACAATGTGTTGATGGAAATTGATGGTCCGGAAATGCCAATTATGGATGGCAGTTCCATGCCCTTTGTAAAAAAACTGGAAGAAGCAGGTGCTATAGAACAAAATGCCGAACGCATCTATTTTGAATTGAAGGAAAATCTTTCCTACGAAGATCCTATAAAAAATGTTGAAATGCTTGCCGTACCTCAGGATGAATTCAGAGTTACTGTTATGGTGGATTATAATTCAGATGTATTAGGAACTCAACATGCGCATATTTATAAAGTAAGTGATTTTAAAACGGAGATCGCAAATTGCAGAACCTTTGTTTTTTTGCATGAATTAGAAGCTTTGCTGGAACATAATCTGATAAAAGGCGGTGATTTAAACAATGCCATTGTATTGGTAGATAAAGAGGTTTCAGAAGAAAAATTAAATAAACTTAAAAAAGTTTTTCATAAGGAAGATGTGGAAGTTAAAGGAAAAGGAGTATTGAACAACACTACTTTACATTACTTTAACGAACCCGCACGTCATAAATTACTTGATATTGTTGGAGATCTTGCTTTGGTGGGAGTGCCTTTAAAAATGCATATTTTGGCAGCACGCCCAGGACATGCCGGAAACATTGCCTTTGCAAAACAAATTAAAGAACTGATAAAAAAACAAAGAAGTAAAAAGAATGAACATCCAACTTTTGATTTAACGAAAGAGCCTGTCCTTAACATAATGGACATTCAAAAATTATTGCCTCATCGCCAGCCTTTTTTATTGATTGACAAGATCATGAACATTACTCCAGAATCAGTAGTTGGAGTAAAAAATGTAACCATGAATGAAGAGTTTTTTAAAGGACACTTCCCGGAAAACCCTGTAATGCCGGGGGTCTTATTGGTTGAAGCCATGGCGCAAACCGGAGGCGTTTTGATCTTAAAAACAGTGCCAGATCCTGAAAATTATTTAACTTATTTCATGAAAATCGATGGAGTAAAATTTAAGCAAAAAGTAATTCCAGGTGATACCGTTGTTTTTGATTTGCATCTTTTATCACCTATCCGAAGGGGTATCTGTCATATGAAAGGCATCGCTTACGTAAACAACAAACCTGTAATGGAAGCCGAATTAATGGCACAAATAGTAAAAATAAAAAAAAATGACCCAACTCTCCTACCTGCATCCTGAGGCTAAAATAGGTAAAAATGTAATATTAGCGCCATTTTCAACGGTATATGAAAATGTTGAGATTGGCGATGGAACATGGGTTGGCCCGAATGTAACTATTTTCCCGGGAGCCCGAATTGGTAAAAACTGCAAACTATTTCCGGGATCTGTAATTGCAGCTATTCCTCAGGATCTAAAATTCAAAGGCGAAGAAACTACTGCTGAAATTGGCGATAACACTACTATTCGAGAATGTGTTACAGTTAATCGCGGCACTATTGATAAACAAAAAACTGTGATTGGCAGCAATAGCTTACTGATGGCTTATGTTCATGTAGCTCATGATTGTATGATAGGCAACAATGTAATAATTGCAAACAGCGTGAATCTTGCCGGACATGTGGATATAGATGACTGGGTAATAATTGAAGGTGGCGTTGGTATTTCACAATTTGTAAAAATTGGCGCACATGCATTTATTACGGGACATACAGGCGTAAGAAAAAATGTACCTCCCTTTACTAAAGCAGCGCGCGAGCCATTGCAATATATTGGCATCAACTCTGTTGGATTGCGCAGAAGAGGATTCAGTAATGAACGGATTTCAGAGATCGAAGATATTTACCGCACACTTTATATCAAAGGGCATAATGTAACAAATGCATTGGCCATCATTGAGCAGGAAGCTCCGGCATCACCTGAAAAAGATCAGATCCTTCGATTCATCCGTGAATCAAAAGATGGAATCATGAGGGGGATTTCTTAATCTACGAAATACTAATTTATACGAATATACGAATTATGACTTCAATGTCATTCCGACCACA
This sequence comes from Bacteroidetes bacterium RIFCSPLOWO2_12_FULL_35_15, assembly GCA_001769385.1. Taxonomy (GTDB): domain Bacteria; phylum Bacteroidota; class Bacteroidia; order 2-12-FULL-35-15; family 2-12-FULL-35-15; genus 2-12-FULL-35-15. The sequence goes on along the minus strand of MEPB01000060.1, from coordinate 12,683 downwards.
GTGGAGGAATCTTAATAATGTTAAAAAAAAAACGAGATTTCTCCCTGTGGTCGAAATGACAAAAAAAACAATTCGGCATCAACACCCATGAACATAAAATTAAATAATATAGGTAAACGTTATAATTACGAGTGGATATTCCGCAAAGTGGATTATGAATTTACAAGTGATAATAACTATGTTATTTTAGGTTCGAACGGTTCCGGAAAATCAACTTTACTTCAGGTAATTGCAGGAAACATTATTCAGTCGGAAGGCGAGATAGAATACAAAGCTGAAAGTTCAATGTTGAAAGCTGGCGGAACAGAAAAAAAAGAAATTGAACAGGAAGAACTTTATAAATATATTAGTTTTGCTTCCCCTTACCTCGAATTGTTTGAGGAATTTACATTAGCTGAGTCCATTGAATTTCAAGCACAGTTTAAACCCTTTTATGAAGGATTAAAAACCAAAGAAATTATTGCCCTTACTCAACTCGAAAAAGCACAAAATAAACAATTGAAATATTATTCATCAGGAATGAAACAGCGCGTTCGTTTAGCCTTGGCTATTTTGGCGAACACTCCTCTCTTACTGCTTGATGAGCCTACTTCCAACCTTGACAAAAAAGCGATTGACTGGTATCAGAATTTAGTGAATACCTATTCGAAAGATCGGTTGATCTTTGTATGCTCCAACCAACAGGAATATGAATATCCTTTTTGCAATAAGCAATTAAGTATCGAAGATTATAAATAGTCATAGTTTATATTATCCTTTTGGGTTAAATTTATTCTGAACTTGAAAAGTTTGCATTGCTGTTTCAAATTTTAGATCGAGAAAGCTTTGATTACCCGGATTCGAAAAGTTATCAGTTATATAATTCCGATTACATTGGAAAAATGTAAAGGGGATGTTACTCCACAATTGGAAGTAACCATTGAAAACGGAGTGTATGTGTTGAATACGAAACAGGTAAACTACTCATTTGGAGGTTTACATAAAGTATTTGAATATATCTTTGAGAAAGAAAAAATTGAAGACCTGGAAATCAAAAATGTATTAATACTTGGATTTGGCGCAGGTGATGTGGCTGATATGTTACTGAAAAAATACAAGTTTAACTGTTCAATTATTGGTGTAGAAAAAGATCCTGTTGTAATTAAGCTGACAAAAAAATATTTCAACATACAGCAATATAATACTATAACATTGCTGAATAAAGGTGCTTTTGATTTTGTTCAAAGCTGTGAGCAGCAATTTGATTTAATCGTAATTGATGTTTTTGTTGATGCTAAAGTTCCAAAAATAATTGATCAGGAATCTTTTCTATATAATATAAAAAAACTTAAAGCAAACTCAGGAATAATTTTTTTCAACAGACCTTTTAATGATGAGGTATCCCGAAAACAAACCTTAGCAATCGCGGAAAGAATGAATCAAATAATCGGGAAAACAACTATAAATAAAATAAAGTCTTACGGGTTTGAAAATTGTGTTTTGGTACACCGGTATTAGTTTCGATTCGTTTTATTATTCTCCCACCATCACAAATGCTCCCCAAAAATAAGGTTCAGGATATTTTTCTTTTAGTTTAAGCTGTGCAGTGCGTAAAGCTCTTTGTTTATTTTCTGAAGTCGGATCTTTTAACCATTCACTGTAAAAAATGCTCATCAATTCCTGCGTTGCATAATCATCCACTACCCATAAACTCATAATTACTGCTTTTGCTCCGGCAACCATAAATGCACGTTGCAACCCATAAACACCTTGACCATTGTGGACTTCGCCCAATCCTGTTTCACAGGCAGAAAGCACCACCAGATCTGTTTGAGTAAGATCAAGATTGGCAGCTTCATAAGCCGTTAATATTCCATCTTCTTTTGTATTGTCGAGAATAGAATCACGCGCAATAGATGCAGCACCGGCAAGCATCAATCCTGAACGTAACAAAGGATTTTCTCTTGCTTTCTCAGCTTGAATGCCTATTACATTGCTTTCATTTTCATTTACATCTTCCAGAAAAAAACCATGTGTAGCTATGTGTAATACTTTCGGATTGACAATCTTTTTTATGGCATCTTCAGAAGCTTCCGCCTGCAAATGTTTGTTTACTTTCCAGTTTTGAGTTTCCAGTATTTTTGTAATAGCATCCGCTTCTATTTTTGTGCCGGGCAATTCCTGTAAGTGAGCAAATCCATAACGGGAAAGAGGTTCAATGCTTTTTACTTCTGAAGAAGAAGCCGTAAAATCATAATCAGGATAAGAAAATATTTCTGCTTTTTTTGAAGTCGAGGATACATGAGTTTCCAATAAATAATTTGTATTGGTAAGCAATGAAATTGTTGTTTCTTCGATCAAATATTTCTTGGTCTCCGGATTTTTTAATGTATATAAATTTACCTGCTGATAGACTCCATCAGGAGAAAAATAGATCTTGTTTGAATTTCCGATAGCTGCTTTTAAAGGCTTCCAAAAAATAGTATAAGCAAATTCGTCATCAGATTTTGATTTTATTAATGTTCTGTATTTTTTAATTGAATTATTTTCTAATTCATTTCCATTTTTCAGGAGAACAAACTTCGGTGTCAAACAAATCTTATCAATAATAATTGCAGAATAATAAATAGAATCGGTCCATTTCTGATTTATATAAAACTGTGTCTGAACCATCTCCACAGCACATTCACCAGATTTTAATACTTTCTGAATTTCTTTCCATGATTTTTTTTCTGAATCACTTTTAGTAATTATTAAAGAGGAGGTTGAATTAATTTTTTGTTCCAGATCATTTGCCTCTTTTTCCAAAGCAGGAAGATCAATTCCTATCTCTGCAATATCTTCAACACTCAACCGATATTGCTGCACAATATTTTCACGCATTTTAATTAATTGCTCATACTCTTTTTTCAGCTCTTCATTATTACTTGCTGCCACCTTAATTTTTGTTTTTCCTGTTTCTTTCAGCAAAAGTGATTTGTAAACCAATTGATTGTTAAACATCTGTTCGATCAATATATGATGATCATCTTTTGGAAATTGATCCATCATCTGAATCACGAATGAATTATAGGTTTCGAAGGAATAGTAAATAGTATAATAAAATTCTGTTTTTCCTTTTTCACTCAAAGAAGGAAAATATTTTTCTATCAAAAACATATAACCTTGTATCGCCTTCAAATAGTATATCTCTGCTTCCTTATACTTGCCAGCATCCAGACAGATCTCTGCAAGATTATATTCTGCTTCAATGAAGTTGAAATGATTTTCTCCTAATTTATTTTTTATGATCTCAAGTGATTTTTTTGTCAGGTTAATGGCTTCATCATAGCGTTTCATGCGATGATAGATTAATGCTAATTGTCCAAGGTAAGTTCCATAGGTGTCATTTGTTTCACCATAATTTTCTTTGTAAATTTTTATGCATTCGAGATAAGTTGCCTCTGCTTTTTTAAGATCCCCTTGTTCTTTATAAATAGAAGCCAGACTATTCAAACTGTTTGCATAAAACCGATGTTTCTCACCTAATACTTTTCTGTAAATTTCTTTTGCTGCTAAAAAGTGTTGTTCTGCATCCACTAAATTCCCAACCTTATATTCCACAAGAGCCAAATTATTTAATGCATTTGCATAATTAGGATGCTCTGTTCCGCCCATTTTTCTCCTGACTTCCAGAACCTCCACAAATGAATTAAAAGCTTCCTGCAAACGTCCCATGCCTCTGTATAACTCACCTAAATTATTTACCGGACTGGCATAGTCGGGATGATTGGTTTTATTTAAAAACTTATAAATGCTAATTGATTTTTTATATGAAGATTCTGATTCGGAAAATTTACCAAGTGCTTTTTGAACAAGACCTAAGTTATTCAAAATTGTTGCAGCAGATAAGGAATGTTCATCACAGGTTTTAATAACTTCCAATAAAATTGGTTCAGCCCTTTCATATTCACCCATGGTACGATATAAATCACCCAGATTATTTTGTAAGGTTTCTATTGTTTCCTTTTCCTGATTTGGTAAAGATTTAAAATAATTTAACAGGGCCAGAACTATTTCTTCCGCTTTATCGTATTTACCCTGTCCCTGGTAAATTATACCTACTGTTCCAAGCGCTCCTAAATATTCAGGATCTGCAGTTCCTAATTTTTCTTTATAGAAATTTACTGCTGCTACACACATACTTTCGGCATAATCGTATTTGGCCATATCCACATACATGGAACCCAGTGTATAAAAACAACGCGTATATTCAACACTGTATTGTCCAAAGGCTTCTGCAAGAACAGGCAATGATTTCATATACAAGGGTTCCGCTTCGGCATATCTTCCTTCTTCTTTATAACAGCCTGCGAGATTAAAAAGAGGAAGAGAATAGTGATAATCATTTTCACCAAAAACAATTTTTGCTTTTTCAGAAGCGAGCAAAAAATAGTTTTCTGCGGTTGTAAATTCATTGGTATGATAATAAACCGAACCGCAAGTGCTTAAAAATTCGATATACACTGTATCATCTTTAACACTTTCAGCTTTGGGAAGGATTTCAGCGATGAGTTTTTTTGACTTTATATAATCATCATGATAATAGGCCGAATCCAGATCCTCCATTTTCTTTTTTAGGATTTGCGAAAAAGAAATTGTTGAACAAATAAAAAAGAAAAAAAGGATTTGTAATATTTTGTTCATTAGGATTTATTGATTAAGTCTAGTTTTTTCGAGCGGAGAAATATTTTTACTTGTTTGCAATTCTGCTAAATAAACATAAAGATTCCTCCGCTCCGGTCGGAATGACATTCTACATAATCTATATCATTACCTCATTATGTGAAAATATTTCATCAACAATGGATTTATATTTTTGCATTATTATTCTTCGTTTTAATTTAAGTGTAGGAGACAATTCACCTGAATCAGGTGTCCACATATCACTTACAAGCCGTACTCTTTTTACTTTTTCATCGCTACCCAATGACTTATTAAAACCGGCTACGATAGAATTGTAATGAGCGATCACTTCAGGATTTTTAATTATTTCTTCTTTATTCGAAACATCTATCTTTTTATCTCTGCACCATTTTTTCAATGAATCAAATTCGGGGGAAATAATAGCGCTTGTAAATTTTTCTCCTTCTCCAATCACCATCAGTTGATCAATAAAAACAGATTCTTTAAATAGATTTTCTATTCCCTGGGGGGAAACGTATTTCCCATTTGAAAGTTTGAACAGTTCTTTTTTTCTATCTGTGATCCTTAAAAACTTTCCTTCTTCTAAAATACCAATATCACCGGTATAAAACCACCCATCTTTATCGATGGATAATTTTGTAGCTTCCTCATCTTTGTAATAACCGATCATCACATTGTTTCCTTTACAAAGTATTTCACCATCGGCAGCAATTTTTAATTCTACATTATCGATCACTGCTCCAACTGTTCCCAATTTTAATAAGGGTGATGTAGCTCTGTTAATAGTAATAATGGGTGATGTTTCCGTTAAGCCATACATGTTCAACAATTTTATTCCTGCTGCCCAAAACACACGTTCCAGTCTTGGTTGCAATGCTGCGCCTCCAACACCAATGGAAATTATATTTCCGCCCATTGCTTCTCTCCACTTGCTGAACACAATTTTATTTGCCAATTTTAATTTTAATTCATATCCTATTCCGTTCTCGCCATTGGCTTTGTACTGCAAACCAATATTGATCGCCCAGAAAAATATTCTACGTTTTATCCCTGTTAACTTTTCTCCTTTATCGATAATCTTATCATACACTTTTTCCAGGATCCTCGGAACAGCGCCAAAACCATGTGGTTTTACATCCATCAGATCAGCACCGATGGAACCTAAACTCTCGGCATAATAAATACTACAACCTGAATATTGCGACTGGTAATTTCCCATCCGTTCACCAACATGACAAATAGGTAAAATACTCAAGTAGCGATGGTGTGGCTGAAGCTGAAAAACAGCAGCAGCAGCTTTTGCATTTGAAATTAAATTCTGATGTGATAATACTACACCTTTCGAATTACCTGTTGTTCCGGAAGTATAAATTAAAGTAACTGCATCTGTTGCCTTGATTTCTGATTTTATTTTTTCAAGTTCAGTTTTAAATTTATTTTCATTTTGTTTTCCAAGTTCCAGGATCTCTTTCCAATTGGCTATTCCGGGAACCTCATCAAATAAATATATTTTTTCGAGTGTAGCAATTTCATCAAGCAATGAACTTAATTTAGTAGCTAATGATCTATCTGAGACAAAAACAAATTTTACTTCAGCATGGGTAAAAATAGTTTTATACCCTTCCTTATCCAGCGATGTAAAAACCGGAACATGAATTGCTCCGGTCTGTGCCAGTCCCATATCTACAAAATTCCATTCGGGACGATTGTTAGAAATGGTTGCTATCTTATCTCCTTTTTTTATTCCTAAAGCCAAAAGACCGTAACTGATATAATTCGAATTATTGATGTAATCGGCAGAACTATATTTCACCCATTGTCCATTTACTTTTCCGGTAAGTGCATCTTCTTTCTGAAAATACTTTTCCTTATATTGTTGAAGCAGATCAAACGTTCGTGTAATGCTCATGAAGTATTTTTATTAAAATTAATTAATTTCTGATTTTATTCTTTTATGCTTCCATTTACGGTGCGACCAAAGATAGTCTTCAGGCTTTTTCAGGATGATCTCTTCCAATGTCCGCATGTACTTTTCTGTGATCTCCCCGGAGCTTGTTGCTGCAGAATTTTCCACCAGTGGAATTAATTTCACAGTATAATACCCTCTTTTCACACGTTGTACATCAAAATAAACCACAGGCATATTATAATGTTTCGCAAAAAATTCATGTCCTTTCATACAGGGAGTATCCTGATTTAGAAAGTTCATCCAATGCACTCCTTTTAAATTTGACGGACTTTGATCTGCACCGAAAAAATAAGTGGCAGGTTTTTCTTTCTTTCCTGAAAATGCTTTTCGAACATCCGATTGTGCAACCATTTCACTCCCCAATTTTTTTCTGTTGCTCCGCATGTATTCATCAATGTAGGAATTGCTCAAGGTGGTATAAAACCCAATGATCTGATGTTTTATTTGAGTAGGTGCAGCAATAATTCCCCATTCCCAATTCGCATAATGAGCGCCTACTGAAATTACATCTTGTCCCTTTTCGAAATACCTATCCATTATTTCAGGATTCAGAACTTTATACCGTGCTACCAATTGTGCTTTACTCATAGAAAAACCTTTCACACCTTCCATAATAATATCACACAAATTTTTATAAAATCCTTTCATTAATTTTATTTTTTCCTGTTCCGATTTATCCGGAAAAGAATTACTGATGTTTTCGAAGATCACCTTCTTTCTGTAGGGCAATAAATAATAGAATAAAACAAAAAGGCAATCAGAGAAAAAATACAATAACCAAAATGGTATGATGGAGAAGAGCTTTGTAATGATGAGAAAGAGATAGTATGAGAATCGCATTTAAATTTTATTTTTTGATCAATATCTTGCTGGCATAATAACTACGCCATTCATGGCGTAGCAATAAATCCTAATTTTAAAAAATGGCTTTAGCCATGATTTTGAAATTTATACTTCTTCATAAATTCATCATATTCTTGAGCATAATTTACTTTTTTATGATGTTCTTCCTGCCCGTCAATATATGCTCTTACTTTATCTAACATCGATTCACTAACAGATACAGCAAAATACTCATCTGCCCATTCAAACTTTGGTTCAGTAAGTTGATATTTGTTAATCCAAAATGCCGATTCTCCTTTTATAAGTTGTAATGTTTTAGCAATACTAAGTTCTGCATTCAATCCGAATAAACAATGTAAATGTTCAGTATGCCCATTCAATCTGTCTATAAAAATTTGTTTTGTTTGTGCATTTTCCCTGATATGCTTTATCACTTTTTGCTTAACTTCTTTTGTGAGAAAAGGATAACGACTTTTCGTTCCCCATACGGCATGAATCATAACTTTTACAAAAGGCATATTATCTTGTTTTCAGGGCTAAAGCCCTTGTATATTATTTTGCTCAATCGCCCCGCCTTGAAAGGCGGAGTTAGCTTCAGTATTGTTTTAAGTACTCTTTTTGACAATCACTCCGCCTTGAAAGGCGGAGTTAGCTTCAGTATTTTTTTTAAGTACTCTTTTTGCAAAGTTAATTTATAATTTTATTGTCAATCTATATTTTGTTGTTCCTAATAACTCTGCCATTCATGGCGGAGTTAAAATCCTGATATACTTAAATCGACTTTAGCCTTGAAATTTATATTTGCCTTGTTTATACGCTCCGCCATAAAGTCAAAGCTGCCTGTTTTATTGCTTTCTTCCATCTTAATCGCAAAGTTAATTTATAAATTTTATTTCAGAAATTTTTGTTTGTTTATCTTTATATACAATGGTTCCTGCATAATCAGTTGCGATAGAAAAATCGGTAAACAACCAATCTTCCTGTTCAAACACTCCTTTTATGGCATCCAACTCATAGTTGTTATTTTCAAAAGTAAATTCAAGGTTGTCGGGTGAAAGTCGCATACCTTCACCTATTGCTTTTAAATAGGCTTCTTTAACGGTCCAGAATTTGAAAAATCGTTTTTCTTTTTCTGCTTTATTTTTTGAAATGAATGTTTTTTCTTTTGCGGAAAAATTTTTTTCGATCAATTCATCCAGATCAGGAAGTGTTCTGATCTTTTCGATATCAATCCCAACTTCCCCTGCTCGCGAAAAAGCATAAACAACATATCCACCCGAATTAGAAATATTAAAACAAAGATCCGTATCATCTATCGTAAAAGGTTTTCCTTTACTGTGTTTACTAATTTGAATTTTCGGAGCATCAATATTTAAATAATCTGATAATAGGAGTCGCAATGCACCCTGACTAATAATAAAACTTTTTTGAACCGAAGGAAATTTAAAATAAGAAATACGTTCCTGCTCCTTTTCAGAAAGAGCAGCTCTGCATTTTTCAAAAAAAACGGTGGACGGATTTAATAAAACACAATACAGATGAATTTCTCCTTTTTTTAATAGCATACTAAATTTTTTACTCTAAATGTTCTGTTGTTTTCATTCATAAAAATGAATGAAATGCTGCTTTACGAAGTTAATAAAAATCAGCTGACTACATGAGTAAAAAAGCTGATATAAAACAGGGCTGAATTTTATTGTGCGTTGTTTAATGGATTATCTTTGGTAAGGTTAATAAAAAAACAGACGTAATGTTTTCGTCTGTTTTTTAAGTACGAGATATAAACGCAATTGCGTTCATATTAATGTTAGCTACAATACTATGACATGCAAACTATGTAAACAAAATCGAGCTGACAAAACAAATTCTCACTTGATTCCTTTTTTTCTTTTAAAATCAATGGTTACTCCAACTGAAAAGAAAAGAACAGAAAAAGAAATTTCTTTCGACTTGTCAAAACCGGGATTTGTAAATTATTTTCTTGGGCGAGACCTTCTCCCTGAGAAAATACATGAAGTTCTTGGACGAGACATGACAGATGAAGAAATAAGAAATAACAGTAATTTTTTCGCAGTAGATAATTTATTTTGTACAACTTGTGAAGACAAATTTACTCGAATAGAATCGTTATTTTCTTCCAACATTTTCTCCACATTGAAACATTTTTCTTCAGGGAACAACGGAGATTCATTAATATTAAATGAAACTGGCAGTTTAATTTCAAAACTATTTTGTTATTCTCTCATTTGGAGATTGGCAGTTGCTAATTATAGAGGCTACAAGATACATGAAGCCACACTATCAAAATTGGATACTATTCTAAATCTTTGTTTATCTACAATTGAAAAGGAAATTCCTCAAAATATTATACAAAATAAAGAAGTAATTAATAACCACAAAATTGCTATTTGTTATTTTGAAAATGTCAATGTTACTAATAGTAGGTTTGTTTTTTTTGAACCCGAAAAAACAAATCCTCGCAGTTTCTTTATAAATGGATTATCCATTTTCTTTTTCAATAACAACTCTGCTTTTTCAAAAAAAGGTAATAATTTTTTTGGCATTGAAAAGTCAATTGATAGGAAGGATATTCAAAGTACTGAAAATGTAATCATTTATAAAAACACACCACAACAAATCATTTCCGGTGTAGACCAAATGACAAATCTTGTTGTAAATAGAATGTTGAAGACCTTCAAATTTAATTTTGACTATATATATACAAGAATCCATAATAGAAAGCCTGATCCAAGACTGATTAGCCATTACATAGCAGAATTAATTCATGAAAGCTATACTTATGGTGACAAGTTTAGTTTACAACGTGTGGCTAAGTTGACAAAAAAGTACTGTAGCTAACACCACCTCCTAAATGCGGAGTTCCTGCATTTGCAAATGTTTGTCACAGTGGTATAAATTTATTTCTAAACATTTGCAGGGATCGGTTGTGCTTTTAATTTATATTTGTGGTAACGGAAAAGCAGAGTGCAAGTAAATCCGCAATCTTTTAGCTTCGTTCGTTGGGCGCAAGTTATGACACCACAATCACTATATAAATTTCACCCCGACAATAAGTATTTAATTGAGATGCTTGTTGACAAATCTCTATTTTGTTGTGACAGAAAAAAGTTAAACGATCCGCATGACGGATTGTTTCTAATTTCAGATGAACTAAAACGGAGAATGTTAAACAATGCCGCTGCTCATGTAGTAGAAGGTTTTTCGAATAATCCACTTTACAATACTATCCCAAAATCTTTTATTGCAGATTTTGCAGACAAATCATTCTGCCAAAAAAGTTTTTATGAATTGTTAGAGAGTAAAGGTGGAACATTAAAAGTTTGTTCACTCACAGAAAACAGGGAAAATGAGCTTATGTGGGCACATTATGCAGAAAATTCAAAGGGTGCATGTTTAGAATTCGATTTTAGCTATGTACCGAATATTCAAAATTGCCTTGTACAAGTCCAGTATACAAATGAAGTTCCCATAGCAGAAGAACTAACTTTATCTGAATTAAAAAGATTGTTTTCTATTAAACGAAAAGCTTGGGAAAAGGAAGAAGAGTGGAGAATATTAGTTAATGATATCGACAAAGTTAGTTTTGAGCCAAAAAATCTAAGACGAATATTATTTGGGGCGAGAATGGATTTATTAACAAGAGAAAAAATAATTGAAACATGCAAAAAAAATAATTTAGAACACGTTGATTTTAAAACAATGAATATAACATTGAATGGGATTAATTTCATTTAACCAGTGGCTAACATTACCTTCTATGTAAAGCAAGATGCGGAGTTTCTGCAATTCGCAAATGCAATTTTCAAAGGTGCGTTCCGCGCATAAATATTTTGCATTTGCTATTTAGTTCAGTACATTTAATAAAGTTTTTCAGTTAAGACAATTTTGTGCAAGTAATTCCGCAATCTTTTAGCTTCGTTCGTTAATGCAAAAAACATAATACATGTTAAAACAACCTTTCCTAATTCTATTCTTTTCTTTTTGCTTTTCAAGCTGTGAGTCTCAGATAAAAAAAATTGAAAATCAGGAAGAAACTATTAAACCAACAAGCAGCTACAAAAAAAATATTACCCAATTTGATACCATCACTAAAACCATTCATGTATTTGTTGCCTTGTGTGATAATAAATACCAGGGCATTGTTCCTGTTCCGGTTAAAATAGGAAACGGACAAGATCCAAACAATAACTTATACTGGGGTTGCGGTTATGGGATTCGCAGTTTTTTCAAGAACAGCAAAGAATGGAAATTATTAAAAATTCAAAAACTGGATTCGATACGTCTTGAACGATTGATCTTTAAACACGTAACAAAAAATTATTATTTAGTGGCAGATGCGTATGACGGGCAATTTATAAAACAATGCACACGGGATTTTCTTTACAGTGCTTCGGGGCAATTAAAAGATACCATTCGTATCAACAATACAAGCATTGGTATTTCAGGCAATTCAAAGCTTGTTGCCTATATCGGACATGATGGTTTAATGGATTTTCAATTGACTGAATCGTTTGAAAATGCGGATGGTAAAAAAAGAGATTGTATTATTTTAGCCTGTATCAGCAAAAGCTATTTTGCCCCTCACTTAAAATCAACAAAAGCAAATCCCCTTGTTTGGACAACCGGCTTGATGTGTCCGGAAGCCTATACCTTGCATGATGCGTTAACGGGTTATCTCAATAATGAATCCACTGAAAGTGTAAGAACACGAGCCGCAACGGCCTATTCAACGTATCAAAAATGCAGTATAAAAGCAGCAAGAAATTTATTGGTAACAGGATGGTAATTGCTGTAAGCTGAAAGTACCTTCACACATGCTCAATACGTTTTTCAAAAAAGTAAAACACTCGAATTGAATACCCCCGGTTCAAAGTAACATGTCAAAAAACAGGATTAATTGTTGGGCGTTGCGTCCCGCTACGTCCTTTTTAATTAGGCGTCTCGCCATTAATATACTATTATTAACAATAATTAAAAATCAAGATCACACTCTGACCCCAATCACCAAGACATCATCCACCTGTTCGATTGTTCCGCGCCAATTCTCAAAATGATTTTCCAGTTCGTCTTTTTGCAGCTCCATTGGTTTATCTGCAATTGCAACTAAAATTTCTTTGAACTTTTTACTCATTAGCTTTTTACCTTTATCGCCACCAAACTGATCAGAAAAACCATCTGTAAAAGT
>MEPB01000059.1 GCA_001769385.1 Bacteroidetes bacterium RIFCSPLOWO2_12_FULL_35_15 | reverse complement strand
CATCCGCCACCTAATATTACAATTGTTTTGCTCATATTTTTTGAAGATTACATTTTTTCAAGAATTGCATTTTGCTTTTTTAGGCTTTCTATAAGAACTTCACGCATTAATCGGCAAGCCTGAGCCACCTTTTTAGAAGAAAGAGAATAATAATTGCATTGTCCTTCTCTTCTCATTTTCAGAATGCCTTTTTTTGTCATTACAGATAGATGTTGGGATAGATTCGATTTCAGTCCGCCTGTTACTTCGAGAATGTCGGAAAAACATAACTCCTTTTCCTGTAATAAATCAATGACCTCAATTCGCAATGGATGCCCTAAGGCTTTGCAAACGTCAGCATGCAGTTCAAAAATCTTTTTGTTTGTCATTATTTAATAGTTTAACAGTTCACAAAACTATGAACTATTAATTAGACTACCAAATATTTTTTGCTGCTTAATGAAAAGAGTTAATGAGCATCCAAATAAATTACGATTCCATAAAATAGTGTTGCTACCAAAATTATTATAATCAGTATAATTATAAAATCAATTAGATTAAACTCGCTATTCGCGGAATCAGATTTTTTCTTGAAAAACCATTTCATAATTTAGGGATGTTAAAATTCAATCGACAGATCGTGACGATTAAAGGCACAAAAAAATTTGCTTTCTAAAACAAATAAAATTCTCTTGTTAATTTTTGGGGATGATTAACGATGTAAATGTATTAAAAAAGTCTAATATCTCTTTGGAACTTATCAGAAAATTAAATTCAGGAATTGATAGAAAACAACGTAAAAAAAACAGTCAACTAATCAATTGTTTAAAACGTGTTTAATTTTTTGCTAAGTTGAAATAATGCCTTGCAATTCTTATTTTTACTTTATAGTGACTCTTATAAAGATCGCATTTGTCGTTTTCTATTTACCAATCCCTTTGAAAATTAGCCAATACTTCTGAATATTTCCGAATACTTGCCTCCCTCCTATTTTAGTAGAATAACATTTGTCAAAAAAAGACAAACAAATTTTCTGATCTACAAAAAAATGGCAAAAGAATCAGAACACCGGTTGAGAATAATAATGATTATTGAATGTGGATATTGAACCTTAAGCTATTTATAAATAAGATCACTCTTCAACAGAAAATCATTCTTTTTTTTCTGCCAATAAAGTACAAGATGCGATTAGTATCATTCCTAAAAAAAATATAGATAGCGCAAAAATCATAATTTCTTTTTTAATTAATATGACAAATATCCATACTTCTTATTCGCTTTATATTATATGATTTTAGAAATAAATTACATTATTCCTACTATTTTAACATTGTTTCCCAAACAAATCCTAATGCAATTTTGTATATTTGAAATAATTATAAATCTTTATTTCAGCTTCCCGAAAAAGATGCTTCACTTTAAATCACATTGGTTTTTATTGTTTTTCTTCCTTTCACTAAGTAACTTTGCTCAGGAAATTGCTGACTCGACTGATGCTTCTTTACCATATACCAAATCCGGAACTATAAAATTAGATTCTGCAAAGATTCGTTCAAAACACAATGATCTGAAAACCGCCAATAAATTCTATTCAGATGCTATTAAAGATTTCAAAAAAGCGATCAAAGTAAATCCAAATGCATATACCCCCTATTATTATTTGGGCATTGCTCAATCAAAAACAGGAGACTATAAAACGGCTGTTACAAGTTTTACAAAAGCATTATTTATTGATTCAACCATAGGTGATGCATTTCGGGAGCGTGGACTTGCTCAGGCAGCACTTGGTAGAGACAAAGAAGCTCTTTCTGATTTCAATAAAGCGCTAGATAAGAATATCGAAGATGCAGAATCATTTTATCAGCGGGGAATGCTTAAAGCAAAAAATAAGGATGTAAACTCCGCTATGGATGATTATGCTCAGGCACTAGAATTAAAACCAAACTTTGAAGATATATATCTTAAACGTGGAATTCTTTTTTATACTTTAAAAAAGGATTATGTACTTGCATTAATTGATTTTAATAGTCTGCTGGAACGAAACCCAGAAAACAATGAAGGCTATTTATGGAGAGGTAAAACCAAGTTCAATGGATATGATTATAAAGGTGCCGATAAGGATTTAAGCAGATATCTGGATTTTGAACCGGAAAATGTGGATGCATTGATTACACGTGGTGCTGCCAGATTGACTCTGAATGATAATTCAAATGCTGTGCGTGATTTTGATGAAGCAATTAAACTGGATCCGAAAAATTTTATTGCATACATGAATCGTGGGACTGCAAAAGGTGCCATGAAAAACTTTACCGGTGCTTTAGAAGATCTGGATATGGCAATAGAATTGAAATTTAATTATTCATCGGCTTATATTAACCGTGCAGCGGTAAAGTTTGCTTCCGGTGATAAAAAAGGAGCTTGCAAAGACCTTGAAAAAGCCGATGGTTTGAACAATGAAAAGGCCTATGACCTCATTAAAAAATATTGTAAAGAATATCAATAACAAACGATTATAGTTTTTTTACCTCCCAGCCTTTCTTTTCTAATTTTCTCCGCTTATCCTACAAAATATTGGTATCATACCAAACTTCTGATTTATTTAAAAATCTTCGTTACTTTAGAACTTCAATACAAAAATAGTATGTTATGAGAAAACCAATTTTACTTTTTATTGCTTCCTTCATTTTAGCCAATGCACTGAATTCTCAAACTGATAAAGAGAAAGTTAAAGAAAAAGAAAAAAAATGGGATGTTTCCAACCCGAAAGGAACTTCTAAAGAAATTGAAATAACAACATCAGAAGGCACCTGGATGAATCTGGATGTTAGTCCGGATGGAAAAAACATTGTATTTGACATGTTGGGCGATATTTACATTATGCCCGTAAACGGTGGAGAAGCAAAAGTTTTAAGAACCGGTTTTCCGTTTGAAGTACAACCTCGTTTTAGTCCGGATGGAAAAAAAATATCATTTACAAGTGATGCAGGTGGTGGTGATAATATCTGGACAATGAATACTGATGGTTCGGATGCAAAAGCAGTAACAAAAGAAAATTATCGATTGCTCAATAATGCTGTCTGGACTCCGGATGGCAACTATTTAATTGCCCGCAAACATTTTTCTTCCACACGTTCAATGGGTGCAGGTGAAATGTGGATGTATCATACTTCAGGAGGGGAAGGGTTACAACTTACTCTCAAAAAAAATGTTCAACAGGATGCCGGAGAACCTTGTGTATCACCAGATGGACATTATGTATATTATAGTGAAGATATGTACCCGGGCGGAATGTTTTTATATAACAAGGATCCCAATGATCAGGTTTATGTGATCAAACGCTATGATCGGATAAAAGGCGAAACAGACATTATTACCGGTGGTCCGGGTGGTGCATTTCGTCCGCAAATTTCCCGTGATGGAAAAACACTTGCATTTATAAAACGCGTACGTGAAGCAACTGTTTTATATTTACGTAATCTGGAAACAGGGGAAGAATGGCCCATCTATGATAAGTTAAGCAAGGATCAACAGGAAGCATGGGCGATCTTTGGAGTTTATACCAACTTCAATTGGTTGGATTCCAAACACATCATTATCTGGGCGAATGGAAAGATCATGAATGTAGATATCGAAAAATCAACTGCTTCAGAAATTCCATTCACCGTTCATGCAAAACATAAAATTATTGATGCATTAAAATTTCGCCAGGAAGCTGCTCCGGGTAAATTTACCGTGAAGGTTATTAGAAATGCTACTACTTCTCCTGATGAAAAAATATTGATATTTAATTCTGTCGGATATTTGTGGAAAAAAGTCTTGCCTGATGGAACGCCTGTAAGGTTGACGAAAGCTACGGACTTTGAGTTTGAACCTTCTTTTTCTCCTTCCGGTGACGAAATTATTTATACCACTTGGAGTGACGAAAACATGGGTGCTATTTATAAGATGAATCTAAAGGATAAAAAGCAAATTAAAATTACTTCCGAAAAGGGTATTTATCGTACTCCTCATTTTTCCGCTGATGGTAAACTGATCGTTTATCAAAAAGAAAATGGAAATGACCATATGGGCTTTTCTTTTTGTGTTGATCCCGGAATATATATCATCGAAAACAAAGAAAATGCAAAACCAAAACTTCTAAGCAAAGAAGGGGAAAACCCTCGCTTCCTTTCTGATGGAAGAGTATTCTTTCAAACAGATGAGGGAGAAAATAAAATCTATAAAAGTATATCTGTTGATGGAAAAGACCTGCGAACCAACTTTACTTCTAAATATGCAACATCTGTTGTGCCAAGCCCTGATGGTAATTGGATAGCCTTTATCGAATTATTTAAAGCTTATGTTGCCGTCTTTCCAAAAACCGGAAAAACCATTGAAATAAGTGCCAAAACTGAAGCCCTGCCTGTTACACAAATAGCGAAAGATGCCGGACTAAATTTAAACTGGAGCAGCGACAGCAAAAAAATTCAATGGACCTATGGTGATGAATATTTTTCTGATTCTATCAAAGATAAATTTACTTTCTTAGAAGGTTCTCCTGAAAAAGTCGCACCAATGGACAGCATTGGAATTAAAATTGGGTTGGAACTTGGATTTGATAAACCAAAAGGAAAGATCGCTTTGAAAGGCGCCCGCATTATTTCCATGAAAGGTGATGAAGTAATTGAAAACGGAACCATCCTCATTAATGAAAATAAAATTGAAGAAATTGGAAAAGCAGATGAACTGAACATACCTGCTGATGCAAAAATAATTGATTGTACAGGAAAAACCATTATGCCCGGAATGGTTGATGTTCATTCACATTTAAGCACATGGCGCTTAGGACCAAGTCCGCAAAAGCAATGGAGCTATTATGCGAATCTGGCGTATGGCGTTACCACAACCCATGATCCCTCATCCGTTTCTGAAATGGTATTTTCACAATCAGAAATGGTGAAAGCTGGCTATATGGTTGGACCGCGAATATTTTCAACAGGAACAATTTTATATGGTGCCGAAGGAGATTTTAAAGCAGTAATAAACAATTTGGATGATGCACGTTCAGCAATTGCACGAACAAAAGCTTTCGGTGCTTTCTCTGTGAAAAGTTATAATCAGCCACGCAGAGAGCAACGTCAGCAAGTAATACAAGCTGCCCGTGAACTTCAAATAATGGTTGTTCCTGAAGGTGGTTCTACCTTTTTTCACAACTTGAGTGAAATTATTGATGGACATACTGGAATTGAACACAATATTCCAATTGCAGATCTGAGTACGGATGTGATAAAATTATGGGCTGCCAGTAATACAGGCTATACTCCTACCCTTATTGTAACTTACGGTGCAATACAAGGAGAAGTTTACTGGTACCAGAAAACAAATGTATGGGAAAACAAACGGTTATTAAATTTTTATCCTCGTTCAATTATTGATTCCCGCTCCCGCCATCGTACCATGATACCTGATTCAGAATATGAAAATGGATTTATTGAAGTTTCAAAATCATGTAAAAAATTAACAGATGCAGGAGTAAAAGTAAATTTAGGTTCACATGGACAAATTCAAGGCATTGGTGCTCACTGGGAATTATGGATGTTACAAATGGGTGGACTAACTCCTTTGCAGGCAATACGTTGTGCAACTCTGAATGGCGCAGAATATATCGGAATGGGAGATCAGATAGGCTCCCTGGAAAAAGGGAAATTGGCTGATCTGATTATAATGGATAAAAACCCTTTGGAGAACATTCGTAATACCGAAAGTATAAAGTATGTTATGGTGAATGGTCGTTTGTATGATGCAGAAACAATGAACCAGATTGGTAATAATGATTTTAAACGAAGTAAATTCTATTGGGAAAATGCGAAAGCAAATAATAATTTCCCCTGGCATCAGGAAACAAACAGCTTTATGCAAGGTTGTGATCTGGGTGATTAATACAAATTATTTCATTTAAGAAAGTCTAATCTTTTTTTATTTCAAACTAAAATTGGTATAATAGCAAAAAATAGTTGGTAAAACAACCTATAATCTAATATAGGTAAAGGATTGAAGGAAGG
>MEPB01000058.1:77165-132342 GCA_001769385.1 Bacteroidetes bacterium RIFCSPLOWO2_12_FULL_35_15 | reverse complement strand
TCTGCCTAAACGAGAGTCATATATCCTTCCTCCAAAATCCAAACTGTTTCCATTTCCTTTAACCTCGTCATCCTTCTCTTTTCCATTAAAGCCGTACCTATAGCCATTTTCAGAAGTAAAGTTTCTACCCGGCATTTCTGCACCGAACGGTCACACGGTTTTTGCTTCATTTTTATTCAAAGAACTGTGTTATAAAAATACTCAAAAACGATTGAAATATTTATTGCAAATTGTTCTATAACACCAACAATTTTATTTTATAAGCAGAACTTATATGCAACAAAATCACTAAGACCTACCACACTTCCCCAACGCTTCATCTTAGCCCCTGCCAGCTAGTGCCTACGGTGATTTTAAACACAGGATTTACTTAAGTAATGTCTTTTTCGCCTCCTGTATGGCAGACAAAAATTCATTTAAATCTAACTTAGCTTCCTTTTCCAATTCAAAGAATTCAATTTTCATATTGTCAATACCATCTTCCTTTTGTATCAAAGCTAGATATTGTTCTTCGTACCTGAGGTAGACAACTAATTCTTTATAATCAACTGGACTACCAACTACTAGTTCAATGCTTTTCATCTTTTTTAATTTCTTTTAAATCTCTAAATCCATTAAATTTTCCTTCTCTTGAAATTGCGTACCCTTTTCCTGTTTTTGTGTCATAAACTTCAAGACCTCCTCTCGGTGCAGCCCTTGTCATTTTATCACTTGAATTTGTAATATCATTAATTAATTTAATTGCAGCATCGTTCCCCGTTTTTTGATAAAATTTTTCATCAGCAAAAGATGAACCTGCTCTACCAGCATGCTTTTGCAGTGCACGGCCAGCTTCCGTTAGACCATTCCCCCATTCTTGTGTCGCACTTGACATGAATTCAGATGCTACATTATTAGAAACTTTTGCTACTTCAACAGGAGAGCCTTTTAACAATCCTTTAAACATTGTTACCATTGAAGCACTCGTTATAGCAATATTTGTTGCAGCCTTTGAACCATTATAATAATCCTTGTTTTCAATAGCTGTTGATAAATTATCAACATCACTTTTAAAGAAAGTTGTATAGAAAAATGTTGAAACAGGATTAATTAAATTTGCTACACGTCCTTCTGGAGTTTTTGTGTAATTAACATAATTATTAACAACAGTCCTTCCAAATTGAAGTTGCCCAGCTGATGTAGTTAAGTTTGCTGTACCTTCAATAGTATACAATACAGACATTCCCGCACCAGCTTGAATTTGTACTGTAGATGTGGCATCATTTAGCCCTACTTTCTTTATTTGGGCAACTTGCTTTTGAACTTGATTGTCAACAGAATTTACCAAATTAAATTCACGGCCTTCTAATTCATTTGCATCAATCACCCTATTTTCAGCAAATGAGTATGGTGAATTCCAAGGGAATTCTTTTGCCATTGGATCCAGACTTAAGAATCTACCTAATCGTGGGTCATATATTCGATAAAGAAATTCAAGGCTATTGCCTTTACCCATTATCTCATCATCCTTCTCTTGGCCATTAAATCCGTACCTATATCCATTTTCAGAAGTAAAGTTTCTACCAGACATTACTACACCGAACGGATAGTAAATAATTGATACTACTAGTTTAAAATCAGTTGTTTACAAAGAACGTTTTTTTTAATAATATGTAATTAACGCGTAAATTATGTCATTTTTTGCAATGCAAATTGCACAATCAAAACTATTAATATTTTACTAAGAAAACAACTCTTTATTTCTAATTTGATCATGTATTTTTTCTGTTTCAGAATCCATGTATTTTTGTGACAATTCCACATACCGAAAAAACTCTTTACTTCCGGCTGCATGTCCTGAAATTTTTCTTACTAAATTTTCTGGCATATGTAAACATAGCATAGTTGTAATTGCAGTTCTTCGCATAGTATGCGTAGTAATAAGGTCACAAAAACGATAAGGTTCTTTATTCTTTTTGTTTTTATATACAATGACCGGCTGTCCTCTTTTTTGTCGGGTTTTTATCTGTTCATTAGTCCAACTAGTTCGTTCAATCAACGATTTGATATTCTTATTAAACTGAGCAATGGAAATTTCCGGAAATATAGTTTTACGATTTTTAGGATATTTGTTAATGATGTCAATTGCATAATCTGGAAGAAGAGTCCGGGTAAGTGTATTGGTTTTCTGGGAACTAACTTTTAAATAATGTTTCCCATTTAGATATTCAATATTTTTTCTCGAAAGTTTCAAAATATCAGAAACACGCAATGCAACAGTGCATCCAAAGACAAACATATCCTTTGTTTTTTTTAAATGTTCAGGAAGGGATTCTTCAAATATCTTATTATAAATCAAATAATGCAGCTGTTCAGGAATTAGAGTAATAATTTCAATTGCTTCATTATGGGAATAAAAGTTCTTATGAAAAGATCCCACATTTAAATCCTTTTCCTCGATCAGATAATTAAAAAATGCGCGTAAGCGTTTTATACAGCTTCCAACATAATTGTCATAACAATCAAGATCATCATATAAATAATCGGTAAAGTCTCTGTAAAATTTTGTCCCTCATAAAATTTACATCAATTTCAGTTGCTTCTAATGATCCCGCTGGGATTCGAACCCAGGACCCCTACATTAGTGTAATGCTCTATTCCGCTTTTTCTGAATACAAATCTACGATACACCGAAGGTAAGTAAGATTATTTTAATTGAATAGAATCTAGCTCTGGTAATTGTTGGATTTTACAAATATGTTAACCCGATTCACCTGTTTTTTTAATATGTTGAATATTTGCGATTATTTCAACATATATTTTGGATATGTTGAATGAATTAAGCTAAAGTTTTTGGGTTACCCGACCTGAAATTTATAAGTTACTGAAATAAAGAAAACTTGCTAAAGCAATAGAATATACTGATTTTAGAAATTTTCTTACCGTCATAAGCAAAAGAAGCGTGTAAAAACAGTGAGCAGCTTATAGAAAACCATCTCGTTGAAGCCAACGAGTTGGTATCATTTGTAGCTTGTCATTTGAGCCACCACTTTTTTACTTGGGTCAACTTCTCTGATTTGTTCAAATGCCAATAAAACACATTACGAAATTGGGAAAAAAGTGCGCCAAACTATTGAAGAAATAGGCGGAACAATGCCAGAAAATTTGCCTGCCGAAAGTAGTATTAAAACAATTGAGCAAAAAGAAAAGATAAAATTAAATCCACCTAAGAAGAAAAGCAGCAAGTAAGAAAAAGACGAAAGACTTGTTTGCCAACCGTGATGAATTGTCACTATTTTGGCGGATAAGTGGAGGAGCAATCGAAAACTTCTTAATATCAAAGCCTTCTCACACATTTTCGAATCATTTTTCAAAAAAATAAAAATACACAAACTGATCCTGCTCAGAGCAGACTCAACCGAAAGACACGAAAATTTTAATTTGAGAAACCCCTTTTTCGAACGAATTGTATTTTTTATTCCTTCTTCTTCCAGGTCATAAACAAGGCTCCTCCAACAAATACAAATAATAATAAACAAGATGCTAAAGATATTTTTTCTCCGGTATAATATTTTGCAGGCTCAAATTTGAATTCAATAATATGCTTTCCTGCAGGGATTCTCATCGCACGCAATACATAATCAGCTGCAAAATGGGGTTTTAATTCTCCATCAATGTATGCGTTCCAACCTGCTTTGTAATATATTTCAGAGAATACAGCCAATTGCTCAGAAGCTGTATTCGATTCATATTTTAAATCATTCGCTTTATAATTTGTCAGTTTAATTTTTGCACTTGCATCTACTTTTGGGGTAAAACCCTCCAGCTCCTTCTTATAACGCTCATCAACAATAATAGTAGTTGCCGGATTTATTTCTCCCACCATTTTTATTTCTTCATCCGCATTTTTTACCATTTTGATATCCTGTACAAACCAGGCATTACCTAATGCATACCGATTTTGCAATGGAGCCGCATCCGGATTATAAATAATATATTTTGTGTTCAACATATTTAAAACACCCTGTTGAGCAAACGTTGCACGGATAGATGAATCTGTTGGACTCGATTTTAAAGTGTTATTGATATTTTGAATACTGTTTTGAATATGTGCATCCACCAGATCCTGGTAGCGCCTTAATTTCGCAGCATGGTAACCTCCCAATGATTTATGATAATACGATGTGCTGGTTTCATTAAATGTATTTACTGCTATATTTAAAACCCGGAAATCAGGATCTGTATCTTCCAAAATGGCTTCATCAGCCGCTGTTTTTGGAAAAGGATTTTTTGCTTCTTGTTTACTTGTAAAGTCTTTTTCATTCAAATAACTTTTATCAACTAAAGCAAGATCGATCAAGATAAAAACGCCAAGTAAAGAAAGTAGAATAGTTTTATTTATTTTCGATTTTAAATACAACCAGATAGCTCCTGCTGCAATTGTAATAAAAAAGAAACTACGAATGGCTTCTCTTCTAAAGATCGCAATACGTGCCGTTTCTAAATTATCAATAAACTTTTGTGCTACATCATTTCCATTACTTTTTGAAAAATATTCATATATCCTGTCATCGTTAACAGAAGAGAAATCAGTTAAAGCCGGCATTATGAAGTACAATAACGATACTCCTCCTGTTAAACCAAAGGATATAAAAAAAGCATTTTGAACAGTTATTTCTTTATTTGTAAATGCAAGTTTAATCTTTTTCTTAAAAAAATCCGGCTCCTTCAAAAACTTGTCAACCGCAAGTATTGCTAGAACAGGGATCGCAAACTCAGCAAGTACCAGGATCATGGATACAGCTCTGAATTTATTATATCCGGGGAAATGATCTAAGAAAATATCGGTGAGCCACATAAAATTTTTACCCCAGGATAAAAATACCGAGAGGATAGAAACTGTCAGTAACATCCATTTAAAACGACCCGGAATTATAAATAAACCAAGAACAAATAAAAACACAATGATTGCCCCGGAATATGGGGCATCGGTAAATGGTTGATCTCCCCAATATTGATTCATACTTCCAACTCCTTCACGCATTTGAGGATCTACATTTTTTAATGCGCTTTTATTTTCTGAAATATTAATGCTCGAAGAACGACCTTTAAAACCAGGGATCATCAAGGTCATTGTTTCTGCTTTGCCCAAACTCCATTGAGTTGCATAATCTTTATCCAAACCGGATGTTTTATTTTCCTTATCTGAAGTTAATTCAGATGGTCCACGAATAGTAGATTTAGCATAATCGTAGGTATTCCACAGATTTGTAACATTACATCCGACAGCTAAAACAGCAGCAATAATAAATGAGGTTAATGTTTTTAAAATTGCAGAATAATTTTTTTCCTTTAAATACGAAACCCATTCGAAAATCACATAAACAGTCAAAAACAGAACTAAATAATAAGTAATTTGAACATGGTTACTCAGCAATTCCAATGACATAAATAATGCTGTTAATGCAGTACCCAGTAAATATTTCCCACGACAAATTAATATGACACCGGCAAAAACAGGGGCCATGAATCCAATTGCAATTGCCTGGGTATTATGTCCGGCATTTATAATAAGAAAGAAAAATGCAGAAAATCCAAAAGCAATGGCTCCGACAATACTCAGCCATTTATCAACTTTGAGAACCAACAACAAAATAAAAAAACCAAGCATATATGTAAATACCATATTTGCCGGAGTTGGCAACCATAACATGAATGCGTAAAACAAAGGGACTGTTAAATTGGCCGGATAATGGATGGAGATCTGGTAAGCAGGCATACCACCGAACATGGAGTTGGTCCATAATGGCTCTTCATGATATTGATCCCGAAAATCACTAATCTCTTTTGCCATCCCGGAATGAAGCGTCATGTCACTCTGAGTTATCACTTTCCCCTTTAACAATGGAGTAAAATATCCGAATGTTAAAACAAGAAAAATTGCGATTGCAGCTAAAATCGGAATAAGTGTTTTGAAATTAAAATCTTTCATACAGTTTTTTTTGAATTGAATAAGCACAAATATAAACTAAAAGGACTTTCAAAAATTAGTGGTTAAAAATAAAAGAGTTAAAAATTATTAATAGTGGACTAAATTTTATTCAGATAAAAACAGGGTAGAATAAAAGCGTGTGGTCATCGAGTGCGACTCCTTCGACTTTGCTCGGGATCAACTCCGGGAGGGTATCGAAATTAGGGAGAGAGAAGTTTCAACACGTTTTCGATATACCTTCCTGAAAAAGGAAGGTTATACCGTTGACGTGTTTTATAATCTCTATGAATTAAAATTATTACCACCTGCCCCCTTCTCCAAAGGAGTCCTTCGGACAAAGGGGGACATGATCCTGCAAGCATCAAAATTATCGTCATTTTTATATTGCTTTTTTTCTATAAAATTACCCCCTCAGAACTGACACCCCATAGAACATAAGATTTCTCATACATTCAAATGTCAAACTGTTTTTGAATGGTAATAAGATTTTTTTGTCCTGCTGTACGGTTGAAGCATCTATTTAAACTGAGTCAAAACGAGGTTGAGATTCTTCGTTTCAACAGAATGAACATAAAAAAACATTAAAGCTGCAATACGCAACATTTCGCTATTTTTGTATGACAAATTACACAAAATGAAAAATTTATTAAATCCGGATTACTTAAGCGAAGAAAAAATTAATGAGTTACGTAAGCAATTTGAAAGCGCAGAACCCTGTAAACATATAGCTTTAGATAATTTTTTATTGGATGATGTTGCGAATAAACTTTACGAAAACTTCCCTAAACTGGAAAAGTTGAATGTAAAACGTAAAAGTATTAATGAATATAAATCAGAAGAATATCATTTTGAGAATTTTCATCCTCAATTCAGTGAAGTGCGTGACTTTTTGAATACTCCCGAAATGTATGAATGGATAAGCAAAATAACCGGCATTGCAGATTTGCGCTCCACCTACGATTCGTTAGGTTCGGGCGTTCACCAGGGAGGACAAGGTAGTTTTGTGGATGTGCATGTGGATATTAATATGAATCCTGCGGCTCAGCTGCATCGGAGAATTAATTTACTTATTTATTTAAACAAAAACTGGAAAGATGAATACGGTGGCGCATTGGAGTTTTGGGATAAGGATGTAAAAAACTGTGTTTCATCAGTGCTTCCAAACTTTAACAGAGCAGCCATCATGGTTACTGATGAAACATCCTATCATGGATATTCGAAAATAAATATTCCGGAAGGAGAAAGCCGAAAATCATTTTATTGTTACTATTATACACCTGCAGGAAAAGATTTTGTGTATCGTGATTCCCGATTTAAATCAAGGCCTGATGAAAGCATTACAAAAACTGCTATTACCGAAGTAAAAGAAACTCTAAAAATAAATATCAAAAAGTTTTTAAAAGCTATCGGGATTAAATCACTTGATTTTCAGGATAAGAATAAGAAAAAATAATTGTTCCATTCAATTGCATGATTTTTTTTTTACCGCGAAGACGCAAAGGCGCAAAGTTTATTAATATTTCTTAGCGCCTTTGCTGCATGTTTTTTTTAATATTTAGATTATAGATAACCAAGAAGTTGAAATGATTAAAGTTTTAGCAAGAAACCACTTTCTCTTCTTCAATGTACACCAACAATTTTTCGGCAACTGAATAACCCATCTCTACTAACAAATCAGCATATTCGAGGATCTGTTTTTTATGAGTCGCTTTTTCTTCTCCTGTTTTATAATCTATAATTACAGCTGAATTTCCATGTAGTATCACCCGGTCAGGACGGAATGACTTACCGGTTATTGTAATTATTTCTGCTTCATTTTTTATATTCAAACCTTGCTTGAAATAAACATTCAATTGCGGAAGTTCTATGATTCGCGAAAGCGTAATAAATAATTTTTCTTTTTCATCAGCATTTATCAACCCTTCTGACATCATTGAATTTAAGGAAGCTTCCAGATCGTCACTTGTTTTTATTTTCGCTAATGCCGTATGCACCATTACACCATAATCTTTTTTTCTTTCTATCGCTTCCAGGTTCCAGATACTTGGAGCAGCCGATCGCATTTTGATTGTTTCGCGCCATTGATTGGAGGCAAATGTGTCCAGTTCAAAATTGGCATGTTCATGCGCCTGAACACGTAGAACATGATCATTTTCGATTCCAAATGAATAAACCGTTTTTGATTCTTGCCATTCACCAACAGATTGATAATAATAAGCAAACATATCTGTAACTGTGGTTAAATTCGCGGGTGTTTTCGAAGGTTTCCCCGTGAGCACATACAAAGACTCTTCCGGTCGGGTAAGTGCAACATACAATACATTTAAATTATCCAATAAGGATTTATTTTTCTCTTCCTCATACAAATCCCCATAAGGTGTTTCGTTCAGCTCTTCAGAAGCAGGGACTAATGCTGATAGCAGTTGAGGAATTTTTGCATTTTCAATATCCACCCATAAATGTTTTTTCCCTTTTTCAACTCTTCCATTTGAGAATGGTAATATAACAGCTGGAAATTCCAAACCTTTTGCACGATGGATAGTCATGATGGTTACAGCATTCATTCCCTGTGGAACGATCAGGGATGCTTTCTCTTTTTTATCTTCCCAGTATTCGATAAAATCATTCAGATTATTATTTTGTTTTAATGTGAAGTTCAATACTTCATCTAAATAAAATTGAATGTATGCAGAAGGTTTTGCATTCAATTTAAACAAACGAATCAACTCTTCGCATAGCTCATACAAGGCCATTTTCTGGAGCGCATTAGCATTAAATCCGGCTGCAACTTTTTTAATGACCGAAGAAAAATCTCTTTGAACCTGATCCAACAAATAGTGATTCATATTTGAATCCAACAATTTTTTAGAAGCAACAAAATAAGCTAATAATTCGGCATGAATAATCTGATCCTTTGTATCATTCAAATATTTTAGTACTGAATGAATAAAATTTATTTCGGCTGAATTGCTTAACAATAAAGAATCAGAAGAAATAACAGCAATTCCGTTTTGAGATAAATAATTTGCCACATCCTGTCCATCCGTATTTTTACGCACCAGAACAGCAATATCTTTTAACTGATAATTTTTATTAACCAGGTCCTGAACGATTTGAAAAGTTCTTTCTAAATGTTGTTCGCGGGCTTCCTCTTTTTCAGCTGCCAAAAATTCTACTTGTACGTATCCACCAATATTGTCGGGATTAAAGCCTTGTTCCAGACTCGCATAAATACGCTGGTATTTTGGGTTTAACTTATTTGCAAGTGTTCTGAAAATTGCATTATTGAATTCTATTATTTCCCGTTTACTCCGATAATTTTTATCAAGAACTTGTGGATTGTAATTTCTTATCAATGCTTCTTCACGCTCAAGGACCAGAGGGTTATCATGATGTGCAAAAACATTGGGCAGACTTGCAAATTGCTCCACTTCACCTCCGCGCCATCGGTAAATAGATTGTTTTCCGTCTCCCACAAGCATCGTAAAATGACCTGCTGCTAAGGAATTATCGATCAGAGGCAATAAATTTTGAAATTGTAAAACAGAAGTATCCTGAAATTCATCAATCAGATAATTATTATACTTTTCTCCCAAACGCTCATAAATAAAAGGAATAGGTTCATTTAACACAATCTTTGCGATCATCTTATTGAATTCAGAGATATGCAAAATATTATTTTGTGCTTTGTATTCGTTCAACAATTTTTCGATTTCATTTAATACCGCTAAAGAATAAATTGTTTTATTGATAAGGGCAAATAATATATAATCCGAATATCCTTCTTCTTTTAATATTTGAATGCTATTGAAAGAATCCAACAATTGGGATTTCAAGGTATCGATATCTGATTTGGCCTGCTCCGTTATTTTTCCGGAATACCATTTATCTTCTCCTATAGTTGCCTGAACATAAGAGTTTGGAGAAATGGATTTAATATTCCCCTTTGCCAATTTTTCAAAATAGCCACCAATCCCTTTATCGCCCTGATAGAAATCTTTATTCGTTAATCCACCTTTTTTTATTTCCTGAGAAGCAATTTCAGCCTCCTTTATAATATTATTTTCAAATAACTTTATTTCTTTTTGCAGTGTATCTTTAATTGAAAAAAAATCATCAACACTCAATTCACGTAATTTATCTATATGTATAGATCCTTCCTCCGACAATAAATTTTTAGCAAAATATAACAAGTCATTTTCAATGTGCCAGCTCTTTTCATCATCGGTTTTACTTTCGGTAAATTCAACTAATGCTTTTGTTAGCTTTTCGTCTGTTCCTATTTGTGCGATCAGCATATCAATGGCTTGCGTCAAAAGTTTATCCGCATCCATTTCCAGATCAAATGCCATAGGGATCTTCAGATCGAATGCAAAAGTGCGAACTATCTTATGTACAAAGCTATCTATGGTTCCAATCGCAAAATCAGAGTAATTGTGTAACACAGCGCTCAACACGTTATTGGCTCTTTTCCGAATGATAACATCCTCTAATTGCTTTTTCGAATTTAGCTTTATATGTTTTTTTAATTCACTTAAAAGCGTTTTTGTTCCACCTGATAGTTTTGTATAATCTTCCTGAGAAAGTTCTTTCAATGCTTTGATGATGCGTTCCTTCATTTCAGCCGCAGCTTTATTGGTAAAGGTGATCGCTAAAATATGCCGGTATGATCTGGGGGGATTTTCCTCATCACTCAATGCCAATGCCAAATACTCTTTTACGAGCGTGAACGTTTTACCGGAACCCGCTGAAGATTTATAAATAGTAAAATTTTTGTCCGACATTTTAGGATGAATAGTCTTGCAAATTACTCATTTATTGAGTATTATTGTATAAGCGATTATAAAGAATTTATTTTCAACATAATTTGATATCCGCCCAATTATTCTCGACAAACTCGAATTGACTATCGCGCGAAGTCCTTTCGAGTTTGTCGAGAAACGAGGGAAAGCATATCTACAAATTAATATTCTATTTACAACAGACTCAAACAATAATGAAAAACATTTTTACGATCCTTCTTTCCATAGTACTAAGTTCGAACACCTTCCTTTTTGCCCAGGAAACCAATATTGTTCCCGGCAATTTATTGATTATGTTAGATGCTGACAATTCCATCGAACAAATTCAAAAGGATCTGGAATTTTTAAATGGAGCAAAAACCGATTTGAAAATGGAACGGATCCTTTCTCAAGCTATGCATATTTATTTGTTTGATTTTAATGCTTCCATTATAAATCAGGAACAGATCCTTCAAGCTGTTAAAACAAATCCCCATGTAAAAATTGCACAATTTAACCACACATTTCAGGAACGGGCAACTATCCCGAACGATGCTTTATTTGGCAGCATGTGGGACATGAATAATACAGGACAAAGCGGTGGTGTTGCTGATGCCGACATTGATGCTCCGGAAGCATGGGATATTACTACCGGAGGATTGACAGCACAAGGTGATACTATTGTTGTAGCAGTTATTGACGGAGGTTTCGATCTCACCCAGGAAGATCTGAATTTCTGGAAAAACTATGGGGAGATCCCCAACAATGGAATTGATGAAGATGGAAATGGTTTTATGGATGATTACGATGGATGGAACGGACAGACAGCCACTGATAATTTTTCTGCACAAAGTCATGGAACCCATGTATCAGGTACTGTGGGGGCAAAAGGGAACAACGGTATTGGTGTTACCGGAGTAAACTGGAATGTAAAAGTTTTGCCCATTTCTTATGGAGGAGGCTCAGGAAGCTCGTTCGAAGCAAATGTTGTTGCATCTTATGCCTATGTAATGGAACAACGCAAATTGTACAATCAAACCAATGGCACAAAAGGATCATTTATTGTTTCTACAAATTCATCTTTTGGGGTAGATCTGGCAATGCCTTCCTCTTACCCGCTTTGGTGTGCCATGTATGATTCGCTGGGCTCTGTAGGCATCTTAAGTGCCGGAGCAACTGCGAATGCCAATTACAATGTAGATGTTCAGGGAGATATTCCAACAGCTTGTTCAAGCGATTGGCTGGTTACCGTTACTAATACCACGAGAACAGATGCCAAAAACAATAGTTGTGGGTATGGAACTACAACTATAGATTTAGGCGCTCCGGGCACAACTGTTAATTCTACTTATCCATCGAATACCTACTCTTCTATTTCCGGAACATCAATGGCAACACCTCATGTAGCAGGTGCAATTGCTTTAATGTATTCGGTTCCATGTGCAAAATTTATTGCTGATTACAAAGCAGACCCTGCCGGCATTGCATTGTTGCTGAAGGATTCATTACTTGGTACGGTAGATGTAATTTCTGCTTTAAGCGGAGGATTAACAGTTACGGGTGGCCGATTAAATTTATTCAACTCTGTAAAAGCTATTCAAAATTATTGTAACGCAAATTCTGTAGATGAATACAATGAAAATGAGAGTTTTGAAATAACAAGTATTTATCCGAACCCTGCAACTAACCTACTCAACATTGTATATAAAACTAATGAATCGGTTGAGATAAGTATTGTAAATGTATTGGGACAAGAAATAAAACGCATACCTGGTGATTCAAGTACAAAAGGAATTCAACATAGTCATATTGATATTAGTTCATTCGGAAAAGGAATTTATTTTGTGAGTATCATCTCGAAAAACAAGAAATCGGATGTGCAGAAAGTAGTTATTTATTAATAATTTACTTTCTTATTACGTCAATTGCGAGGAACGAAGCAATCTCAAACACAGCCAATATACCAGATTGTTAACATCCTCGCATTGACGATTAAAATATTGTTTTCGTTTTTCATTTAAACGCTGTTTTAAATTTAACTAATATAATGTCATTCCGACCGAAGTGGAGGAATCTTTAAATTTATCAGCACAATTATAAACATTGGAAAGATTTCTCCGCTTGGTCGAAATGACAAAGCTTACAATAGAATGTTTAACTTAAATTTAAACAGCATCCTTAATAGATTCTATAATAAAACTAATATAAATTGACGACACACATTAAACTCCGCCCCTGGACAAGCAACGATATTGAGACCTTAGCAAAATTTGCAAACAATATAAACATTGCTAAAAACCTGACCAACAAATTCCCTTCACCCTATACAATTGAAGATGCCAGAATATTTATAGAGTCTTTCAATACTGAGTTTCCGGTTAAAGTAATGGCCATAGAAGTAAATAACGAAGCTGTTGGTTCGATAGGAATTTTTCCACAAGAAGATATTGCGTGCAAAAATGCAGAACTTGGCTATTTGTTATCGGAAGAATATTGGGGAAAAGGAATTATGCCGGAAGCCATTATTCAAATGGTTGAGTATGGATTCAAAACATTTGATATCACACGAATTTTCGCCAGGCCATTCGGACCAAACATTGCTTCCCAACGGGTTCTCGAAAAGGCAGGCTTTACACTTGAAGCACGTTTTGAAAAAACATTTTTTAAGAATGGGGAATATCTGGATGAGCTTATTTATGCGATAAGGCAATAAAATAATTATTTTGATTCTTCTGGTGAATCTTCTGAAAAAAAATAAAAGATAGTTTCTAAATTTTTTATAAATTAGCTATGATAATTTTCTGATCTATTAACCCTTAAATTTAAAAACATGAAAAAACATCTACTTTTTTTTAGCGCTTTTGTACTTTCCTTATTTACTGCAAATGCACAAATTACGATCACGCAAAGTGATATGCCTTCTGTGGGTAAGGTTTTCGTTTCGGCCAACGACACAGTTCTTAGTGGCATTTCGGTTGGAGCAAGTGGCACCAATAAATTCTGGAACTTTGCAGGTTTATTAAACAACAAAAAAGATACATCAGCATTTGTTAGTCCGGGCTCACTTACCGGTTCAAGTAATTTCCCGACTGCTAATCTTGCAATAAGTGATGGAGATGCAAATATATTTATTAATTTCAATTCATCATCGCTGGATCTTCTTGGCGTTTATGGCGACTTTGGCCCACCTCTTGGTTTTACTGCCCTTAAGTTTACTCCGGCTCAGAAACACATTACATTTCCATCGTCCTACCTGACTACTTTTAGC
The DNA here is from genome assembly GCA_001769385.1 of Bacteroidetes bacterium RIFCSPLOWO2_12_FULL_35_15. Taxonomy (GTDB): domain Bacteria; phylum Bacteroidota; class Bacteroidia; order 2-12-FULL-35-15; family 2-12-FULL-35-15; genus 2-12-FULL-35-15. The sequence goes on along the minus strand of MEPB01000058.1, from coordinate 118,322 downwards.
GGAACTTCTTCCTATGAAATTAAATACGCAGCTGCTTATCCGGGGATAGATTCTGTTAAGGCAACTACTTCTGAAAATTACACAAGTACTATGGATGGATGGGGAACTATTACCACACCCGCTTTTTCAAATGTTGCATGTTTGCGTCAGTATAAAAGAACTATCAGCACTAATACAAGTTATACACATATGATTGGAGGAACATGGGTGCAACAAGGTGCCCCGACTATTGATACCACTTATGATTATTCCTGGTGGAGCAACACAAAAAAATATCCCTTGGCTGAAATAGGAACAAATGCAGCAGGAACAGTTACCAGTGCAACTTACTTGTTCATACAAACAGCAACCGGAATAGAAGAACAGGCTGAAAATGATAACATTGCTATTTTTCCAAATCCTGCTTCTGCTATTATAACCATTGCCGGACTTACAGAAACTTCTTCTTTGAATATTTTTGATATTACCGGTAAATTAATTGAAAGCACATACCTTAAAAATAGTGATACACCTATAAATATTTCGGGTTATGAAAACGGTATTTATTTTTACGAAGTAATTGATAAAGACAAAAACAATATTAGCAAAGGAAAATTTGTTGTTGCTAAATAATTTATAAATTTCTTAAATAAAATGGGCAGGAGTTTTTAATTCCTGCCCATTTTTATTTTTCTCAACATCTTAAAAGTCAAAGATCATTTTGAAAACAAATCACAAGCAACCCTCAAAAAAAACAATTCATTATACATTTTGTATAATACAATTTGTATAATGCAAAAGAGGTAAAATGAAACATGATGGGCACTCCGGAAAAATCTATTCTTGAATGAAATAAAAAATAATTAAACGTAGATACTCTTCAGGCGGTTTACTTTTGGAATCATTTTTATTTATCTACGATCACAAATTCTGTTCTTCTGTTTTTTGCTCTTCCTGCCTCCGTGCTATTATCAGCAATTGCTTTGGAGGCGCCAAAACCTTTGAATGCAATCAACCGGCTTTCTTCTATTCCTTTTGCCAACAAAATATCCCGAACGGTAAATGCTCTGTCAGTTGATAATGCAAGGTTTGCAGCATCATTTCCGACATTATCAGTATGACCGTTCATCTCAATTTTTATTGTGGGATTGTTTTTTAAGAATTCTATAAACTCTTCTATCACTATCAATGAACGAGGATCCAGTTCAGCCGAATTCGTTTTGTAATAAATATTGTTAAGCGGATATGTTTCGCCTACCTTAAATGTATCGACAGCCACATTTACAGTGATTGGTTTTGCATTAACCATGGAATCCTTTAAGATTAACTGAGAACTGAACGCGTAATTATCTTTTTTAACTGTCACAATCTGATCATGTTTCTCCTTTGTATTTACCACCACCGCATAATCTCCTGTTATGGTATCAACCATCGCATAAGTAACTTTTTTTGTGACAGCATCTTTTACTTCTACTTTGAAATCTTTTTTTTCAACATTCGCCTGATCTTCCACTTTTCCTTTGATAAATGCTACTTCATCCGGTCTTGCTTCTTTGTATAATTCAAAGGAATAGATATCATATTTACCTACCGATTTTCCTTTTGCACGTGATGGAAGATTGGATGCAAAATATCCTAAATTGCCATCCGTACTTACGAAAAAACCAAGATCATCCCCTGTTGTATTAATTGGAACACCAATATTTTTGGGTTCTGCCCATTTCCCATCTGCACCTTTTCGCGCAAAGAAAATATCATAACCGCCAACACCCGGCTGTCCGTTCGAAGAAAAATAAAGTGTTTGAAAATCGGAGTGCATGAATGGCGACATTTCATCACCATTGGTATTAATGGTTGGCCCCAAATTTTCGGGTTTGCTCCATTCTCCTGAAACAGGATCCTTAATTGTTAAATACAGATCCACCCCACCTCGTCCGCCTTTTCTATCACTTGCGAAGTAAAGTGTTTTTCCATCTGAGGCAAGAGAAGGCTGTGAATCCCATCGCTCAGGATCATTTATTCCCGGAACTTTTTTGGGTACTGACCATTCACCATCTAAAACAGAAAAATCAGAAAAATAAATATCTGCATTTACCACTCCTGCTTCATTATTAATTATCGTAAAAAACAAATGTTTGTTGTCGATCGACATGGTTGCTCCACCCTCACCTGCTCCTTTATTAAAAGGAAATGGCATTCCTTGCCCTTTATCAAATTCACCTGTGATTTTGTTTCGTGTGCTTTTACTGAATAATTCCATCTCCTTATCCGAATCCCAGGCAATCGCTTTTTGAACAAATGGAACTTTACGTGTAAAAAGCATCATGGTGTTATCAGCACTTATAATAGGAAGGTATTCATCTTTTTCGGTGCAAATTCCAGGAACAGGAATGGGATCAAAAGGAACCGGATTTTTATAAATTTCATTAAACAGTTTTGCATAACGAATCATTTCTTTTGCTTGCGAAAGATAGGCCTCATACGTTTTATTGTACTTTGTCTCATCATCTTCCTTAAAGTTTAAAAACAGTTTTAAATATTTTTCCGCTTCTACCCAATTCTCTTCTTCATAATAAATAAAACCTAAATAATAATAAGGGTCTGAATGATATTTCGGGCAAATTTCGATTACTTTTTTAAAGTAAAGTTCGGTAGGTTTAAAGGGGGCATCTTCATAAATTAACGTTTTGATCCGTTCTTCGGCATAAGCAAAATTGGCATCCACATAATCGGGCTCCATTTCAATAGCCTGCTTTAAAAATGCTAATCGTTCTTCTTTTTTATTTTTTTTATCAATCCCTTGTTCGTAAAGCTTTTCAGCTTTTTTATTATCTATCTCCTGGCACTTTTTTTCATCTTGTCCGAATGAAGATATAGCAATGACAATCAATAAAAGGAAAACTATTTTTCTAATTTGAATATTCATTATTTCAAATATGTTTTTGAAACGATGTGATTAATTGTAAGGGATCTTTTTGTTCTTTGTCATTTCGACCACAGGCAAAATCTTTTTTTAAATTAGATTTTTCCCGGAGCTTATCCTGAACAAATTCGAAGGAGTTGAAATGACATCCTATTTATAATATTATATAAATCAATTCCACAATCTTAAATCTTGTGTCTTGATTCTAGATTTCTACCCATTCATAGAAATTAAAAACTCTTCATTTGTCTGGGTATTCTTCATTCTGTCTCTCATAAACTCCATCGCTTCCACAGGATTCATATCCGATAAGTGTTTACGCAAGATCCAAACACGTTGTAATGTTTCTTTATCAACCAACAGATCATCTCTACGGGTGCTTGAGGCAACAATATCGATTGCCGGATAAACACGTTTGTTAGCCAATTTACGATCCAACTGGATCTCAGAGTTACCGGTTCCTTTAAATTCTTCAAAGATAACTTCATCCATTTTTGAACCCGTATCAGTAAGTGCTGTTGCAATGATAGTAAGTGATCCGCCACCTTCCACTTTACGGGCAGCTCCAAAAAAACGTTTCGGTTTGTGTAATGCATTTGCATCCACACCTCCACTTAACACTTTACCTGATGCCGGTTGAACGGTATTGTATGCACGCGCTAAACGAGTAATTGAATCTAATAAGATACACACATCATGTCCGCACTCAACCATACGTTTTGCTTTTTCCAACACTATATTTGCGATCTTCACATGACGATCGGCCGGTTCATCAAATGTTGATGCGATCACTTCTGCTTTTACGCTGCGTGCCATATCAGTAACCTCTTCCGGACGTTCATCGATCAATAAAATAATCAAATACGTTTCAGGATGATTTGCTGCAATAGCATTTGCAATATCTTTCAATAAAACCGTTTTACCTGTTTTTGGCTGAGCAACAATTAAAGCACGTTGTCCTTTTCCAATTGGGGTGACCAAGTCAAAAATACGGGAAGATAAGTTTTGCTGCGGATGTCCGGTTAATTTAAATTTCTCATACGGAAAAAGGGGAGTTAAATAATCAAATGGTACACGATCACGCACAAAAGCCGGTTCACGACCATTTATTTTTTCAACTTTAATTAATGGAAAATATTTTTCACCTTCTTTTGGCGGACGAATAGTACCACGGACAGTATCACCTGTTTTTAAACCAAATAATTTTATTTGAGATTGCGAAACGTAAATATCATCCGGTGAATTCAAATAATTATAATCAGAGGAACGTAAAAATCCGTAACCATCGAGCATTATTTCCAATACACCTTCACTTGCAACAATGCCATCAAAATTGTATGATGGCTCCTGACGCTGATTTCCGTAACGGGGTTTATTTTGATTATCTTTTCGTTCCGGATTTTGATTCTCAACATTGGGTTGAGCCTCTTGATTTTCAGAAGTACTTGTTTCAGAAGTTGTGTTTTCTGAAGTTGTATTTTCTGAAATTGTATTTTCAGTAGTTACAGTCTCAGTATTTAAAGAAACCGGATCACTTATTGGTTCAACATGCTGATCGGCTGACTTATGTTCCATTTCATGTGAATTGAAATCGATCTTTACATTTTCTGTTTTTTCAATTTCCTGGGAAAAAATTTCTTCCGGTATATTTGATGGTTTTTCTTGTTGAACAATTTTCTGTTCAGTATGATTCGTTTCTGTACGTGGCTTTCGCGGACGAAGAATTTTTTGCTGTTCTGGTTTTTGGTTGATCGGTTTTGCTTCTGGCGAAGGATTAATTGCTTGCTGGTCGAGGATCTTGTAGATAAGATCTTGCTTTTTTAAAAGTTCGAATTTGGGGATGTTCAAACTCTTAGCAATGTCTTTAAGCTCTCCAACAAGTTTGTTGTTTAATTCAATAATGTCGTACATAGTTTTTTGTTTGGTTAATAAATCAATTCTGATGATTGATGTTTTTTTAGGATAGAATAAAAGAAATTAGTTTTTTGATTTAATGTTTTTCGATAAAATTTTCGACAGTAATGTGCTATAAGAATTTATAACAGCAGAAACGCATTACAATAATACAAAGAATTTTTAATATACAAGCTAAATTATTCTTAAACACTCAAAAAAGCCTCAATAAATTGCCACAGACTCACTGATTAAAAATAAATGGAAATATATTATACAATAAATGGCTTTGGAAATGCTAACTATTAAACCTTCGAAATCTATGAATCTGTGACTAAATTTAAATTCTCTTACCCAGTTCAATTACTTCCAGATCTAAAATCTTATCAGCATCAATTGTAAACCGGACAAGTGTTTTTACAGTATGAAATCCATAATTACCTGCTGCCCCCGGATTAATATGTAACAATTGATATTTTTGATCGAATTGAACTTTTAAAATATGGGAATGTCCGCTAATGAACAACTTTGGCCTTTTCAGCTCAATCTCCTTTAAAGCATCCGGCGAATAATTATTCGGATAACCACCTATATGTGTCATAAAAACATCCACCTTTTCGCACATAAATCGTTGATCTTTTGGGTGTACTCTTCGCACATCCTGCCCATCAATATTGCCATAAACCGCAATCACCGGTTTAATTTTCGATAATTCACCAGTTATGGAAATTGTACCCAAATCCCCTGCGTGCCAAATTTGGTCACAAGTTTCAAAATATTTAAAAATTTTAGGATCTAAATAATTATGTGTGTCGGAGAGTAAAGCTATCCGTTGCATTGAAAAATAAATTTGATTAAAGATAAGGATTTATAAAAAACAGGAAAGAAATTTATTTTAAATCGATGAAAGTTGTGTAAGATTCTATTAAAAAAATACCGTTAAATAAATAAACCGACCATTAGATAAGAATCCCACTTATTTATTTGCTTTTTACTTATTCTTGTAAAGCTTTTGGGACTTACAACTTTTTAATAAATTGTTATTAAAATTGGCCCAAAATAATCTGGATAAATACTAACATGCTACTCCCTGTAAACCGAACAATATTTACTAAAATGAAAGACAGAAAAAATGATCTAGGAGTAAAAATCAGAACGTTAAGAGAATTGAAAGGGATTTCACAGGATGCTATTGCACGTTGCTTAGGAATATCTCAACAGGCATTTCAAAAAATTGAAACAGGAAAAACAAAATTGGATTTTGAAAGGGTTTCATTAATTGCAGTAGAGTTAAATATAGAACTGGAAACGCTGATCAATTTTAATCCTGATAATTTTCTTCTTCAAAATGCAAACACAGCTAAAGACCTTGCCAGAAATAGAATAACCAAAGAAGATTTCATAAACTCTTTAAAAATAATAATTTCGGAAAATAATTTTCAGATAAAGCAAAGGAAGATTTACTTGGAAAAAAATCTGTTTTAACAAATCAAACAGATTTAGCCTGCTCAGTGCCGTTTAGAATGGAAGAATTCGTTTAGGTTAGACGTACGATGAAAATCATTACAAAAAAATTATATAGCAGTTACATCTTTCCTTTTTACCCAACCGACATTTCCATTAGCAATTTTAATTTCGCTCCATCCATCATTTTCCTGGGTAACATTCACTTTGATACCTTCATGTAAAACAAAAAGTTTAGTTCCCTTTTCATTGGGTGAACCCATCACGGTGACTGATGCAGAGGTAATAATGGCATCACTGTTGTATTTTGTTTGGGTATATTTCTGTTGCGCAATAAATAAAGTAACAACCGCAGAAATTATAAAAACCATACCGCCAAAAAAGCCTGTCTGCTTTAAACTACGATTACCTGAAGTTATAAAAATTGAAAACAATATTAAAGCCATTGCAAACAGGATAATACAAAATACTGACCAGGCCGTTTCGCTCATCATATCCACAATTCCATTTTTCCATTGTGTTAAAAATAATTGCGGTGCAGCCTCAATTTTATCTTCTACTTTTTGATTGGCTAATTTTAAGTTTACAATAATATCTTCATCACTCGGATTCAGTTTTTTCGCACGCTCATAATACAGGATCGCCAAAGCAATATTATTAGATTTAAAATACGCGTTACCTATATTGAAATACAATTCAGATGATTCTAATCCTTTATTTGCAATACCCTCGTAGAGTTCAATTGCTTTAGAAAAATCACCTTTTGAATACGCTGTATTTGCACTGTCGAGCATTATAACAGGCTGATCAGCTTTTGCAAAGAAACCAATAAATATAAAAGCAATTGTTAAATTACCGGGACGAATTAAAAGTTTTGCCGCTAAGGCGCAATGACGCCAAGAAAAATCAAAAAGGTTTTGCAAAACTCTCCGGCTGTGTGCCAGTTTGGCTGAAACAAACATACAACCTGAACTATAGGTTTCTTTATTTAATTTCATCTTCAATTTTCGTAATAAGTTCAACTGTATTGCTATAAATACCATTAAGGTCGCCAGACACTGCACTTGGTGCATAACGGGCATACTCGCAGTTATCAAGTGTAGTTATCAATTTTAAAATTATATCCGCACTTACATTTTTTGTTTGTAAGGTTTCGGAAATATGTTCTTTATTAAGATCAGCAACAGGCATATTTAATTTATCACTTATATAACCGTACAATGCTTTAAATATCTCGATATAAAATAATTCTTTGTTGTTTAGTTTTAGATGTTGCTCTGCAATAAACAATCTCTTTTTAGCCATTTTTGTAGCTTTCCGGCTTCTGACAGCAACAGCATCTTTATTAAGTTCGATGTTTTTTCTACGAATAAAAATAAAGCCAAGAAATGCCAGAAACGGACTTATTAAACCAACATAAAACAATGCGGAACCGAAAAAATAATTTCCTTTTGGTTTCAAATCAATGTTCTTGGTCTTAATATAACGAATATCATTTCCTAACACCTTTACATCTTCTTTACTTCGTGGATTCAAAACATTGGCCGCCACATCCTGTTCACTTCCTTTTTCAACATGAATATTAAATTCAGGGGAAGGAATGGTGATGTATTGTTTTTTTTCAGGATTGAAATACGTAAAATTAATTCCTTCTATTTTATAATCCCCCTCATGACGGGGAATAATAAGGTAATCAAATGTTTTGCTTCCACTCACTCCGGTAGCCGAAGTTGTAACATTGTCTTTTACTTTCGGATCGTAAGTTTCAAAATCTTCAGGAAAATTAATTTTTAAAGGATCAACCAGTTTTATGTTTCCTCTTCCGGTTAAGGTGATGGTAAGATTGATCGCATCATTTGCTTTTACTTTGTCTTTATTTAATTCTGCTTTAAAAGAAAAATCACCAACAGCATTTGCAAAATCAGCTGGCTTATTTACTTCAGGGACCGCAGAAACATCGATAGTGATTGGTTTACTTTTTACTGCATAAACAACATCCTCATAACCGCCCCCAAAAAACTGTTCAAAAATATCTCTTGGTCTTTTATTCGATTGTTTTCTCACAACGCACTCCACATTCATTGGTTGTATAACTAATTTCCCAATTCGCTGCGGGAACAAATAAGTTTTTTTTATTTCAGCAACCTGATAATTGACGCCATCAATATTTTCGTTAGAAACTTGTATTTGCTGATTATTAACCGGAACATCCTGTGCCCAAAAACCATTATAGTCAGGAAATTTTATATCCTGAAAACCTCTTAACTGATACCTTGTATATACTTTGTGGCTAACCTCCACTTGCTCTCCCTGAAAAACTTTTGTTTTATTTACAACGGTTTTTACAAATAAATTATCACTGACATTTTCGGTTGTTGGAGCAGAAGGGTTTTGTGGTGCCTGATTTCCACTCCCTTGGTTTTGTGTATTGGCATTACCCTTTGAAACTTCAACAACGATTGAATTCGATTGAATTGTTGCACCGTTTACAGTTACACTTGCAGGGCCAATTGTAAATTTCCCTTCCTTTTTTCCGGCAATAACATAAGACAATGTAACCGACTGACTCATTGTCCCATTTACATAAGACATACTAGTCGATTGATTTGGACCGGAGTACACATCAAAATCATTTAATGCAGGTGCCTTAAAATTAGAACCGTTTGCATTCAGTGAAAATTGGATTTGAAATGTTTCACCGGCAGCAACTTTTGTTCTGCTCGTTTGAGCAACAAATTTTTGAGCAATGATTACATTACTTGTAAACAGGAAAATGAATATTATGTAACCTATTTTTTTCATTTAGAAAAAACTTTCAAACTTCAAATTAATTTTTTTAAAAACCTACCAGTCTTTTTCGATCTGTCCCTTAACTCCCTTTATTTTTTGTTTCTTCATTTTATCATGAAGATTTTTTTCGTCATTTTGTAAAGCATCTAATAGCCTTTTAGCATCTTCTTTCGAGATTTTATTTTCGGGTTCTTCTTGTTTTTCCTGCTCCTTTTTATCTTTATTGTCTTTTTTCTCCTGCTCCTTTTTATCTTCCTTTTTCTGATCCTTGTTATCTTTCTTGTCCTTGTTATCCTTATCTTGTTTTTGCTGTTGTTGCTGTTGTTGTTGTTTCAGCATTTGCTGGGCATATGACAAGTTATACCGAGTATCCTCATCATTTGGATTATTTTTCAAAGCATTTTTATAGGCATCAATGCTTTCCTGGTATTTTTTTGATTTTAAAAGCGAATTACCCAAATTATGATATGCTTTCGAAAGTGTATCTTTCGAAGTTGCTTTATGGGTTAGTATCTGAAATTGTTCTGCGGCTTCTTCAAATTTATTTTGCTTGTAATAAGCATCACCGAGATTAAAAATGCTCTTGTATGAATCTTTGTTTTTAGTTAATGCCTGGTTATAATTTCTTTCCGCATCGCTATATTTCTTCGAATCATATTGTTTGTTCCCTTCATGAATAAACTGCTTCTCTTTCTGTCCAAAAGAAGTTAGTGGGAACAGGAAATAAGCAACAATAATAAATTGTGCTAAACTAAAAAATCTGTTTTTTCTGCTCAAACTCATTTATTTCTTTTCTCCGAATAAATTTAATCGATTATAAAGTTTGCTTTTACGTTCTGTCAAAAATGTTTCTATTACTAACAACAAAAATGCAGCAGCAATAAACCATTGGAAACGATCTTCGTAATCACTATACATTTTACTTTCAAATTGCTTCTTCTCTAATTTATTTATTGCATCCAACACGTTATTTAAACCTGCATCTGAGTTAGATGCACGAACAGTTATTCCATTTCCGGCACTTGCAATATCCAGTAAATTTTTTTCATCCAATTTTGTTACAATTGTATTTCCTTCCTTATCTTTTCTGAAACCTTCGCGCACATTGCCTTTGTAAACCGGTATTGGAGCTCCTTCCACTGATCCCATACCAATTGTGTGAACGGCTATCCCCTTTTCTGCCGCTCTTTCTGCTTCTTTCACTGCATCATCCTCATGGTTTTCTCCGTCAGTGATAATTACAATTGCTTTGTTTTTCCCTTCATCTTTTCCAAATGATTCTATTGAAAGATCAATAGCTGCTCCTATTGCAGTACCTTGAGTTGGGATCATATCCGTATTAATGCTTTCCAAAAACAGTTTTGCTGCAGAATAATCAGTGGTAATAGGCAATTGCACATACGCCTCACCACCGAAAACAATTATTCCAATTCTGTCTCCCTCCAACTTATCCAGTAATTTTGAGATCGCTTGTTTTGCTTTTTCTAAACGATTCGGTTGCAGATCCTCTGCCTTCATGCTGTTCGAAACATCCAAACAGATCATCAGATCGGCACCTTTACGTTTTACTTCTTCTAATTTTGTTCCAACTTGCGGATTTACTATTCCAATGATCATCAATGCAAATGCGAATAGGAATAAAATAAATTTCCAAATACGTTTTGAATTTGAAACATCCGGAAACAATCTTTGAATGATAGAAATATCACCATAGGCGGCCAGGGCCTTTTTTCTCCATCGGGACACTAACCAATAAACGATAACGAATACCGGGATCAAACCGAATGCATATAAGTAATATTTATTTTCTAATTGAAACACTCTATATTAATTGTTTAATTTTTTTACTCTTTAATTGTTCTTTGTGTTATTTTTTTTACGCCTATTGCTTTACTGTCTTTTGCTTACTGTCTTTTGCTTACTGTCTTTTGCTTATTCTTTTATGGGATACTTTTAAATAGTGTATTTTTTAATGCAAATTCTACTAATAAAAACAAAGCTGCGGCTAATGCAAAAGGCAAAAAATGTTCGGCTTTATTTGTAAAATTCTTTTCTTCAAAAATTGTTTTTTCAAGTCGGTCGATTTCTTTATAGATGTCTTTTAATTTATCATTATCAGTCGCACGGAAATATTTTCCTCCGGTCATATCAGAAATAGAGTTCAACACTTTCTCATCAATATTTACATCAACATACCCATATTCATAACTTCCATCAGGATACATCGCAATTGGAGCAAGTGCTTTCCCAATAGTTCCTACCCCGATTGTATAAACACGAACGCTAAATGCTTTTGCTATTTCAGCAGCAGTTAATGGTGCAACAGATCCTTGATTATTTACACCATCCGTTAAAAGAATGATTACTTTACTCTTCGCTTTACTATCTTTTACTCTTGTAACTGCTGTTGCCAGACCATTTCCAATCGCTGTACCATCAGCAACCATACCCGTGTGAATTCCTGAAAATAAATTTTTTATAACTGCATGGTCAGTAGTTAATGGGCATTGCGTAAAACTTTCTCCACTAAATATTACTAAACCAATCCTATCATTTGGACGACTGTCAATAAAATCCTGCGCTACCTCCTTGGCTGCCTCAATTCTGTTTGGTTTAAAATCTTTTGCCAACATACTTCCCGAAATATCCAATGCCATAACAATGTCAATTCCTTCCGTTTTAACATCCTTATAACTGGAACGTGATTGAGGACGAGCCAAAACAACTATAAACAAAGCAATTGCAATTAACCGCGTGGCAATCAATGAATGACGCAGATAATGTTTATAGGATTTTTTTATTCCTTCAAATCCTTTGAATGACGATACTTTTAGTTCGGCAGAATATGTTTTGTTCTTCCAAATATACCACCCAATAATTACGGGGATTATCAGTAATAACCAAAATAATTCCTTGTTTGCAAATGTGATATCGTTAAAGAAACTGAACATTAATTTTATTGTTGTATTACAGAATTGTTAAATTGCTTACCTCTTAAATTACTTTGTATCTTGTTTACTGTCTGTTTTTTCCTCTTCTCTTTTCGTACCATTTATGAAATCGTAACTGTTTGTTAAACTCATTTCATTTTCAGTTGGCAAGGGAATTTCTTTGGCAAATTTTACCAGATCGGCTAAAACTAAAACACGTTTTAATTTTGTTTTACTTTCTTCATCTATTGCCACATTTCGGAAGCTCCACAAAATCTCATCCGTTGTTTGTTCCAAGGCTTGTATCTTATATCTATTCTCAATATACTCCCGAACTATATCAGTGAGCAAACTATGATATTGTTTTAATTTTCCTTCCTGCCAAAGTTTTTCACTCTTCAAAACTTCTAATTTACCAAATGCAATAATATGGGCAGGAATTTTTGGTGTTTCAATAAATACCATTGGTGGTTTTACTTTTTTGAAATACCTGATCAGGAATATTACAATTATAATTATTAGTAGTGTAACCAAAGATCCATATACCACATACATATGATCTTTTAACCAATCGATCCAGGTATAATCTTCAGCGTATGGAGGTTTTATATCTTTAATAGCAATGGTTGTATCAACGGCCATACCATTTACCTGTAATAATAAAGGTTCAGTAAAAATTCCATTTGTATCCGTATTCACACTAAATTTGAATGGCGGAATGGCCCAATAACCGGAATCAAAAGAAGTAATGTAAAGTGTTTTTGTTTGAACGAATTGGAATGGATCGTTCTTATCCGGAATTAATGTGTCAATTTTTGACTGGCCAACCACTTCTACCTCTTTACGGATCGTGTCGGCAATTTCCGGCCATTGAATTTTAATATGTTTACCATTATCTGCTTTATATTGAACACTTAATTGCAATTTTACCTGCTGACCAATTTTTATACTGCTACTATCAAGTTTTGCTGTTGCTTTTATTTCCTGAGCTGAAGCAGTAAAAGAAAACAATAAAAAAACAAAAGCCCATCCCCAGCACTTCCCTATAGGAACGGAGTTCCCTCGCACAAGCTTCATTTGGGAACATTGAAACAATTGTTTCTTCTCTTTTTTTATAGTATAATTCATTTTTTAGCTTCTCACCTATCGCCCCCTCTCTTGTGGAGAAGGGATTAAGGGCTGAGTTTTTTTTATCTTCTCTTAAACAAATTTGTTAAAGGCTGAATGTATGATTCTGAAGTATTAATATTTGCAGTATCAACACCGCTTTTAGTAAACAATTCTTTTAAATAAGCTTCATGACGTTTAGCATTTGCTGCAAAATGAACACGTACACTTTTATCAGATGTATCTATCCATTTCAATGTCCCTGACTCAGCATCCATCATTTTTATCAAACCGATATTTGGTAATTCATGCTCACGTTTATCATATATCCGCAATGCTACAAGATCATGTTTTTTATTTGCGATCTTCATGGCATCAGAAAAATTATCCGCCATAAAATCTGAAATGACAAAAGCAATACTTCTTTTTTTTATAACACTTGTCAAATATTTTAATGCTAATTGAATATCTGTTTTTTTATGTTCCGGCTCAAATTCAATCAGATCACGAATAATTCGTAATACATGGCTCTTCCCTTTTTTAGGAGGAATAAATTTTTCGATTTTATCGGTAAAGAAAATGATACCGATCTTATCATTATTCTGAATGGAAGAAAAAGCGAGTACTGCACACAACTCAGTAATTAATTCCTGTTTCAATTGTTTTTGAGTTCCGAATTCACCGGATGCGCTCACATCCACTAAGAGCATAACTGTCATTTCGCGTTCTTCTTCAAATACTTTTACAAATGGAGTATTAAAACGAGCAGTTACATTCCAATCGATGGATCTAATATCATCACCCGGCTGGTATTCACGAACTTCACTAAAGGTCATACCACGTCCTTTAAAAGCACTGTGGTATTCTCCGGAAAATATCTGGTTAGAAAGTCCACGTGTTTTAATTTCGATTTTTCTGACTTTTTTCAGCAGCTCTGATGTTTCCATCTAATTTTCATTTATAAAAAACCAATTCAGTATTGCAATTTTAAAAGACCAAGTGTAGCAAACTCGGTTTCGTTTATTCGTAGTCACCCTGAACTTGTCGAAGGGCGTATTTCGTAGATTAAGGTACCTCTACCGTATTTAAAATTTCGTTAATGATCATTTCGGAAGTAATATTTTCAGCTTCTGCTTCGTATGTCAATCCGATACGGTGGCGCAATACATCCGCACAGATGGCGCGTACATCTTCAGGAATAACGTATCCTCTGCGTTTAATGAATGCATAAGCTTTTGAAGCAATTGCCAGATTAATGCTTGCTCTTGGTGATCCACCAAAGCTGATCAGACCTTTGAATTTATCAAGTTTATATTCGTGTGGGTAACGTGTTGCAAAAACAATATCAATGATATATTTTTCAATTTTTTCATCCATATATACATCTTTCACCACCCTGCGTGCTTTCAAAATATCTTCTTGCGACAATATTGCATTTACAGTAGGATATTCGTTAGCGAGATTTTGACGAATGATCTTTTGTTCTTCTTCTTTGCTTGGATAACCAACTACTATTTTTAACATAAAACGGTCAACCTGAGCTTCCGGCAATGGATACGTACCTTCCTGTTCAATTGGATTTTGTGTTGCAAGAACTAAAAAAGGATTTGGCAATTTAAATGTTTCTTCGCCAATAGTAACTTGTCTCTCTTGCATTGCTTCAAGCAAAGCGCTCTGAACTTTTGCCGGAGCACGATTTATCTCATCAGCTAAAATAAAGTTGGCGAAAATAGGGCCATGCTTAACAGTAAATTCTTCTCTCTTTTGACTGTAGATCATTGTCCCAATCAGATCGGCAGGTAAAAGATCCGGAGTAAATTGAATCCTGCTAAAATTTGCATGAATTGTGGACGCAAGCGATTTAATGGCAAGAGTTTTTGCCAATCCTGGTACTCCTTCCAATAAAATATGCCCGTTCGAAAGTAATCCGATTAATAAACGTTCAACCATGTATTTCTGCCCCACAATTACTTTGTCCATTTCCATAGTCAGTAAGTCAACAAAAGCACTCTCCCGTTGAATCCGCTCGTTTAATTCTTTAATGTCAGTCATTGTTTTTGATTAATTTGTTAAACCATTCCTACTTTTTGATATATTTTCTAAGAGTAGGTTACACCTGTTTTTTTGATGTGACAAAATTAACACTAAAAGTGACAATTTTAAATGCTTTTTGATGTTAAAATTTGTTAATGGCAGCAAGAGATTAATTAAAAATTTTCCGATACTTTTTCTACCTTTGCGCTGATCACGCTATCGCCTATAAACTATTAAATCTGCATATTTTGCAACGCTATTTTATTCAACTTTCATATAACGGAACAGCATACAGTGGATGGCAGGTTCAAAAAAACTCTGCCCACACCATTCAGCAAATAATAAATGAGATGCTATCCCGGTTATTGAATGAACCAACCACCGTAATGGGTTGTGGCCGCACAGATACAGGGGTGCATGCCAGGGAATATTTTGCTCATTTTGATTCATCAGTCGATTTGATGAACGACCAGAATTATTGGATATTAAAATTTAATCATGCATTGCCAAAGGATATTGCTATTCAAAAAATAGTTAAAGTAAATGAAAAAGCGAATGCCCGTTATGATGCAATTTCCAGAACGTATCAATATATCATTACAAAAAAAAAGAATCCCTTTGAAATTAGTAAGGCTTGTTTCCTTTATGGAAATTTGAATGTGGAAGCAATGAACAATGCGGCCAAAGTATTATTTGAATATTCCGACTTTTCATCATTTGCCAAAAGTAATACCCAAAACAAAACCAATATCTGTAATTTATATAAAGCGGAATGGAAGGAAGAAGGAGACTTATTAATTTTCACCATAACGGCCAACCGCTTTTTAAGAAATATGGTAAGAGCAATTGTTGGTACCTTATTAGATGTTGGCAAAGGCAAACTTTCGATTGCTGATTTAAAAAAAGTTATCGAAAGCAAAACCCGTTCCAATGCCGGACTTTCGGCACATGCATGTGGTTTGTATTTAACAAAAGTGGAATACCCTGAAGGATATTTTAGTTAAAATTTTTTATTGGTTGGTTCATATATGTCAAAAAAGAAAAATATCGGTCAAGCGCTTGACCTTGAAATTTTGAAAAGGATATTTTCTTATGTGAAACCTTATCGCAAAAATTTCGGGTTTGCTGTTTTTACTACTGTTACTCTCGCCTTAATATCGCCACTTCGCCCCTATTTAATTCAATACACCTTCGATAATTATGTAACAGAATCCAATACGGGTATGTTGCTTAACATGACACTTATATTAGTAGCTTTATTAATGTTAGAGGCTGTTATGCAATTTGCCGATTCCTTTTTAACCAACCGCCTTGGACAATATATTATCAAAGATCTACGAATACAATTATATAAACATGTTATCGGGTTAAGATTAAAATATTATGACAACACGCCCATCGGAACGCTTGTTACACGTGCAGTATCAGACATTGAAGTAATTGCCGACATTTTTTCGGAAGGATTGATTGTTATCATTGGTGACCTGTTAAAAGTAACGGTTATACTTGTTGTCATGTTTTTCATTAATTTTAAACTTACCTGTATTGTTCTTATTCCAATCCCTATATTATTAGTTGCAACGTATCTTTTTAAAAAAAGAGTGCAAGCCTCTTTTCTTGATGTACGCACACAGGTTGCTCGTTTAAATGCTTTTGTTCAGGAGCATATTACCGGTATGAATATCGTTCAGATCTTCAATAGAGAAGATGCAGAAATGAAGAATTTCGAAACTATCAACGCCAAACATCGCGATGCAAACGTTCGTTCGATTATGGCATACTCCATATTTTTTCCTGTTGTAGAAATGCTTTCCGCCTCCTCCTTGGGGTTACTCATTTGGTGGGGAGGTAAAGGAGTTTTGCAAAACACAACCTCCATCGGACAATTAGTTGAATTTATTATGTTCACAAACATGATGTTTCGCCCTATACGTCAACTCGCAGATAGATTCAACACCTTGCAGATGGGAGTAGTTTCATCCAACCGTGTATTTAATGTTCTGGATACAAAGGAATCCATTACAAACAAAGGGAAACAGATTGCAGAAAATATAAAAGGGAATGTTGAATTCAAAAATGTTTGGTTCGCTTATAATGAAGAAGAATGGATCTTAAAAAACCTATCCTTTTCTGTTAAACCCGGTGAAACAATTGCACTGGTTGGTGCAACAGGTGCAGGAAAATCATCCATCATAAATTTACTGAACCGCTTTTATGAATATAACAAAGGCATTATAGCAATAGATTCAATAAACATACGTGATTACGAATTAACCTCTCTAAGAAAAAACATTGGAGTTGTTTTGCAGGATGTTTTTTTATTTTCAGATACCATTGCAAATAATATTTCATTAAATAACCCTTCAATAACCAGGGAACAAATCATCGAGGCAGCAAAAATAGTCGGGGCTCATGATTTCATCAGCAGGCTTCCAAATGCCTACGACTACAATGTAATGGAACGGGGAGCGATGATCTCGGTCGGACAGCGGCAATTAATTTCATTCATTCGTGCATATGTTTATGATCCAAAAATCTTAGTGCTTGACGAAGCAACTTCTTCCATTGATACAGAATCAGAAAAACTGATTCAATACGCCATTGATAAACTAACCGAAAATCGCACTTCCATCATAATTGCACACCGTTTAGCTACCATCCAACGAGCAGATAAAATAATTGTACTCGATAAAGGCGAAATTATTGAAATGGGAAATCATCAGGAATTACTCAAAAATAATAAGCACTATAAACACTTGTTTGAATTGCAGTTTAAGGACGAACTTTTTAACGCATAATAATTTTCGCTACTTTTAAGCTAAGTGATTGCCTTTATCGTTTTACTTAACCTATTTTTTCTCCCTAAACTTTACAATCTCTTTTTGTAAAGTTTTTTTAAATTTTAAACTGACAGGAAAGTTTAATTGTTCTGATTTTCTCACATCATTCATTGCCGCAACAATATTTCCGGATTTGTAAAATAAATAGGCCCGTTTATAATAAACCGAACCATCGGTAGAATCAATTGTTAAATAGGTATTGTAATCAATAAAAGCTGAATTAATATCCCCAACATTTTCATATGCATTTGCTCTGTTAAATAAGGCATCGAGGTAATTATTTTTTAGCAAAAGAGAATGTGAATAATCATTGATAGCTTCCGGAAATTTTCCCATTTTTGAATATTCAACGCCTCTGTTGTAATATACATTCGAACTATTTTGATAATGAGAAAGCGTGTTATCCCATACCGTAAATTCATTTTTCCAGGTTGCTGTTTGTTTAATATTAACTATCAGATACAATAAAAAAACAAGCCCAATACTATAAATGGAATATTTTATTTTCTTCAAATAAATTGCAAACAAGGGAACTAACAGAATAAAACCTAATGTTGCGAAATAAATGTATCTGTCCGCAACATTAGAATGTTTTTGATATTCAAATGGAACAATACCCAAGACAGGCAACAAACAAATGAAAATAATTGTAAAAGACGAAAATAATATTGGATATGCTCTTCGTTTTATAAACAGGAATAGAAATAATGAGATACAAATTGCTGTTGTGAAATAAATTATTTTTTCATTTAAAATATATTCCGGTGTAAAACCATAACATGCTACCAAAGGATATGGAATGAAAAAATTTTGAAAATAAAAGAACAAGGAATCTCCTGCTATCAATACCCTTTGGAGAATTGAAATATTTTCGAAAATCAATTCATTTTCCTGCGAATGCTGTGTTATTAAAACGATTGGAATACTAAATAAAATCCATATAGTTAAACTTTTTAAAACCGAAATAAATTTATCTCTATAAAAACACCAGACTAAAACGCCTGCAACAAAAGGTAAAACAATTGCCGATGGTTTTGCTAAAAGAGCCAACAAAAAAAATGCAGTAGAAAATAAAAAATGCTTTGTAGCCGGAAATTTGAAAGCAGAAAACATTTTTTCTTTTTCCAAATACCGAAATAAAGTCAACAATGCTAAAAATGAAAACAATGCACTGTAAAGTCCGCGAAACTCAGATATCCAGGCAACTGATTCTACCTGCATTGGATGCAGCAAAAAAATTAAGCTTCCAAAAAATGCTTGTGTTCGATCTTTAAATAAAATTAGTAATAACTGAAAAAGTAAAATACAATTGATACTGTGAGTGATCACATTTACTAAATGAAATACTTTTGGAGAAAGTTTATTTTTATCGGTAAAAACATTTTTTATGATGGTCCAGGTGGAATAAGTCACAGGAATATACATTCCCGAATAAGGTTGCTCCCAAAATGATTTTATATCTCCTTCCATCAATTGCTTATTTGCTGAAAGATGAATTCGTTCATCATCCCAAACAAAGCCATAATTAATGGTTCTGACGTATAACACAAACGACAAAGCAACTAAAATAAAGATCAGATAATTTTTATTGATTGCTTTTGTTAGCATAGGGATGCTATGAATTTATTTCAATTTACTTTTCAAATAATTACCTGTATAGGAGCCTTTGCATTTAATCAGATCTTCTGGAAGTCCTTCAAAAACAATATTCCCACCATCAGTTCCTCCTTCAGGGCCAAGATCTATTATCCAATCAGCGCACTTTATTATCTCCACATTGTGTTCGATGATGATGATAGAATGCCCTTGTTTTATCAACGCATTAAACGCATGAAGCAATTTAGAAATATCATGAAAATGCAAGCCGGTTGTAGGTTCATCAAAAATAAAAAGTGTAGGCGAATTTGTGCTTTGTCCCATTCCTAAGAAAGAAGCCAGCTTAATACGTTGTGCTTCACCTCCACTTAATGTACTGGAAGGTTGACCTAAATGAACATATCCCAAACCAACATCAGATAATGGTTTTAATTTCTGCACTATTTTCTTTTCATGATTACCAGGCCGCTGTGATGAATCAAAAAAATCGATCGCATCATCCACCGTCATATTTAATATATCTGAAATGTTTTTGCCCTCTGTAATAGTTGAATTTGGTGGAGTATAAGTAATTTCTAAAATATCCTGTTTAAATCTTTTTCCACCGCAAGTTTCACAAACCAAATGAATATCAGCCATGAACTGCATTTCAATTTGCACTTCACCTTCACCTTCACATACTTCGCAACGTCCTCCATCCACATTAAATGAAAAGAAAGATGGTTTATATCCACGATTTTTTGCTAAAGGTTGGTCAGCAAACAAGGCTCGTATTTCATCATAGGCTTTAACATACGTAACCGGATTAGAGCGGGTAGATTTACCAATCGGGTTTTGATCAATCATCTCCACTGCAGCAACAGCATTTATATCACCAAGCAACTTATCAAAACTTCCGGTTTGTTCGCCATAACCACCATGTATTTTTTTTAATGCGGGATATAAAACCCGTTTTACTAATGATGTTTTTCCCGAACCGCTAACACCGGTAACTACTGTCATTACGTTAAGTGGAAATTTAACATCAATACCCTGAAGATTATTTTCACGAACACCTTTTACTTCAATGAATCTATTCCATTTTCTTCTGCTACCTGGAACTTCAATTTTTTCTTTTCCTGTTAGATAAAGTGCTGTTAAACTTTTTTCTTCCGTTTCAAGATCTTTGTGGGTTCCCTGAAAAACCAGTTCTCCGCCATGTGTTCCGGCCAATGGACCTATATCAATAAGTTGATCGGCAGCATACATTATTTCTTCATCATGCTCCACAACAATTACTGTATTTCCAATATCACGCAAAGAAGTAAGCACTTTTATTAATCGCTGTGTATCCCTTGAATGTAACCCTATACTTGGCTCATCCAGAATATACATCGAGCCAACAAGACTGCTACCTAAGGATGTCGCTAGATTGATGCGCTGTGATTCACCGCCAGACAATGAATTCGACAATCGATTTAAGGTAAGATAACCCAACCCAACATCATCCAAAAATTGCAAACGATTAGTGATCTCTACCAAAATGCGTTTCGCAACGGTAGTATCAAATTCAGATAATTTAATTTTCTTGAAAAATCCCAATGAATTCTTTACCGGCATCAACACAATATCAGTAATTGAATTACCATCCACTTTAACATACGAAGCGTCTTTTCGCAAACGTGTCCCAAGGCATTCAGGACATACTGTTTTTCCCCGATAACGGGATAACATTACACGGTATTGAATTTTATAAGCTTGTGCTTCCAAGTGTTTGAAAAAATCCGTTAAGCCTTCAAAATATTTATTCCCTGTCCATAAGAGTCTTCGTTCTTTTGCTGACAATTCATAATAGGAACGATGGATTGGAAAATCAAATTTGTGCGCATTCATCACCAACACATTTTTCCAATCGCTCATTTTTTCACCTTTCCAGCAAACAATTGCATCTTCGTAAACTGATAAATTTTTATTTGGTATAACCAGATCTTCATCAATGCCAATTACACTACCAAATCCTTCACAATGTTTACATGCACCAATAGGATTATTAAAACTAAAAAAATGTGTGCTTGGCTCTTCAAATGCCATTCCATCCAATTCAAATTTATTGGAGAAAGACCTCGCCCCCTTCCTCTCCGAATGAGTTTTGCTTTTCGCTTCAGTCAACTTTGAAGGTTGAACATCCGAACTTATAACTTCTATTGAACACTCTCCTTCTCCTTCAAAAAAAGCAGTTTGCAATGAATCAGAAATCCGGTTCTCATTATCTTCATCATCCGGTTTAACACTCACGCGGTCAATTACAAGGTTAACAGGATCTTTTTCTGAAAATTTTGTTTCAATAAATTCTTCGATCCTAAGAACATTACCATTTTGCTGAATTCGTGTAAAACCTTGTTGAGCCAATAATTCTAATTGTTTTGTAAATGTTTTATCCGCTTGTTTTTTTATTGGACAAAGAATTAAAATTTTTGTTTCGGGTTTTAATGAATTAATGTAATTCATTACATCGCTAACAGCATCTCGTTTTACAATATTACCCGAAACAGGAGAATAGGTTTTCCCGATGCGTGCAAACAATAATTTCAGATAATCATAAATTTCTGTTGATGTACCAACCGTTGAACGCGGATTTCTGGAATTTACTTTTTGCTCAATAGCAATTGCCGGAGAAATTCCTTTTATATAATCTACTTCCGGTTTATCTATTCTTCCCAAAAACTGGCGAGCATAAGATGAAAGACTTTCCACATATCTCCGCTGACCTTCTGCATATAAGGTATCAAACACCAAAGATGATTTCCCTGAACCCGATAAACCGGTTACAACCACTAGTTTATTGCGAGGAATCGCCACATCCACATTTTTTAAATTATGAACGCGAGCACCTTTAATGATGATATATTCTTTCGAATTTAATTCTTCTATATTTTCGGGCAATGCCATTTTTTTATTCAAATATTTAAGGATTGCAAAATTAATCAATTTACGCATTTGATTTATTGATAAATAGTTCTATATTTGTTATAATGAAGAATTATTTTTGGTTTGATGCAACATTTAAACAAATTTTTCGTTAAGAGAGTTAATTTCAATTTATTATTCACCCGAGGCTATTTAACAAAATTTGTGAAAGCCTCTTAATTAAAGGAGACCTGATATAGATACACTTTTACTTTTTATTACTAATCATAATTTAAAAAGGAGGTATCTATGCAAATTCAACAAATCGTTGACGATCAGGAACTCGTTAATCAATACATCGGTGGTGAAGAATCAGCCCTAGCTACATTAATACAACGCCACAAACGTAGAATTTTCAGCTACATAATGCATACTGTTAAAGATAAAGCCCTGGCTGAGGACATCTTTCAGGACACTTTCATCAAAGTGATCAACACTCTAAAAAAAGGTGAGTATAATGAAGAAGGGAAATTCCTTCCCTGGATCTTACGAATTTCACATAATCTTATAATTGACACCTTCAGAAAGGACAAACGCATGCCGACCATAAGCGGTGGCACCAATGATGATGGTGAAGCATTTGACATTTTCAACCTTTTAGGGAAACATGATAAGACCATTGAGCAGGAAATAATCCAGCATCAGGTACGTAAAGATATTCGCAAGCTTATCGAACGCTTACCGGCCGACCAACGTGAAGTATTAATGATGCGTCATTATTTTGACATGAGCTTTAAAGAAATTTCTGAACAAACCAATGTAAGTATCAATACTGCCTTGGGACGAATGCGCTATGCCTTAATTAACATGCGAAAAATGATTGAAGAAAAAGAAATCGTTGTTAGTTACTAATTGTTACTTCAGGACGAGAGACTTTTAAAAAAAAGCTGTTCCGAAAAGGAACAGCTTTTTTATTTGTCCAAACTTTTGCTTTCTTTTAAAATTTACTATAAAACACTTAATTAATATATTCGATAATGTAGAATTTTTTGGACAGGGTTAGAGCTAATAAAAAAAAATGTTAATCTTCAAAAATCTAAGCTTCAAACAACAAAAAACCTTGGGTACCGACATTTCAAAAGGATTTAAAAAGTATTTTATAATTCATACAATATCTAAGATTGGTTATCGTTATTCTTATAAATCAAAACAAATTTTGAATGAATAAAACTTCTACTTCTAAAAAAATTACTGAACCAATTAACACACAAATGAATGAACAACTTGATAACAAAAAAGAATTTCCTTTTGAACCGGGAAAGAATGTTATCAATAACATTCTGAATTATTCAAAAGCATTGAGCATTCGCAGATCAAAAAGCATGAAGAATTTTGAAATGGTGTTAAACTAAAAGGTTAAAGAATTTTGAAAGCGTTCAGCAAAAAAATTGCTGAACGTTTTTTTTATTTTAATAACTCGACAATGCGTTTTATTGCTGCCTGGTTTTCAGGGAGGTCAAGTGATTGAAGCACTTTCTTTTTTTCTTTGTTTGTCAAATGCCAACTCAAAGAAATCCGATCATGTTTTTCGTTACGCAATTGCAGGTCGATAAACTCAATTTTCGATTTACACCAGAGATCAGTGGTTTGTACTTGTTGATTTTGATTGTAATCCTGAATTTCGAAAAGATTGCCATAAAAACTGTCCATGGGTCGCCCTAATGCCTGTACCAATGTTTGAGAAGGATTTTCTTCAATAGGCACATTCTTATGTTTATCACGAATTTGAATGATTACAATTCCACTTGTATTTTCAGCTATCCAATCATTAAACGCTTTAATAAAGCGCAAACTGGTTTCCAACCCATAATTATCACGCAAGCCGGCATCCAGTATTTCGATGCGGGGTTCGCTTGGCAATGAAACTACCGGGGAAATGTATGGAAATGTAGCACTCATACGTAAAACACTTGTGAATAAAGTTTTAGAAGCATCTTGTTTCTCAAAAAACCGTAAATATTCAACAGCATCAAATAACTTATTATATGAAACCTTTTCTGCTCTTGAATTTTGAGTTATGTAGGAAACATGTTGAGGAGATATTATTAATTTCCGCCCGTCATTAACAATTGAAGGAGAAAATATCATCATCGGAATATAGGCATTAGCTTCAGGCAATTGGTAATCACTTAAACGTTTGTTAAAAATGTTATTTGTGTTTTCTTCCAGTTTTTGTTCCATTGAATACCCGCGATCTTTGGGATATTTTTTCCCATCCACAATAAAACTCTGCATTGGGAATAGCCATTCGGTGGTGGCAATTCGAAATGCGATCGGATTTAATATATCTTTTGAGATATTATCCAGATATTCAGGCCCATAATAGCTTTTGATTTTTTGTTTTTGTTTTTGCAAATAAAGTTCGCGGATATATGCAGCACCTATCATCCCTCCCGAAGAACCAGTGATAAGTTGTATCTGACTCATCAGTTTTCCATTAAGCAAACTATCAACATATTGCATGGTATAAAAGGTCCATAAAGAAGAACGCAAACCTCCGCCACTGGTATTTATAAAAACAAGTTTTGGTTTTTTTAATGGTTCATTCAAAAAAGTATTTTTCGTTTTCCATTTATTTAAAATCGTAAGCGTTTGTTGAATATCCTGGTCATACCAATCAAATTTTTTATCCCCCTTTTTGAAATTATCATAACTGTAATCTGCCTTTTTGGTATCATAATTCAACCCATAAGCATGATTTTCAATGGATAAATAATCAATGGTATGTAAATAATTAAATGCTAATAAAAACAATATAAAAATTGCAGTTGACCAACTTCTCCACCAACGGTAAAAAGAGCTGAACAACATGATAAACATAGTAAACAAAAGAAAAATACTTGCCCCGGCAGGAATCTCAAATGCTTTTGTTTCACCAAAAAAACCTAAGCCCAGCAAGCAGATAATGGTGATCATTTGAAAAATGAAAGCAGAATGATGATTTCGCTTAATTACATCTCTTAACATTTCCTTTTTATAATGATGAACAGAGCGAACTAATCTAATTTTAAAAGGATTACTAATATAGGTCTCCACGTACCAATCGCGAGATTCTTTAATCAATCGGGGATTACGCTCACCAGTGATAGCTTTTGCAGTTTTGATTGGTCTATCTTCTTTTTGCTGAATTCCATAAAGTTTAAAAATATCTTTATTCGCTCTAAAAAAATAGGTAAATGATAATATAATAAGAATACCTAAACCGGATAAAAAAGATAAAATCATTAATAGAATTTTACCAGTAGACATTATATTTTCACCCTTCAAGAAAAAGAAGATTTGAATACAATACAAAATGACAAACAAGAATGGAATTACAAAATTGTTTATACAATATTTCAGGAAAGGATAACGAAGTGATGCCAAAAAAGGAAAACGAAAAGCATTTTTTATAAAACTGGAAATATTATAAGCCATAATAAATCCACCACATGAAAAACCGACAATAAAATAAGCCAAGGCGCTGATCTTATCAAAATATTCAGGGCCAAGGAAGAGGTATGACAAGCCGTAACGCATTGCAACATTATGAGTGATCATTCCAAAAAAGACAAGCCAAAAAATCAACAATAGTTGATTTTTTTTCAGATCGAGCATTATTAGACGAAAAGAAAATGAAAAAAATATCCTGCGAAAAGATGAGTTTTTCAGAAAAGCACTTTTTATGGAATTTAAAATAGCCATTATTAAATAGAAGAATTAATTATTCTCAAGATCTCATTTTCCAGTTCCTGAGTTTTGCTCTCTATTACGCTTCCTTTTGCAATAAGTTGCGCGGCAAAGGCTTTATCTGTAAGGCCTTTTGCATTTATTTTCACATTTAAAAAGGCGCCTATCACTGCCGAACGTGCGCACAAGGCACCAACCCCGGCATCTGTAATAGAATTTGGATTTCCGATCTCTACCATTTTTTTAATTATTTCCATTGATTCACCTGCTAATTGCATTACCTTAAATGGAATTTCAGTAGCATACCTGGTAGCCTCCTGGATGGCTTGTGTTCTTGCTTTTTTTTCATCATCTGTTGATTTAGGCAAACCGAATGCAATCATAATTTTATTGAATGCATTGGTATCTTCATCAACAAGTTTTAATAATTCGTTTTTATAATTTTGACCTTTTTCGGCCCAGTCAGAAAACTCTTTCCAACGATCATCCCAACCCGGTTTGTGAGACGAAAGATTGGCAACCATTGTCCCTAAAGAAATCCCTAAAGAAGCAATATATGCCGAGATTGAACCTCCTCCGGGTGCAGGACTTTCACTTGCTGTTTCATCAGCAAATTCAATCAAATTCATTTTAATCAATCGACTTTTCGAGTCATCTTTCAATAAATATTCAATGATTCGTTCCTCTGCCCTGAAAGGTGCTAATTCATCCAAACCAAGTGATTTAACAGCAATTTTAATCAGTTCATTTTCAGAAACACCTGTTGAACGTTGTTGCTTTTCGAGAAAGTATTTTCCTGCATCCAACATGGCTTTAAGTGGAATTAAACCAACCAATTCAGAACCTGTAACTCTGATGCCTCGTTCACTTGCTTTTTTACAAACTTCATCAAAAGCAATATGAACAGGCGTTATATTGATATTGGTTAAGTTCATTGATATCTGAGCAATACCATATTCTTCGATAAACCAACCAATAGCTTTAACTGATTTTAATGAGCCGGGAATATTTACCGGATTACCTTTTTCATCAGTTATAATTTTTCCGGTAACAGGATTGCCTTCACGTTTAACACGACCGGCTTCACGCACATCAAAAGCAATCGCATTTGCTCTTCTGGTAGATGTAGTATTTAAATTTACATTGTATGCAACCAAAAAATCTCTGGCACCAATCACCGTAGATCCTGATTTTACAGAATGTTCAGCAGGGCCAAAATCCGGTTTCCATTCCGATAATTTAATTTTTTTAAAGAATCCTTCATATTCTCCTGCACGAATCACAGAAAGATTGTTACGCTCTTTATTTTCTTGCGCAGCTTCATACATATAAACAGCAAGATTTAATTCTTTACCAACTCTTGCACCAAGCTTCTTTGCATATTCAGCCGTTTCTTCCATTGAAATCCCTGCAATAGGAATAAGCGGACAAACATCAGTTGCTCCCATTCGTGAATGTTCGCCCTTGTGTTTACTCATATCAATCACTTCACTTGCTTTTTTAATTGCCAGAAAAGCTGCTTCAATAACGGCTTCTGGGTTTCCAACAAATGTTACAACAGTCCGATTGGTTGCCTTACCCGGATCAACATTTAATAATTTTACACCTTCTACCGATTCAATTTCATTAGTAATTTGTTTGATAATGTTTAAGTCGTTTCCTTCTGAAAAATTTGGAACACATTCTATTAGTTGATTTGTTGATTTGTTCATTGGTTAATTAATTTATTGGTTGAATGGTTAATTAGGAAATTTAGGCTAAGCCTAAATAAACCAATTAACTTATTTTACTTTTTTAGTTTCTATAACTTCCCCATTAATTATAACTGTTTCGATCAAATTACTTCCGAATGAATACGGAATAAACCCATAACCCGGAATTTCTTTTGTGATAAATACATTTGCTAGTTTGCCAATAGCAATGCTTCCATGCGTTTTGCTTAAGTCCATGGCATAAGCTGAATTTATGGTTGCGGCATTAATAGCTTCTTCGGGAGTCATTTTGTATTGGATACAACAAATCGACATCATAAAATTCATGTTCCCGCTAGGGCAGCTTCCCGGATTGTAATCACTGGCTATGGCAACAGGCAAGCCTGCATCGATCATTTTACGTGCCGGTGGCAAAGGTAAATTCAGAAAGAAAGCAGCACCCGGTAAAATAGTAGGCATTGTTTTAGAATTTTTTAATGCTTCAATGTCTTTATCAGAAATAAATTCAAGATGATCCACACTTATTGCACCTACTTCCACTCCAGCCAACACACCACCGAAATTACTCAATTGTTCGGCATGTACTTTTGGAGTCATACCATGCTTTTTTGCATTCGTCAAAATTTCAATAGTTTCCTCTTTTGTAAAATAATTTTGTTCGCAAAAAACATCGCAATAATCTGCGAGTTGTTCTTTGGCAATCACAGGCATTATTTCGTTTATGAGCAATTTTATGTAATCTGATTTCCTGGTTTTGTATTCGTTTGGCAGTGCATGTGCCCCAAGAAAAGTTGCTTTAATTGTTAATGGAGAAATTGTTTTTAACTTTTTTATAACCCGCAACATTTTTAATTCAGCCTCTATACTTAAGCCGTAACCGCTTTTAATTTCAACTGCTCCGGTACCTTGCAACATAATTTCATTCAAACGTTTCAGGGCACTTTCAATTAAATCTTCTTCTGTAGCTTCCATTAATTTTTTTGCGGAATTTAAAATTCCTCCTCCCCGCTCAAAAATTTGTTCGTAGGTCAAACCATTAATTCTGTCAACAAACTCCCCTTCTCTGCTTCCTGCATAAACTATATGTGTATGGCTATCACAATAGGATGGCATCACTATTTTATCTGAAGCGTCAATAACTGTTAAATTTGTCCAATCAGTAATTCCTTCCCAATCATCCATCTTTCCGAATCCTGCAATTTTATCATCTTCGATGGCAAGCCAAGCATCATTGATGCAAGGTAAAATTTTCATTTCCTTTCCAACAATTTTTAATTGCGGATTTTCTTCGACTTGAACTAATTGTTTTATGTTTTTAATAAGGATCTTCATCATTCAAAAATAGGGCAGAAAGATACGAATATAGTGAAGAAAATCATTTGATTTTTATTTTTTTGATTTGAAAAAATATCAACCATTTATTCATTAAATTTGCCTGTTATAAAACTCTTATGGCAGGTAATACCTTTGGAAAACTATTTACTTTAACCAACTTTGGCGAATCTCATGGCGCAGCCTTGGGAGGCATCATTGATGGTTGTCCTGCCGGATTGCAAATTGATCTGGATTTTGTTCAATCCGAATTGGACAGAAGACGTCCCGGGCAATCACACATCACCACTCAGCGTAAAGAAGGCGACAAAGTAGAACTCCTTTCCGGAATTTTCGAAGGTAAAACTACAGGAACACCAATTGGTTTTATCATCCGTAATGAAAATCAACGATCAAACGATTACGAAAACAATATAGATGTGTATCGCCCTTCACATGCAGATTACTCTTACGATGCAAAATACGGAATGCGTGACCCTCGTGGTGGCGGAAGATCATCAGCAAGAGAAACAGTTAGCAGGGTTGTTGCCGGAGCAATTGCAAAATTATTTTTGAAGCAAAATGGAATTAGCATAAAAGCTTACACTTCGCAAGTTGGTGATATTAAATTATTAAAGGCTTACCATCATCTTGATTTGAATAAAGCAGAATCCAACCTTGTTCGTTGCCCGGATGAATTAGTTGCGGAAGCAATGATCCAAAAAATTGAGCAGGTCCGAAAATCAGGTGATACAATTGGTGGGGTTATATCATGTGTAATCAAAGGAACACCCGTTGGGATGGGTGAGCCCGTGTTTGATAAATTGCATGCAGATCTTGGAAAGGCTATGTTAAGTATTAATGCCGTGAAAGGGTTTGAATACGGAAGTGGTTTTGAAGGAACAAAAATGTTGGGCTCCCAACACAATGATCTTTTTATTATAAATGATGATCAAGTAAAAACCAAAACAAATCATTCGGGTGGAATACAAGGAGGAATAAGTAATGGCGAAGATATTTATTTCAGAGTAGCATTTAAACCAATTGCTACGATCATGCAAAAACAAAATACAATTAATTCAAAAGGCGAGGAAACTGAAATAACAGGTAAAGGAAGGCATGACCCTTGCGTATTGCCCCGTGCTGTTCCTGTTGTGGAGGCAATGGCAGCAATCGTTCTTATGGATCATTTATTACGAAATAAAATTAATTCGAAAATTTAATTGGAAGTCATTCCGACCGAAGCGGAGGAATCTTTGTATTTATGAAAAACTATTTTATTTACATTACAACAAATCCGAATAAAGAAGTTTTATACATAGGCATTACAAATAATTTAAAAAGAAGACTTTCGGAACATTACGAAAACAAAGGAAAAACTGGAACATTTGCTGGAGAATATTATTGTTACAATTTAATTTATTGGGAAAGGTTTCTGAATGCTAAATATGCAATTGCAAGAGAAACACAATTAAAAAATTGGAGTAGAAAGAAAAAAGAAAATTTAATTTCGACAATGAATCCGAATTGGATTTTTATGAATCACAATGTATTTTCGGAGGGTGCTTTTTAATAGGAATTTCAGCTACGAATATAAAGATCTCTCCGCTGCGGTCGAGATGACACGGAGGAAAGAATGATAATTAATGACACAAAACATAGCATAAATTAAACTTACAAAATTAAATTTTAAACTAAAAATTTATGGCAACTGAAACACTAAAAAAGAAAAAAAGTTTATTCCGTAGAATATTAAAATGGACAGGAATTACTTTTCTTGTATTGCTGATATTAATTATAGCAGCACCATTTCTTTTCAAAAAACAAATTGTGCAATTTGTAAAAGATGAAGCCAATAAAAACCTGAATGCTAAAGTAAACTTTGGAAAATTTGATCTCACGCTGATCAGTTCATTCCCGGACTTTACACTTTCTATCGATAGTGTAAGCATTGCAAACACAGGTGATTTTGCTGGCGACACCTTGTTGTATTCAAAAAACTTAACTGTTGGTTTAAATCTGATGAGCGTACTAAAAGGTGATCAATACAAGATCAATACGATAGTAATTGACCAACCTCGCATACATGCATTGGTTCTGAAAGATGGAAAAGCAAACTGGGATATTACCAAACCTTCTACCGACACCACAAAAGCTGCAACAGCGGAGGAGCCGAGTAAATTCAAAATGACATTGAAAAAGTTTGAAATAAAAGGAGGTTACATTGTTTATGATGATGCTTCTTTAGGAATGAAAACTGAATTGTATAATATGAATCATACGTTAAGTGGTGATTTTACTTCTGATAATTTTCTTTTGCAAACATTAACTGAGATTGAAAAATTCACATTAAGTTATGGTGGTGTAACTTACATGAACAAAGTAAAAACCCGCCTAAAGGTTGATATGGATGCAGATATGCCAAATTTCAAATTCACATTTAAGGAAAATGAGTTTTCATTCAATGAACTAACTTTAGGATTGGATGGATACTTCGCAATGCCAAAAGATGACATGGATATGGATCTGAAATTCAAAGCTAATCAAACTGAATTTAAGAATATTTTGTCACTCATCCCGGGCGTTTATACAGCAGATTTCAAAGAAGTAAAAACAACAGGATCATTAGCATTGGATGGCTATGCAAAAGGGATCTACAATGACAAAAAGATGCCTGCATTCGGCATTAAATTAATGGTGAAAGATGCGATGTTCCAATATCCTGCTTTACCAAAATCAGCAACTAATATTCAAATTGATTTAGTAGTTGATAATAAAACAGGAATACCTGATGCAACCATTATCGACTTAAATAAATTTCATGTGGAGTTGGGAGGAAATCCTGTGGATGCGAAGATGCATGTTTCTACTCCTGTTTCGGATGCAAATATTATTACAGAAGTATTGGCTAAAATAAATTTAGCAACTATAAAAGATGTTATTCCTCTTGAAAAAGGAGATGACCTGAATGGAATGATCACAGCCGACATTAAGATGAAAGGCAGAATGAGTGCGATTGAAAAACAACAATACGAAAATTTTGATGCCAAAGGAACACTTACCGTTTTGGATATGAATTATAAATCAAAAACAGTAAGTTATCCAACTCAAATAAGTAAATTGTATTTAAACTTTACACCAAAATTTGTGGAGCTGTCACAATTTGATGCAAAGCTGGGTAAGAGCGATATTCAATTGGATGGGAAGATCGAAAACTTTTTGCAATATGCTTTGAAAGATTCTTTATTAAAAGGTTCATTTAATTTAAGATCATCGTTAATGGACATCAATGAATTGATGGGAAGTACTGAAACAGCAAAACCTGCAACTCCTGTTGCAGCTGATACAGCATCAATGGCAGTTGTGGAGGTTCCATCTAATCTTGATGTTAAATTAAATACTACCATTTCAAAATTATTATATGATAAATTAACTATCACCAATGTTAGTGGCGGTGTGGCAATTAAAGACAGCCAAATGAAATTGGATGATCTGAAATTAACAATGAATGACGTGGAAGGAACATTGTCAATGAGTGGAATGTATAACACACAAAACCCTAGGAAACCTGTGGTTGACATGGATATGGACATTGCAAATTTTGATATCCCTAAAACTGTAAAAACATTTAACACTGTTGAAAAGCTTGCTCCTATTGCTAAATATGCAAAAGGGAAAATGAGTGCCACCGTAAAATTTGCAAGTCAATTGGATGAACATATGAGTCCGGCATTAAATACATTAGCCGGTTATGGTAAATTGCAAACAAAAACAGTTTCGGTGGAAGGCTTCGAACCCATCAATAAACTAGCTGATGCATTAAAGCAACCGAAGTATAAAAAACTAACCTTTGAAAATGTCAATGCTAGTTTTAAATTTAAAGATGGAAGAGTTGAAGTAGATGAAATGCCAATAAAATCAGGAAACATAACCGGAAAAGTAAAAGGCTCCACCGGATTTGATCAAACTATTGATTATACCTGGGTATTAGAAATTCCTCGTTCTGAATTCGGCTCAACTGCAAATGCAGCTGCAGGAAGTGCCCTTGATCAACTCAACAAACAAGCCGGCACCAATGTGAAACTGGGGGATAAAGTGAAGATCAAAGCTTTGTTCGGTGGTACTGTTTCAAAACCAACCATAAAAACTGATCTGTTTAATTCAGAACAAAGTGCCAAAGAACAAGTGAAAGAAATAATTACTCAAGGCGTTGATATGGCGAAAGAGAAAGCACGTGAAGAAGCAGAAAAAATAATGAAGGATGCACAGGCACAAGCAGATAAAATAAAAGCAGATGCTAAAATATTGGCTGACAAAACAAAAGCCGAAGGATATGCGGCTGTTGATAAAACAGTGAATGAAGCAAACAATCCTGTTGCAAAAGTGGCTGCAAAAGCTGCTGCTCCTGCTGCAAAAAAAGAAGTGGATAAAAAAGTTCAGAAGATCCTGGATGAAGCAAATAAAAAAGCGGACGATGTTTTGTTAAAAGCAAAAGCGGAATCCGACAACAAATTGAAATAAATTTTTAATAACACGCCATTGCAAGGAGCGAAGCAATCTTTAAATAATGCTTTTACTTGAGATTACTTCGTTTCTCGTAATTGACGGTAAAAATAAAAAAATGAAAATTGGATTAAATATTAAATTAGGGTTATTATTAGGATCCCTCAATTGCCTTATGTGGTATATTTTAGCTGTCACAAAAGGATTTTATGTTATTGAAGTTTATATTTACAGAAACTATATTACGTTTGCAATGCTAGTAAGCGGAGTAATTTTATCTATTTATTTTTTGAAAAGAAAAAACCAGGGATTTTTAGATTTTAAAGAAGCAATAAAAACAGGATTAATTTACACCTTCGTTTTTGCTCTGATTTTATCCATTTTCAATTACATCTATTATCATTATATTTCACCGGATACAATTGATTTTTTTTTAAGTGAAGCGAAAAATAAATTGATAGAAAACAAAGTTAAACCTCAGGATATTCCCTTTTATTTAAATTCTGAAAGAAACAATTTCAGTTCATTAAAACTATTGCCCCCTGTTCTTTTTTTCGGACTTATTTCATCCTTAATTACCGGAGCATTGTTGAGAAAGAGTGATCCGCATAAATTTAGTGCGAATTAAAAAATTATTTCTATTGAGCAACGACTTTGCGAATATGAATTTTACAATTGGGATTAGAAAACTTTCTAATGCGAATCTTAGAAAAGTTCATTAAAAACCCGGATTAAAACTCTTACAATAATTTCTACTTCAGTTTATTCTGATTTATTATTTACTTCAATTTAAAACCCGACAGATTTCTTGTATAGAAAACCTGTCGGGTTCATTAATTATTTTAAGAATCTTGGACTCCTAAATCAAGTTTAGTATTCCCTGTTAGTAGTACCCATCATATTAACATGTGGTGTAACAGTTATTATGTCTCTTAGTGAACCTGTTTTAATATAAAAAGAATTTCTTATATCAATAACAAACTTTCCTTCAAAAACAAACATCCAGTTATAATTTGTACCAGACCATTTTTTGTTTTTGCTTATGTATTCAAAATACATATCAACAGGTTTGTCAATTGTTGTTCCGTAAGGAATTCCATCATTAGCTTGCATATAAGAAGTATCAGCAGGAAGGAAATCAGATGCTCCTGATCCACCAATACCCGTTTGTCCATAAGGATGTTTGTAAAACCCTTTCATATGGCCATGTGCCAAATAACCTTTTCCATATCTTACAACTTCACCTGCATTAGCATAAAATCGAATTGTATCAGTTTCTGGTAATGGAGTTACAACAGTACCTACCATCATAGTATCTACATTTAGTGTTTTTCTCACACAACCACCTGCTAATGCATCACGAACAGGCTCAAATGTATTGATAGATGATGTTTGAACATAAGCATTTATCACAATGTTAGCAGGATTAGCTTCATCAAAATCAAATTTTGTAAACTTAAATACATTGAATCCTCCTTGCATCCCCAAGGATGGTAAATTTGTGGTAGTTCCATACGCCCAATTTCCTTCCCAAGAAGCTTTGCTATGAGATTCCAAAGTAACTAATCTGTAGGAAGGTCCTGCTATAATGGTATCTAATGCGATTTTTAACACCCCTGGAGCAGCAACAGTTGCAAGAGTGATGTTTTGTGTAATATTACTGGAACCCATAGTGATCACAACACCATCAAAAACAAAGTTAATTCCATGAAGAAAATCTTTATAATTTACGTTATCCGTATTATAAGTTGCAGTAACAAAATATGTCCCCGGCAATAAATATTTGAAAGAATAGTTCCCTAAAGAATCTGAAAAAGCACTAGCAACAGCGCTCCCTGTAGCAGATGAACCGCTATAAAGCAAAAGAGCTGCTCCTTTTGCAGGAACCATTGCATTTGTGTAATCAGGATAAATACAAAGACCTGTAATGTCTTTTCCTTTAAGTGTGTCATGTACATTTACCACTATAATTTCTTTTTCTCTTTTACAGTTGGAAAGAGAAAAAACTAATCCCACTGCTACTATCGCAGTTATTGAGAATAATCTAAAAAGCTTCATTGTTTTCATAGTTTTATTTATTTGTTTTCTGTTTTTTATTTATTTGATATGAGTGCTGTCCAAAAAGAGTGTTCTGTTTTGGTAAGCCTTATTCAAATCTTAATTGTTAATTATTAAATTATTTGTTTGTACAATTGCTCCTTTGTTGAACATTTTCAAAATGTATGTTCCATTAGCAAGTGAAGCAATTGAAATTTTAGCTGATTGACCGTTTACTGTGCTTGTTAAAACTTCTCTTCCCATGATATCGTACATCACTACATTTAAATTCTCATTTGAAGTTTTGTTGACAATTAGATATTCGGCAGCTGGATTCGGATAAACCGTGATATCTGAATTGCTGTATTTAGCAATTCCAACGGGAGTAGCCGGGTTCCATTTCACTTCAGAAATATCTGTATTTGCACTACCGGTTGCATCAGCTTTCATTTGAATGTCGACAATTGGTCCAAACGAGTTGGTGATATACGAGTAAGATTTGAAAGTGCTGGTAGTTCCTGAAGTATTGATCCAGTAATGTAATCCGGAAAGAGGATTTACTATTTTGGCCCAGGTACTGTCAACAGAAACTTTTGTTACAAATTGACGGATACAAGGGAAGCCTGTTGTATGGGTGGGAGTTATAACAGTTCCGTAACCATCAATTAAAGAAGAAATAGTAATGGTTTCCTTTTCTCTTACTGAGTCAATCTGAAAACCGGAATAAGTTCCATTATATTCAAATTTCACATCATAGGCTGAAACATCATTGAAAGTTGTATTATAAGTGGATGGAAAAGTAATTATTGTTTCAGGATTACTTAAAACAACTGCTTCATAAGGAGTTCCATTTTGTAAAATATCACCTGCATAACCTAATAAATTAAGTTCTGAAGGTTGTTCATCAAAATAAAAATGATCAGTAGTTCCTTGCTTTAAACATCTGTTAGCTGTAGGAAAAAATGAAGCCAATAATCCACCTGAAGGAGTAATAATATTATTCGAAATATTTATATCGGCATTTAAAGCTGTAAAATCCCATGTTACATTTGCTCCCGCTGCACCTGGTGAGATGGCGACAACAGGCAAGGTATCTGTATTTTGAAAATTGTTAACAGGAAGATTGGTAAAATCTGCATTTGTAATTGTGATTCCGGCAGCAGCAGCTTCGTTAACAACTAAAGAAGTGGTATAAACAAAGTCTCCACTAGATGTACCATCATCATCGCTTGCATTACCAGCGGCATAAAAAGTAACAGTTCCGGTACTTGCAGCAGGAGCTTTCCAATTAAATGTAAATGTGAAGGTTCCTGTTCCAATACCACTGCCATTATGTACCATGTTTGTTGGTCCGGTGCCAACCAGACTTTGTGAACCTGCATTAATTGCTGAAAGGATACCTCCATCAGTATTTCCGCTTTTAAGCGCTTCAAAACCAAAACCAAATGCTGTTTGACCTGCTTTAGCTACGGTAATGCTTATTGTGTAATCTGCGCCTGCAGCGTATCCGGTTGCAAGTGAAGGAGATGACGCAATAGTTACAGATCCTTCTCCTGTATTAACAATCCCTGAGTGGCAGCTAGTGCAATCAGCTCCTCCATCTGCAGGCGATCCTGTATAGTCAGGTTCACCTGTACTATACAAAATGTCGAATGACATTAATCCAAGAGCAAATAATGTTGCAATTGATAGTGTAAAGTTTTTTTTCATGTTTTCTTATTTTTATGATTATTTAAAATTTTTTTGCAAAATACCGTCATAAAAACAAAGTTTTTCTTGATTTTTGTCAATTAAAAAGATGACTTATAGCACGAAACATTAATTACATGAAATAAATTTTCGAAAATCAGATGGAGAGGTAAAGAATAAGATCTTTAAATAAAAAGCATTACCCTTTCAAGATATTATTAAAAATAAAAAATATTCCGAATAGTTCCGGAATACTATTTTGGGGTCTTGTTTTATTTCTTTAAACCAAAGAAAAAAAGAATACAAAATCAGTTCTTTTTTAATTGATGCAAGGCACCAAGAGCAGGTTGATAATTGGGATCAATTGATAAACAAGCCTGATAATCTTCAGAAGCTAATTTTATATTATGAATTGACTGATAGGTTAATCCCCGACCAAAATACGACTCAATATAATTAGGGTCAAGTTTTATTGCTTCAGAAAAATGATTGATAGCAATATCCGGTTTTTTTATTTTTTCGAGATAGATTACACCCATATTATAATGTACAAATTTATTATTCTCAAATTGCAGTAATGTTGTATAGCTAGTTATTGCGTTATTCCAATCCTGCATATCCTGATAAAATTTCCCAAGAGCATACCAGGTCTCACTACTTTTTGGTTGAATACGAATTGCATTTTTATAATACTGAATAGCCAAAGGATTTTTTTGAGCAGCAGTTAAAAGACCAAGTTGCATATACGCATTGTAATATTGCTGATCCTGCTCCACTGCTGTTTGCATACTGGATATGGCACGGGCAGTATCTTTAATATCCTTATAATTCATGCCTTTCATGAAGTATGCTTTTGAATTGTATTTATCAACTTTTAAAGCCATGTTAATATATTCGATCGACTTTTCATTTTTACGAACATACAAATATAACTCCGCCAGTTTAAGCATTGCATCCACATTTTTTTCGTCAAGTTTTATACATTTTTCAAGAGCCGCTTTTGCATTACCTGTTTTATTGATCACAAAATACAGATCAGATAAGGTTAAAAAATAGTCTGCTTTTGTACTATCAATTTGCATCACCTTCATCATATCTTCCAAACCGGCTTTAAAATCTTTATTCTTATAATAATATTTTGCACGTTGATGATACAAATCGGCACTATTGGGATTCGCATCCAATTGTTCATTGATTGCTTTTAATTCCTCAGGAATTTTTGTTGTAGTTGTATTAAGTGAATCGGAAGATTTTATTTCTTCCTTTTTTGAATTCCCTCCACAGGATGCAAGAATGAAAATACCTGCAATTGCAATTAAACATAAATTTATCTTAATTTTCATATTAACAAAAATAAATAAAAATGTCATCCCTTTTCGCAATGTGTTAATTACAATGCTATTGGGGATGACATTATTTTGATTTGAAGCAATTGTCATTCTGAGTGAAACGAAGAATCTTTCCTTTATTACTTTATGCAAACAATCAGCTACAAGAACAGATACTTCAATCGTTCAGCATGACATTTATTCTATTATTTTGCAGCAACCAATTCTGGTGTAGCAGTAACAGCGCTTAATGCTTCTCTGATCTTTCCTTCAATTTCATCACACAATTCATAATTATCTTTAAAAAGAGCCTTCACTGCATCACGACCTTGCCCTAATTTGGTATCACCATAACTAAACCACGATCCGCTTTTTTTGATGATATTATGTTCAACACCTAAGTCAACGATCTCGCCAATTTTAGAAATTCCTTCGCCATACATGATATCAAATTCTGCCATACGGAAAGGTGGAGCAACTTTATTTTTCACAACCTTTACACGTGTACGATTTCCGATAACAGCATCTCCATCTTTAATTTGTCCTATTCTGCGAATATCAAGTCGTATAGAAGCATAAAATTTTAAAGCATTTCCACCGGTGGTAGTTTCAGGATTACCGAACATTACTCCTATTTTTTCGCGTAACTGATTGATAAAAATACAGCAACAGCCTGTTTTACTAATTGTTCCGGTTAATTTACGCAAAGCTTGTGACATTAAACGAGCATGTAATCCCATTTTTGAATCACCCATTTCTCCTTCTATTTCACTTTTTGGAACGAGTGCAGCAACGGAGTCAATTACAATGATGTCAATAGCTCCAGAACGAATTAAGTTTTCTGCGATTTCCAATGCTTGTTCTCCATTGTCAGGTTGAGATATTAATAAATTCTCCGTATCGATCCCTAATTTGTCTGCATAAGTACGATCAAACGCGTGCTCTGCATCAATGAATGCCGCTATACCACCTGCTTTTTGAACTTCGGCAATAGCATGCATAGTTAAGGTTGTTTTACCTGATGATTCAGGTCCATAGATCTCAATCACTCTTCCTTTTGGTAAACCGCCAATACCTAATGCAATATCTAATCCTAATGAACCTGTTGGAATTACTTCTACCTGTTCGATAGCTGTATCTCCCATTTTCATTA
Source organism: Bacteroidetes bacterium RIFCSPLOWO2_12_FULL_35_15 (assembly GCA_001769385.1). Lineage (GTDB taxonomy): Bacteria > Bacteroidota > Bacteroidia > 2-12-FULL-35-15 > 2-12-FULL-35-15 > 2-12-FULL-35-15. Next base: position 78,418 of record MEPB01000058.1, on the reverse strand, counting down.
TAGATCCTTTGCCATACGTTTTTTCTAATTTATCAATGGTTAGTTGCAAGGCTTTTAATTTTTCCTTGTTGATCTCTTTTGCTGAATTAGCCGCTTTTGTTTCTTTGGTTTCTTTGCTCATTTTTATGTTGATTTTGTTTGTTACGTTGTTTTGGTTACGAATTAACGAATGGTTACTAATTTACTAAACTGTGTTTGTTAAAGTTTGGTTACGAATAAACGAATTGTTACTAATTTATTAAACTGGATTTATAAATATTAAATCTAAAATGTGAATTCTGCATTCTTAATTGTGAATTTTTAATTACCCTCCAGAATTTGAGCTGTATGATTTGTTGTTTTTACATCGGTGATCACTTTTTCAATTTCCCCTTTTTCATCGATTACAAAAGTTGTACGAACTATTCCATCATACACTTTTCCTAAAAATTTTTTCTTTCCCCACACATCATAAGCTTTAAGTATAGTTTTATCAACATCAGCCAATAAAGGAAATGGCAAACTGTATTTTTCAATGAACTTTTTATGTTTTGTTTCATCATCTGCACTTACCCCAACAATTGCATATCCTTTTTTTAGCAAGGCTTCATAATTATCACGCAAATTACAAGCTTGCAGTGTACAGCCGGGAGTATTGTCTTTCGGATAAAAATACAAGACCAGTTTTTTTCCTTTAAAATCATTTAAAGAAACAAAATTGCCGTCCTGATCTTTTCCTTTAAAATCAGGGGCTTTATCTCCAACTTTAATTTTTGTAATATGATTTGCCATAATTTAATTTTACTTGTCGAGATTTTTTTACTCCTGTACAATTTTTTTTAACTAGTATAAAAATTCCTCCACTTCGGTCGGAATGAATCCATATTGTTTGTTCGTCAATTAAGAAAAACATTTTTCAATTTAATTCTTATCAAAAATACTTCAATAAATTTCTAATCTTAAAACGAAGGTCTGATAATTATTAACAAGAGGATAAAAAAACATCACAATACTAAAAAACGTAGCATTATTTTTATTTTTTAATTTTCTTTTGTATGGAACAATCTACGAAATACGCCCTTCGACAAACTCAGGGTGACCATGAATGTACGATTGTATTATCCAAAAGTGAAGTATAAAACCTCACCCAACCCTCTCCTTTTTGCAAGGAGAGGGTTGGGTGAGGTTTTAAAAATGGACTATTTTATATTTCACTTTGGTGTTAATGCGAAAAATGAATTTATTCGAATTAAGCTGACGGCAAATAATATAGC